>CAJTJY010000024.1 GCA_910576975.1 uncultured Lachnospiraceae bacterium
ATCTAAGCGTGAAGCCCCCCTCGAGACGAGATGTCCCACTCGAGAGAGGTAAGACCCCTTGTGGAGCACGAGGTGGATAGGGCAGGGGTGGAAGTGCAGCAATGCATGGAGCTGACTGTCACTAATCGGTCGAGGGCTTGACCTTGGCGGGATCGTCTGTGTGAACTTTTGAAGGCATGGGAGATAGTTAGAAATATGCTAATAGTATTATGGGATTCCACATATGATATAGTATGTGGAATGAATTATATAGATTTGTAGGGGAATCATACAGCGGCAGTATTGCGGTCTCCAAAACCGTTCACGGGGGTTCGAATCCCTCTTCCCCTGTTTTAATAAGTCCTGAAGACCTGAAATTAACTGGTTTTTAGGACTTTTATTGGGTGTGCAGCCACTTTTGTGTTAACACAAAAGTGGTTGTTTCAGGGTTAACTATTATGATACGGCATATTTTGCTGTTTACATAGAGCTTATCTCAATTCCTGCGAGAGCAGATCATTTATAAATCGAACGATGATTATATTAAGGAGATGAAACAATTGATGGCAGCACAGATTTTAGCAGTAACAATATTTATTGTTATGTTTGTACTTATTGTGTTAGACAAGATTGAGAGACATTATGTTACATTAGGATGCGGCTTATTGACGATTGTGGGAGTATTTGGAATTGTAATGAAAGATATGGAAGCAATTGTTGAAACCTTGAATTTTAAAAGTATTGCTACATTAGGATTTTGGTATGCCGCAGAAAGTGCAGAGGAGAGTACGGCAGGAATTAACTGGGCAACTATTATTTTTATTGCTGGCATGATGATCATGGTGGAGGGTATGGCAAAGGCAGGATTTTTCCGATGGCTGTGTATGCTTCTTGCAAAGTTAGTACATTATAAGACCATTCCACTGTTTATTGCATTTATGATTATGTCCGCTGGGCTTGCAATGTTTATTGACAGTATTACAGTGATTCTGTTTTTGGTAGCAGTGACAATTGAATTGGCGAAGCTCCTAAAATTTAATCCGATTCCTATGATTTTATCAGAGATATTTTGTGCCAATTTAGGCGGTTCAGCAACTATGTGCGGAGATCCGCCCAATATTATCATCGGTACGTCTTTGGGATATTCGTTTGGCGATTTTATTACAAATACAGGAATCATGGCCGGACTCAGCTTGATTCTTGTGATTATTTATTTCTTTTTTGTATTCCGAAAAGAATTGACGGTGCAGAATGGTGAGACCGTAGATATATCTGCGATACCAAGCCCCAAAGAGGCCATCTTGAATAAGAAAGAATTTGCAATCAGCAGCGTGATATTTGCATGTGCAGTAGTTTTGCTGGTAACACATGAACAGACGAGGCTTACAGTGGCGTTTATTGGGACTTTTATAGCGGTTGTCACTCTGCTGACGTCAGGAAAATATGCAATTGAGCTTCTGAAAAAGGTTGATTATAAAACGCTTTTGTTCTTTATCGGTCTTTTTATGGTTGTAGGTGGATTGGAACAAACTAGTATCCTGGAGATGATTGCAGGATTTATCGGTGAGATAAGCGGAAACAATCTTTACCTCATGGTGGCGATTATCATCTGGTTATCTGCTGTGGCAAGCGCACTGGTTGATAATATTCCATTTGCAGCGACGATGGTTCCTGTTATTAAGAGCCTTGCCGCAGTGCAGGGAGTGGATCTTTCTATACTTACCTGGGCGCTTTCTATGGGAACTGATATCGGAGGCAGCGCAACGCCTATTGGCGCTTCCGCCAACGTAGTGGGAATATCTGTTGCGGCAAAGAACGGTCATTTGATCGGATGGGGGAAGTATTGTAAAGCAGCGGTTCCGGCGACAGTTATTGTAGTCCTGGTATCCATGTTATTTATTTTTGCAAGGTATTGTTAAGAAGAATGGAGGTATAATGTGAGCAAACAGACAATTATCACAGTAAGCCGGGAATTTGGCAGCGCAGGGCATGAAATTGCAGAAAAGATCGCTGCCGACTTAGGTCTCAAGTTTTATGACAGAGGAATGCTTGATGAGATTGCTGATGAAATGAATGTCAAAGTAGAATTTCTTGAGAAATATGACGAAAAGCCCAGAAACATTATGTTGTCAAGAAAAATCGGTAAATATTCCAATTCTATGGAGGAAATTCTTGCTGAGACCCAGTTTGAATATATCCAAAAGAAAGCGGAAAAGGGAGATTCTTTTGTGATTGTAGGACGCTGTTCGGAAAGCGTGTTACGGGATATGGACGGATTAATTTCTATCTTTATCAATGGCGATCGGGAATGTAAAATAAAGCGTGTTATGGAAAAATATGCTTTGAGTCGTGCAGAGGCCGTGAGAAAGATGGAGCGGCATGATTATAAAAGAAAGAAATATCACAATCGCCATTCCGATCATAAATGGGGAGATTCCAGGTATTATGATTTATGCATCAACAGCAGTCCGCTTGGGATTTCTGGCACGGTGCGAGTGCTTGAAGATTATATTGAGGCGAGAATGGATCAAAATAAATAAATGCGAAGGCTGCTTTCTGGCTTGGATGATGGTCAGAAAGCAGCCTTTTCGTATATTCTTTTGTTTTAATAGTAATTAAGCTGTCTGGAACTTTTTATTTACAGAATCCATAAGGTTTCTAAGAAAGGAAAGGAATGGGTCAAATATCCGGTCAAACAGCCATGTAAAAACGGAAGCAAAAATATTGTGTGAGATTCGGAGCAAGACTGCGCCTGACAGACCAAATACGGGAACTGCGATAGCAAGGGAGCTGAAAGCGTTGTATGCTGTCTGCCAACCGTAGCTTGCAGATAAACCTGTGCCGATGCCCCCAAGGATTCCCAGATAGGAGACAGAGCCCTCTGGTAACAGAAAATAAGCCGCTAAGAAAAGGAGGCTTCCCAGTATGGTTCCAGGAACACGGAACTTTATGCGGTCTGACATGTCATTTCGAAAAGGCGCGCATACGGACATGGCGGCGATGCCTATCCACATAGGCTTTGGAATGTCTAATAACGAGGCAATCAGCATCAAGCTGGAAATGGTAAGCGTCAATCGCAGTTGCCACTTTGTTCGGGCAGAAGATAAATCAAATTCTTGAAAAAGGTTTTTAAAGCTGCGTTTGTAAGTGGTTCGCCTGTGATTGCGGTAAAAGACGATGGCTGTTAGAATTGCGCCGCCAAAAAGGCCAAGGAGGCGCTTGTGATATGTTTCGCCACTGACGTCATATCCCTGAAGCAGCAGATAGGAAAGTACCAGGGTGGAATGATTGCACATTATGACATTATGGCAACCAAGCAGCATCAGAAGCATGAGACAGACAAGATTTACGCAAAATGCCCATCCTGCTGGAAGAATGTTAGACAATTTTGGTCCGGCTGCCAATAGTGCGAACACAAGAAAAATATTGCAAGTGCCATGAGATGTGCGGATCCCAAAGTCAGCGAAACGAAAGACCATGATGCTTAGGAGCACTGCAAGTCCTGCAGAGCTGTTTTCTGCGCCGAACAAGGCACAGAATAACGCAATAAATAGCGTACAGAATGTTATGTTCAGAAAAATTTTGAATAAATAAATACAAGTGTGCTTCCATCTGTCTTTTGGATGTTTAAAGCTGGAGATATAAGATTTTGATCCAGCCTGATTCAGTTGAAGTTCTTGATAAAAAGTCATTTGCGTTCCTCCTTGTTTTGTATCATGCGATTTGCTTCCTTGATTTGCAGCAGCAGGGATTGAAAACGTTGTTCTCCGAGCGTTCGCCGAAGCTTGTAAATTGGTTCCAAATAATGTTGGTATGTCTGTTGTAGTTCCTGATTGCCCTGAGTTGTGACGTGAAGAATGTAACTTCGCTTATCTTTTTGATTATATTCCTTTTGAAGGAATTCTTTGCTTTCCAGACTTTCAATCAGGCGGCTCACGGCAGATTTGTGCAAACCTGTAAGCATAGATAGCTCCAGAGGCGTCAGCGGTGCGTCAGCAAGTATGATGCGGGAAAGTAGATCTACCTCTTGAGGCGAGATGGAGCCCTTTCTTTTTCCTCTGATATGAAGGCTTGAAAAAAGCCTTATTTCCTGCATTTTTTCCATCATGTCAATCCAATTAAAATTTTCCATTATTATGTTTCCTTAATAGTTATTATTGTGAACTATATTCTATGTCAAAAAACTTCAATTGTCAAGTATAAGAAATTATTTTTGAAAAACAGGAGAGTCCAGTCCATACGGCTTAAAAATGACATCTATTGACATTAGATTACGGCAAGGGTAAAATAAAGAAGAAATGTTTGAAATCGGTCGAACCGGAGGAGAATAAAATGAAGAAATGTCTGTCCATATGCTGCCTTATGATATTTTTGATGCTGCTGGTCAACCTGGCGCAATGGGATAATAATGGAAATGAGGATATGCGGCAGGAGCAGGCACAGCAGCAGGCAACCATAAAGCGTCAGACGGTATATCTTGGCTCAGACGGTTATCTGGATCAGTTGTTGTCCGAAGAGGATAAAAAGATGCTGATTGATGCTTTCAGCATTCAAGAGGAGGAGGTTCACTCATTTCTTCAGGGACCACGCTCATGGGAGGAGGGCAGACCTTGGTCTGGGGAATGGTGCACCTTTTTGGTAAATGGGAATTCCTTTGGAGGTTTTGGGTGTGGATTGTGCTGCATGGCAAATATTTACAATACGATGTCGCCCTATGAAGTTTCTCCCTGGGATATGTGCGAGTTTGCCATGAGCGTTTCCGATTATGCGCCCAATGCGCAGATGGGCGCCATTGACTGGAAGGAAATGAATAATGTGCTCCGTTCCTGCGGCATGACTTGTAATCTGTATCGCAAACCCAAAACATATCGGGAGTTTCAAAAACAGATGGAGTGGATGGAGACAGCCATTGTCCTCATAAGCAGTAAAGAGGATGATGCTTATTGGCAAGATACGCCGGGGCATTATGTAAATATCTGGTTATACCAGGAGGAGGACGACACAGTATTTTTGGCTGAGCCTGGTAGCCCGGAGAACAACCGGCAGAGAATACCGTTGCGGTATGTGTATGATGCGTTAAAGACGATAAGCAAATATCAGTATCTTGCGGTAGAAGAATATCAAGAGCAAAATAATCAGTGGAAAGCCGACGGAATCGACGAATTGTGGAACGCACCTTGAGAGAGATTGATTTTTCTAAAATATTATGTTATGGAATAAAAGTTTTGATATAACTAATAGGAATGGTTGGTAAAAATTAAAAGTATGGGTTCTATGAAAACAACCTTGGGAAACTATTGACAAACCAGGGTTTTATGCTAAACTAGTTATTGATCACGGATAGATAGTTATCATGTAAAGATAGAAAGCGGGTAGAAAAGGCAGGTTTTGCATATGGAAAGACAGGCGTTATCGATTTTGGTTGAAAATACTCCGAATGTGCTCAGCCACGTTTCAGGTCTGTTCAGCCGCAGAGGATATAATATTGACAGCATATCAGCGGGAGTGACGGCGGATTCAAGATTTACAAGGATTACCATCGTTTCCAGCGGTGACCAACTGATTTTAGAACAGATTGAGAAGCAGCTTGCAAAATTGGAAGACGTGGTAGACATTAAGAAGCTGGAAAACGGGAGTTCTGTATGTAGAGAGCTGATACTGATTAAGATTCGAGTAAAGAATACAGAGCGTCAGGCTGTAATCTCTCTGGCAGAGATCTTTAAGACGAAGATCGTGGACGTTACCAACGATTCTATGATGATTGAGTTGATTGGGAGCCAGAGCAAGCTGGATGCATTTTTGGAATTACTGGAAGGATATGAGATATTGGAGCTTGCAAGGACGGGAATTACGGGTTTGACCAGAGGATCGTCTGACGTCAAAATGTTTGATTAGAGGGCAGGAAGCATTATGGGATCATGTTTGGAGTCTTTCATGTTCCCATTGATCTGATAGTTTCATTTGAAGTTGTCAGAGGATTCATAAATATTCTAGGAGGATAAAGAAATGGCAAAAATATTTTATCAGGAAGATTGTAATCTTTCTTTATTAGAAGGAAAAACAATTGCAATTATCGGCTATGGCAGTCAAGGACATGCTCATGCATTAAATTTAAAGGATTCTGGATGTCATGTGATTATTGGGCTTTACGAGGGCAGCAAGTCCTGGGCGAAAGCAGAAGCGCAGGGGTTTGAAGTGCTTACCGCAGACGAGGCGGCAAAAAAAGCAGATATTATCATGATCCTCATCAATGATGAGCTTCAGGCAGATATGTATAAGAAGGACATTGAGCCAAATCTGGAAGCAGGTAATATGCTGATGTTTGCGCATGGCTTTAATATTCATTTTGGAGCAATTGTTCCGCCGAAAGATGTTGATGTAACCATGATTGCGCCAAAAGGGCCTGGGCATACGGTTCGAAGCGAGTATCAGGCTGGCAAGGGAGTTCCCTGCCTGGTTGCAGTGGAACAGGACGCTACTGGAAAAGCACAGGACGTGGCGCTTGCGTATGCATTGGGAATCGGAGGAGCAAGAGCGGGCGTTCTTGAGACAACGTTCCGCACGGAGACAGAGACAGACTTGTTCGGTGAGCAGGCGGTCCTTTGCGGAGGCGTGTGCGCATTGATGCAGGCAGGTTTTGAGACCTTGACAGAGGCGGGCTATGATGCAAGGAATGCGTATTTTGAATGCATTCATGAGATGAAGCTTATCGTGGATTTGATTTACCAATCCGGTTTTGAAGGAATGAGATATTCCATCTCTAATACGGCGGAATACGGCGATTACATCACAGGGCCGAAGATTATTACGGAAGATACGAAGAAAGCCATGAAGAAAATCTTATCAGATATTCAGGATGGAACTTTTGCAAAAGATTTCTTACTGGATATGTCACCAGCAGGACGTCAGGTTCACTTTAAAGCTATGAGAAAATTGGCGGCAGAGCATCCGGCAGAAGAGGTGGGCAAGGAAGTTCGCAAGCTTTACAGTTGGAACAATGAAGAGGACAAGCTGATCAACAATTAAAAAGATAGATGTTGCCCCAGGCAGATGATTTACTGCCTGGGGCTTTTCTTATCTTAATAGGATTAGAGTGTCAAAAGGTGATCGTCAAATCAGGAGTCATCATAAAGAGGACATTTCATAAAAATCGATAAAATGTTCCAATGACTTGGAGACTTTGATATTTTTATTGTAAGCGAATCCAATTTCACGTTTGGAAATCGGAGGTTTTAAAGGAATTTCGTAAAGAGCGCCAGAGAGCAGTTCTTTTTGAACAAAATCCCGTATCACGCAGCCGATTCCAAGACTGATTTTTGACATTTCAATCAAAAGATCCATGTTGGAAACTTCAATAATGTCCTGAAGCAAAATATGGTTTTCCTGAAAATAATTGTCAATGTACTGCCGTGTCATATTTTCCTTGTCAAGCAACATCAGAGTGGAGTTTTGCAGGAAATGATTTCTGTCAATGCCTCTTAGACTTAGATTGTGGAGATAATCCTGGGTGGCGACGAAGATATCTTCAATTTCACGCAGAGAATAGAAAATGATATTTTTGAAATTTTCAGGTTTGCCAATCAATCCAATATCAAGCTTCTCATCTTCTAAAAGCCGCAGGGTATGATTCGTCGAATGGCAGGAGATGGAGATATTGATATGAGGGTATTGTTTGATAAATTCTTTTAAATAAGGGAGCAACACGTATTTGCATAAGGTAGAGCTGACGCCGATGCTGAGATTGCCGATGCCAAGAGCGATGGAGCGGCGTAACTTATCCTCGCCAATCGTCAAGGTTTCAAAAGCAGACTTTACATGCGTAAATAAAAGCTCGCCTTCCGGGGTCAAAGTCACGCCACGGGAACTGCGGGTAAAAAGTTTTACGCCGACATTCTCTTCCAGCTTTTGAATCGACTTGCTAATGGCAGGCTGGCTGATATATAGTTCTTTGGCTGCTTTTGAGATATTTCCGGTGCTGGCAACGGCATAAAAGATTCGGTAATAGGAAAGCGTTTGGTCCATAAATTTTCTCCATAACTTCAAATTATAATAATCATACTTAACATGTATTTCTATTATACTATGCGTTGTGTTAAAATAGCAAGCAGAAAGAGTCTTTGAGTTTCCGTATTCTGTAATTTTATCGTATCAAAAGGTTTTCATCACAAAGTAATGGAAACACTTTTTGTGCAAGATGTCTATGCTGCCAAAGGCAGCAAGACCTTTTGATACGATAAAATTACAGAATACGGAAACTCAAGGAAAGAGTCTTGAAGTTTTATTTTTTTTCGATTATGATGGTCAAGTGGAATAAGAATAGGAGGATCAATATATGGGAATGACAATGACACAGAAAATTCTGGCTGCAGCAGCGGGACTTCCTGAAGTGAAAGCAGGTCAATTGATTGAGGCAGACCTAGATCTGGTTTTGGGTAATGACATTACCTCGCCGGTAGCCATCCATGAAATGGATAAATTCACTTCGGACGGCATTTTTCACAAGGATAAGATCGCCTTAGTTATGGATCATTTTGTTCCGAATAAGGATATTAAATCTGCGCAGCACTGCAAATGTGTGCGTGAGTTCGCATGCAAACATGAGATTACCAATTATTTTGACGTGGGAGAAATGGGAATTGAACATGCGCTTCTTCCTGAAAAAGGATTGACCGTGGCAGGAGACGTGATTATTGGCGCAGATTCACATACCTGTACTTATGGGGCGCTGGGGGCTTTTTCTACTGGCGTTGGAAGTACGGATATGGCGGCGGGAATGGCGACAGGAAAAGCATGGTTTAAAGTGCCGGCTGCCATAAAATTTAACCTTATAGGGAAACCCTCAAAGTGGGTCAGCGGAAAAGACGTCATTTTGCATATCATCGGAATGATCGGCGTAGACGGAGCCTTATACAAGTCTATGGAATTTACAGGAGATGGAATTTGCAATCTTTCCATGGATGACAGGTTTACCATTGCCAACATGGCCATAGAGGCAGGTGGTAAAAATGGAATTTTCCCTGTTGACGATACGGCGGTTGCATATATGAAAGAGCATTCTTCCAGAGAATACAAGATTTATGAGGCAGATCAAGATGCAGAATATGATGAGGAGTATACCATTGATTTAAGCGCATTAAAGCCCACAGTCGCCTTTCCTCATCTTCCAGAGAATACCAAGACAGTTGACGAGGCAGGAGAACTGAAAATAGATCAGGTTGTGATTGGTTCCTGTACGAATGGACGCCTGGAAGATCTCAGGACAGCGGCAGAAGTTCTGAAAGGAAAGAAAGTGGCAAAAGGGGTTCGCTGCATTGTGATTCCGGCAACCCAGAAGATTTATCTGGATGCCATGGAAGAAGGGCTGCTTCGCATCTTTATCGAAGCAGGCGCAATCGTTAGCACGCCTACCTGCGGTCCATGTTTGGGCGGCTATATGGGAATTTTAGCACAAGGAGAGCGCTGCATATCTACGACGAATCGCAACTTCGTGGGACGTATGGGACATGTGGAATCAGAAATATATCTTGCAAGCCCGGCAGTTGCTGCGGCCAGTGCGATTACTGGCAAGATCTCAGAGCCAGAAGAATAGGAGGAAAATATGAAAGCCAGCGGAACAGTTTTTAAATATGGAGACAATGTGGATACAGACGTGATTATTCCAGCAAGATACTTGAATTCTTCCGATCCCAAAGAATTGGCGGGACATTGTATGGAAGACATTGACAAAGATTTTGTCAGCCAGGTGAAAGAGGGAGATTTGATTGTGGCAGATAAGAACTTTGGCTGTGGCTCTTCCAGGGAACATGCGCCTATTGCAATCAAGGCGGCAGGAGTAAGCTGCGTGATCGCAGAAACATTTGCCAGGATTTTTTACCGCAATGCCATCAATATAGGGCTGCCGATCATCGAGTGTCCAGAGGCATCAAGGGGAATTGAAAAAGGCGATCAAGTCGAAGTGGATTTTGACACCGGCGTCATCACCAACAAGACAAAAGGGACGACGTTTCAGGGACAGGCATTTCCCGAATTTATGCAGAAAATCATTAAGGCTGAGGGATTGATCAATTATATTAATCAAAAATAGCAAAATTTATATGGCGGCTGTCTGGGATTGTTTCCAGTCAGCCGTTTTAGATCCAAGAAAGCTTAGGAAGTGGATGCAGCGTCCGGTTTGTCATTGGCAAGTGCTTTCAGATAGCGCAGATATTTTTCCGAAACCTTAATCTGACTATAAGTGTCGGCATACTCTCTGGGAGAATATCCTTCTACATAATTCGTCTGAAAATTTTTGGTTATGCCGTATTTTTTTGCAAGGTCGACAGCTTTATTGTAGGCAATTGCAGCCTTTTCTTCCTTATGGTAGATTCCTACCATATAATTTCCATTGATATGAATTTGAACTTTATAGCTCGCAGAGCCAGGAGAGAATATTTTTGTCACACCGTAGTAGCGGTTGACAACGATAATGTTAGAGTAGCGCAGATCGCAAGAATCCTCATTCGCAAAGTAATAGTCCCGCCCAGGCACGGCATGGCTTTTAATGCCATATCTAGATAGTATGCTGACCTGCATGCCGTAATCGTTGACAAAGAGATGTCCTTTGCGGCGCATAATTTTATGGCTGGAATAATAAAAAAGGTCGTCAATATCAAATTTTAATTCCTCAGTCGGGGAAAGATAATATACAAAATAATTATTACGCAAATAAATAGGATTTTTAAAATAAATGTGGTTATCCCGAAAATTCAGCAAAGAAATTACCTTCTCAAAACTTAGAATGGTTGGGAGTGAAAAAACATCGCCGATGGCTGTGTGCGAATTCAAGAGCAGACATGCTGCTTCTTGATATGCCTGGTGTGCTTTCTGCTCAGAGGCGAAGCTGCCCAGTGAAATGTGCTTGTTTTGGAAAGTAATACTGGAACGGTAGTAAGCAGTTCCATTTTTCTTATAGGCTAGATAGACGCCTGGCAGCATAAGTTTCTCCTTTCGTGGTCTTCTTATGTATTTTTTCGGGGAATTTCTACAGAATAAGTATATCACAAAAAATGGGAAACGCAAGTTTCTGAATATGCCGGAATATAATGGTAAATAATGGGAAAGATTACATCAGTCAGGCGTGAAATCTTAAAGGGAAAAGAGGAACTGATTATGTTGATAATTCAAAATTTGTTTAGGAATGCATATTTTTCTATAAAAAGCATATCAAAGAAACTGTACCGCAGTTGTGCGATCCTTGTTTTTGGCTTTACGGTGTTTGCCATGATTTTACTGAATGACCAGGATTTTCATGGCGCAGGAAAAAGCCAGGCTGCTAAAGAACGAAAAGCGGACGGGGATGCAGATGGGAAAGCCCAGGAGCAAAATGCGGAAGAAATGGTGCTTGTAGAAAGCAGCATTGCGAAGCAATGCAGAAATTTTCTCGATGAAGGACGGAATTGTTTCAGGGAAAAAATAGAGGCGGAAATTTCAAAGCGGGAGGTCACGGCTGTTTGCGCCAGCATCGAGCCCGCCTGTAATGAGATTCAAATAGAGCCGATAAATCCTTTTGGAGAAATCATTGTCACGGAACAGGACTACGATGCGTTGTGCCGGATTGTGCAGGCAGAAGCAGGAGGAGAGGATATTCAGGGAAAAGTACTTGTGGCGGAGGTGATACTCAACCGGGTGCTTTCGGGAAAATTTGCATCTACGGTATATGATGTGATATTTGAACGCAGTGGAGGAAGCGCGCAGTTTTCACCTACGATAGATGGGAGATATTTCTCGGTAACCGTGATGCCAGAGACAATAGAGGCGGTGGAAGAAGCTCTTTATGGAGAAGATTTTTCCCAGGGGGCGCTGTTCTTTTCCGCAAGGAGCAAGGCGAATCCTTATGACATGGCATGGTTTGACCGGAACCTCAAATGGTTGTTTGAACATGGCGGACATGAATTTTATACGCTTCCCTGATGATTTTGTAGGAGCGATTGTTGACAGAGAAAAAGAAAACTTTTATAATGAATGGTGTCCTGGGACTGCAGGGCACCTTATTTATATTAAGATATGAATTTGTGCAGGAAAGCGAATCTTCGCTTTTATATAAAACTCAGAAGCAAAGGATGGAATTGGATATGTTATATGTAAGTACAAGAAATGCAGCAGAGAAAGTTACAGCTTCCCAAGCGATATTGAAGGGATTGGCAGAAAACGGGGGCTTGTTTGTGCCAGAGCAGATTCCCACGCTGGATGTTCCAGTGGACAAATTGCAAGACATGACTTATCAGGAGACCGCATATGAAGTGATGAAGCTGTTTCTTACAGATTATACGGAAGAAGAATTGAAAGATTGTATCAAAAGCGCTTATGACGACAAATTTGATACCAGTGAGATTGCGCCTTTGATAAAGGCTCAGGATGCTTACTATCTGGAACTGTTTCATGGCGCCACGATCGCTTTTAAAGACATGGCTCTTTCCATTCTTCCGCACCTTTTGATAACGGCGGCAAAAAAGAATCAGGTCAAAAATGACATTGTGATTCTTACGGCGACTTCTGGTGATACCGGAAAAGCTGCTTTGGCAGGATTTGCAGATGTCGAGGGAACTAAGATTATCGTATTCTATCCCAAAGACGGCGTCAGCCCGATTCAGCGTCAGCAGATGGTAACGCAAAAGGGGGACAATACCTTCGTGGTTGGCATCAACGGGAACTTTGACCAGGCGCAGACTGGCGTAAAGCAGATGTTTTCAGATCCAGAGCTTGCAAAGGAGCTGGATGCAGCCGGATATCAGTTTTCTTCGGCAAATTCTATCAATATCGGGCGCCTTGTGCCGCAGATCGTCTACTACGTCTATGCCTATGCCAAAATGGTAAAATCTGGCGAGATCAAGGATGGAGAGACGATCAACGTGACTGTGCCGACGGGCAACTTTGGCAATATTCTTGCGGCCTTTTATGCAAAAAACATGGGGCTTCCGATTGGAAAGCTGATTTGTGCCTCAAATGAAAACAAAGTATTATACGATTTCTTCACGACAGGTACATATGATAAGAACAGGGAATTTATTTTGACTTCTTCTCCGTCTATGGATATTTTGATTTCCAGTAATTTGGAGCGATTGATTTACCGCATTGCAGGAGACAATGCACAAAAGAACCAGGAGCTAATGCGTACCTTGCAGGAGACAGGAAGTTATTGTATTTCAGAAGAAATGAGAGCGAGGCTTAAGGACTTCTATGGCAATTTTGCCAGCGAGGAAGAGACGGCGTCAATTATTGGGGAGATTTATCGGGATGCTGGGTATATTATAGACACTCATACTGCAGTGGCGGCGGCTGTGTATCAGAAATACAAAAAAGAGACGGGCGACGTAGCCAAGACGGTGATAGCCTCTACAGCCAGTCCATATAAGTTCACCAGAAGCGTAATGACGGCCATCGATGAGAAATACAGTGACAGACCTGATTTTGAGCTGGTAGATGAGCTTCAGGCTTTGTCAAATGTGATCGTGCCCAAAGCGATTGAGGATATCCGAGTGGCGTCTGTCGTTCATAAGACGGTATGCGAGGTGGATAAGATGCAGTCTGTGGTTAGGGAATTTCTTAAAATGGATGCATAAGCCTGAGGATTGAAATGCAAAAGAACTGCCGCAAAACAGTTTCAAGAACTTGAGAACAATTTTGCGGCAGCTCTTTTTTATTCTTCAATATGATTAATTGAGAAAATGAAATTAACTGTTCCGAAAGAAAAGATAATTGGTAGCAAGTAAGAGGAAGACTCCGTTGATAACAGCGTATTTTCGTGTGTCGCAGGAGGTTGCAGATGCAGTTCCATAGAATGGTCGTTGGACATATTCACAGAATATAAGCCGTTATGAAGATTTAGGAAATCTTCCATGGACGCCGACACGTATTCATTAAACTCATCAAAATTTTCATTCACATACCTGCTGGCAAATTCAACTGCTGTTTCCTGCTCCATGTCTAACGCTGAAAGGAAAGCGAACGATCCTTCGACGTCCTGGGAAATACAGAAATTAGTGGGAATTTCTGGCAGGTTCATGATATTCAATGTTGTGAAATCTTCTCCGATAAACCGTACTAAATTATTAAACAGGAGCGTGAGATAGGAGAGGATGTATTCTGCATGCGGAAGATCTTCTGGAAGGTAGAAATCTGCAAGAAGCTTATCCACCATATGTTTTTGTTCTTCAATTAGTTCCAGATCAAAAATCTCGTAAGCAGATTGATATTCTATGATTAAATTTTCTAATTCTATCGGCTCCAGGATATTTCGTTCGATTAATATCTGACCGAGCAGCATATAATCTGGGAGCTGCATGTCTAAAAGCTCGTCTACCTGCTCTTGCGTCAGATAGCCAAGCTCAATAGAGAGTTCTCCAAATCGTTTGTCATAATGGGTCTGCGTGATGAAAACATCTTCCACTTCGCTTGCGGACATGTAGCCGGCATGTATCGCCAGCGTGCCAAGTTTTTTATGGGCAGTAGATTGGACTTTTAATATCTCAATCAACTGCTCTGGGGAGATGATTCCCTTGTTAAGTAAAAAGTTGCCAAAAAACTGCGTATGCATAGTGACTATCTCCCTTCAAAACGAGCTTGTATGACTTCTCTGATGGCAGAGTCTGTAAAAGGTTTCTGAATAAAATCCCTGGCTCCTTCCATAATAGCATTTTTTAACTGAGTCTGAGTACCAACGGAAGATACTACGATCACATGGGCAGAAGGGTCAAACTCCCGAATCTCATGAATCGCTTCCACCCCATCCTTGATAGGCATTACAATGTCTACAAAGACTAAGTCCGGTTTATGTTCCTTATATAGATCGATTGCTTCCTGTCCGTTGGATGCCTCAAGAAAATTTTCATAACCGCTTTTTGTAATGGTGTCCTTTAACTGTTTGCGCGCTAGTATAGAATCATCGCAAATGAGTATTTTTACATTTTCCATTTAAATCGCTCCTTGTTCCATGTTAAATATTTATAATACTATTATTTTACACTATGTATCTGCAAGATTCAATTGTTTCTTTCGAATAAATACGAATTGCAATCCTCTTTGATTATAGCTATAATAGACATATTAACTACATTATAACAGAAAATGTTAAGAAAGGGAACAAATTATGATAATTATATTTGATATTGTTTTTTTTGCTTATGGGGTCTATACAGTATATGCCGCAATCAGCATGAAGAAGAACCAGCGTCTGACTCGTTTTTTTACTGGCAGAGAGTCAGATGCGATTCGTGATGCAAGAGGGTATATTGACGCCATCTATGGAAAAACTATCGTCATGGGCAGCATGGCGGCGCTGTTTGGGGCGCTGGGATTCGTCAATGATTGCGTGACGCCCGTTTTGTTTGTGATGAAGCCTTTGATGCTCTTGTTTTTGACTGTCGTTATCTGGTTTGGAATCAAGCTTAACCAGGCAAAACGTAAATTTTGGTGATGAATATGAAAAATTTATGAAATTTTGCGTTCATTTATAGATTTTTTTAAAAGAATCGTTTAGAATAAGGATAGCTGTGGAAGCAATGGGCGGCACAGGGAAAAGATTTGAAGAAAGACCTAGCGCCCAGGTTGTTCGCAGATACAGCGCTTTGGTCGTAAATTTTACGGCGTACAATAGCAAAAAAAGATTGACAAAAAAATATCCAGAGGATATTCTATGTAGTAGTAATTAAAACTTAAGGAGGACAAGGAAACATGGCAACAAAGGCTTATTATCCAAGAACAGAAATCGGACCAGGAAAAGTTGGCTTCGCAAAAACGCGTTCCATCATTGAGGCTGCTTTCTATGGAAACAATGTAATAAAAGTTAATACATTGAGAGAGGCGTATGAACTTGCGAAGAATTCTCCAGGAACCGTTGTGACGGACATGCCTGTATATAAGGGAGAGGAATTCGGCCTGGAGGCAGATGCAAAGGTGCTCCTGTTCAATGACGGTTCTATCACCGGACGTTATGCTCCTGCAAGAAGGATTACAGGAAAGCCAGGAGTGAATACTACAGAATTAGACAAGATCTTAATGGATGCAGTATATGATTCCAGATGGAAGACCATGTACCATGCAGAGGTATTTATCGGGCTCGATCCGGAATTCATGGTTAAGGCGCATCTGCTGATCCCAGAAGGAGAAGAGAACGTGCTGTATTCCTGGATGCTGAATTTCCAGTATATGTCTGATCAGTATGTGAAGATGTATAAGTCGTCCAAGGTGTATGACAATGAGCCGGATATTTATATTTTCTCTGATCCTCAGTGGACGGGAACAGATAAGACGGATATCTCCGATCCGAACTGCCTGTGCTATTTCAATACGGATACCAACTGCGCAGGAATCCTCGGCATGAGATATTTCGGAGAGCATAAGAAAGGAACCCTGACGCTTGCATGGGCGGTTGCAAACCGTAACGGCTATGCTTCTTGTCATGGCGGACAGAAAGAATATACGCTTGACGATGGCTCTAAATATGTTGCAGCCGTATTTGGATTATCTGGATCTGGCAAGTCCACGATTACGCATGCAAAGCATGATAATAAATATCCATCGATCAAGGTGCTTCATGACGACGCATTTGTAATCAATGCGGAGACTTGTTCTTCGGTAGCGTTAGAGCCTACCTATTTTGATAAGACGGCAGATTATCCCACAGCATGTGAAGATAACAAGTATCTTCTCACAGCTCAGAACTGTTCTGCGACCTTGGATGAGGATGGAAAGGTTGTTCTGGTAACAGAGGACATCCGTAACGGCAATGGGCGTGCGATCAAGTCCAAACTGTGGTCTCCAAACCGTGTGGACAAGATTGAGGCTCCGGTAAATGCGATTTTCTGGATTATGAAGGATCCTACAATTCCGCCAGTAGTTAAGTTAAAAGGAGCTTCCCTGGCTTCTGTTATGGGAGCTACTCTGGCAACGAAGCGTTCCACTGCGGAACGTCTTGCAGCAGGCGTAGATCCGAATGCTTTGGTTGTAGAGCCATATGCAAACCCATTTAGAACGTATCCGTTAGTAAATGATTATGAAAAATTTAAGTCTTTGGTGGAATCCAAGAACGTAGATTGCTACATTATCAATACGGGCGATTTCATGGGAAAGAAGGTTCAGCCCAAAGATACCTTAGGCATATTGGAAGCAGTCGTTGAAAAGAAAGCCGAATTCAAGCAATGGGGACCGTTCTCTGATATTGAGATTTTTGAATGGGAAGGCTTTGTTCCAGATTTATCAAATAAAGATTATGTTGACCAGTTAAAGGCACGTATGCAGGACAGATTGAACTATGTGACAAATCTGGACGAGGCAGAAGGCGGATTTAACAAGCTTCCCGAGGATGCGGCGGCAGCGATCAAGAAAGTAGTAGATCAGGCAAATACACTATAAATTAAGACATTTATCATTTGCTCCCACAGGATAGTGATATTCTGTGGGAGCATGTATATTTTAGAAATAAGTAAATAAATTGTAAAGAATAATTTAAAAAATATTATGTTTAGCAATCATTATAGAGTTGGGGATTTAATATGAAGAAAAGTAAAATATTAGTAATATTCGTTTTTTGTTTTATGCTGCTTTCTGGCATTTTAATCAACAAAGGCGAGGCGCAGGCAGCAGGAAATTATTACATACAAATTAACAAAGGAACAAACGTAGTCACAGTATTTCGGAGCGACGGAACTCCGGTAAGGGCGTTTGTCTGTTCTACTGGCTCGGCAACGCCTATCGGTACTTTTTACACCAGCCAGAAACTGCGCTGGCATACACTTGATGGTCCTTCGTATGGACAGTACTGTACTCGTATCGTAAATTCGATTTTGTTTCATTCCGTGTGGTATTATGCGAATGGAGATTATGCCTCCCAGTCTTATCGGGAGTACAATAAATTGGGATCTACCGCAAGCCATGGATGCGTTCGCCTGACAGTGGCAGATTCCAAATGGATTTATGACAATTGTTCGCTTCAGACCAAAGTCACGATTATCTATGGTTCTTCTGCAAATGATCCTCTTGGCAAGCCGGAGGCAATTAAAATACCAGCACGCTTTGGAAGCAGGGGCTGGGATCCTACGGATCCGATGGCGGGAAATCCCTACAGCGGTTTAAGGCCATCGATCAATACGTCAGGCGCATGGACTCAGATTGAATACGGCAGTGCCTTTCAAGCATATAATGGCATTGTGGGCTTAGATTCTCTGGGCAATAATATCAGTCATAAATTGGGTTGCGTTGGGACTGTGGATACGCACAGGCTGGGTAGTTATCGGGTGACCTACACGTTGACGGACGCGCTTGGAAGATCAGCGTCTGCCGATGTGGTTTATAATGTGGTGGATACCAAGCAAGCCGTGATCACGGGAGTAAATCCATCACAGACCAAGGAATACAATTCGACCTTGAAGCTTAGGAGTAATGTAAAAGCTTATACTGTGGATAATAAAAATCTGACTAAAAATATTGTGATAAAGGTTCGTTATCCCAGAGGAAAATCAGAAAGAGTATATAGGGATAGCACGATTAAGCTAAACAAGCTTGGAACATACAGATTTTTTTATTATGTGACAAACCCTAATAATGGGCTGGAGACGAAAGTAACTGCGAAAGTACTTGTCAAAGATACCAAGAAGCCGAAACTGACTGGAGTTGTCAAAAAGAAAACCTTGGAATATAATGCTGTGAGAAACCTGAAATCGGGAGTAAAGGCAAAACTGGTCTCCGGAAAGAATGTAACGTCTAAAATCGTGGTAAAGGTGAGAGTGCCCAGAAGTAAGAAATATGTAAAGCTTTCCGAGCAGAAGCTTAAGAAATATAAATTTAATAAAACAGGAACGTACAGAGTCCAGTATTCGATAACAAATCCTTATAATAAGAAAGCAGTGGCGAAGCAAGAAACAGTCATTACGGTAAAGGATACGAAAAAACCAAAAATTTCCGGGGTTGTATCGAAGAAAACAATGGAATATAATTCTACCTTAAACTTGAAGTCAAAGGTGACCGCAGAACTAGTATCTGGCAAGAGCATGACTGCTAAGATTGTCATTAAGGTAAAAGTTCCAGAAGCGCAGAAGTTTAAGACCTTAGAAGAAAACGAGTATAAGAAGTACCGTTTTGATAAAACAGGAATCTATACCGTGGAGTACTCTGTGGCAAATCCTAATAATAAAAAAGCAGTCGCAGTAAAGAATATGCTGGTCGTTGTAAAAGATACGAAAGCGCCAGTGATTTCAGGCGTTAAGAATATAGAAGTATCTCAAGGAGCGAATTTAGACTTGATGGCTGGCGTGAAAGCAACGCTCAAATCTGGAACAGATGTCACAGAACAGATGCAGATCACGGTGACGGCTCCAGGAGAAGAGGCTGTTTCTTGGACTGAAGAGGAATATGTTTTTGACAAACTGGGAAGCTATAAAGTAGTGTATACGGTTGTGAATCCAATCAGCGGCAAGCAGGCGAAAAAGACCATGATTGTGACAGTGACGAATGATGATCTGCCGTTTGTTACGCCAGATGACGGACAAGAGGTTCTAGCGGAGCCATAACATGGTAATTAATGTGTCTTCAACATGAAATTAACATTAATTTTTAGTTGCGGTTTGGGACATAATAGAGTATAATCAAAATGTACTAGAAAGTATTCCTGGGGTGTTCGATACCCTGTTATTTTGAACCTACATTTATTTTCATGGGATTCTTATATTGCTGATTGGATGTCAAGCCGTCATTATGCAGCGGAAGGCAGAAGAGAGGCTGCGGTTACCCACCTAGCTTGGCTAGGAGTCAAAATTGCAGGAAACGGCATTTTGGGGTACTTTCCAGAAAAAAGAAAAAGATACGAAAGATTTTACCAAAGATAATTGGCGCATAAGTTTCAAAAGAGTTTGTTAAGATACGAAGGATAGAAAGCACAAAGGAACAGAAAAGAACGAAAGATAAATTTACAAAAGAGGAAAGGCTGCTTTGGAGAAAGGCAGCCTTTCTTATCTTATAGTATTTAGAAGCTTTCCGGGCAGGATTCTTTCTTGTAAATTAAGAACCCTCTGGATGGTGCGCACTCGTGCAGACAAAGAATGTCACTGTGTGACAGCATACGGCATGTCAAAGTGTTTCAATTTCTATTCTCAGTAATGGCACAAGTGTTCAAGCGGTCGCTCCTTGAGTAAAAATTTAAAGTGAGGAAACAGGAATAACTATATGGAAAAATTATATTCCAACAGGAAAAAAAATTATATTGCGGGCATTCTTTTGCTGCTATTGCTGACTTTTGCAGCTTGGTTTATTTTTGCAGCAAATGCCAAACGGGTGATTACACAATATAGCAGTGAATATGTAGCTCTTGCGGAATTGCCGTCTCAATTGAGTTTTACTTACTATGAGGAAGATGAATGGGCGCAGAAGCTCAAGGAAGCGTTTCATGAGAAAAATTTGAACGGGAAGCTGACCTATGGGAAGCTTAAGGCAGTGCTAGAACAGCTCTCCCTTTTGGAATACATAACTTGTCCAGACGGTTTTTTCTGGAAAACAGTGCCAAGAAGCCAGTGGAATGAGGTTTATGAGCAGATCCTCGATTTGCTGGATACGAGAAATGAAGTGTCTGCCGTCAATCTGGTGTTTCTCACGGAAGATGAGACGGACATGGAGCAGCTTTTGACAAACAAAGGAACTTTTGAGGTGGCACAAGGGGTAAATTATTTCCACTATTATGATATGTATCAGGTATATGTAAAAGAGAGACGGATCATAGGGGTCAACAGCGAATGCCAGTCCAAGCTCACGTTAAAAAATGTATTTATCCATAGCGCCAGGGATGAAAAAGCGGAAATCCTCTATGAGAAGCAGAAGATTTCTCTTGATATCAAGGGCCTGGAAGAAGAGATTACAGATACGATCTGCGATATAGAATGGAAGGACCGCAAGGTGATTGCAATCTATAAAAAAGAAGATACGATTTCTGGCAAGGTTTTAAGTTTTGATGATAAACAGATTGAGATATCTGGTTATGGAACCTTAAAGCATAGCGGGAAGCTGAGAGTTTATAAGACCTATGGAACAGTGGAAGAACTGGATGAATCCAAATTAGTGATCGGAAACCTTGAGGCAGAATTTGTGGTGGCAAAGAAGCAGGTGTGCGGAATTATACTGCAGCAGCCTGCGACGATAGAGAATATCCGGGTTTTATTGTTGGGCGAAGAGAATAGCCCTTATCGTGCAAATCCCGTTCTGGTCACAGACGCAGAAGGCACGGTGACCATTGGAGATAAAGAAGAGAAGATAGAGGCAGGACAGCTTATAAAGCCAGCGGAATTATTGGATAAAAAGAAAGATTATGTAAAAATTTCATTGAGCGACGGTGACGGCAGAATTTATTTTGCCGATCAAAACGGCGAATATAGCTCTCTGGGCTATCGTGGCATATTTGAAATCCGAAAATACCCGGAAGGGTATGGAGTAGTCAATGAGCTTCCCCTGGAACAGTATCTGTACGGGGTGGTTCCCAGTGAGATGCCAGCGTCTTATGAAAGGGACGCTCTTTGCACGCAGGCTGTTTGTGCCAGAAGCTATGCATGTATTCAGCTTATGCGGGGAGACTATGCGGCGTTAGGCGCTCATGTGGATGATACTACGAATTATCAGGTTTATAGAAAACAGGAAGAGGATCCAGACACCAATCTTGCTGTAGACGATACTGTGGGAGAAGTGGTAAAATATCAGGGAGAAGTAGCGGAAACTTATTTCTTTTCAACGTCCTGTGGTATTACGGGAGATATGAGCGTTTGGAATGCAGAACCAGGAGAGGAAACTAATTACCTGCAGGGAACGTCTCTGCTGACGGATGGCACAATGCCAGATATTTCTGATGAAGAAAAATTCGCAGCGTTTATCAAAGATCAGAAAATCGAAGCTTATGACAGCGTCAGTCCGTATTTTCGATGGAACGCAAAGATCGCTCCTCAGGATAGGTTAAATGAAATCAATGAGGCGGTTGCGGCGCGGTATCAGGCATATGCTGCCAATGTGCAGATCATCAAGGAGGATGGGACGGCAGGTACGGAAGCTGATTTATCAGGATTTGGCGCTGTTTTGGGCATCAGCGTGTCCGAGCGTTGCAAGCCAGGAGCGGCCAGCAAGCTTGAGATAGCTTATGAGAAAGGAAGCGTGACGCTGCTTTCGGAGTATAATATACGTTTTGTGCTGGGAAAGGCAGTCACAGAGCTGACGGACAAAGATGGTAAGCCTGTAAAGATGGAGCTTTTGCCGAGCGCTTATTGTTCTGTGGTGCCGGTCGAGGGAGGGTATGTTGCCTATGGCGGGGGTTACGGTCATGGAATCGGCATGTGCCAAAATGCCGCCAATGGCATGGCGAAAGCGGGCATGAGCTATATAGAGATATTGATGAAGTTTTATCATGATATAGAGATTGAAAATATTTACAACAGCCAGGAATGAAAGTAAAAAGATGAGATTATGCCATGCTATGGGGATTGAACGCAGATACGACAGCTAGGAATGAAAGTAACAAAGATGAGATTCTATTGTGTCATGGGAATGGAACATAGATACGGCAACTAGGAATGAAATTGTGGAGGATGTTATGTGGAGAATGATAGCCAGGACGAAAAACTTTATTGATAAATGCAAGAAAGACCATGTCAGTGCGTTTGCAGCGCAGTCAGCGTTTTTTATTGTGCTGTCGCTAATTCCCTTTATTATGCTGTTTATTTCTCTGGTTCAGTATACTCCAGTGACAGAGGGAATGGTTCTGGCTACCATCAACCGCATTATGCCAACGTATATCTCTCCGTTTTTGATTGGAATCACTCACGAAATGTACAATAATTCTGTGGGGATTGTTTCTGCGGCTGCGGTAGTAGCTGTGTGGTCTGCGGCAAAAGGCATTCAGTATCTGACAAACGGATTGAACAAAGTATATGATATCGAAGAGACCAGAAATTGGATTTTGCTGCGTTTTCGGGCAATCTTATATACCTTGCTGTTGGTAACCGCTATCGTGGCGTCCATGGTGCTGATGGTGTTTGGCAATAGCCTGCAGCATTTGATTGTCCAGTATCTTCCGATTGTATCGGACATTACACAGGGGATTTTAAAGCTACGTTCCTTAATTCTGATGGCAGTTTTGATGCTGTTCTTTTGCATGTTGTTTAAAATGCTGCCCAATCGCAAAGCCGCTTTTAGAAGCCAGCTTCCAGGCAGCATTTTAGGCGCAGTGGGATGGTCCCTTTTGTCTTTTGGCATTTCTGTGTATGTGGATTATTTTCATGGCTTTTCAATGTACGGCAGCCTGACCACGATCATTCTAGTGATGCTTTGGCTATATTTTGGGATCTATATTCTGTTGGTGTGTGCAGAAATAAATAATATTTATGAGGAATATTGGGCGGAGCGGCAATAATGCGCACCGCCCTTTCTAGCTACATCATTCTGGTACTTAATCAGTCCTTGCTGTCAACATTTTCTGCTATTGTCTCTGAGCTCCCCAATGCTTTCTATAGCGTGTCAATGGATTTTGCGGTCTTTGTAATAATATTCTTTATCATGCTCATTAATTTCACGCATTACCCTGCAGGGATTCCCAACAGCGACGACATTTGCGGGAATATCGGTTGTCACAATGCTTCCTGCGCCGATGACGGTATGATCTCCAATTGAGATACCTGGAAGAATGATTGCCCCTGCGCCAATCCAGCAGTTTCTGCCTATGTGGACTGGCATATTATATTGATAGAGTTGTTCTCGGAGTTCTGGAAGAATGGGATGGGCTGCAGTGACGATGGTGACATTTGGACCGATCATTGTATAGTCGCCCACATAAATGTGGCTATCATCCACGCAGGTCAAGTTATAATTGGCATAGACCATTTTTCCAAAATGGCAGTGATGCCCGCCAAAGTTTGCGAAAAAAGGCGCTTCAATGTAAACGCCTTCGCCACAGTCTCCGAGCAGTTCTGTTAACATTTTCATCCTCTTTTCTGATTCGGAAGGCTTTGTGAGATTGTAGTCATAAAGCCTGTCTTGATAAACGACCTGTTCTTTTAAGATTTCTTTGTCACCCGGAAGATATAGTTCTCCTGTGTGTAGCTTTTTTTTCATCTCGCTCATAATTTCCTCCATTCTGTGCGCATTTCAGCACAAACTGACGCCATGCTCGTTTGCTACTTCGTATTATGATAATATCAGAACTTTAATGGAAAATCAAAAAATTATACAATTTGTTGAAGTTTCCCATTTCGTAATTTCATAGTGTCAAAAGGTTTTCATTACAAAATGGGAAAATTTTTGTTATTCTCTGCAATCGCATCAATCATTTGGAAAATTAGCATATTTCCAATCTTGTCCTCATATATTTGAAATCAGATACAGACAGGCAGTAAGAGATCGGAGGACAGCTTATGGAAGAGATTATTCATGTATTTCCAAGCGCATTAAGGCCTCTTTGCCGTGCCGGATTTCAACGGGGAATAGAGCCAGAGGAAATCCGTCTGCGAATTGGACGCCCGGTGATGGTGCTGGGGAAGGGAAAGGAATATTATTGGAATCAGAAAGAAAATAATTTGCAAAATACCAGAGATGGCAGTTATCTTTGGCAGCAAGCTGACATGAAAGAGACACTGTCCAGGATGAGCCAATATTCCATGTATGCGCTGGAAGAAGAGCTGCGCAGCGGATTTTTTACGATTCAAGGAGGACACCGCATTGGGGTAACCGGAAGGACAGCCTGTGAACAGGGAAAAATTCTTTCGTTTCGTAACATATGCAGTTTGAATATTCGTGTGGCAAGACAGAAAAAAGGGTGTGCGTCGGGCTTGGTTCCCTGGCTCGTGGAGCAAGATGATATTTATAATACTTTGATCCTATCGCCTCCAGGGATCGGCAAAACCACGATGCTAAGAGACTGCATCCGTATTATCTCGGATGGAGCAGGGGGCATTCCAGCCAAAAAAGTTGCAGTGGTGGACGAGCGTAGCGAGATTGCCGCTAGTTTCTTTGGAATTCCTCAAAATGACTTAGGGGAGCGGACGGACGTGTTGGACGCCTGTCCCAAAGCAGAGGGGATGCGCTTGCTGGTTCGCAGCATGTCTCCAGAAGTGATTGCGGTAGACGAGCTTGGAAGCAGGAAAGACTGCAAGGCTGTAGAGGAAGTGCTTCATTGCGGATGCAGAATCCTTGGGACGATGCATGCCAAAGATGTAAAAGAACTTCAGGAAAAAACGTATCTGTCCAGATGGCTGGAAAAAGGTTTTTTTGGACGCTTTGTATTTTTGCGGATCAATCCTGACGGACAGAGAGGATTTTTGGTATATGATGAAAGGATGCAAAAATTATGTTAAAACTGGCAGGCAGCTTGATAATCGTCATCGCTTCCGCTTTGTATGGTTGGAAAATCCGAAAGGAACTCCAGGAACATGTAGAGCAGCTAGTAGGAATGAAAGAGATGTTTCTGATGCTGCAGGGTGAAATCTCTTATACAAGAACTCCTTTGAAAGAAGCGTTTTTGCAGATTGCCGCTCAGGATAAGGAGCCGTTCTCTAGCTTTTTGAAAAAAGCAGCACAGGAGCTGGAACAAAATGAGGACGCCGTGGGAATCTTTTGGAGACGCTTAATTGAGCAGGAGTCAGACAAATTTTTATTTAACAGTGAGGAACAAAGCCTGTTGCAGCGTGCAGGGGAAAATTTTGGCTATCTGGACGGACAGATGCAGCTTAAAAATCTGGAACTCTATATAGAACAGACTGAGGTGCTGATCAAAAAAGCGCAGGCAGAATTAAAACAAAAACAGAAGCTTTCCGGGGCGTTGAGTCTGATGTGCGGCTTGTTTTTGATAATTCTCCTGATATAAGGATGTGGAGGAAGCTATGAGTATAAGTCTTATTTTTAAAATAGCGGCGGTAGGGATTTTGGTAACTGTGCTCAGCCAAGTGTTGAAACACAGTGGCAGAGAAGAACACGCTTTTTTGACCAGCCTTGCAGGGCTTTTGATTGTGCTGTTTTGGATTGTTCCCTACATTTATGAGTTATTTGAAACTATGAGAAATCTGTTTGCATTGTGACGGAGGCGGTATGGATATTATTAAAATCGCAATTCTTGGAATTGCGGGCGCGCTGCTTGGAATCATGCTCAAGGGACAGAAAAGAGAATACGAGCTGTTTGTGACTCTGGGCGTGTCCTTGTGCATTTTTTATTTTATCATGTCCAAGCTTCAGATGGTGGTGTCAGTCATTAACCGCATGCAGGATTATGTAGAGCTGGATACTCAATATATTGCGATTCTAGTTAAAATGATTGGAATTACCTATGTGTCTGAGTTTTCTGCCAATCTCTGCAAAGACGCTGGATATCAGGCGGTGGCAGGACAGATTGAGATGTTTGGCAAACTTTCGATACTGGTGATCAGCATGCCAGTAATCCTGGTGCTTTTGGAAACGGTGGGAGAATTCTTAAGCTGAGGACAGGAGCTTGATAAAGGGATGATCCAGGTAAGCAAGCGTCATTAAGATCTGGCTGTGGGAGGAAACAAGCATGGATGGAAAAAGAAGAGGCATGAAAAGAAAGATTAGATGGTTTTTGCTGGCTGCCGTGTTGTCTTTGTGGGGAATGTCAGGCATGGTTCTGGCAGCAGAAGGAGAAGCCTTGGGACAGGAAAAACAGCAGCATAAGATGGACCAGGAGTGGCAGGAAACCATGGAAGGCTATCTCAACGAGCTTGATTTCACAGAGATTGACAAGCTGCTGGGACAGCAGGAAATCACAGAAGGATTAGATTACCGGGAATTGGTAGAGCGTCTTACTAACGGGGAAGAAATCGAAAAAGGATGGCTGCTAGATCAGATAACAGGAGTGATTTTTTCAGAAGTGCGTTCCTTTCGTGGGACTTTGACCAAGATCGTGCTTTTGTGCATCGTATTTGCGATTCTCCATAATTTTGCCAATGTGTTTGAACATCCTGCAGTCACAGAGATCAGTTTTTATATGGTGTATATGATTCTATTGGTGCTTTTGATGAATTCCTTTTTTATCCTGCGGGATGTGACAGTTACAGTGATTTCCCAGATGATGACATTTTTAAAGATTCTGATTCCTGTTTTTACCACAAGCCTGGTGTTCTCTGGGCAGATCACTACGGCGGCAGGATTTTATGACATGACGTTTGTGCTGATTTATGGGATGGAATGGGTGATGCAGCGTCTGATCGTTCCGGCGATTCAGATTTATGTGGTGTTAGAGCTGATGAATTATCTGACGGAAGAAGAGCTTTTGTCAAGAATGACAGGTCTGGTAAAGTCTGGGATTTTGTGGGTGATGAAGGTTCTCTTTACCGTGGTAATTGGAATTAATGTGGTACAGAATCTTTTGACGCCTGTCATTGATACCTTTAAATCGAGCATGATTGCAAAGACGGCGGGCTTGGTTCCAGGGCTTGGCGCCTCTATCAATGCGGTGACAGAGATCATGGTTGGTTCCGGGATCATCATAAAGAACGGGATCGGGCTTGCAGCAATCATTGTGTTGCTGGCGCTGTGTGCCGGACCGCTGATCAAGGTATGGGTCATGACGTTTCTGTATAAGATTGTGGAAGCGATGATACAGCCTGTGGCAGACAAGCGGATCATCGGCAGTATTGGCGGCGCCGGGGAGGGTGGCAGGCTGCTTGGGAAAGTGGTGACGACAACCACGGTCATGTTCTTGGTGACGATCGCCATGATCACGGCAGCGACGACATTTAACCGCTGAGAAAGGAGCGGATATGAGTTATGTGTATTCTTGGGTGAAAAACCTGGTATGCTTTTATCTTTTTCTTACGGTGGTGTTGCATTTGCTGCCCAAGAAAAATTATCAGAAATATGTGCGCTTTTTTTCTGGAATGCTTTTGACCATTTTGGTTACCTCGCCAATATTATCCCTGATGGGAAACGAGGAGCTTCTAAAGGAAAGGGTCAGCCAGGCAGGATTTTTTCAAGAATTGGATAATTTAAAGTTGGATACGGCACATTTGGAAGATGTGCAGAAAGAACGCTATATCAGGGAATACGAACGTGCCTTGGAACTTGACGTGACGAGGATTGCAGAAGAAAAAGAATTGCTTGTGACTGAGTCCAGAGTTCGTTTGACAGAAGAGTATCAGGTGGAATCGATTGTCGTAGCCGCAGTACTGAAAGAGGATGGCGTCGTGCAGAAAGCAGATTTTTTGGAACTTGGCAGGGAGTATCCAAGAGTCCAGGAGTTGAAACAGGAACTGATGCAGTTTTATCAGTTGGACGAAGATCAGATTCACATTGACATTGAGTAGGAGGAAGCGTGATGAAGAAAGATCATTCTTTACTTGATAAGCTGAAAAAGATACCAAAAAACCAGTTTTTGATCGGAGGCCTTGTGGGAATTTTGCTCTTGGTGATCGCTATCCCGGTGGAAAACAGAGAAGAAAAAAGCAGGGAGGAGCAGCGGATTCAGACTAGGGAGGAGACTTCCTATGACACGTCTATAGATTATGGGAAACGTTTGGAGCGCCGCTTGGAGCAAGTACTGGAAAACATGGAGGGGGTAGGGAAGGTAAAGGTAATGATCACCCTGCAGGACGAGGGGGAGCATGTGGTGGAGAAAGACAGAAGCCAGAACAGCCAGGACATATCTGAGGAGGATGGGAACGCAAAGCGGACGACTGGGGAGCGCCAGTTTCAGGAGGAGACCGTTTATTCTCAGGAAAACAGTAGCAGCGGGGAGCCGTTTGTACGGCGGGAAGTGGCGCCCCGGGTGGAGGGCGTGCTTGTGGTG
This sequence comes from uncultured Lachnospiraceae bacterium, assembly GCA_910576975.1. GTDB lineage: Bacteria > Bacillota > Clostridia > Lachnospirales > Lachnospiraceae > Petralouisia. Next base: position 28,766 of record CAJTJY010000024.1, read on the forward strand.
GCGGAGGGAGGTGAGGACGCAAAGACAGTAAAAAATATTTCTGATGCGGTTTTGGCATTATTTCCAGTGGAAATACATAAAATTAAGGTAGTTAAGATGAATTGACAGGAGGGCATCAATTTGAGAAAAGTTTTCAAAAAAAATCAGATCATCATTACGGCTTTGGCTCTTATGATCGCCGTGGCAGGCTATTTGCAATATACGGGAAGCCAAAGTGACAAAGATCTGGCAAAAGAGGCAAGCGCAGATACCAATGAGGGTACATATGAAATTTCTGATGAAGACATGTATAGTGCAGAAGACATTTTCACAGACACGGAAGAGAGTGCGGAGACCTCTGCAGATGCGCAGGGAGCAGAAAATGGCCAGGAAGTCGCCAGCAATGAGAATGCCAACGGAGAGAATCCAGGTCAGGCAGTGCTTACAAGCACTGGAGTCAGCAACGTGGATTTTGTATCGGAAGTAAAGCTGAACCGGGAGCAGATCCGTTCCCAGAACAAGGCTTCCTTGATGGAGGTGATCAACAATGCCAATATCACAGAGGAACAGAAGCAGGATGCAGTGAACGCCATGATTTCTATGACAGATATTGCAGAGCGGGAAGCGGCGGCAGAAATGCTTTTGGAAGCAAAAGGATTTACAGACGTAGTGGTAAGCATTACTGATGGCAATGCGGACGTAGTGCTGAATATGGGAGAAGTGACCGATGCGAAACGGGCGCAGGTGGAGGATATTGTGAGGCGCAAGACCAATGTGGAGGCGCAGAATATCGTAATTACTCCGATTTCTTCTACGGCAGCAGGTCAAAATACAGATACTGGGACAGGGGGAACCACTGACGGTTCCGTCGATGGAACAGAAACGGATGGTGCAGCAGGGGAGGCTCCAGCACAAGATCAGGCTGGGGAAGGCGGAGAAGTTCAAACAGAAAATTCTCCCGAAGGCTGAGTTCGCAAGATAAAGGTTAAGCCAGAATGGCGGGCGTATCAAGGTATGCCGCTGTTTTGGCTTATCTTCATGTGTTGCGCTGATTATCAACAAGAAGAAAAGAGCGGGGTTTGATGCTTAAAGTGGGTTGCGTTAGAAAGTACCATGTGTTACCATATAGTGCGGAATGTAAAAGCCATTCCTTTACAAAAAGATCAAGAAGCTTTATGAGCTTGTGTGAAATATATGGAAAGCGAGGAATGTTATATTGGCTGATTTACAAAAAGAAATAGAGAAGCGTAGGACTTTTGCTATTATTTCTCATCCAGATGCAGGCAAGACTACTTTGACAGAGAAATTTTTGCTGTACGGCGGAGCTATCAATCTGGCAGGCTCTGTAAAAGGAAAAGCGACGGCAAGACATGCAGTGTCTGACTGGATGGAGATTGAAAAAGAGAGAGGAATTTCTGTCACTTCCTCCGTGCTGCAGTTCAATTATGGCGGTTATTGCATTAATATTTTGGATACGCCTGGACATCAGGACTTTTCAGAGGATACTTATCGTACCTTGATGGCGGCGGATTCGGCGGTGATGGTGATTGACGGCTCTAAGGGCGTGGAGGCGCAGACACGGAAATTGTTTAAGGTATGCGTGATGCGCCATATTCCGATTTTTACTTTTATAAATAAGATGGACCGGGACGCCAATGATACCTTTGATTTGCTGGATGAGATTGAAAAAGAATTGGGCATTGCCACCTGTCCCATTAACTGGCCAATCGGATCAGGAAAAAATTTTAAGGGCGTTTACGATCGCAATACGAAAAAGGTCATGGTTTTTTCAGATACGTTTAAGGGCACCAAGGAAGGCATGGAACGAGATATTGAGATCGACGATCCCAAGCTCGAGGAGGAGATTGGCGCAGAGTTTAAAGCGGCATTGATGGAAGAAGTGGAGCTTTTAGACGGAGCTAGTGCAGAATTTGATATGGAGCTGGTGTCAAAGGGAGAATTGTCCCCGGTATTTTTCGGCTCTGCACTGACTAATTTTGGTGTTGAGACATTTTTGAAGCATTTCTTGCAAATGACAAGCTCTCCGCTTCCCAGAAAAGCGGATGTTGGGGAAATAGATCCTTTTTCAGAGGACTTTTCTGCGTTTGTATTTAAAATCCAGGCAAATATGAATAAGGCGCATCGTGACAGAATAGCTTTTATGCGGATTTGTTCTGGAAAATTTGAGGCGGGCATGGAGGTGACTCATATCCAGGGGGCTAAAAAAATGCGTCTTTCTCAGCCACAGCAAATGATGGCCCAGGAACGCAAGATCATTGAAGAGGCTTATGCGGGAGATATTATCGGAGTGTTTGACCCAGGAATTTTTTCTATTGGCGATACTATTACCACGGCGGCAGATAAATTTGCATTTGAGGGGATTCCGACCTTTGCGCCGGAACACTTTGCAAGGGTGCGGCAGATGGACACGATGAAGCGGAAGCAGTTCGTGAAAGGAATTACCCAGATTGCCCAGGAGGGAGCGATTCAGATTTTCCAGGAATATCATACTGGCATGGAGGAGATTATCGTGGGAGTGGTAGGAGTTCTGCAGTTTGACGTGCTCAAATACCGTCTCGAAAATGAATACAACGTGGATATACGTTTAGAGCAATTGCCATATGAGCATATCCGCTGGATAGAGAACAAGGAAATTGATATGGACAAGCTGATGGGAACTTCCGATATGAAAAAAATTCAGGATTTGAAAGGAAATCCATTGCTTTTGTTTGTCAATAGCTGGAGCGTGGGTATGACGCTTGAGCGAAATCAAGGGCTAGTGCTTTCGGAGTTTGGGCGCAATTAATAGCGGCAGGACCGTATGAGAGAGACAGTAAAAGAGGCTGCGGCAGAAAGGAAATGTCATATAGGGACTGTCGCACGGATGTATTTACCTGTTAAAAGGGTTTACATTGCAGAGCAATGCAAACAAAATGCATTCGTGCGACAGCACCCATATGCTTCTTTCTGCCACAGCCCTTTTCATTATAGAAAGTCACTGCGTGCTTTTATTGAAAAACTTTGAATTCATATCCCTGTGCTCTTGCTTGGTCAATGAAATCTCCCAGGATCTGGGTATTTGTCTCAGATTCTGCATGGAGCAGATAAATCGCTCCGGGATGCAGCTTGCTCATTATTTTTTGCAGACTCTCTGTAGGATCTGGCTGGTTCTCCACATCGTAATCCAGATATGCGAAACTCCAAAATAAGCTCTTATAGTTTAAATTATTTAAAAGAGCGACCGATTGCTCGCTGAATTTTCCAGCAGGATAGCGGAATAGATGCATATCATAACCAAATTGTTCTTTCACATAATTGTGGTTGCCGGTGACTTCGTTGGTCTGTGTTTCGATATCTTGGGAAGGAAGCCCGTTTGCAGGGTGGGTCACGCTATGGTTTCCTAGTTCATGACCTTCTGCGATCATGCGTTTTACCAGATCTGGATTTTGCTCTGCATATGACTTGGTTATGAAGAAAACGGCGTGGACGTTCTTTTCTTTCAGAGTGTCCAGTATTCGGGAGGAACAGCCGTATTCGTATCCTTCATCAAGCGTTAAATAGATGACTTTTTTTTCAGGCTCGTCAGAAATGAAGTAGGCGTTGTATTTTCCATATTTCTCTTGGTACTGCATACAGCCCGCGGGGCGGTTGTATTCATCTAAATCTCCGCCTTGTCCCCAATCCAGGCCGGAAGTATCCAGCCCGCTTAAGTCGATCTGCTGGTTTGCCAGTACGATGCCGTGTTCCGTGGGACGTTCGTCAAAGCCTTCCGGGTTGTCCAAGTCAGCAAGAGTAAAAGGTTTCTCCGTGTCTTCTACTTCCTCTGTTTCGTCCGGTTTTTGTGCGTCCTTTTCATTTTTGGAAAGGTCTTTTCTTTCCGTGGAATCTTCATGCCCTTGGTCTGACTCTGGCAGGTCTGAAACCTCATTTTCTACATCAGAACTTGACTGGGTTTGCTGTTTTTCTTGCTTTTGGGCATGTTCGCTAGAAGATTTCTTTACGACGGCGGCAATGCCGATGATGGTCAAGATAATAAGAACCAGCAATATTACATAGATAAGCATTCGAAGATTCTCCTGGCGCCTATTTCTCCTCTTTCTTCGTCGTTTTTTATGCATGATTAATCACAGCCTTTCTATATTATAATTGTAAAAACCATTATACACAATAATGGGAAGTTTGAAAAACAGAAAATGAAAAAGAACTGTTGAAAAATTCTTAAGATTTTTTGAATAATAGAGTGAGCCGGCATATGGGAGCCGGCGATTACAGCGTATTTTCGTCTTCTGCCATGCGGTAGCCTACGCCTACCTCTGTGAAAATATAGACAGGCTCCGCTGGATTTTTTTCTAATTTACGGCGGATATTTGCCATGTTCACACGCAGGATTTTATTGTCAGACTCTGCATAAGGCCCCCAGACATTATTCATTACGGCTGAATAAGTCATTACTTTGCCGGAATGCTGGGCAAGAAAAGCTACGATCTTGTATTCAATGGGAGTCAGGTGGACTGGCTGCCCTTCTATGGTGATGATGCGCTTGAAAAAATTGATTTCAAGATTTTTTGCCCGATATGGATGCTGTGTGGAATTGTGTCCATTGATCAGACGGACGCTGTGGCGCAGCGATGTACGGATTCTTGCCATAAGTTCGGAAGTGCCAAATGGCTTTGTAAGATAATCGTCTGCTCCAGCGTCTAGTGCCTGTACTTTGTCGTTTTCCTGGGTTCGGGCAGAAACTACGATGATGGGGCAGTTTGACCAGGTTCGGATTTGCTGGATTACTTCCATGCCATCCATATCCGGAAGTCCTAGGTCTAAGAGAAAAATATCTGGGCACAGGGAAGAGGCAAGGGAGAGCGCCTCCCTTCCGGTCGACGCACAGCGGACACGATATCCATGTGAAGACAGTGTTCTGGATGTAAAATCACAGATGCTCTTTTCATCTTCAATTAGCAGGATCGTAAATTTATTCATGGTATTCCTCCTTTGGCAATGTAAATAAGAATTCTGCGCCGCGGTTGTGATTGCGGGCTGCAATTGCTCCCTTGTGCGCAGTGATAATGCTATGGCAGATGGACAATCCGATTCCCATGCCTTTGTGAACATCAGAAGAAATCGATTCGGAATAAGTTCCGTCGAAGATGTGTTCCAAATATTCTTCGTTGAGTCCGACGCCATGGTCGATAATGCGGAAATAAATGTTGTGGGTGTGATTTTCCACGATAAGCTGAACAGGCTCTTTGGAATGAGAATGAAGCGATGCATTTTCTAAAAGGTTGATAAGAACTTGCTCAATCAGCATGGCGTCCATGGGGATCATCAAGATTTCTTTAGGAAGCGTCACGTGGATGTCGGCATCGGGCAGACGTTTTTTCAGTCGGGTGAGGGATTCTGCCACAACCTCGTCCACAACTTCAAGAGAAGTGTTTAGTTTCGAGCCGTCCGCTTGTATTTGAGTGACGGAAAGAAGGTTTTCCACCATATTTAAAAGCCAGCTTGCGTCATCATGGATGTTATGGATCAATTCCTGACGTTCTTGCGCCTTGTAGCTTTCCCATTGTTCTTGTAAGGAAGCGCTGGCGCCTAGGATGCCTGTCAGCGGCGTGCGCAGATCATGAGATACGGCGCGCAGGAGATTGGCGCGCAGCTTTTCTTTCTCTGCCTCTAAAAGCTGCTTTTCATGGGAAGCAATGAGATCGGACTGCTGTTTCATGTGAGTGGTGGTCGCACTGGTGGCAATTGAAAGGAAAAACATGCACAGAAAAGTAAATGGATAGTCAGGGAGGGAAAAGTTAATGCTAAAATAGGGGTATGTAAAAAAACAATTAATAAAAATAACTCCAACGATAGAAGCCAGAATACCATAGATATATCCAGTGGTATGCCTGGCAGTGGTAATAATGCCAATGATATAGAATAGAGCGATATTTGCAGGATTGTCTGAAACCTGGAAAAACAAAGTGAAAGTAAGCCCGGTAGTCAGAACCAGCAATCCTGCTGCTATGAGCAAATTTTGTGGAAATTGTCTTTGCTTTGAAATGGTTGTATTTTTTGTCATTAGAACCTCTTTTCCAGCTTTATCACTTGTGGGTATCAATTTTAATGTATCATGAAGCAGGAAGAGATTTCAAGAAAGAAGAAAAATTTTAACAAGATTTTAACAAAAAGTGTGACTCAGAATTAGAGATTGTGGTATAATCATATCATTAAAAAATAATAGGAAGAGGAGAAGAAGGATATGGCAGCGATAAAAATTACAGTGGAAAATTTTGAAACAGAAGTGATCAATAGCAAAGAACCTGTCTTAGTAGATTTTTGGGCAACCTGGTGCGGACCATGCCAGATGCAGGGACCTGTGATCGAACAGGCGTCAGAAGAATTTGCAGGAAAGGTCAAGGTTGGAAAGCTCAATGTGGATGAAGAAGGCGAATTGGCACAGAAGTATGGGGTGATGAGCATCCCGACGCTGATTTTGTTCAAGGAAGGCGAGGCAGTGAAAAAGGAAGTGGGCTTTCATTCTATGGACCAGCTCAAAAATTTGATACAATCATAACTTGACGGATGTAGCAAGAGACTTTATAATGAAAGACAGTTACTAGTGTGTCAGCACACGAAGCGTAGCTGTCTTTTTTCTTTTCCTCAGACGAATCGTTCTTGTGACTATAGGGACGAGCTTCGTATTTCTGGCTGCGTCTTGCAGCTTCTTAACGATAATGTGACAGTTCTGATATCGCCAGCATTGGGGCGAATCGTGCTAAGCGTCCTGTGGGCATGCGTCAATGAGCACTGATAAATATGCCGCAAGCGAAACGCTCCTTTAGTCTTCTAGACAGGAGGTTGGTGGCTCATTTAAGGGCATGTTCTGAGCTGTTGCAATATTACAGAAAATTTCCAGAAAAACAGTTGACAATTTTTAGATATTGTATTACTATAGAAACGAACATAAGTTCGCAATAAAAAGGAGAATGAATATGGCGAAAGAAGATAAATCAAAGGTATTAGATATTCCTGGAACGAAAGAAGAAAAATTAAAAGCGCTAGATGCGGCGATTTCCAAAATTGAGAAGGACTATGGCAAGGGCTCAGTGATGAAGCTTGGAGAATCAGCAAAGAATATGAATGTGGAGGCAATTCCCACCGGATGTCTGAGCCTTGACTTGGCGTTGGGAGTAGGCGGCGTGCCCAAGGGGAGGATCATCGAGGTATATGGACCGGAGTCTAGCGGCAAGACCACGGTCGCTTTGCATATGGTGGCGGAGGTTCAAAAGAACGGAGGAATTGCAGGGTTTATTGATGCGGAACATGCGCTGGACCCGGTGTATGCCAAGAATATAGGCGTTAATATTGATGATCTTTACATATCGCAGCCGGATAATGGAGAACAGGCGCTGGAGATTACAGAAACCATGGTGCGTTCTGGAGCGGTGGACATTGTAATTGTGGATTCAGTGGCAGCCTTAGTGCCTAAGGCGGAGATCGATGGAGACATGGGAGACTCTCATGTGGGGTTACAAGCCCGTTTGATGTCACAGGCGCTGCGGAAGCTGACTTCAGTCATCAGCAAGACGAACTGTATTGTAATATTTATCAACCAGCTTCGTGAAAAGGTGGGCGTGATGTTTGGAAGTCCTGAGACCACCACTGGAGGGCGGGCGCTGAAGTTTTATGCTTCGGTACGTCTGGATGTAAGAAGAATCGAAACGTTGAAACAGGCAGGAGAATTTATCGGAAACCGTACCAGAGTGAAAGTGGTCAAGAATAAGGTGGCGCCGCCGTTTAAAGAGGCGGAATTTGACATTATGTTTGGGCAGGGGATTTCCAGAGAAGGAGATCTTTTGGATATCGCTGTTAAAATGGACATAATCAATAAGTCGGGAGCGTGGTTTGCTTATAATGGCACGAAGATCGGACAGGGCAGAGAGAATGCCAAGAAATATTTGAGTGAAAATGAAGAAGTTTGCAAGGAAGTGGATGACAAGGTAAGAACCCAGGTATTGGCGAAAGGAGAGGAAGAACAGTCAAAGGATAAGGAGGGCGATTCGTCCAAGGGCAAAGACGCAGCTTCGTCCGATAAGACAAAAAAGAAAGAAGCGTCAGACTCCGATAAGTCAAAAGAGAAAGAAGCAAAGGCAGTAGATAAACCGCAGAGCCAGGCAGAGCCAGCAGAACAGGCATAGGAGAGGGACGACAGTATGCAGATTATGGAGATTGCTGAGCTGGATAAGAAACGCATGCGCATTGTCCTAGAGGACAGGAGTAGTTTTGCTTTATATAAGGGAGAAGCGAGGCAATATGGCCTGCAGCAAGGCGAGGAGCTTTCGGAGGAACTTTTTGAGGAGATTTGCGAGAAAGTCTTGGTAAAAAGGGCAAGAAAAAGAGCTATGCATCTGTTGCAACGCATGGACCGGACAGAGGCCCAGATCAGAACGAAGCTTGCGCTTGGATTATATCCCGATGATGTCATTGATAGCGCCGTCGATTATGTGAAAGGATACCGCTATGTGGATGATCTGCGCTATGCGCAGAATTATGTGAGGAACCATAAAGAAAAAAAGAGCCGGCGCAAAATATACATGGAGCTACTTGGAAGAGGCATTTCGAGCGAATTGGCACAGCAGGCAGTCGAAGAAGAGTTTCAGCAGGAAAATGAGGAGCAACTAATACGGCAATGGATTGAAAAGAAAAAATATTCCCCACAGACCGCCGATTTAAAAGAAAAGCAGCGGATGTGCCAGTTTCTAATGAGGAAAGGTTTTGCTTTGAATGACATATTGCGTACGTTAGAACACTTGACATAAGAAAAAAAAAAGTATAAAATCAATATGTTGTGATACATGTCATCAGACTGCATGATAATCATGCAGTTTATGGTATGTGGCAGGCATATGTATAAACGGGAATGTTTTATGATATGTACAATGAAAACTAAATAAGGAGGTGCTCCTGTGCCAGAATTTTTAATCGCTGTAGTTGCTGTAGTAGTCACGTTAATTATCGCTGTACCTATTACTTACTTTTCTACGATTGCATACCGCAAACGTGTGGCAGATTCCAAGATTGGAAGTGCGGAAGAGAAAGCAAGACAAATAATAGATGAAGCTGTCAAGACTGCTGAAAATAAAAAGCGGGAATCCATGCTGGAGATCAAGGAAGAATCTATTCGCAGCAAGAATGAGATTGACAAAGAGATTAAAGAACGCCGGAATGAGATTCAGCGCAATGAGCGACGCATTATTCAGAAAGAAGAAAATCTGGATAAAAAGTTAGAGTCCATCGAGAAGAAAGAAGCAGGTTTTGCGGCGAAAGAAGAAGAGATTAACAGACAGAAAGCAGAAGTTACAAGGCTACACGAAGAACGAGTGCAGGAACTGGAAAGAATCTCAGGATTAACCTCTGAACAGGCAAAAGATTATCTTTTAAAAATGATTGAAGATGATGTGAAGCTTGATACTGCAAAATTAATTAAGGAAATGGAAATCAAAGCGAAAGAGGAAGCAGGAAAGAAAGCAAAGGAATATATTGTAACTGCTATTCAAAAATGTGCTGCAGACCATGTGTCTGAGACTACGATTTCTGTAGTGCAGCTTCCAAATGATGAGATGAAGGGACGGATTATCGGAAGAGAAGGAAGGAACATCCGCACGCTAGAGACGATGACGGGCGTGGATTTGATTATTGACGATACCCCGGAAGCCGTGATACTCTCAGGCTTTGATCCCATCCGACGGGAAATTGCCCGTATTGCTCTGGAAAAATTAATCGTCGATGGACGTATTCATCCGGCTAGAATCGAAGAAATGGTGGAGAAAGCCCAAAAGGAAGTGGAAGTCATGATTCGAGAGGAAGGAGAGACGTCAGCGTTAGAAGTTGGCGTACATGGAATTCATCCAGAACTTCTCCGCTTGCTTGGAAAGATGAAATTCAGGACAAGTTATGGGCAGAATGCACTGAAACATTCCATTGAGGTAGCTCAAATCTCAGGATTGCTTGCGGCAGAGATCGGCGTGGATGTAAGGCAGGCAAAGCGTGCTGGATTACTTCACGATATTGGAAAATCTGTTGACCATGAGGTGGAAGGCTCCCATATTCAGATTGGCGTGGACTTATGTAGGAAATACAAGGAAAGCCCGACAATTATTAATGCAGTAGAAGCGCATCACGGAGATGTGGAGGCACAGTCTCTGATTGCATGTCTGGTACAAGCGGCAGATGCTATTTCCGCAGCCAGACCAGGAGCAAGAAGAGAGACGCTGGAAACATATTCAAACAGGCTGAAGCAGTTGGAAGACATAGCTAACGGCTTTAAAGGCGTTGATAAATCCTTTGCTATTCAGGCGGGTAGAGAGATTCGGATCATGGTAGTTCCAGATCAGATTAGCGATGCAGACATGGTTCTGCTTGCGCGCGATATTTCCAAGCAGATTGAGAATGACTTGGAATATCCAGGTCAGATCAAAATCAACGTTATTCGTGAATCACGCGTGACTGAGTATGCCAGGTAACAGCGACATATAGGGAAGGTGCAGGCGCCCATTTTCTGGGCTGCCTTGCTACGACCAGATAATAAGAACCGTCAACAGCTTTGTTGGCGGTTTTCTGTATTTTCATAAGGAGGAAGAAGATGGAACAATTAGAAATAAAGCGTGTAAAACGGGTGTTGGAACATCAAGGATCTATTTTGGACATTTATACGGATTATATGGAACTTCCAGATGGAAAGGTTGAAAAGTGGGATTATGTAGAACATCGCAAAGGAGCAGCGGCGGTGGTTCCAGTTTTGCCTGACGGAAAGATTCTCATGGTGCGGCAGTATCGTAATGCGTTGGAACGCGTGACTCTGGAAATACCTGCAGGAGCGAGAGATTTTGTGACAGAGCCGACGATAGAGTGTGCCTCCAGAGAATTGGAAGAGGAGACAGGGTATCGCTGCGACAACCTTGAATTTTTGTTGTCCCTGCGCACCACGGTTGCCTTTTGTAATGAGATGGTGGACGTATATGTGGCACGAAACCTAGTGCCTGCAAAACAACATTTGGACGATGGTGAATTTATTGAATTGGAACAGCACTCTCTGGAGGAACTCTGCCAATTGATTTACCAGGGAGTGATTCAGGACGGCAAGACAGTGGCGGCGATTATGGCATATAAAAATAAATATCAGAAATAGAAAAAACGGACAAAGGATAATTTTTTTCATGAGCCCCGCATAAAATAGAAAAAAACAATTGAGGCGGCATATGAAAAAAAGGTGGAGTTTGTATTTGAAGCGCCGAGAGGGGATTCTGCCAGGAAAGCCTTTGGGAATTCGCTTGATGCAGGCAGGGCTTTTGGGAACGTTTGTGGCAGGGATTTTTATGGCAAACCTGATGGGCAGGGAAGCAGTTTCCAATGCAGGAATCTTAAATGATTATTTTGTGGAAAAGTTTCAATACACAGACATTAACGGAGAGAATCTCTTTTTCTACATTATTGGGGAACGTCTTCCCTTGCTATTGCTCTTATGCATGTTAGCGTTTACTTCTTTCGGCATAGTTGCCGGCCTGTTGATGATTGGATGGCAGGGGTTTTCAGTCGGGTTTATGCTTGCGGTAGCTATTGCAAAATATGGCATAAAGGGCATTTTGCTGATACTGGGAGGGCTGTTTCCGCAATATTTGTTCTATGTTCCAGTTTATGTAATATATTGCTGGCTGACAATCTATTTGAGGCAGCGGCTATATTGGGGAGTGCAGGAGCAAACAGCAAGACGACGTTACGTGTATGGTGCAGGACTGATGGCGGTGATTGGATTATTGCTTTTGTTTCTGTCAGGAATATTTTTAGAGAGTTATGTAAATCCTTTCATCTTAAAAAAAATATTAAATTTTTTTTAAGGAAATATTACAAGATATAGGTTTGTGCCAGGAGCTTTTGCCGATATGTTGTATCAGGCCGCGAAACCTGGAAAAATGGGGAAAAATACTATTTGCTTTTCTGTAAGGATATCATTATAATGTATTCTGTCAGGAAGCTTAGGCAGTTGATAGAAAAATACAGGCAGGGTAGTTAACGTATGACAGAAGAGATTCTAGGATTTATCCAGTACATGAAAGAGGTTCGCAAGACCTCGGAAAATACATCTGTATCTTATGAGCGGGATCTGAGGAAAATGAATCAGTATTTTGCGGACCAGGGAATAGAAAAAGCGGATCAGATAACCATCACAGGATTGAATTCGTATATTTTGTTTTTGGAAAAACAGGGCAGAAAGCCTGCAACAATTTCTAGGAACATTGCGTCGCTGAAAGCTTTTTTTCAGTATTTGCTGAAAGTGGGACGTATCAAGCAAAATATCGCTGAGGAATTGAAAGCGCCCAGGGTGGAGAAAAAGGCGCCTGCCATTTTGACAGAAGATGAAACGCTTCGATTGCTGGCGCAGGCAAAAGGCGATTCCCCCAAAAGTCTTCGGGACAGGGCAATGATGGAGCTGCTTTATGCTACGGGGATCCGCGTTTCAGAATTGATATCGCTTAAGATTTCCGATGTAAATTTGCAGATGGAATATATCAATTGCAAAGACGGAGCGAGGGAACGGATTATTCCGTTTGGTTCCGTGGCAGCGCAGGCTTTGGAGATGTATTTGCATAAAGGACGCCAGGCTTTGCTCTCAGGTGAAGGCGGTGATTTTTTGTTTACCAATTGTTCGGGACAGGCTATGAGCCGGCAGGGATTTTGGAAGCTGATTAAAGCATATGGAAAAAAGGCTGGCATTACTGGGGAACTGACGCCTCACACGTTGCGACATTCTTTTGCGGTCCACCTGGTTAGCAATGGCGCAGATCTTCATTCCGTACAAGAAATGCTTGGACATGCTGATATCTCGACCACTCAGATGTATGTGCAGATGGGGCAGAAACGAATAAGGGAAGTATATACGAAGGCGCATCCAAGAGAAAGAGAAGCGCTTATTGGGAAATAGAATTGCCAATAAGCGCTTCTTTTTTGCAATATAGCAAATAACATTGAAATTGCCTTTATGATAAAGCTCTCCATCCAGGATTTTATCTTAAACCTTGTCAATTATTACAAAAACTAGCTGTTTGTGCCAAAAAGCGCACAGAATGGAGGAAATTATGAATCGAGACAGTGTAACGCAGATAATGAGATTGAGTGATGCTCAGAAGAAACAGATGATCGGTGAAATAAAAGCTTTTTATCTGGATGTCAGAGGAGAAGAGATAGGAATGATTGAACAGCAGCAGATTTTAGATTTGTTTTGCGAACATATGGCTCCGATTATTTATAATAAAGCGCTAGATGATGCGCAATATTGGTATAAACAACAGATGGAAAATTTATCATTAGATTATTATATGTTGTATAAAGATTTTTGAATTTCAAACGTATCATGTCCTTGCAAAAGGAAAATCATCGGAGGATTGTTTCTTAATAGAAGATATGAGTCTGACATGTCAGGGAGGGGAATGCTATTTTGCTTTTACGTCAAGACGTAAGTTCCCTTCCCCAGTTTTTTCACGAATCCGGCTGTCTCGCATTGATTCAAAATTCTTTGAAGCTGTCTTGCGCTACAATGAAGATGAAAAGCTGCTTGTTCTATGCCCTTTAATGTTTGGTTGTCGCACTTGTACTTCATATAGGAAATCACTCGTTCTGCAAGAGAGGCGGGGGCTGCGTCAATGGTAGTCATTACTGCGATTTTGCTGGAAAGGCTTCTGCAAATAAGTTCCAGAAATTTGTTGTTTGAGAGCAATGCCTCTCTATGTTTTTCAATCGAAAATGAAATGCAGCTCAAGCTTTCGGCTGCTTCGGCATAAATGTTATTGTTCTTAGGATAAAAGATATCCATGTCGCCGAGAAAGTAGTCCGTAGTCCCGTTTGACAGTGAATAGCGAGTCCCATCATCACGAATGAAGTAGATGTTGAGAGAACCCTGTTCTACAATTTGGAATAAACATTCTTTCTCAAAAGGAGAACTTACGAATTCGCCTTTTTCATATTTTATCAGGTATGAATCAATATCCAGTGAACTAAGTACGGCATGATACTTGCTTTTGGCAATGCAGGATGAAATTTTCTTTTTATCATAAATTCTTTCCATAAAGCCTCCTTAGACAGGACATATGTCCTGTTTTTTGAAGTTATTCTACCTTATAATGAAAAAAAGTTCAAGGAGGAAAGAAAAGGAGGAAAGAATATGACATCGGTTTTTGAAGAAAAGAATATTTCCAGAGCAATTATGAGGGTTGGATTACCTGCGATGCTGGGACAGCTTACCACGCTAATTTATAATATTGCCGACACTTTTTTTGTCTCGTTGACGAAAGAACCTGCAACGATTGCCGCAGTAACGTTGTGTGCGCCAATATTGCTGATTATTATGTCAATTGCTTGTATTTTTGGAATGGGAGGCAGCAGCGTGATTGCCAGATTATTAGGAGAAGAAAAGAACGAAGAATCTGGCACAACGATGAATTTTTGTGTGTATGCAATGGCGATTGCAGGCGTGATGACGCTGATTTTGGGTCTGGCATTTTTGCGGCCATTGGCGAAAATTTCTGGTGCAGATGCGGATAATATTGCTTATACTTGCGATTATTTGAAATGGATTTTTGCAGGAGCTCCCTTTATTATGCTGGCAAATGGATTTGTTCATTTGTTTCGTTCGGTTGGCCTGATAAAAGAAAGCACGATTGGATTGATACTTGGAAATGTAATCAATATGTTATTGGATTATTTCTTTATCGCTATTCTGGGATGGGGAACAAAAGGAGCCGCGCTTGCAACATCTTTGGGCTTTGTATGCGCGACAATATATTATATTGCCTGTATGATTCGTGAAGAGTACAAAGGGAATCAATGCGTGCCATTGGCGCTGAAACGTTTTTCGCCAAATGTTGTAATAATTCGTAATGTCGTGAGCATCGGTATTCCAGGCGCTCTCATTACCGTTCTTATGAGTGTTTCCAACATTGTGCTTAACAACTATCTTGGCATTTATGGATCTGACGCAGTAGCTTCTTATGGAATTGCATATAAATTGGACATGATTCCAATTTTGCTGTCCGTTGGATTATCGCAGGGGGTTGCGCCCTTGGTGGGTTTTTGCTATGGAGGAAATCAGAAAAAACGTATGTCTGGTATTGTGAAATATACGGTGCTGTATGGTACGTTGATGGGCGTGTTGTTTGCGACTGTATTTTTGCTGTTTGGAAATCAGCTTGCCGCTATATTTTTAGAAGATGGCTTGTTGATTGAACAAACGGGATGCTTTTTGAAAATTCTTTGCCTCTCAGCGCCTATGCTTGGCGTTATCAATATGACGACCAGTTATTTTCAGGCATTGGGAAAAGCAATAAAATCTCTGATCATTACAGTTTTAAGAAATGCGGTACTGTTTATACCAGGAGTGATGTTTTTAAACCGCTTTTTCAAACTGAATGGAGTGATAGCGGCGCAGCCCGTCGTTGAAACAGTTTTAACGATAATCTGCATAGCTATGTACTTAGAAGATGCCAAGTCAAATTTTTGACTTGGCAGATGCAAAAGGAGCTGTGGAGCTGATGCTTGCTGATTTTGGAGTGGAAGCTGTCGATGCGCTGCCTTGCTTTATGGATTCATTTCCGCAATGTCATAAATCAATTTTACGGATTCTTCCCAGCCCAGGCAAGGATCGGTAATGGATTTTCCATAAATATGTTCTCCTACTTTCTGGCTTCCCGGTTCCAGATAACTTTCAATCATAACGCCCTTTACGATATTATGGATTTCAGGAGAAATCTTGCGGTTATGCATGACTTCTTTGACAATGCGGATTTGCTGTTCGTACTGTTTGTTGGAATTGGAGTGATTCGAATCAATAATGGCGGTAGGATGCTTCAAATCCATTTTGTCATACATTTGAATCAGGCGTTCCAAGTCCTCATAGTGATAATTGGGGATGCAAACGCCACGTTTATTTACTGCGCCACGCAGCACTACATGGGTCAGAGGGTTTCCGGTGGTGCTTACCTCATATCCACGGAATACAAAGTGATGAGGATGCTGCCCAGCGTAAACGGAATTCAGCATCACGGAGAAATCTCCGCTTGTGGGATTTTTCATTCCGGCTGGCACGTCGAAACCGCTGACAGTCAGGCGGTGATGCTGATCCTCTACAGAACGTGCGCCAATGGCGACATAAGAGAGCAGATCTTCTACATAAGGCCAGTTTTCCGGGTAAAGCATCTCGTCTGCAGAAGACAGGCCGCTTTCTTCCAGGGCGCGAATGTGCATTTTGCGCATGGCGATTAGTCCTGCCAGCATGTCAGGCCGTTTTTCTGGATCTGGCTGGTGAGCGATTCCCTTATACCCTTCCCCCATGGTCCTGGGCTTGTTGGTATAGATCCTGGGAACAATCACTAAGCGGTCAGCCACTTTTTCCTGGATGCGGCTAAGGCGGTTAATATAGTCACAGACAGCGTCTTCGTTATCTGCAGAGCAGGGACCGATAATTACTAGGAATTTGTCAGATTCTCCGGTAATGATCTGGCGCACCATGTTATCCCGTTCCTGCTTGGCGTGTGTCGCAGCGTTTGACAGCCCATATTCTTTCTTGATGTCTTCCGGGCTGGGAAGTTGTTTTAAAAATGAAAAACTCATGTGGCTCACTCCTATTCTAAATTAGAAAAATAGTTCTGTTTGATAAGTTCAATTGGCATTTCCTGCCCAGTCCAACAAGTGAATGCGGCGGCTCCTTGATATAACAGCATAGTAAGGCCGTTAAAATGAGGACATCCCTGCGCCTTGGCCTGTTTCAGAAGCAAAGTTTCTCTGGGATTATAGATGATATCGGAAATGATCAGTTCTTTATGGAGCATGGCGGCATCTGGAATCGGGCTGCAATCTGTCTCAGGAGCCATTCCTATACTTGTGGCGTTGGTCAATATGGCGCTCTCAGAGATGCTTTTGGCAAGAAGATCTGTATCGTTAAAATCCAGAACCTGAATTTGGCATCCGGTTTCTGCTGTTACTCGACTGCAGAAGTCTACCATTTTTTTCCAGGAGGCGTTTCTTCGTTTGAATAGATCTATAGAAGAAACACCATCCAAAGCCGCTTGTACGCAGATAGCGGCAGCGGCGCCTCCGGCACCGAGCAGAGTCATTTTTTTCCCGATGATGTCATAACCCGCCTCAGAGACAGAACGCATATATCCGATGCCATCCGTAGTGTGTCCAATCAGTTTTCCTTCCTTGACCATCACAGTGTTTACAGCGCCAGTCAGGAGTGCGGCAGGAGTCAGTTCATCTAAAAGAGGCAAAATATGCACTTTGAGAGGCATGGTGAGATTGAATCCGCAGATCCCGGCAGCTTTTAACCCTGCGATAACATCCGCTAAAGCGTCAGGCTTAACGTCGAAAGCCAGATAGACATAATCCAGCCCAAGCTGGCGAAAGGCTTCGTTGTGCATTTGGGGAGAAATACTGTGAGAAACCGGACTGCCGAGAAGGGCAGTGAGCTTTGTGGTTCCTGTGATTTCATATTTCATAGATTCACCTAGTTTCATTATTTTAGTTTCAAGCATTTGTCAAAAATGTGAAAGGGAAAGGATCCCTGCATTATCTTAATGGATAATAAAAAATATGTCAATGACTTGCCAGCTTTGAGTTCCCCATTTTGCAATTCATAGTGCCAAAAGAGGGGTGTCGCACGAAGATATTTACTTGTTCAAAAGGTCTTGCCGCTGATGCGGCAAAGACAGAATGCACAAAAATCACTCTGGAAAGCTATCTTTCCAAGATGACTTTTGTGCATTTTGTTTGCATTGCTTTGCAATGGAAACCTTTTGAACAAGTAAATATCTTCGTGCGACAGCCTCATCTTGCACAAAAAGTGTTTTCATCGCTTTGTGATGGAAACCTTTTGGCACTATGAATTGCAAAATGGGGAAACTTAAACTTGCCAGCAAGCTTTTGATGGGGTATAATGTGCAGTAAGCATTGAGCAGCGCTGATCCATTCAAAGCGCCCTTGCGTCATGCTTGCATGTAAACAAGAATGTAAGGAACGATAAAATGAAGATAAAGCAATATGCCATTGGAGCAGGAAAGCCATTAATATGTGTTCCAGTCACTGAGACAGGACAAGAAGCCATTATTGAGAAAGCAAATGATGCGGTGCGCCAAGGGGCGCAAGCGTTGGAATGGCGGATTGACTGGTTTGAAAAAGCTGGGCAGTGGCAACAGATAGAACAGATCCTGAAGATGCTGGCGGAAATTTGTGACAAAGTAATTTTGCTCTGCACGTTTCGTAGCAAAGCGCAGGGAGGACGGCAGGAAATAACAGAAGACAGATATAAGGAGCTGCTTTTGCATATAGCGCAAAGTGGCTTGGCAGATCTTTTGGATGTGGAAGTATCAGAGCTTTCCGATGCGTCAGGAGTGATCAAAGGCCTTCATGATGCCGGTCAGACGATAATCGGGTCGCAGCATTATTTTTCGCATACGCCAAATGTCTTGCAGATGCAGCAGGAATTGCTGGGAATAAAGGAAGCGGGGGCTGATATTGGCAAGCTTGCCGTAATGCCCAAGTGTCCGATGGATGTGCTTTGGCTTTTGGAAGCGACGGCAGAGGTCAGGCAACAAGAGCCAGATTATTTGATTGTGACCATGGCAATGGGAGGGCTTGGAGCGATATCAAGGATCAGCGGGCAGACGTTTGGTTCTTGTATAACGTTTGCAAGCTTGGGAAAGGCTTCGGCGCCAGGTCAGCTTCCTATAGAAGACACGGCATTGATGTTAGCTAAGATTTCAGACAGCATGGGGAAAAGCAATGAAAGATAATATCTATTTGATTGGATTTATGGGCACAGGGAAAAGCACGGTGTCCAAAAGCCTTGCAAAGTTGCTGGGATATGGCGAGATAGATACCGATGCCTGGATTGTCAGGCAGCAGAACAAGAGCATAGCGGAGATCTTTGAGAAACAGGGAGAGGATGCGTTTCGGGATATGGAGACCTCCTTGTTGCAGGAGTTGCAAAAAGAGAAACATAAAATTATTTCTTGTGGCGGGGGTATGGCAATGCGCACGGAAAATGTGACGCTGATGCAAAAAAACGGCGTGGTGGTGCTGCTGACGGCACAACCGGAGACGATATTGGAAAGGGTAAAGAACGACCAGGGTCGTCCGGTTCTCAATGGAAACATGAATGTAAAATATATTCAGAGACTTTTAGCGCAGAGGAGCCCTTTTTATCAAGCTGCGGGGGAAGTGGTCGTGCCTACGGATCACCGTGCGCCAGACGATATCGCACAAGAAATAAAAAAAAATTTAGAATTTTTCAAAAATCCTTTTGATTTTTAGAATAAAGTATGTTATACTGATCTCGCTCGAAAAGAAAGTTTGAGGCAGCACCCATAGTTTAACGGATAAAATACCAGATTCCGGTTCTGGGGCTGGGGGTTCGATTCCCTCTGGGTGCATTTAGTACTTCTGAAATGATTTTGTATTATAGATCGACAAATATTTCATAAATTTTGTTGCCAGCAGGTATGACGTTGGCGATTTTGGTTACGTTAATTATTATAGAATTACAGTTTAAAACAGAGCTGTGGACATAGATAAGGAGATAATATGAGCGAGAATAGAAGATCTGGGTCAGAGTTTAGCATAGATACAATAGTAAGTTTTTGTAAAAAAAATGTGAAATATATATCAGCAGGGGTTTTGACCGTTGCTATCGTTGTCGTGCTTGCGGTTGTCGCAACAGGCAATAAAGGCGGTGACAAAGCCTCGAAACAGCCGGATACAAAGCAGGAAGAGACGGACAAGAAAGATAATCAGGGCGAAGAGCAGGACGATGAGAAAGATGCAGACGGCAAAAAGGATCAGGAGGAGTCACATCCTGAGATTAAGGAATTGGTGTCCACTTATTATAATTCCTATGCGGCAGGTGATTTGGACAAGCTGACAGAGCTTACCAAGTTTCTTTCTGATATGGAGAAAGATTACATTACGATGATGAACGAGCATGTGGCGAGTTATAATAATGTTTCTTGCATCGTAGAGGATGGGGCGGAAGAAGGCGATTATATCGTATGCGTAGCTTATGACATGACCTTTGAAGACATGAAAGAAGCTCTTCCAGGATCTAATATTTTCTATATTCAGACGAATAAGGACGGGGAGCTTTATATCAACAACCGTTATAGTTCTTTCAACAGGGAGATTAAAGAACAGAAGACGAAGAAGAAAATTCTCAATTTGATCAAAGAGTTTGAAAACGGAGACAAAGTACAGAAGCTTCAGGAAGAAGTCCAGGAAAATTACGACAAGATTGTCAGCAAAGACGAGAAATTAGAGAAAAAGGTTAACGACGTGGCAGAAGCGATCAGCGAGTGGAAGCAATCTTACAAGCCTGCTGAAGAAGAGCCAGAGGAGGAGCAGGCGCCAGAAGAACAGCAGCCAGAAGAGGAGCAAGCGCCGGAAGAGCCAGAGCAGGATCAGCCGTCGGATGATGGTGGCAGCGAGAGTGATGGCGCTAGCGATACGAATGATAATGCTTCTGGCGGGTTGAATTATGTGCCAGATGGAAAAGTGCTGACAGCGACTGGCGGTTATAATGTGCGCGTATCTATGAATGAGTCTGCGGAGCTTGTGGGAACCACGGCGGTGGGCGATACCATCACGGTTATTTTAAGCTATGCGGAAGGGTGGACTAAGGTAGAATGGAATGGGACTACCGGATATATCAGAACGGATTTGTTATTGGCTAATTAATTCACTTCACAAAAGTTTGAGAGGAATAAAAGAACCATTGAGATGTGCAGAAGGGAGAATTGCCCAAAGGGCAGTTCTCTTTTTCCTTAATCAGACGCATAAGGACGAAATCTTGTCAACTTTGTAAAAACCAGTATAAAATAAGACAAATGTTTCAACCTAATGATAAAAACATTAGGAGGAGCTTATGCGTAATTACGAAGAAGTCAAAGTATTGAAAGAAGCCAGGAGGAATGCATCTATGGCGATCAGTGCAATAGATGCGCTAATGGGAAAAGTATATAATCAGGAATTTGCCTATGAGCTGACGTCGGAGAGAAACCGGTTCCGGGATTTTGAGCGCAGGGCGGAAGCGGGGCTGTGGCAGCATGGACTGGTTTCAAAAGATTCCGGTTTGCAAAAGGCAATGCTTTGGGGTGTGCTTCAGGCAAACACGATGTTAAACATCAGTACCAACCATATGGCTGATATGGTAATCCAGGGAAACACCAGAGGAATTACAGATTTGCTGAAAGCAAGACATAACAATAAGCAGGCGGGAAGTTACGCCAACGAATTGGCTGAGGAATTGATGGATTTTCAGGAAGAAAATATAGAACGTTTGAAACGGTTTCTGTAAGTTAGGATAGGATTTTTCATAAAGCGTGGGGGAAAGATGATGCAAGAACCAGTGAGGATTAATAAATATCTGAGCCAGGCAGGGATTTGTTCCCGCAGAGAGGCAGACCGTCAGATTGAGGCGGGAAGAGTGATGATCAATGGCAAAGTTGCGGGAACGGGTGATAAAGTCTTTCCTGGCGATATCGTTTTGTATGGCAAGAAAACAGTATCTAAGGAAGAGGAGGCTGTTTTGCTTGCAGTCAATAAGCCGCAAGGAATTGTATGTACGGCAGAAAAACGGGAAAAAAACAATATTGTTGATTATATAGATTATCCCAAGAGGATTTATCCCATGGGGCGTTTGGATAAAGATTCTCATGGGCTGATTTTGATGACCAATCAAGGCGAGCTGGTAAACAAGATGATGCGCGGCGGAAATTACCATGAGAAAGAATATATTGTAAAAGTAAACCGGGAGATTACTAATGAATTTATACAGAAGATGGCAAGCGGCGTTTACTTGGAAGAGCTGGATGTCATTACCAGGTCCTGCTTTATAGAAAAGGTGGGAAGACGTACGTTTCGCATGATTCTAACACAGGGCTTGAATCGTCAAATACGCAGGATGTGCGGAGTCTTTGATTATAGGGTGATAGATTTAAAACGGGTGCGCATTATGAACATCAAGCTAGGGGATCTCAAAGAGGGTCAATACCGCAAAGTAACCGGGATAGAATGGGAAGAACTCATGGCAGAGATCAAAGATTCCTCAAATGAGACGGTGATTCCTGTGAGGAAGCCAGAGTGGAGATAAACAAGAAAGGACGGAACCAGGATATGGACAGAGATCAGGCAGAACAAAAGCTAGGGGAACTGCGTAGTGAGCTCGAATATCATATTGACCGCTATTATAATCAGGATGATCCTGAAATCAGCGACTATGAGTATGATCAGAAGATGCAAGAACTAAAAAAGCTGGAGCAGGAATTTCCGGAACTTGTTACCAAAGATTCCCCGACGCGGAAAGTAGGGGGGACGGCGAAGCGGGAAGCAGGGGTCTTGGTGCAGCACAATGTCCCAATGCTGAGTCTTCAGGATGTATTTTCCAGGGAGGAAGTAGAGGAATTTGTGGAGGATATGCAGCAGCGCTTGGAGAATCCGGAATTTGTGGTGGAATATAAGATTGACGGCCTGTCTATGGCGCTGCGTTATGAGCAAGGGGAGCTGGCGTTGGCTCTGACCAGGGGTGACGGGGTGAATTTTGGCGAAGACGTGACAGCCAATGCCAGAGTGATTCCTGATGTAAAGAAGAAATTAAAAGAGCCCGTGGAATATTTAGAAGTCAGAGGCGAAGTATATATGAAGAATCAGGACTTTGAACGGGTGAATCAGATCCAGGAATTGAATGGAAAGAAGCCTTTTGCCAATCCCAGGAATTGCGCCGCAGGGACGTTGCGTCAATTGGACAGCAAGGTGACAAAGGAACGCAGGCTTTCGATGTTTGTGTTTAACATTCAGCAGATTCGGGGAATGGAGCTAGCCACCCATACCCAGGGATATGAGTATTTAAAAAGAAATAAGATTCCAGTGATTGACAATTATCAAATTTGCCATACCAAGGAAGAGGTCTGGGAAGCTATTTGCGCTATCGAGGATCAGAGAGGAAATCTGGAATACGATATCGATGGCGCAGTGGTCAAGATTAATTCTTTTGCCCAGAGGGATCTGCTGGGGGCGACATCAAAGGTTCCCCGCTGGGCGGTGGCGTATAAATATCCCCCGGAGGAGAAAGAGACTACGCTTTTGGAAATAGAGTTGTCTGTAGGGCGTACCGGAAGGATTACCCCTACTGCCATTTTTGAGCCAGTACGGCTTTGCGGAACCAGCGTTTCTCGCGCCACGCTGCATAATCAGGATTTTATTGACGAATTGGATATCCGCATCGGAGACCGGATTTCGGTATATAAATCAGGAGAAATCATCCCCAAAGTGCGCAAAGTGATCAAAGAAAAGCGACCGCAAGGCACGGTTCCCTATCATCTGCCCGAGGTTTGCCCCGTATGCGGAGCCAGGACCCAAAGGGAGAAAGATACGGCGGACATGAAATGCACATCTCCAAACTGCCCAGCTCAGCTTGAGCGGCATATTATTAATTTCGTTGGCAGGGACGCCATGGATATTAAGGGATTTGGAACTGTATATGTGGAAGAATTGGTTCGCAGAGGATATCTGAAAGATACGGCGGATATTTACGGGCTTTTCCAGTATCGGGAAGAATTGATTGAACAGGGCATTATCGGCAAAGAAAAAAATACCGATAAGCTTTTGAACGCCATTGAGAAATCCAAGGAAAACGACGCCTATCAGCTTTTAACTGGGTTTGGAATTCCCAATGTCGGGAAAGCAGCAGCGAGAGCTATTTTAAGAGAATTTCATAGTATTAGCGCATTGATGGAGGCAGACCAGGAATCATTGACGAATGTCAATGATATTGGCGAGGTCAGTGCAAATTGTATTTTGGAGTTCTTTGGCAAGCAGGAAAACCGTCGCATCGTGGAGCGAATGCAAGAATACGGCGTCAATATGGAGTCCAAGGAACAGCCAAGAGGCAGCAAGTTCCAGGGGATGACCATTGTGATTACTGGAACCTTGCCAACGCTTGGGAGAAAGGAAGCGGCAGAATTGATCGAGGCTCAGGGAGGGAAAGCCTCTGGATCTGTCTCCAAGAAGACCTCGATGGTGCTTGCCGGGGAGAATGCAGGGAGCAAGCTGACGAAAGCGCAGGAGTTGGGAGTTCAAGTGATTACGGAACAAGAATTCCTCGAGATGTTGAAATCAAATTGATCATGATAGAAAGAAGGAAATGATATGCCAATCAAAGTACAGAGCGGTTTGCCAGCAAGAGAAACGCTGGAACGAGAAAACGTGTTTACGATGGATGAAAACAGGGCGATGCATCAGGACATCCGCCCCATCGAGGTAGGGATTCTGAATCTAATGCCGTTAAAGGAAGAGACTGAGCTGCAAATTTTGCGGGAGCTTTCCAATACGCCTCTGCAGGTGGATGTGACTTTTGTGGCGGTGAGCAGCCACGAATCCCGAAATACTTCCAGCAGTCATCTCAATAAGTTTTACAATACATTTGCAGAAATTAGGGAACGAAAATTTGACGGCTTCATTATCACTGGGGCGCCAGTGGAACAGATGGAATATGAGCAGGTCGATTATTGGCGGGAATTTCAGGAAATTTGCGAGTGGACCAAGACCAATGTGACTTCCACCATGCATCTGTGCTGGGGCGCGCAGGCGGGGCTGTACCATCATTATGGAATTCCGAAATACATATTGAAAGATAAAATGTTCGGCCTGTTTGAACATAAAGTCAGCAACCGCAAAATTCCGCTGGTGCGTGGCTTTGACGATTATTTTCTTGCGCCTCATTCCAGGCACACGGAGGTGCGCAGAGAGGACATCGAGAAAGTGCAGGAGCTTACGATTCTTGCAGAGTCAAAGGAAGCGGGGGTGTTCCTTTTGATGGACGCCAGCGGGAAAAAGATATTTGTGATGGGTCATCCTGAGTATGACAGAGTTACCCTGCATACGGAATATATGCGGGACAAGGAGAAGGGGCTTGAGATTCAGATGCCTAAAAATTATTATGTTGATGATGACTGTACCATTCGTCCCAACCTGCAATGGCGCGCTCATGCCAATACGCTCTATACGAATTGGCTTAATTACTACGTGTACCAGGCGACTCCTTATGAGTATACAAATATGAAGTATATTTCCAACAAACAGCACAGAATATAGGAATTTTAGATTGTGCTCATGTTATACTGGTTTTTAGGATTTTTGATATAATTCTACGTATTTTTAATTGAATAGTGTAGTAGGAAGATAGAATATTAAAATGGACTACTTCAAAAAATAGGTTGTTTCTGTAAATAAGAAAACAGCCATGAGAAAGGGAAACTGAACCGCTCCCTGTCAAGTAGACAGTTAAAAAAATAAAAATTTTTACCTGCC
>CAJTJY010000025.1 GCA_910576975.1 uncultured Lachnospiraceae bacterium
CCAAAGGCAGCAAGACCTTTTGGCGCTATGAATTGCAAAATGCGGAAACTCAAATGCCGCTTGATTCAAAATCTTTTCTATTGCCGCAATCAGCACTCTCCATTCAAAATCTTTTCTATTTCTGCAATCAGCCGCTCTTTTACCGCCGGCTTTAAAAAATACCCCGCAGGCTTTAATTTCAATACCGCCTCTATATTTGCTCGGTCATTGATGGCAGTCAAAAACACCACCGGAATGTCCTTCATCTCCTCATCTGCCCGGATCATCTCCAGAGTCATGCGCCCGTCGCAGACAGGCATCTCATAATCGAGCAAAATTAAATCTGGACGACTTTTGCCGATGGAAGTCATTGCCTGTGCGCCGGAAATCGCTAATGCCACCTCATAATTGTTCTCCAGCATCGCTTTCATGGTCCGAAGCGTCGTTCCATTATCATCTACCACCAGAACACGCTTCTTGCCCGAATTTCCTTTTCGCTGCTCTTTTGCTTCTCGTTCCACTTCTGCCTTGTCCAGCCCAAGCCTGCGGCATACTGCGTCCATGATCACCGTATGCTCTACTGGACGGATAAGGTTTTCAAACTGAGCGCCCTCATAATATTTAAAGAATTTCGCGCTTTCTTCCTGGGTGCCAATCGTAAGAACCGGAATCTCCTCATACTGATCACTTAACATAAAAAACATGGAGGTATCGATATCATATGCGCCAATCAGGCTGATCAAGACCAAGTCAGGATTTACTATCTTCATCATCCCCTCCAAAACCCCCGCATTTTCTGAGCAAAGCTGCACATGAAAAAACTGAGCCAAAAACGCATTGGTCTCCTTGACCACATTGTTAAGCTTTCCTATCAGCAAAATCTTTTTCATCCTTATAATCCTCCAATCACTGATTTTTCTCCTCCATCTGTCCAATCAGCAAGTCGGCAAGCCGGCAAGCCTCCTCCACATCTAAATTCGTCACCGCTTCTGCAAGTTTTTGCATGTTTTGATTCATATCCTCTGGATACTCATATGCCCGCAATTGTCCCACCAATTTGTCTGCCTGATCAATATCCATTTCTTGCATACTGATACGAACCATCTCCACCAAGGCGAGTATCATGGAATAATCTTCGACCTTTTCTTTTGCCTCAGTCCCTATCCCAAAAACACCCTTAAGTTTCTCCTGGTAACTGCGCCACTCTTCCAAAAAAGGAGGAGTGACCGACATGATGATATCTATTCTAGCACTTTTCGCCGCATATTCCAAGATCTTTGCCACGCCCGATAAAGGCATGATTCCCACGGTCGCCGCCAGGCTCTTCATGGCGTGGACCTGAATACGGTACGCATCTAACCGCCCTGGTTCTGAGAGCTGTGCGTATGCTTGTTGCAGATGATCCGCAGACGTATCAAGCTGATCATAAAACTCCTTCACGGTATATTGAAGCAATTCCAAATCTGGCAAATGCATCCAGGCATATTGCCAGTCGAGACCGTCCACCATGGGCAGCTCCTCAAGCAACTGTTCTGGCGTTCCATTTGTGACATTCCCGTCTGAAAGCGCCTGACTCTCCGAAGCAGCCGTCTCCAAAAGAAGTTCTTTCGGCAGCATCGCCTTCATCATGTTCTCAAGTTTTTCTGGCATAATGGGCTTTGAGAGGAATTCGTCAAAGCCTTCTGCCAAATATTGTTCCTTTGCCCCTGAGACTGCATTTGCCGTCAATACTATGATCGGCGTGTCTTTGCACGGAAAATCGGAAAATTCTTTGATATGATGCAAGGTTTCTATTCCGTCCATTTCTGGCATCATATGGTCAAGAAAAATCAAATCGTAATAATTATTCTGCACTAATTCCAAGCACTCGGCGCCTCCCCCTGCATCCGTTACCTGGATCTGCGTCTCTTTCAGCAGATTTCGGAATACTTTGCGGTTCACTGCGTTATCGTCCACCACTAGCACCTTGGCGTCTGGGGCACAGAATTTAGTATCATAATTATAATCTTCGGCAATCTGACGGACCCTGGACTCAAAGTCTCCAATCGGAGTATCATCTATGATCTTTTGTTTGAGCTCAAAATAAAATTTCGATCCCTTTCCATATACGCTCTCCACCTGTAGCTTACTGCCCAGCAAGGCAAGAAGCTGAATGGTGATGTTCATGCCAAGCCCGGTTCCCTCGATATTGCGGTTCCTGTCCTCTTCAATCCGCTCAAACTCCGCAGACAGTTTCGGCAAGTCTTCTTCCCGGATGCCAATCCCCGTGTCTTGCACCTCAAATTTCAGCATTGCCGTCTCCCCTTCTATGCGGCTTTGCACCCGAAGCCAGACAGTTCCCTCATGGGTATACTTTACAGCATTTGTAAGGATGTTCGTCAAAACTTGCCGGATGCGTACGTCATCCCCATACAGTCGGCAAGGAAGCTGATGATCCACCTCCACTTCCAGTTTGATCTCTTTATCTTTCGCCCGCTGCGCAGCCATATTCGACAAATCATGAATCATGCTGCTGACGTCATATTCCACAGGGACAATCTCCATTTTCCCAGAGTCAATCTTAGAAAAATCAAGGATGTCATTAATCAGTGACAACAACGTCTGGCCTGCCGTATAAATATCCATGGCATAATCTTTGATCGTCTGTTCTTTTGCCTCACGCAGAATCATCTCGTCCATGCCAAGCACCGCATTAATCGGCGTACGGATTTCATGAGACATGCGCGCTAGGAACTTCCCTTTTGCCTCATTTGCCGCCAAAGCCTCCTGTCTCGCCGTATCGGCATCGTGTTTTGCCTGTGCCAGCTGTACATTCTGCAGTTCTGCCGCTTTCACCTTTTCTTGCAACAGCCTGGCGCTTTCTTCCGCATTTGCCCGGTATTCTTTGGAAAGCCGCAGCGTATGCACGACTGCCATCACCACGCTAAACGCCGCCATGCTGTACTGACCTGCCATATTACCGCGCACAGGATGAAAAAATACATTGAGAATGACATTGGCAATGCCTCCTGACAGAAGGATCACCATAGACAAGACGGACATCCATGTCTGATAGCTCTTGTGCCTGTAATCATACTGCACCAGGCTCACGATGGCAATGACGCAGGTCACCGCAACGCCCGCCGCAGAGATATTGATCATATCCGCCAGATCACGCACCCCGAAGTTATGTAACAAAATCTGAACTCCTGCATTGAGAACCATAACCCATAATAGCGCCGAGAAACGTCTGGGATACACCGTATGCAGGTTTCGTTCAAAATAAAGCGTCAAAAACAGCGGCATCAGCAAGACCAAATATTCCTGCATTTCATAGGCTTCCTGCGCATTATAAAAAATGGTCAGGGTATCTGTGCCAATAAAACAGTAAATTCCTGCCGCCAGGACAGCCATGCCCAAAAAGAATTCTCCCCGGACTGGCTGCCGCGTATATTTTCGTATCATGGCAAGCACAAACAAGATGATTGCCATAAGCATGATCAACAGACAACAGCCAATATCAGCGATATTGTTTTCAACGACCCTGATTACCAACATGTCACGGGATTCCACGATTACTTCTCCGAGAGAAGCCGCTGCCTCCGGCTTGATGGGGAGCAGCACAATCCAAAGCTCCCCTTCCTCAAACACTTTGGGAATGTCTACAAAATTATTATTTTCTCTGCGGCTTTTTGCCTCTGCATCCTGTTCCAGATCATATTGATAAATTATTTCACCATCAAGAAAAACATATGTCATAGCATCTTTTGAGGAAAAATTCAGCGTCAGCCCTGCAAAGTCTTCTGGCAGAACGCTCTGGAACACAAGGGCGCTTCCCGGATTCTCATTTTCCATATATGGCAATTCCACACTCTGACAGTTCCCTTCTAGCATCGCTCCCTGCACCAGTTCCTGCATCGTTTCATAATTCTGCGCATCGATTGCGGATATCTCTGCGCCTTCAAGCAAGACCATCGTCCAGTCCTCGTCAAACGCATACTCAAACTGATTGGGCAGTATGGACGTCCCGTCCCCCTGCTCTTGGTATTGAAATAGCGCAATCACCATGAAAATCAAAATAAAGAGTACGGATATTCCTGCTATCTTTCTTAAGTTCTTCATATTTTCTCCCATTCGTATTATAAAGCTTTTACAAGCAAAGATTTTTCTGACCACTAATAACTGCCGTGTTCTCTAGCTATTTCGCCAAACCGCCAGACACTACGAAAATCTTACCATAATTTAGAATATTTGACAATCATATAGGGTTTGAGTTTCCCCATTTTGTAATTCATAGTGCCAAAAGGTCTTGCTGCCTTTGGCAGCATAGACATCTTGCACAAAAAGTGCTTGAAAAGCTAGCTTTTCAGAGCGCTTTTATGTGCAAAGTGTTTTCATCACTTTGTGATGGAAACCTTTTGTCACTATGAATTACAAAATGGGGAAACTCAAATATAGGGCTATTGACGTTATAAAATATAACTATTGGGGCTGTTGCAAAATGCTGCTTATCTACAATATATGGATCAGGTTTCGAAGTTCCGAATACCATATTTTGTATATAATAGCTTTTTTGCAACAGCCCCGTCTTATGCTGTCAGCAAGAACTCACTGCAATCTTGCTTTATTTTCCATAATCATCTATGATTGGCGGTATCTGTGACATCATATTGTCAATATCTTCAAACATTGCACTCTTTGTCGTACCCAGCTTGCTGGCAAAGTCAATATGCTTCATAACCTCCCGGTACTGCCCCTTAGTCCTGTCGAAAAAGCCGCACAGGGACTGCAGCGATGCCTGAGAATCCCCGATAGCCGCAGAAATCTGACTCTGGACGGTCGTGACTTTCTCAGACGCCTCTGTAATCTTGTCAAACATCTGGTAGGTCTCATCTACTTTTTCAATGCTATCCCCCAGAGCAGTCTGCGACGTATGGATGTTGACGCTTAACTGCTCCGTCCCCTGTTCCACGTCTCCGACGCTGACATTTACTTCTGCCACCAGCTTCTTAATTTCGTCCGCCAGTTCTTTTACCTCCGTAGCGACTACGGCAAATCCCTTGCCAAGCTCGCCTGCTCTCGCAGCTTCTATGGAAGCATTTAACGCAAGGATATTGGTCTGGTCTGCAATAGATACGATTTTGTTGGTACATCCCTTGATCCTCTTGACGCATTCCTGAAAGTTCGCAAAGGTCCCTTCCATCTCGCCAAAATGAGCCTCCACCTGCCGGGAGCTGTTCTTTAGCTCCTCCACTTCTCTCTGCGCCTGGTCGACAGACTCTGCAATTTGACTCTTTACTTCTGCAAATTGGCTCGACGCCTCATTGATATTGGAAAAGGACTGCCCAAAATCCTGAAGCTGTTCTTCAAATTTCTCGGTATCACCGAGCACATGCCGAAACGAACTGTTAATCAAGCTTAACTCTTTCAAGGAAGCAACTTCTTTCTCCACCAGTTCTTTCTTATAACCATCCAAATTGTTAATCACATATTTCACTGGATACAAACTCTTCTTTTGATTGCCTTTTCCAAAACTTTTTCGATTTACTTTGTCAAATATCATTTTCATCCTCCCTTTACTCAAACACCACGCAAGTCATGGACTGGTTTACAAAACGGTTGTTATAATGCTCTCCATATCCTACCAAACCCGCATGATTGCCCAGGGTCCCCATGTCCTGCAAATACTCCTGCATATAATGGTTGTCGCTGAACAACAGATATCTGAACAGGCAATTGACAGAAAATACCGCCGAAATTCTGGAAAAGTCTCTGCGTATCATCTGAATGGTCTCTTTAACCGTGGCTCTGTAGTCTCCCAATTCCAGAAGCATCAACACGTCTGAATCGTTTACCTGCCTAAAGCACGCCAGCGCATCCCCATCCACTTCTTTGATAGAGATAATGCATACATCGTCTCCATTGATTTTGCCGAACGGATTTTTGAACGTCTGGGTGGTGATCTCCTTTTCTGACACATGAAGGATATCTTGGTATACTCTCTTTGCAGATTTGCCGTTAAGCTCTCCAAGTATGTATTTCGCCTTATCCGTCCTCGACGCAATAAAGCGATGATTCTGCATTTTATGGTAAATGTTTTCCTTATATGCTTTTACCTTGCCATTTAAATTTTTAACGAACGCATATGCCACTGCATCTTCATATATTTTACCGTTGGCAGACACCTTTCCGGCGTCTCCGGTCCCCCCCACCAATCCGATATTGCGCTGCTTCAATACGCTGTAAATCGTGGTCAGGACACATGCGTCGTTCCCAGAACAAAAGTCTATACAGATCGTGTCCCTCTGCGAAGCATCCACTTTTGCCACGTCACGTTCCAATCGTTCTATATATTTTACTGGCATCACAGTTACTTCCTCGAGCACATCTGCAACTGCCGCAATCCCGTCCGTAAAAGCAAGAACGCCCACGCCCTGTTCTACGACGCTGGTATCATAACTCATTCCAATGCATCCAATACTCGGCACCCCCGGATAAAGCGCTTCCAGCTTCTTTACATGCTCCTCAAACTGCTCTTTGTTCGACATCAGCATGATCAGCTGCGGATTGCTTAATCCGCGGACTGCTTCCTTTAAATCCCCGCTATGGCTTTTTCCAAAAAACTGTTTCAATTCACGTTCCCTCTCTTCCATAGTTTTGTCTTGCTATCTCGTAAATTCACGATACTGATACTGGTATCATATCATATTCGACAAAAAAAGGTCAATATTATTCTCCGCCTTTGAGCACTTCCAAAGCTTTCAGCACCTGATTATCGTGCATGGGATTATAAATTTCATCCTCCTGGCTCTGATACTGGTATTCCAACTCTATGTCTGGCTCAATGCCCTTTTCGTGAATATAATTGCCTTTTGGCGTGAAGTACTTCGCCATGGTAACCTTAAGGGCGCTTCCGTCGTTCAAGGGTATAATGCTCTGAACAATTCCCTTGCCAAAAGTAGTCGTGCCAATCAAAGTTCCATACTCATAATCCTTAATCGCCCCCGCAAAAATCTCGGATGCGCTTGCGCTGTTCTCATTGATCAGCACAGCCATTGCAATATCCATACAAGAAGCGTCAGACTTATAGTCAGAGCGGCTGCCATATTTATCCTCGGTATACACCACAAGCCCCTCGGGAAGAATCTCATCAAGCATGGCGCACACAGAGCTTAAAACGCCTCCCGGATTATTCCGCAAATCTACTATCATTGCGGTCATTCCCTGCGCCTGCAGCTCTTTTACCGCCTGGTCAAATTGCTCCGGCGTAGAAGTGGAAAACTCAGAAACCTGAATCAGTCCCACATTCCCCTCCAGCATTTGATGCTCCACTGTGGGCACTTCGATCTGCCGCCGTTCCACGTCAAATCCAAGATAGCCGTTTTCTCCAGCGCGGACGATTTCCAGATGCACTTTAGTGCCCTTCTCTCCTTTAATATGCGACGTCAGCTCCGACAATTCCATGCTATCCGCTTCAATCTCACCAACTTTTGAAATCACGTCCCCATCCCGCAGTCCCGCCTCTTCTGCCGGAGTCCCAGGATAAACGTGGAGAATGCTTACGATCTTGGTGTCTTTATCCTGTGTGAGCACCGTGCCGATTCCATAGTAGATTCCTGTAGTGCTCTCATTGAGCGCCGCATACTCCTCCTTTGTGTAATATGCGGTATAGGGATCGCCCAGCCCTTCTACCATCCCTGCATACATCCCTTCCACCATCGCCTGCTGGTCGATCTTCTCATAATAATATTCATCTATCAAATCGGCCAGCTCCGCCGCCTTTTGTTCCACTGGCTTCTTGGAAATGGCTTTTTTGCTGCTCTCTGTCTTAGAAACATCGCTTCCCTTGCTCTCCGCTATCCCGACTGGCTTCTTGAAAAAGCTTCTCCCTGTGACCATCACTGAAAACGCTAAAAGCGTGCAAAATGCCCCCGCCAGCATTCCAACGGCAAAGCCTGGGCTCCTTCTTGGAGGGCGGGGAGGTTTTACGTCTCTTTGCCGCCTGTTTACATATTCCTGGGCAAGCTGTTCTTGTGGATCCATGTTCTGTGATTGTTCCTGTTGCCTATCCATAATTATCCTTCTTTCTTCTTCGCTTACACTTTCAGATGTTTGCGGATGGTCACACGACTTCCCAAAAAGCCAATGCCCACGCCTAGAATCAGTCCCACCGGAACCAGCGTTGCAAACACTTTGTCTACCGGAAGGAATTCCAACATCCCGCTAAGCCAGCGGAATTTCTCAGCCACATAAAAAATAATCCTGCGGTACATAAAATACAATATTGTCAACGGCAGGGCGGAACCGATGATCCCGATCAAAATTCCCTCCACGATAAAAGGAGCGCGGACAAAATAATCCGTAGCGCCTATCAGCTTCATGATGGCAATTTCCTCCCGGCGCACGGCAATGCCAATGGTCACCGTATTGCTGATCAAAAATACCGCCACGCACAATAGGATCAAGATGATGCCTGCCGACACATATCCAATCAGCCTGTTAAAATCCGTCAGGGTATTCGCCGCAATATCAGAGCTGCGCACATCCTGAACGCCGTCTAGGGATTGCAGATATGTAACCAAAGATTTCTGCATGGAAATATCATTCATATAGACCTCATAATGAGAAGAATTCACTAAGGGATTATCATCTGCAAATCCCTCCGCCATCTCCTCCGAACCCTCAAAATATATTTTCTGAAATTCTTTCCACGCTTCCTCTGCAGACACAAAGACACAGTTTGACACTTCCACGCGCTTCTCAATCTGTACTCCGATTTCGTCCATCTGCTCTTTCGTCGCTCCATCCACAAAGAATACTGTGACTGCGACCCCGGATTCCACTTCCTTGACCACGTTCTGGAAATTGACGACCACCGAGTAGAACACGCCAAATAAAAAGATACACGCAGACATGGTGGCGATCGAGGCGAGGGAGAACATTTTATTCTTCCAAATATTCTTTGCGCCTTGTTTTAACGTATAAAAAAATGTACTAATCCTCATAGTCGTCACCTGCCTGTTCGTCCCCTACGACAACGCCTTTCTTCATGGTAATGACTCGTTTCTTCATTGCCCTGACTATTTCCTGGTTATGGGTAACGACAAGGACCGTGGTTCCCCTTTGATTAATCTCTTCCAAAAGCTTCATAATCTCCCAAGCGTTATGCGAGTCCAAATTTCCTGTCGGCTCGTCAGCCAAGAGAATTTTCGGTTCGTTCACCAGCGCCCTTGCAATGGCAACCCTCTGCTGTTCTCCTCCTGATATTTCACGGGGATAAGATTTATATTTCGCCGCAAGCCCCACCATCGACAACATCGCTGGAACCTTTCTTCGCATTGTTTTTACTGGCGTGCCCACCACCCGCTGGGCGAACGCCACATTCTCATATACATTGCGGTCCTTTAAAAGCCGGAAGTCTTGAAACACCACTCCAAGATTCCTGCGAAACCTCGGTATGTCACGATGCCGGATATTTCCGAGCTTCTGATTGTTGATCGTGATGCTCCCGCTGGTAGGTTCCAGTTCCTTTAACAGCAGCTTGATCAGCGTCGACTTGCCGGAGCCGCTGTCTCCTACCACGAATACAAACTCCCCAGGCTCAATCGAGAGATTGACGTCATTTAATGCAGGAATCCCCGCGGAATATGCCTTGCTGACATTTTCAAGTTTAATCATCTAAGCCTCCTACAATCTAATAATCCATTGATTCCATATATTTCATATACTTCACTACCATCAAGGCAATTTTAAACGTAATGGCGTCCTCAAACACACGCAGATCCAAGCCCGTGCTTTTCTGCAGTTTGTCCAGACGGTAGACCAGCGTATTGCGATGGATGTAAAGCTGGCGGGACGTTTCTGAAACGTTGAGGCTGTTTTCAAAAAATTTATTAATGGTAGAAAGAGTCTCCTCGTCAAATTCATCTGGGGACTTGCCATCAAAAATTTCCTTTATGAACATTTTACATAGAGGAATCGGAAGCTGATATATTAAACGCCCGATCCCCAACGTCGAATACGCCACGACATTACGCTCCTCAAAGAATATCTTCCCGACATCCGAAGCCATCCTCGCTTCTTTGTAGGATCTCGATACCTCTTTGATCTCATTGACAATGGTCCCATACGCAATACGAATCTCCTGTTCCTCGCTGGCATGGAACAAATTCAAAATAACCTCTGCCGTCTTATTCAGATCATCATATCCCTCATGCTCCAACACTTCCTTTACCACGATAATATTCTTCTCATCTACAGCAGTAATGAAGTCCTTGGACTTGCTTCCTAAAAGTCCCCTGACCTTCTCCAGTTCGTTTCCATCTTTCTCCCGGTTGGTCTCCACAATAAAGACTACCCTGCGGGCTTCTGTGTCAATGTGAAGTTTCTTGGCACGGTTATAAATGTCCACTAACAGCAGATTGTCCAATAGCAAATTTTTGACAAAATTATCCTTATCAAACCGTTCCTTGTAGGCGACTAAAAGATTCTGAAGTTGGAAACTTGCAATTTTACCCACCATATATACATCTTCGCTGTCGCCATTGGCAAGCAGGATATATTCTAATTGATGCTCATCAAATACTTTGAAAAACTGGCAGCCTAAAAATACTTGGCTGTCTGCCGGAGATTCCACAAATGCAAGGGCTGCTTTCACATAACTATCTGTGTTCTGAAAGGTGGCGGCAAGAACTTTGCCTTCTGTGTCAATGATACATAAGTCAATCCTGGTAATTCCTTTTAATCCATCAATGGTATTCTGAAGTATCTGGTTTGAAATCATTCTCTGCACTCCTTTTCTATTCCGTTTCTTCTGCTGTTCTTTTCCGGCAAATCTTTTTTGCATTCTATGCAACTTTCACAAATTTTATATCCGTTATTTTTTTTATAGCAACAATCTAATTTGTATTTTAATGTAAAAGCACAAAAAAAGAAAGAGGAAATCTACATTTTTTATGCATTTCCTCAATTTTCTTTCAAAACATCCCTTTTTCACCGTACATAGTATACAAAAATCAGCCTTAGCCTCTTCCATGCTCTATGAATCCTTCCCCATGGACTTCTCTGACGTCTCCCACCACGACAAAGGCATTCTTATCAATCTGATCTACCAATTCTTTTAAAAGAACGATTTCTTTCTTGGAAACTACGCAATACAATACACATTTCTGTTCTCCGGAATACATCCCCTGTGCCGCAAGGCCAGTCACCCCCCGGTTTAATTCCTCCATGACGCACTTTGCAATTTGATCATAATGGTCCGTGATAATATACGCCGCTTTCGAAAATTTCATGCCTTCTAAAATCGTATCCGTTACTTTAGAGGTAATAAAGATTGCCACAATCGCGTACATCGAAGGATGCATTCCAAATACGTACAATCCCGCCAGCACGATCATACCGTCTAGCACTTGCATGATCTGCGCCACGGAATAATGCTTTAGCCTGCACTGCAGCAGCACCGCCACCATCTCCGTGCCACCAGTCGTCGCATTCGCCCACAAGATCATGCCCATAGCGATCCCCGCCAGCACGCCCCCAAAGATCGATGCCAGGATATAGTCTCCGCTGGCAAAGTCTATCTCTGGTATCAGATACAGCCATGCAGACAGCATTACGGTTGCATAGACCGTCTTACCGATAAAGCGCTTGCCCTTTATCTTATACGCCAGTACAAAAAAAGGCACGTTTAATGCCAAGTTGGCAAACCACAACGGAATCCCGCCTTTATAAAACATATCCGTAAGGGCTTTTAGCAGAATCGCTATCCCCGTAAATCCACCCGTTACCAGTCCCACTTGATCAAAAATACATTTAATTGCAAACGCCAGCAGCCCAGTCCCGGCGGTAATCACCAATATCAGAAACCATGGACTGCGTTTTTTTCGAGAAATGTCATTCATCAATATTTTCACCTTCACTTTTTATGATAATGCAAAAGCATGCTATGCAGCATTCCTTTATGGAAGAGCTTTCTGGCAAAGCCCGCCACTTCCAAGACCCCTTTTTTATCAAAATAATGATCTCCCAGCCCATACCATACCTTGGCGTTCAGCTTTTCTTTATGGTCTTTGAGAAAATATTCCTGAGCAGGAGTCGGGATCACTGACAAAATAATGTCAGGCGCCGCAATATTTACTTCATTTATGGCCTTATCGAAATCTCCCTCGCACTCTGAAAGCGCATAACTTCCCAGCGCCTGAAGTCCTTGATACCCTTCATTTAGAAATTCTTCCAGCAAGCTTAGCTGCTCTCTCGTCTCTCCCAATAGATACACCGTCCTGGCGTCACAGACCGTCCTTGTCATAAACTCCCGAAAAAATTGTTTTTCCGCCGCCTCCTGTATCCTTTGCTTTGTCGCAGCCCCCGCCGCCTTTAAGATTTCTTTGTCACAAATAATTGCCAAATCCAAGTTTTCTATGCAGTTTTTTATCAATTCATCCTTATGGGCTTTGACCAATGTCTCCATAGAGATATTCTCAACTGTACTCATAATGGCATAGTCCCAGTGTTCCTCTAATAGAAGCATGGCGTCCTGAGCTGTATATGCATCCAAGGCCATTCCCAGAATTTCTATTTTTTTTACCATATAACACCCGTCTCATTTTTTCTTAAAGATAAAATACTTTAGAAGTATACCAAATGAAATGATTTTTTTCAACCATCCTTTTTCTATAATTCCCCAGAATTTACTGACATTTCCAAACCAAATGCTTAATTTTTTGTCTTTGGAAAAGTCAATGCTTTTTCTTATTTTTTCCAAAAATCTGCAACTTTATCACAAGTTCACAAAACAAATGTTTCTTTTCCATACTATGTAAACCGTGTTTTCCACACGAATTTTTGTGGATAATGTTGATAACTCCGTGTATAACTTGTTTTTTTAGGTTTTTCGACATTTTTCTTTGTTGATAACTATTTTATAACTTTTTATAAATTTTCCAAGTACGTTTATTTTTGTGCAGTTTGTCGAGAGCCTTTTATATCCAGATTTTTTAATACTCTAATCCGATCAGATAGCAAAGTGGGCTTACACATTTCAACCCTCCCCCTCATTCAGAAACGTTTGCACATCTTCTCAAGATTGTGCCACAATATCCTGAGGCGATGCAGTGCTGCGTTGATAGATATCTGAGTTTCCGCATTTTGCAATTCATAGCGCCAAAAGGTTTCCATCACAAAGTGATGAAAACACTTTGCACATAAAAGCGCTCTGAAAAGCTAGCTTTTCAAGCACTTTTTGTGCAAGATGTCTATGCTGCCAAAGTCAGCAAGACCTTTTGACGCTATAAATTGCAAAATGCGGAAACTCAAATAATAGATATTATTGTTCAAGATCGGGAAAACTCGCCTGCAAGGGAAATTCACACCATTTGAGTCTCTGCTCCGACAAAATGAAAAACCCGGATTGAGAATATTCTCTCAACCCGGGTAACTTTATAATACTCCGTCTATATTCTTTAGAAAATTCTTCTTACCGCCACAATCGTTCTATAAGCTGCAGGAGAAGTATACTTAATGCCAGTTGCCTCTGTGCTGGCATGAACGATGGTGTCATTTCCAACGTAAATTCCAACATGTCCACTATAACATACAATGTCTCCCGGCTGCATAGCACTTGGGCTCACGCCGTAGCCAACGCCTGCCAATGCGCTTGAAGAATGAGGAAGTCCAACACCAAAAGCCGCATATACGCTCATTACAAATCCAGAACAGTCTGCTCCATTTGTCAAGCTTGTCCCGCCCCAAACATAGGGATTACCCACGAACTGGCATGCAAAATTAGCAACTGCCTGTCCATTTCCACCGCTTGGCGGAGCATAACTCTTGCCTGAAGATGAGCCGCCGCCAGAACTACTTGAGGATCCAGAAGATCTGCGCGAACTCTGCGCTGCTCTCCGCGCTGCCTCTTCAGCAGCTTTTCTCTCCTCTTCTTCTTTCTTAAGACGAGCTTCTTCAGCCTCTTTGGACTCTGCCACTACATAGTTGGTGCAACACTCTACAAATTCGTTAGAAACCCAGCCGTCTCCCTCTTCAATGGAAACCTTTACCCAATCGCCGTTCTCTTCTAATACTGTAAGCTTCTCGCCCAGAGGAACTTGTCCCAAGACTTCTGAATCTGTATTTGCATCAGAACGGACATTCAATGCATCCGTCTGAACATTTGCCACACGGCGCCCTACCGATTTCGCCAGTTCTGCGTTTCCCACTACCAGGAACTCCGCTTTTATGTATCCTTCTACATCGCCGGAATGGATTTTATACCAATCGCCTTCCGTGCCAAGAACCGTACATGCAGAATTATTATATAACTTTCCAAGCACCTCTCCGTCCTCGCCTGCCGTGGAACGGACATTTACATAATTATCTACCTGGGCAATTGCGATATCGTCATACTCAGATTTCACAACTTCCGTCTTGTTCTGAACTACTTGAATCGAATCGTCTCCCAAAGACTTTGCAATTGTATCAGAAACGCCTGCCGTAGAGGAACTGCCTTTCTTTGCATCTGCTTGTACTTCAATCTGTGACGCTGAGATCAATCCGCCTGCTCCTGCTGTTGCCGCATTTGATACAAAAGAACTGCTAGTCAATACCACTGCCGCTGTAAGACAACAGGTGGTTACTCGTCTGATAGAATTTCTATTCATGTTACCCTCCATACTTTTCCTGCTTTATAGTTACAAATTTATGCTAATTCGATATTTATTACAAATTTATTACGAGACTAATTATAGCAAAGGGGCCCCTTTATGTCAACTGTAATCTTTTACAAAATTGTTACAAAAATCAACCTGTTCTTGTAAATTTTGCAAAACTTAAAGCTGCCACATGAAAGGAAAAGAAGAAAGCCAAGCCTGGCTTCTTATTCGCTTTCATGTGGCAGCTATCTGGCTTGAGGCTCTTCTAGTGTGCTGGAAATGCTTTTATTTTCACACTTAATTACCACTGAGGTAACGCTCAGCGGAGATTACTGCATTCGCTCCATCTGACGCCGCCGTAATCACCTGGCGAAGCTGCTTTGTGCGCACGTCTCCGGCTGCAAAGATTCCTGGCACGCTTGTTACGGCATCTTCCCCGGCCTTGATATATCCCTGTTGATCTTGCTCTACCAAACCATCCGCCGCCGCTACGTTGGGAGAAATCCCGACGGCAATAAACACTCCCTGCACCTGAAGCTCATGGCGCTCATTCTTTACATGATTATGAACAAGGACCGATGTTACCATTTGTTCCCCAAGGATTTCTATGACATTACTGTTTAACACAAGTTCAATATTATCACTCTCACGAACCCTCTCCTGAAGTATCCTGGCGCCACGGAATTCCTCTCTGCGGTGGATCAGATAGACCTTTTCGCATCCTCTGGCAAGAAACAGGGCGTCCTCTAAGGCAACATCCCCGCCTCCTACCACCGCCACTGTCTTGCCACGGAAAAATGCGCCGTCACAGGTGGCGCAGTAAGACACCCCAACCCCAGCAAGCTCTTTCTCCCCAGGCACATTCAGCTTTCGATGTCTTGCCCCTGTGGCGAGGATCAGCGTCCGAGTCTCATAGCTGCTTTTCTCTGTCACAACTAGCTTTTTCTCCCCCAGGTCTTTGAGTTCCTGAACCTGTTCATTTACAAATTCTGCTCCAAGCTGGTCTGCGTGGGTACGGAATTTCTGCCCCAGCTCAAAGCCGCTGATACCTGGAAGACCCGGATAATTATCCACTTCATAAGTGTCTAAAATCTGTCCGCCGCTCATAGGCTTTTCTTCTATTATAAGTGTATTGAGACGGGCTCTCTGCGCATAGACTGCCGCACTTAGCCCCGCCGGCCCGCTTCCCAAAATAATCACGTCATATATCATTACATAAACCTCCTGATTTCTATATTATATATCCAGAAAGATGCAAATATACAGATTGCTTTTTCCTCCCTCCCATGCCATAATAAAAATGGAAAGGAGGGATGCAGTATGGATATTGCTTCTTTATCTACCGCCCTTAGCATGTCGAAATTAAATAACGAAATCGGAATGCTTATGCTGGGCAAACAATTAGATAATGCGGAGATGATGGGCGAATCCATGGTCAAGATCATGGAACAGTCCGCAAGCCCGCATTTGGGACGCAACATTGACATTTCCCTTTAAGTGACAACGGCAAGCCCAGGGGAGCGGCACTGCCAGAATCCTCTGGGTTCACTGCCGTTCCTACAGATAACCCCTCTGCGACGTCCCATGCGCCTGATTATGCCACAGCCCACTCCAAGTAGAGGGAAAATCCCATAAATGCAAAGACAAGAACCAATCCCAGCGCCAGCGGCACCGTGATCAGACGCTCTCTGCTTCCTCTTTTGAACATTCCCTTGACATACGCCCAGCGGCCATTGATCTTACAGATAGCAATGTATAGCCCTATTGCAGCACAAGTGCTGCCGATGGCAATCACCAGCCAAAACATAATTCCGATCAAAAATCCTGCAAGCTGCACGCTTTCCATTGTAGCTGCATATCCTCCTGGCTGAACCTGCTGCAGCTCAACTTCTTGGTTAATCCCCATGATATCATACAAATACGGAAGCGCAGACGTCATCATGACGCTGGTAAAATTCAGAGTAAAATGCGCAATCATTGAACTAAATATGCTCCCAGTAGCCTCCACCAAAAACGCTAGGTAAACGCCCAGGGCAAAGGCATAGATAAACTGATTTAAGTTCAAATGCATGCAGCCAAACAAAAAGCCGCTCAATAAGATAGCTGGCAGCATCTTGCTCTTTCGGTATGTCTGAAACAACACGCCCCGAAACATAAATTCTTCCACACATGCAGGCAGAAGAGCCATAAACAACACATTTAAAATCAGGCTTTGCCCCTGCATCATCTCCATCACCGAAGCCGTTCCCGAATTGGAAAACAGCATTGATACCGCATTCAAGACGACAATCAACGGATACATCAGATACGTACAGATCACAATCAGCACAATGGTGCTGGGACCGATTTTCCGGTAAGGAACCAGCTCAAGGATTCGAATATGCTTGGCTTTGCAGTACACAAAACATGGCACAAAAATCAGCGACTGGCTTATCAGCAAAGAAACGTAAATCGGAAGCTCTGACAGCGCCGGAATCCATGCCGTTAACATGCTCAACCCGAAGCTTCCTCCAATATAAATCATAACCACCGCCAAAAACAAGCGGTTTACACTCTTATTTTGGGACATGACTCCTTTCCTCCTACAATTTTCGTATGCTCTTATCGGTGATCTCTATCCTGCGCTCCTTATACAGGCGTCCGACTGCGCGCTTAAATGCATTTTTGCTCATCTGAACTTCGCGAAAGATCACTTCGGGGGATGCCTTGTCGTTAAAAGGAAGAACCCCTGCATATTCCTCTATCACTTCCATGACTCGTTTCGCATCCTGGTCCATCTGCACATATGCTTTCTCCCGCAGCGTCAGGTCCAGCTTTCCGTCAGGCTTCACCCCGGTTACCCGCGCTTCGATGATGTCGCCAATCCGTAGAAAGCTATGCGCTTCGTGGCGCGGGATCATTCCTGAATAGCGATCGTCTACCGCTATAAATGTACCAAAATTATCACTAAACTCATAAACCCTTCCATGAACCATGTCTCCTTTCTGGTAAGGAGAATCCGTCTGCAGCAATTCATAAAGCTCCCTCATGCTGGCGCAA
Source organism: uncultured Lachnospiraceae bacterium (assembly GCA_910576975.1). Taxonomy (GTDB): domain Bacteria; phylum Bacillota; class Clostridia; order Lachnospirales; family Lachnospiraceae; genus Petralouisia. The sequence goes on from CAJTJY010000025.1 coordinate 17,640, forward strand.
AGACGCTTGCTCTTGTCAATATAAAGCCGCACCAGCACCTGGTCTTGTTCCTGCACTTTTCCGATTTGCTCCTTATATGGAAGAAACAAATCCTTCTCAAGACCCCAGTCTAAAAACGCCCCGATCTTCTGAACCGACGCCACGATAAGGGGCGCAACTTCCCCAAGCTTCACTTTTGGCTCCTGAGTAGTGGAAATGACCCTGTCCTTAGAGTCTTTATAGATAAACACCTCGACCTCATCGTAAAGCTCTGTACCCTCAGGCACCTGCTTTGCTGGAAGCAAGACCCTGTTCTCTGACTGGGCATCCTCCGCCAGATATATGCCAAATTCCACTTTTTTTACCACTATAAGCTTTTGTTTTTTTCCTAATTGAATCATCTCTTCCTCCAAACTATAGGACTGTCACACTTGTTTCATTTTTCTTTCATAAATTCTGTTTCTTTTATAACGTTATCTTACCACAGCAACTTCTATTTCTCAATGGACGGATTGAACTTTGATTCAAATACAACGACTGCGTAAGGCTTTCCTGCTTCGTCAGCCAGGCTTACCGTGACTCTTCCCGCCTCTGCAAAAGCATATGGAACAATCAGATCTCCATATACCGCTGCTTTGCGGTACTCGGCGCGCAATTTTGCAGTTTGAAACCCCTTGGGAAGATACTCCTGCGCCATACTGACATATTTCCCATTATTGACATGCTGATTGGTGTCAATGTGATACTTGTGCACTGGAAATCTTTCTTTCTCCTCCATCTCCTGTGGGAGCGTAATCTTTCTAGAATCACACTCCATAGATAGCTGTGGCGACAGATGGTATGCCTCCAACATCTCAGGCAGCGGCTTAGCTGGGCGCCCTCTCTTCAAATCCAGCAATACCCATACGGAATTGGCATATGCCATCAATTCCCCTTCCTGGCTCTCCATTGTAAAATTGCGGTAGCCAAGAAACCCCTTAAACTCATAGGGCCAGGTACGCACCAATACCCGCTCTCCAATCTCTGGATATCTGCGAACCTCGATCTGCCAGGAAGATAGCACCCACGCCATTTTCTGTGTTTCCAAATATGAAATTCCCACATTGAGTTCCTCAGAATGGAAAATGCTACAGTCCTGAAAATAATCCAAAATAGCCGCCAAGGTAATTTTCCCCTGGCTGTCCACTTCGCTGTATCGTACTCTGCTCTCAAAACTATACATCGCTTTCCTCCTGGCTGATTTGATATTTTCCTCTTATGCGTGCGCCCTCGCTTCGCCAGGGCAGACTCTGCGTATTTTTCTAGAGGGAAAATACTTTTACACTTTAACATAAAAAGGTCTTTCCAAATAAAATAAGAAAAACCCATCACGCATCGTGATGGGTTCTAAACTGGCCCACAAGGATTCGAACCTTGAAATGACGGAGTCAGAGTCCGTTGCCTTACCGTTTGGCGATGGGCCAATGTTTTCAACAAAATGTATTATATATGAATTTATTTCAAAAAGCAAGTACTTTTTTCAAATTTTTTTAATTTTTTATTTTAGTCTTTCATTGCCAGTTTCACTCGTCATCCACTTGCTCATGGGGTGCCAGAGGCAAAGCTGCAGATGATCAAAATATCAATATCTTCCCATCCACAGATGCAAACTCCACTGTTTCTCCTGGTAAAAAGACAGCCGTGCCATTGGTTGCCTCTGTCACTGCCTCCTGAAGTATGTGAAATCTCTCTATCGGAATCATGAGCTTTAGTTCCACCTTGTCTGAATAGACGGCGTCCATCACCGTAATTCCCTGCTGCCCCAGAATATACTGAATTTTACCGACTCCGTTATAGTCCGTGGCAATTTCCAAGATTTTGCCCGCCATCTTCTCAATGACGATGCTATTTCTCAGCCCTTCCTGCACCGCTTTCTGGTAAGCCCGCACTAATCCCCCAGTACCCAAAAGGGTTCCTCCGAAATACCGCGTCACTACCACTACAAGGTTGTGAAGCTCTTCCCGTAAAAGCACGTCCAGCATGGGACGTCCTGCCGTCCCATTCGGCTCTCCATCATCACTACACCTTTGTAGCTCCTGGTTTTTTCCAGCCACAAACGCATAACAATTATGTCTCGCATCCCAGTATTGTTTTTTGATCCGGGCAATAAATGCAAGCGCCTCTTCCTCTGATTCTATTTTCTCTAGAGTAGCAATAAAACGGGATTTTTTCTCCACAATCTCGCCACTGCCGCCTTGGTATAAAATTTTCGTCGCTTTATTCTCCATGGATTGCGCCTCATTTCTGTCGATACTGTCAAACATCTGCAAACACTAACCGGGGAAGGGAGTGCAAAATCATTTGCCCCTCCTCAAGCTGTCTCCAGCTCATAATATCACCATTGCTGGTATTTTTCACAGGCAAAATTATTCAAAAATACGGATCTTGTCTTTCGATAAGGATTCAATAATATCAATTACCGTGCGAAAATCAAAAATCAAATCCTCCGAACAAGCTTCTGCCTTTTGATAAATCTTCTGCAAGTCCCCAGTACGTCCAGAACGAACCGCAGAAATCATTTCTGTACCATAAGAGTGGAACGCTTTGTGCTTATTATCGATTCCATTCCAAATCTTTGTAACTTGGGGATTCAAAGGCGTAAAAGCATAATAGAAATGTCCAAGCCCGCATTTTGCACAATCTGTCTGCAACACTTTTATCTTTCCAGTCTGCGCAATATCCTTTAACGTGTCCAGCCAGTTCTTATGCGCCTCTATCGCACTGTTCAGACAGTTGAGAACGACTTGATTGTCTAACATGTAAAATGTATCCTGAGCCATGACGCCCATGATCTTTGCAGACTCCTCCAAACCCTTTTCAATCGTTTTCATCGGTTCTACAAGTTCTGCTATCGCTTTACCAGAAATAGAGAGGTTTCCAGCGTCTCCCTTAAGCCTCCGGCATTCCTCGTTTACATGACGCATCTGATTATCCAATTCATTCATGGAACTGCTGATTTGCTCACTGGCGGCAGCCTGGGAAGAAACAGAATCTGCAATCATCCCCATGCCGCTGCGGTTATTTTCGGTGAGCTTCCAAACGTTTTGAATGTTCTCATTGATTTGTTCCAATTGATCCATGGTAACATCTACACTATCAGAACTTTTCCGCGAAGCTCTCTGAATGTCGGTAGCAAAAGTCCCCATGCGTCCCGTCAGCGACTTTGTCTCATCTGCCAGATTACGGATTTCCTCTGCGACAACTGCAAATCCCCTTCCAGATTCTCCTGCCCGCGCAGCCTCTATGGAGGCATTTAAAGCCAAGAGATTCGTCTGGGCAGAAATCGAACTCACCGCATCGATCGCCCCATTCATCTCTTTTATGATGTCAATCAGTCCATAAATATCCGTCTTCATCTCTTTCGCCGTAGAAATAGCAGCGGAATATAACTCTTTAATAGAAGCAAGCTCATTTTCACATTTTTGAATATCTTCCATGATCCTGCCAGAGCCATCTGACAATTCAATAATCGTTGATGTTAAATTTTCATGCGCTTTGAGCACCTCTGAAGCTATGCCAGCAGTAGAATCCGCCGAATCGCTAATTGCCGTCACTGCATCAGAGACCGAAGCATTAATCTGCCCTACGACTTCGGCATTGGCTTCCAGAGCCAGATCCATGGAACTCATATTTATAACTGCATCCATGATCTTGGTCACAGTCTTTTCAAACTCTTTACGCCCCTTTGTCAAACGCTGATGAATATTGTTCAATTCTCCATTACGAGGCTCATACTCCATATCTACAAGCCTGGAAATAGAAGTAACAACGCTTTCAAGACTTTTTTTCTTCATTTTCATAACGCTTAATCCTTTCAATGTTCCATATGTAAATGATGATTTTCTTTTTTCAAACACTCCTCGCATAAGTAGCTGATTTTTAAATCATAGGAGAGTATTTGGATTCCCACTTGCTTTTGGAGACTCTCAGTCAGATCATCTAACAAAATATCCGATAATTTTCCGCAATATCTGCACACCAGATGATCATGCCGTTTTATTTTGTCATAGCGATCCGGACAGCCTTCCACAGATATTTTTCTGATCAACCCCTGCTTATATAGAATCGATAAATTATTATATACCGTGGCCAGTACCGCTCCTTGATTCCTCTCCTTTAAGCGAAGATAAATCTGTTCGGCTGACAAATGTTCATTCGAATGATTTATAATCTCTAAAATATATTCAGCATTTTTTGTCATAGCGCTCCTATTCTATAGTTGGGAAACAACAAAGCCGGCAATTTCAACAAAATTTCCTAATAAAAAATCTTCTTCATTCAGAATAAAAATAAGAATTAGAACTATTCTAATTCTTATTATAGCATTTCAATATGCTTTGTCAATGTGATTAATACTTTTTGAGTATGTCCATTTTGCAATTCATAGTACCAAAAGCGGAGGCTGTCGCACGAATGTATTTACTTGTTGGGGCTGTCGCACGAAGATATTTACTTGATCAAAAGGTTTTCATTGCAAAGCAATGCAAACAAAATACACAAAAGTCATCTTGGAAAGCTAGCTTTCCAGAGTGATTTTTGTGTATTCTGTCTTTGCCGCATCAGCGGCATGATCTTTTGACCAAGTAAATATCTTCGTGCGACAGCCCCATGTTATAAGATTACAAATTACGAAAACTCAAAGATTAATATTTTTCTTTATTTTACATATCATATTTGCTATAATACAGGGATAAATACCAGGTCTTGCTTTAAATTAAGGAGGTTTTCTATGAATTATGGAAAAAGGGGCGTGGCACGGAAAGAAAAGCAACTCACTTCCACTGCGTCATTAGTTCGTAAAAAATTTACAGTGATATTTTTCAAAACGCTGCTGGTATGTTTCCTTGCCGTAGTCATTATCGGCGGATGCGCCGGATTCGGAGTATTCAAGGGAATCATCGCTTCTGCTCCTGACATTTCAGACATTGATCCCTCTCCCACCGGATATTTATCGGTCGTTTTGGACAACCAGGGAAAAGAAACCGCCAAGCTGGTTGCGTCCGGCTCTAACCGCGTATATGTCACCCTGGATGAAATCCCCAAAACAGTGCAACATGCTTTTGTAGCGATAGAGGACGAACGTTTTTATGAGCACAATGGCATCGATATCAAAGGAATCATCCGTGCAGGCATCAAAGGCATTGGCAATGGTTTTCATTTCAACCAAGGAGCCAGCACCATCACCCAGCAGCTTTTAAAAAATAATGTATTCGAAGGCTGGACAAACCAGTCTGGCATGGAAAAGGTCAAACGAAAAATCCAGGAACAATACCTTGCTATCGAGCTGACAAAAATCAAATCTAAAGAATGGGTACTGGAAAATTATCTCAACACCATCAACCTCGGTCAGAACACCCTCGGCGTCCAGGCAGCTTCCCGCCGCTATTTCGGCAAAGATGTTTCGGAACTGACGCTGTCAGAAGGAAGCGTCATTGCAGGGATTACCAAAAATCCTTCCGCTTACAATCCTGTCAGCCATCCCGAAAAAAACAAAGAACGCCAAAAGCTAGTGCTTCAAAACATGAAAGATCAAGGGTATATTTCAGAGAAAGAATACAAGGAAGCATTGGAAGACGACGTTTATTCGCGCATTCAACAGGTTAATATCACCTTTATGGAAGAGAATCCCAATTCCTATTTTGTTGATGCCGTGATCGACCAGGTGGTACAGGATCTGGTAGAAAAGAAAGGATACACTGACACCCAGGCTTACAAAGCCATTTACAACAGTGGCCTCACCATAGAATCGACACAGGACATGGCCATCCAACAGATTTGTGACGAGGAGGTTAACAAACCAGAGAATTATTCTACCCCGGCGCAGTACTCCTTTTCCTATCGTCTCACTGTCAAAAAGGCAGACGGCTCCATGGAAAATTACAGCGAACAGACCCTGTTGTCTCACTATAACGCCGTCACGCCTGGCTATTCCTTGAATTATGCCAGCGTGGAGGAAGCGCAGGCGGCAATCAATAACTATAAGGCAGAAATCATACATGCCGGTGATAGCATCGTCGAAGGCGGCGAATCCGTGGTATTTACCATGCAGCCCCAGGCAGCCGTCACCATTATTGACCAATATACCGGAGATGTAAAGGCAATCGTGGGCGGCAGAGGTGAGAAAACTGGAAGCCGCACGTTAAACCGCGCCACAGACACCACGAGGCAGCCTGGCTCCACATTCAAAGTACTTGCCGCTTACGCCCCTGCCTTGGATACTGCGGGCATGACTCTTGCCACCGTTCAAGACGACGCCCCATACACCTATTCCAATGGTACATCGCTTCGAAATTATGATAACTCCTACCGGGGTTTTACGACTCTGCGGTATGCGATCACAAAATCCATCAATGTGGTCACTGTGAAAACCCTCACAGACATCTCTCCCCAGGTAGGCTATGACTATTTGAAAAACTTCGGTTTTACGACTCTGGTGCAGGACGATATCGTGCAGTCCCTTGCCCTTGGAGGCATCACCCAGGGCGTGACCAACTTAGAACTGACCTCTGCATATGCCGCCATTGCCAATGCAGGCACCTACACCAAGCCCCGGTTCTATACCCGGATTTTAGACCATAACGGAAACGTGCTGATTGATAATACGCCAGAAACCCACACCGTGCTCAAGGAAACAACCGCATTCCTGCTAACCGACGCCATGCAAGATGTCATCACGGCTGGTACCGGCGGAGCCGCTAATTTCGGCAATATGTCCATCGCTGGAAAGACCGGAACCACCACCAGCAACCGGGACGCCCTCTTTGCAGGATATACCCCCTACTACACCTGTTCCGTATGGTGCGGCTACGATGACAACAGCCCCCAGGACGGCGCTCTGACCTCCAATCCCAAAACACTCTGGAACCATATTATGGGCCGTATCCACGAAGGATTGCAGTACCAGGAATTTGTCCAGCCAGGAGGCATTAGCACCGCTGCCGTATGCAAAAAATCTGGCAAGCTTGCCGTCAGCGGACTCTGTGATTCAGATCCCAGGGGCAGCATGGTGGAAACAGAATATTTCGCCGACGGAACCGTGCCCACGGAATATTGCGACCATCATGTCAGCGCTACCATCTGTTCCGCCTCTGGACTGCTGGCAAATGAATTTTGTCCAGAAGAAACAAAGCAGACCGGAATCTATATTATAGGAGGATCTGGAAATTCAGGCGACGGAGAATTCCTGCTGCCTTCCTCACTGGAACAGGGCAATTATTGCACGGTGCACACTGCCGCATCCATCCTCCCGGAAATTCCTGAGATCCCAATCTTGGACGAGCAAGAAGAAACAAATAATGACAAAAAGCCTGACAAGGACGATAAAAAAGAGGACGACGAAGCCGAGGAAAAGGAAGAAAGCGACGACAACACAACGGAGGAGTCAGAACCTGAGCAAGATGACGAAAACAGATAGCGCTGCCGCAAAATAACAGTATCAAAAACAGGGGCCGTCGCACTAAGATGGGGCTGTCGCACGAAAGTATTTACCTGTTTAAAAGGTCTTGCCGCTCATGCGGCAAAGACAGAATGCACAAAAGTCATCTTGGAAAGCTAGCTTTCCAGAGTGATTTTTGTGCATTTTATTTGCATTGCTTTGCAATGAAAACCTTTTGAACAGGTAAATACTTTCGTGCGACAGCCCCATCTTAGTGCGACGGCCCTATTTTCCCCTATGGAGCACACCCAAATCAAAAGTTCTTGATAATTTTATATTCCTATGATTACTTTTTCAATCAAATTATTATCGTATAGAAACTTCAAAAAAACATTTCCCTGTATTGATTCCATCATTTCCCTGCCCCATGGAGTCCCCTGGCACAGGACTATCACTAAGAACAGAAGCCATACCACGATCATGCCCTCCAAGAGACCGATCGCAAGCCCGCCTAGATGATTAATACTGTTTAGTATCGGAAGCTTTGCTATCAGATCAAGGACATGCACCGCTATCGCCATGGCAATTAAAATAATCGTAAAAGAAATAGTCCATGCCGCCCGCTGTAAAATCTGTTCTGCTACAAATTCCCCCGCTTTTTCATAGACCCCGGCATCCTCTAGCAATCCTTTGGCACCTTGTCCGACAAGAGACTGAAGCTCCTTTGGCACTTCCATTCCAAAAACAGTGAATTCCTCTACTTTCTTGTCTTGCGCTGCTTCCTGCCGTCCCTGTTCTTTGATATTTTCCTTCATATAATCTGTGCATTTTTCCCTTACCGTATCATAAAGGGGCGTCTGATTACGCAAAAACGCCTCCGTATAAGGAGAGAGCGCTGTAGCCAGTCCAATCGTCAAAAAAACTGCCGCTAATGAAAACAGTACCCGCACCATGCCTCTCAGATACCCATGAAGCCCAAAGCCAGCCACAATTACCAACACTGCAACTAATAACATATCCATCCTGTTCACTCCTATTTCAGCCTGATCTTTTGCGTCTCTCCCTCTGCCCAAAAAGTATAATCCCGAATACTTCCTGCAGATGTCACTTTCCAAATGTTCTTTTTAAAATTGCCATGAAATTTTTCCACTCCCCGCAAAGTAAAAATAGCGCATTCCAAATCTGTGCGCACACAAATTTCATCACGATCCAAGAATTGAATCTCTTGATATTCCATATTGAAATCTTTGACTAGTATTTCCGTCCCTTTTAAATCAAAAACTTGCATCCTGTAAGAGTTCTTGGTGTTTTCATTTGCAAAAACAAATCCCACGTAAGCCTCGTTATAAAAAATACTGCGTATTTCCGACTTTGACACAATCTCTGCTTTCACTTTGGGCTTTTGCTCTCCCTCAAAAATCACCGCTTTTCCATTCCCAAACGCTACCAGAACGTCATTGCTGAGAAATTCCACCTTGGGAACCACCAAATCTTCATAGGAATATTGTCCCACGATGTTGTCAATTTCTTTTTGTCCTGCTGCACCAAAATGATAGAAATTCAATGTCGTCTTTACGGTTCCCTGATTGACATCCAGCAGCGATACCGCCAATTTCCTGCCATCGTTGGAAATGCTGATATCCAGAGGATATCCTGTATTTTCCGTATGCAGCTCCCCTTCTGCAAGAAATTTCCCCTGCCTGTCATACAAATGAATATAACCCGTGCCATTCTGCTCCATTAAAATAGCCACGGTCCCCTGATTGGCTACTCTTACACGCTGAATGGGCATAACCGTCTTGATCTCTCCACAGGGTCCCTTTTGATCCATAATATAAACATGTTCACCCTTACGGTCCGCAATCACGGCATATCCCTCGCAAGTGTCCACCATAGGCGACTGCATTTCATAAGTCTGATTCCAGATCAAATGGTTCTCTCCATTGATGCAAGAAGCTCCGTCCTTGCTGTATTTAATGACGTTATCCTCAAAAGAGGTAAATAACGTTCCCTCAGAATCCTTGCGCCGGACCTTATGGAGGATCTCATAATCTGTATAACTTTTATTTTGTATGTAGAGATAGACTCCTGTCATCGTCCCCAAAGCCACAACAGCCACAAGCGCCGTAAGAAGCAGAATTCTCCTGCGATGTCTGTGGATCTTTTGATTCATTTCCTTTACATCTGAAGCTGTCACCACCCGATATGCCCTTTGTTCCAAATCTGCACCTCCAAAATAATCTCACGCCGAATAGAAACGGCAATCACAAAATGCCGGATATATAGTATATCATACTCCGGCATCCTGTGCATTATATTTTATGGAAGCAGCAGCTTTTGCCCTGCATAAATCTTATCACCGTCTTCAATTCCATTGGCTTTCTTTATCGCTTCTGCCATATCTTTACTTTTATATATCCTAAGGCAGATTGTATTTAACGTATCGCCAGGCTTGACCGTGTAATACCGAGGCTCGCCGCTTTGCGCCGCAGTCTCCTGCGCCTCGTTTTGATCCGCCTGATCGTCTTTTACTTCCTCTGCTGATCTATCTTGCGATTCATTTTCAGGTTTGTCCTCTGAGGGATCTTCCTGGTCGTCTTCTTGGGGCTCCTTGGGCTTGTCTTCCTGCTCTTCTGCTTGCTGCGGCTGGTCTTTGGAATCTTCCTGATCTTTGCTTTCTTCTTTATCGTTTCCTTCTTCTTTGAGATTTTCTTGTTCTTTTACTGGCTTTTCCTGCGGGGCCGCCTGATTCGGTTCAACTTCTTTGTTATCTTCTAGCGGAGCCACTTGGGATTCTATTGTCTCCACAACTAGTCCATCCTCCTTAGAAGCATTTATTTGTCCCGCTCCCCCATTGCCAGGATTGAGGAGCCGCAAAACTTCTTCCACCTCCTGCATTTTCCGGTAATTATTGATCGTTGTAATTCCGATTACGCAAATTACTACCAAAAAGAAAGAGGATGCTGTATAAAGCAACTTCCTGTTCTGCCGTTCCCTGCTCTTGCCTTGGCGTTCCAACACCATTCTGCGGTAAGCTTCCAATGCCTCCTCTGCCTGGCTTTTGGGTTCTTGGCGGTTGTTCTTTGAAAATATTTTCTGGTCAGCAGGCTTTTGGCGGGCGGATCCTTCGCGAATTTTGCGCTCTGTTCGCTTTTCCTGTCTGCGCATCTGGTCCAGCATCGCCCTGGCGTCCCGCTCGCTGCTCCTGACTGTCTGCTGACTCTGCTCTTGCGCCCTTGCAAGCTGGCGAGCCTCGTTTTTTTGTTGCGAAGCCACTTCCTTTAAATCCTCTGATTCTGGTTGCGAACTCTTTTCCGCTCTCTCTTCCCTTCTTTTTTGTTCCTGAACTTTCAGCTCTTCTTCCCGTTTGCAAATCATATATTCCTGCATGGGAAGATTCTTTTCATAATATATGTAATAGCCTTCCCGTTTCTGAAGATATCCTTGTTCATATACAAAGAAACGCTCTTCCTCTTCCAGGATATCCATCAGCATCAAAACTTTGTCCCTTCCAGAAAAATATTTCCGGTGCGCCCCCTCCACTGCTGAAGATAAATCCAGAGTTTGGCCTGCCTTGCCCAAAAACCATCCCACAACCTCCAGTTCAGGGAAATACTGCTTTTCCTCTTTATAGATATAATCCCAGAAACTGTCATCCAGACAAATGGCGTCCCACTGGAATACTGCTGCGCCGCACTCCACAAGGCCGCTGATAAACGTATACCGTATATCCTTTTCCACCTGGCTTTTTCCCAAAAATACTGCTGCGCAGGCTTCCTTTTCCTTTGCCATATTCCGCAAATAAGTATATACATAATCTTCGAGGTAAATCTTGTGCCTTCCTCTTGGGCTGCCCTCCTGCCGGATATTTTTAGGCAGGCAGATCGTATCTTTGTTGTGATTGTCTTTTGCCGGATCATCTTTGCAAATTATTTCTATCATGTTGTCACCTCTCTGCCCTCATGGTAGCATACATAATCTGCATTTTTTGGAATTCTTTGTCATACTTCCCAAAAACTTCTCGACAGCCTGCGGCAAAATTTTGTTCAATTCTGCAAATTACAACTCTGTCCTGCCCTCCAAGGCACGGAGCAGCGTCATCTCATCTATATACTCCAAATCCCCGCCGACTGGCACGCCGCTGGCAATCCTTGTGACCTTAATTCCGGCGGGTTTGATCAGTTTGCTGATATACATGGCGGTAGTCTCTCCCTCCAGGCTGGAGTTGGTGGCGATAATCACTTCGCCGACCTCTTCTTGCAACCGCTGCATTAATTCTTTCAAGCGTATATCATTCGGTCCGATTCCCAGCATCGGCGAAATCGCCCCATGGAGCACATGGTATACTCCCTCGTACTTATTGGTCTTTTCATATGCCGCTAAATCCCGGGTGTCTTCGACCACCATAATCGTTTTATGATCACGGTCGCTATTCCTGCAAATCGGACAGTATTCCTCATCCGTAAGAGTATAGCAGGTTTTGCAGTACTTTACTTTTTGTCTTGCGTTCAAAATAGCAGAGGACAGCTTCTCCACATGTTCCAGAGGCATGTTTAAAATATGAAAAGCAAGCCGCTGCGCCGACTTGCTTCCAATACCTGGCAGAGAAGACAGCTCTTCTATCAAATTGCTTATCTGTCTGCTGTAGTAATCCATATGTTCCTCCCTTAGAACGGAAATCCTCCTCCCAGCCCTCCGGTAATCTTAGCCATAGACTGCTGGGACGCCTCTTCGATCTTGCGAAGCGCCTCGTTGGTGGCAGCCATGATCAGATCCTCAAGCATCTCAATATCGTCCGGATCCACCACTTCTTCCGCCAGTTTCACTTTTGTTACTTCTTTCTTGCCAGAAATGGTAACTTCCACCGCTCCGCCTCCTGCAGACGCCGTGACTTCTTTATCTTCCAGCTCCTTAGTGGCTTCCTCCATCTGTTTCTGCATTTTCTGTGCCTGCTTCATCAGATTATTCATATTTCCGGGCATACCTCCCGGGAATCCTCCACGCTTTGCCATTTACATATCCTCCTGCTCTTCAATCGTGATTTCCATATTGATAATTTTTTCAAAATCCACATAATTCTCTTTCAAAGGGCTGCCAGTTTCATTTAATGCTATCCTGAAAGGGATTTCTTTCCCTATTTTCTTTGCCATCGCAGCTTTGAGCTCTTCTTGGTGTTCCTCAGTATTCACAAAGGCTTCCGCCACTTCATCCTCCAGTAGCAGCAGAAGCTTCCCGCTTTCTGACATGGTAGGGCGGGCTTTCTTGAGATAATTTCTCAGCCCAGGCGACAACTCTCCTACGATAGAATGCCACTGCTTCACCGCTTGCCTTATATCTTCCGAAACTGCCTGCGGCAGCGACAATGCCTCATCCTTTGCTTGGGCTTGCATGTTTTGCCCGGCAAATCTTCTTGCCTCATGCTCTAGCCTGCCTTGCCCAAGATTCTCACTTCCTGCTCCTAGCGCGCCCTCTGCTGGATGAGTCGCAAAATTTCCAGCCTCCAGCTTCTGTTCTAACTGCCCAATGCGCAGCGCCAGTGAATCATAATCCTGCTCCATTTCCGGCTTGCATAATTTAATCAGCGCAATCTCAATCAGTATCCGCTTCTGTGCCGCAAAGCGGATCTGGCTGGACAATTGAGAAAATATCCGAATATAGCGCATTAGCCGCACCTCATCTACCATCTTTGCCTCTTCTTTCAAAAGCACGAGATTATCGCTGGAAATGTCAAGCACGTCTTCCATGTGATCCGAGCTTTGCAGCAACAGCAAATTTCTCAGATACCATGTAAAATCGGTCACAAACTGCCCAGGCTCTCTCCCCTGAATGATCAATTCTTCCAGTTGCGCAATCACTCCTGAAATATCATTTTTGATAATTTTGCGCAGCATCCTGGAAAAAACTTCTGTATCCACTGCCCCAAGCACCTGAAGCACATGATCATAAGTTAAAGCCTGCCCCAGATAAAAGGCAATGCACTGATCTAGCAGGCTTAAAGCATCGCGCATCGATCCGTCCGCCGCTTTGGCAATATAACGGATCGCCTTGGGTTCCACTTCTACCTGTTCCTGAACCATCAGCTCTGACAGGCGGTTAGAAATCGTCTCAATCATGATACGCCTGAAATCATACCGCTGGCATCTTGAGAGTATGGTGACCGGAATCTTATTGGCTTCGGTGGTCGCCAAAATAAATATTACATAAGAAGGAGGCTCCTCCAAGGTTTTTAGCAGCGCATTAAAGGCTCCTATGGAAAGCATATGAACTTCGTCAATGATATAGACTTTGTATTTTCCCTCAGTCGGCGAATATGCCACCTCCTCACGGATCTCGCGGATATTATCCACGCCGTTGTTGGAAGCGGCATCTATTTCTATCACATTCATGGAACTGCCTGCTGCAATAGACTTGCAGCAGGAGCAGGTTCCACAGGGACTTCCATCCACGGGATGTTCACAGTTGACTGCCCTTGCAAAAATTTTAGCAATGGTAGTCTTACCAGTTCCCCTGGTCCCGCAGAATAAATAGGCATGTCCCACCCGGTCTGCTTTGATTTGATTTTTTAATGTTGTCACAATATGTTCTTGTCCCCTGACATCCTCAAACTCCCGAGGCCGGAACTTGCGGTATAACGCAGTATATGACATTTTTAATCTCCGAAACTAATTCCCATCAGCTTTGCTTCCTTAATAATTTTAGAATCCGGTTGCACGGTCTTTAATTTTCCTGCCACATCTTCCAAAGGCACTTTCTTGGTATTTCCATTAATCATGGCGACCATATAGCCATAATCTTCTTTCAATATCAGCTCTGCAGCAGCAGCGCCCAGCCTGGTGCAAAGCACTCTGTCATAAGGGCAGGGACTGCCGCCCCTTTGCGTATGACCGGGAACGGTGACGCGCACTTCGCATCCTGATTTTTTCTGAATCCGTTCCGCCACCTCATAAGATACGGAAGGATATGGGTAATTCTTTTTCTTTTCTTTTAATTCTTTCTTAGATAGCGCCGCATCCTCTTTGGAAATTGCGCCTTCTGCAACAGCGAGGATCGTAAATCCTTTTCCTGCCTTGCTTCTGGCTGAGAGCGCGTCTAACACCTTGTCAATATCATAAGGAATCTCCGGCAGCAGGATAATGTCCGCGCCTCCCGCAATTCCTGCATACAAGGTCAGCCATCCTACCTTATGCCCCATGACTTCCACAATAAATACACGGTTATGGGACGCCGCAGTGGTATGGATACAGTCAATTGCTTCCGTGGCAATGTTGATCGCGCTCTGGAAGCCAAATGTGACGTCTGTGCCATAAATATCATTATCGATTGTCTTGGGCAAATGAATCACGTTGAGGCCCTCTTCGCGCAAAAGGTTTGCCGTCTTCTGTGTTCCGTTGCCACCCAAAATAACCAGGCAATCCAAGCGCAGCTTATAATATGTCTGCTTCATCGCTTCTACTTTGTCCAATCCATTCTCATCTGGCACCCGCATCAGCTTAAACGGTTGCCTTGAAGTTCCAAGGATGGTTCCGCCCTTGGTAAGAATCCCGGAAAAGTCTTCTGAGGTCAGTAAACGGTAATTCCCATAGATCAAGCCCTTATAGCCCTCATAGAAACCGTAAACCTCGAGATCTTCCACATTCTTGCTCAGACCCTTTACGACGCCACGCATTGCAGCGTTCAGCGCTTGGCAGTCACCACCGCTTGTCAACATTCCAATTCTTTTCATGACTTCACATCCTTTATTTTTTATTTTTTGTTGATTATGAAATAATTATATCCCAATTTTTTACTCTTCACAAGATTTTTCATTTGCATTTTTCAAAATATTTGTTATACTCTATAGGTAAGGAATTATTTTTGGAGGAGTACCCAAGTGGCTGAAGGGTCTGGCTTCGAACACCAGTAGGTCGGTAATCCCGGCGCGGGGGTTCAAATCCCCCCTCCTCCGTTTCCAAAATTCATGCTTTGCGGCTATAAGGCGTAGCCTGTATATACCAGGACATACATCTTGACATTTCTGCATCTGCCTTATGCCATTTCTAATTTACATAAGGATCAGGGTGTCAAAAGGATTGAATTGGCCTGCAAGGGAATTTCAAGCCTTTCGGCACCCTAGTCATATAAGTTTATTACACACATTTTCCCAATATTTCATTTAGAAAGGTTTTCAGCATGAAAAAATTTTCCCCGCTTTTCTTATACGCCTGCCTCTGCTTCTTGCCGCTGGCTGGCTGTAACCAACCATCGAAAAATGCCGCCGATTCGATCCAGGCAATTTATGATTTATATATTTTAGGAGATACCCGAGGCATATCTTCCCTTGGCATGCGAGACGAAGACATTTCCAAGGCGCAGAAAGTCTATGACGACTCCCTGAAAGAAACGATCCGTAATAATTTCGCCAGCAGTGGCCAGGAAATTGACGAAGATACCCTGCACAGGCTCTGCGACGCCCGAAAAAAGGCGCTCGCTAAAATGAGCGCTTCGGCAAAAGTAACGGAAACGGACGACGGGAAAGCTACCGTCTTGGTACAGACTACCTATTTTGATGAATCAGCGTTGGATGCAGATGCTTTTTACAACGCAAGAGAGGATTCCTTGCAGAACACATTTTCTAATTTAGAAGAACAAAAGGCATTCCTCATGAACGCTTACACTGAGAATCTCATCGATGCTTATCAGAAAGTCGCGCCCTCCGAAGACACGATAAGCATTACCGTGGAATGCGTGATTCAAAATAACACATGGGTGCCCGCAAACATGTCCTCTTTCGGCTCCGATCTGGCTCTCGCCCTCACTGGGCAACAAGCTTCCGATCTCTGAGAGTCATATTCCCCCCGTTAGCAGCATAAGATGTAAAAATCTTTATGGGAGTTGCACCATGTCTGAATTCCACCGAATGATCACATATCTTTACTTATATGAACAAGGAGTCAAAAGCCGCAATATCGGGTTTGCGAAAGTCGAGAAGAGGGACCAGCGCTGTCTCCTTGAAATACATATGAAAAACACTGGATACAGCCTGTCGCCTGTCAAAGTATATTTTTATCTGCAAAAACAGGAACAGCTTGCTGGAATATCACTTGGAAACTTCTCTCTTACCCGTGGAAACGGAGATTTTAAAACTGTTTTAAATGCAGAAAGCCTCATGGACTCTGGATATCCTCTGGATGCAGTAAAAGGAGTTTTCATCCCTCTTTCCGAGCGCGCCATGTTGGTGAGCCAATGGGATGATGATGAATTTCGCCGCGACGCCTTTATAGATATCGAAGAGCTTCCCGACCAGTCAAAAGCTCCTGTTCCAGAAGAACTGCCCAACGAAGAAAACGCAGAAATTACAGAACCGAAAGAAGAACCCCCCTTGGATGCAAAGGAAGTTCCCGCGCCTGACTCTGCCTTAGCAAAAGAACGTCCCCCTGCTGTGCCAAAGAAAGAGACAGCGCCAGACTTGCAAGCTTCGCCAAGCTCTGATTCACCTGACAAGGCTTTGGATCTTTCCTCCGTCCCCCAAGAAAATAAACTGGCTTTCCATGCAGCAGAAGCCCCTTTGGCGCCCGATTCGCCAAAAACTACTGACGCACTGAAAGCTTTAGAAGCGCTTCCCCGTCTTGAAAGCAGAACGTCAGGCTTTCGTACCGTTTCCAGGGACCATGGTCCTTCCAAGGAGCGGCAGGCTGCCACCAATAATCACTCTTGTGATCAACGCAAGTCTGATTCACCAGAGGATTGGCAGCTTCGGTGGCGTTTTATCTTGGAAAATTACCCTGTGATGACCCCATTTTCCGGAGACGAACATACGCTCTGCGTAAGGCTGGAGCTAAAGGATCTGCGACAACTACCGAAAGCATACTGGTATCTGGGAAACAACAGCTTTCTACTCCATGGATTCTTCAATTACCGTTATCTGATCCTTGGCATGACGGAAGAATTCGGCGTCAAGAAATGGTTTATCGGGGTTCCTGGCGTTTTCCAGAACCCGGAACGGGTTATGGCGGCATTATTTGGCTTTCCAGAGTTCCGCAGCGAAAAGCCCTCCCCGATCAATACTGGACAATTTGGTTACTGGTATCATTATCTCAACGAATTGTCACAGCCTCCCAAAAAAGAAGAGTCTTGAAACCGTCTCCTTATAATTATCCTGCCAGCAGAGCGTATACTTCATGGTCCCGAAAGGCGCCTTGAAGCAATACGCTCTGTTTTTTTATTCCCTCCTTATGAAAGCCGAGGGCTTCCAGCAGCCTTTGGGACGGCAGGTTGTCTGGCAACACCAGCGCTTCGATCCGATGCAGCTTCATATCATCAAAGGCAACGCTGACTGCCTGATAAATGCTCTCTCTGGCATACCCCCTCCCCCAGAACCTGTGGTCAAACTTATATCCTAGCTCGCAGGACTGATATGGCCCTCTGCGGATGTTTTGCATGGATACCGTTCCGATCACTTGTTGCTCGCTGTTTTTTTCGAATACCCAAAAACGCACCGCTGACTGCTTCACTGCCAAATGGTACTCACAGTGAAGCAACGTCCTTTGAAATTCCTCCGTATAAAAATTCTTGGGGCGCTCTGGCTCGCATTGTTCAAAAATCTCCTGATTATCGAGATAAAACCTCAATACCTGTCCCGCTGCCGTCTGAGGCAAAATCCTCAGTACCAGTCGGGAAGTCTCATAATTCATTTGCATTTGCATAATCCTCTGCTTTGTTTTAGAATGTATACATCATATTTTAGCACAGAATTTACAGGAGCGCATATGGAACAAAAGGAAAAATTTATGAAAGAGGCGATCCGGCAGGCAAAAAAAGCGGAAAAAATTGACGAAGTGCCTATCGGATGCATCATCGTGTACCAAAATAAAATTATTGCCAGGGGCTATAACCGAAGAAACATTGACAAAAATACCCTTGCACATGCGGAACTCTCCGCTATCAAAAAGGCTAGCAAAAAACTAGGAGACTGGCGGCTGGAAGGCTGTACCATGTATGTGACTCTGGAACCTTGTCAGATGTGTGCCGGCGCCATCGTCCAGGCACGCATTGATAAAGTGGTGATTGGCAGCATGAATCCCAAAGCCGGATGCGCTGGCTCAGTCCTCAACCTGCTGCAAGTTTCTGCCTTCAATCACCAGACAGACTTAGAAACTGGCGTACTGGAAGAGGAATGTTCCCAAATGCTGAGCGATTTTTTTAAAAAGCTGCGCCAACAAAAACGTCAGGAAAAAGAAAACAAATGCAAAACAGAATAAGAACGGTTGACTTTTTTTTCAAAACACGCTATACTTAAGTCTCCGAGCAGCCGGGGCGGCAGCGGTGCCCTGTACCAACAATCCGCTATAGTTGGGGTGATGCTCTGCCCCGGGTTTATGACTGTGGGGCTGCCTTTTATAAGTGGTGACGACGTTTGGGTCTTACGCAATGGAACTCTGTGAACCGTGTCAGGTTGGGAACAAAGCAGCACTAAGCAGAACCTTTCATGTGCCGTGAGGCTGCCTGAGCCGAGCTAACTGTAAGAGTAACGTCCATGGTCAGGATTCAAAGCAGGGCGCTCGGTTTAGAAAGATTATGTTACCGTCAGCGGAACACGCAGTAACAAGATTATATGAATTATATTATGGGAATATTTACCAATCCCTCTGCACTTGACATATAGATGCAGAGGGATTATATTTATTATATAAACAATAATGATTACTATTATTTTAATTATGGAGGAAACTAGCATTGAACAAGCATAGCCGCCAGAGAGAATGTATCAAAGAATTTCTGGCAAACCGCTTTGACCATCCAACTGCAGAAACCGTATATCTCAACGTGCGTAAAGATTTTCCCAATATCAGCCTTGGAACCGTTTACCGTAACTTGTCCCTGTTAACTCAACATGGACAAATACGAAAGCTTTCGACTGGCATCGGTCCTGACCGGTTTGACGGAAATACTGCCCCCCATTACCATGTGCTTTGCACACAATGCAACAGCGTGCTAGATCTGAAAATGGAAAATATCGATCACATCAACACGCTTGCAGGCACGCAGTTTGAAGGCGAGATTCAAGGGCATGTCACTTACTTTTATGGCAAATGCCCAAACTGCCTGGAAAAAGAAAATAAAATAAATGTTGACACGCTATAATAGTTGTGTTATCTTAATATCAGTAATAATTACTATTATTATCAATCCAAAATAAAATATAAAATTCTAAATTCAGTTTATAAAGAAAGGATGACAAAAAATGAAAAAATTTGTATGTAATGTATGCGGTTATGTTTATGAAGGAGATGCAGCACCAGAGAAATGCCCACAATGTAACGCACCCTCTTCTAAGTTTACAGAGCAGTCTGGAGAAAAAACTTGGGCTGCAGAGCACGTCGTAGGAGTTGCACAGGGCGTTTCTGAAGATATCATGGCAGACTTAAGAGCGAACTTCAACGGCGAGTGTACCGAGGTTGGCATGTATCTTGCGATGGCAAGAGTTGCACATAGAGAAGGATATCCTGAAATTGGCTTATATTGGGAAAAAGCCGCTTATGAAGAGGCAGAACACGCTGCTAAGTTTGCGGAATTGTTAGGCGAAGTTGTAACTGACAGCACCAAGAAGAACTTAGAAATGCGCGTGGAGGCTGAAAACGGAGCAACAGCAGGCAAATTTGATCTGGCAAAACGTGCAAAAGCGCAGAACCTTGACGCAATCCATGATACCGTGCATGAAATGGCAAGGGATGAAGCTAGACATGGCAAGGCATTTGAAGGCCTGTTAAAGAGATATTTTGGTTAATCGGAAATACGCATAGAATAAGGCTTAGCAGGGGAATGGGCGCACTTACGCCCGTTCCTCTTTTTTCTTAAAACTCTTCCATCCAGTCATCCTTACACGTCATATCAGAAAATGCCTCCTGGTAAGCGTATACCATTAAATCAATCCCCTGCTAAAAGATACATAATTATCGATAGAATCGTTCATATTTACAAAAAAATATCAAAAAACAAATTGGGGGCATTCTTTTAATCTTGGTGGGAGCCATATGTATTTCGCTCTAATCGGAGATGTTGCATTTTAGATTTCAAATATTTCAATCCATCTATCATTTCTTTTAAACTTGATACCGATACAAATATTGAGCCTATGATCGTGCAAGCACGACACTTGGCTTATTACTTGCAGGAATAAACGGAACCATTGGGAGGCGTATATATGGCAACAGACATAAAACAAGTATTAGATTCCATGGAACATGCCCTGAAACTGCAAATTCAGGCAAATGCAGAAAGACGTTCTGCCCAGGCAGCGCGGGAAGAAAAGGAGTTCAAAGAAAAACTGATGCAAGCCCAGGCAAACAAAATGGAGATAGAAAGCATGGCCTCTGGAGTAAAGGGGGCACAGGAAGCCGTTCGCAGGGATCAGTTCATGGCTATGATGCTTGCAGGATTTTAATGATCATTGGTCTATTTTGATGAATAATGGTTAAGAACCATTCAATTGCGCATCACGATCTAATCTGCTACAATATTTTTGGACACAAACATTATTTTCTCCAGTCGTCAAACGGCGCCGCTTATACGGCATGTAACGGCTGGCATAATCAACAAAAATGGAGGAACTCTCATGCAGATTGGCAAAGTCATTCATAAATACCGCAAAGCCCGAAATCTGACACAGGAAGAAATGGCAAAGCTGCTGGGCGTTACTGCCCCAGCAGTAAATAAATGGGAACGAGGAGTAAATCAGCCAGATATCGCTTTGCTTGCTCCCATAGCAAGACTGCTGGGGATTACCCTGGAAACACTGCTTTGCTTTCAGGAGGTTCCCACAGCCGAAGAAATCTCGGGAATTATCAAACATATGGACCAGACGCTTGAGACAGCTTCTTACGAGGACGCTTTTCAATATGCTGCGGATATCATTCACAAGTATCCTAATTGTCATCTCCTGATCTGGCAACTGGCATTGCTTTTAGATGTCAGGAACCTTATGGGCGGCAAAGATGCTAGAGCTGAAAAATATCAACAGCAGATTGTTCAGTGGTATGCGCAGGCATTAGAATCCGATGATGCAGAAGTGCGAAAACATGCCGCCGATTCTCTGTTTCACTATTATGTCAGAAAAGAAAGATATGCCGAGGCAGAACAATTTCTCTGCTATTTTCCTTCGGAAAGCATTGAGCGAAAACAGATGCAAGCTGAGATTTACAGCAAGACAGACCGCCGGGCAGAAGCTTATAAAGCTTATGAAGAAATTCTGTTTTCAGAATATCAGAAGCTCTCCGTTGTGTTGCACCATTTGTATCTGCTGTCTTTGGAAGATCGTCAGATAGAAGATGCAAAAATGTGGATAGACAAAGCAAGTGGATTCGCCACTTTATTTGACATGGGATTATATCATTCTGAATCTTGCAAGCTGGAACTAGCCGCCATGGAAAAAGATACTGCGCTTACCCTCTCGATTGCCAAGAACCTTTTGGATTATCTGCAACAAATCTGCGTCTTTACGGATTCGCCGATGTATGCCCACATGCATTTCAAAACGGTGGAAAAATCTTTTTATGCCAAGCAGCGTCAGCATTTGTTGGCTGCATTTCGGGACAAGGAAGCCTTTGCATACATGGATGGCACCCCCATGTGGGACGA
Organism: uncultured Lachnospiraceae bacterium; assembly: GCA_910576975.1. GTDB lineage: Bacteria > Bacillota > Clostridia > Lachnospirales > Lachnospiraceae > Petralouisia. The sequence continues at coordinate 39,646 of CAJTJY010000025.1, forward strand.
ACTGATTAATAAAAATGAAACATAGCAGGAAGCGCCGCATGAAAATAATAATCATGCGGCGCTCTGCAGCTTTGCCAGGCCAGATATCCTATTGCTTCTATTTCATACATTCATTGCCGTTCATCAAAGACCTGAGAAGCATGATATGATATTGCTCATCTTCAATGATTCGTGCCAATACGGCGTTGACACAATCATCCTTGATCATCTTCATGTGAACTTCATACTGATTGATTGCCGCCCTCTCGGCTTCAATATCTGCCACCAGCATTCCTTTCACTTGCTCTGGAATGTCCAGATATTCCGGCGTCCACATCTTCCGCTTTCCGTCACGGAACTTCGCAGTAAAATCAATCTTGCCTCCCAGTAAGACGATTAATTCCCCCAGTTTCTGTAAATGCATCATTTCCGCCATGGCTATTCCAAGCAGCGTCCTAGCCATGGGGCATTTCTCACAAGAGAGACGATTCTCATTATTGATATACTGAGTGATCGCAGACAATTCTGAAACGGAGCCACAATAATCAATGCTTAGCAAATTGGCATATGACGGGTTTTTCTCCCGTACCTGAATAGGAGGATAGGGCAAATCCGCCATGAAAGGCCGCAGTCCTTCAAAACTGCAATTATTGACTAAAACATTTCCCATTTGTTCCATATACAGCATCTCCTAATATGTTATCACATCACTATTTCTTTGAAATTCGGTCGCCAATACAAGATAGAAACGGCATCCTTGCCGTCCCTATAGGATAATATACTAGGATTTTAGAATACTGTGCTATTTTTCCTGAAAAAATGTCAATCTTACTTTTCTAGCTCGCTGTATGACTGATATTGGGTCAATAGAAGCCGTCCTGATCATCAAACACAGGCTCCAAAAAGGATCACGCCCGCTCAAGAAACAATACCCCCAATGTCCCTGGCCCGCAGTGACTGGAAATGACGCTTCCTGCCCTAGTCTCTATAATTTCTTCAAACAAAGACAAGCTGCGTAGATAGTCTTTGACTTCTTTCACAATTTCTGGCGTACAACCGGAGTGCGTAATAAACACACGCTCCTTCTTCGCCTTTCTTAACCCCCCTTCCAAATCACAGACATACGCCTTTACCACTTTGGACAAGCTGCCCCGGTATTTCTTACTAACATCCATTTTACCGTCTGTCACTACGATCTTCGGATGAAGCTTCAACATTCCCCCGGCAAGCGCTGCCATGCCGCTACATCTTCCTCCACGATGAAGGTACGTCAGGGTATCTACCACGAAACTGCTGTGCACCAAAGGTCGTAGCTCTTCCAGCCTGGTGATAATTTCTTGTATTTCCATCCCCTCCTGCGCCATGCAAGCAGCTTCGATCACCAACAGGCCAATCCCCGTGGACAAGTTCTGGGAGTCAAAAGGAAATACCTTGTCCTCAGCTTCCAGCTCTTGACTCGCAAGGCGCATGACATTCAGGGATGCAGACATGGTCTCAGAAATCGCAAAGCACAGTATTTCACTTCCATCTGCAAGCAGTGGACGCATACATTCCACAGCGTCCTCAATCGTGGGAGCCGCAGTCTTCGGCGTTGTTTTATTGGCATCGGACCATTGAAAAATCTCATCTGGCGTAATATCCACTCCGTCTCTGTGATCCTCTTCCCCCAGGAGAACATGCAGTGGAAGAACTTCAACCCGATACTGGTCTAATAATTCCTGTGGCAAGTCACAGGTACTGTCTGATAAAATTTTTACCATTATTTCTCTCTTTCCTGATAAACTGAATCTAGTGTACTGATAATATACCTGTTATTCCAGATTTTTTCAAGAAGTAAAACAAATATTTTGAATTAATGTCTATTCTCCTGACTTTCGTTTCAGCGCCCGTTCCGTAGGAATGATCGGCGCAACCATTGCAACGCACTGCACAACGCACAAAATTCCGCCAACAGTTCCCACAACGCCTATTTTCCTGCCCAAAACGGCAAGCATCACGAGCACAGACACAAACAGGAGGATCCGCCCCCATCGAAACCAAATCTTCCCAAAATACTGATGAGCAAACAGCCAGGCTTCTTTGCTTTTCATGGAACGCGGCGTACAATAACCGTAATTGCTATTAACATCCTGCGGCGGCTTATGCTCAAAGAGCCATCCAAACAGCATCATCGTCACAGGAATGATCAGCGTTCCCATAAGCATAAAAATCCAAAACCACATCTGTTTTTCCTCCTTCTTTTGATCGTTTCATGTTGCTATTATTTCATATACAATCCAGCCAATCTCAGTTCTGGATCAAATGTAATCGTAAAGGTAACCGTAACATTTTCGTAAAGCGTAACAACCTGAACGACTGCAAATACCTTTCCCTGCTGAGACACTTGGACCATATATGGCTTGCCTAAGGACTGGAATGCGCCCCAATCTTCCGAAACCTGCTTTTTCGCCGATCCCAGCGTTTCCTCTGTAAGAACTCGCTCCATAGCTGGAATGCTATGTTCCCGCAGCGCTGCGTAGTTGTTTTCATTCAACAACTCTATCACTTCGCTAACCCTTGCTTTCACGCCCTGTTCCTCAAACTTGCCGCCAGAGCCAATCTTCGAATATTTAGGAAGAAACCACCAGGCAAATACTGTCGCAAGAGCCAGCAGCAGTAACACAGCGCACAAAATTTGGACTATTCTTGCTCTACGATACTTTTTTCGCTCCCGCTCAGACAAGTTCTCATTAAATTCTTTGACGACCGTGTCAATGTCTCCCATCCGTCCTAAAATTTTTTCAATTTGCTCCCCCTGCTCTTTGGCCACCGAAATATCAGATAAAAGCTGCTGTCTGAACTCCTCGCGCTGACTCTTAGAACATTTTACCTTTTTAACAACTGCGTTTACATATTTTTCTGCCGTCATAGCTAACCCTCCATAATATCATCAATTTGGGCTGAAACGTTTTTCCACAGGCTAAAAATTTCCTGCAGTACCGTCTTTCCTTTCTCTGTGATATGATAATACTTGCGCGCCACCTGCTTGCCATCAGGCTCACTCCATCTGCTCTGCACCAATTTGTCTTCTTCCAGGCGGTAAAGTATCGGATACAACGTTCCCTCCTTTAATGAAAATAACTCCTGACTTCTATCTCTCAATTCCAAGATAAGCTGATAGCCATATTTCGCTTCTTGTTCCAGCAATTTTAATATTAGCATATCCAGCACACCTTTTTTCAACTGACGCTCATATTTTTGATTCATTGACACCTCCATTCAGCAGCATAAGCCTTTCATTATTTTGTTTTTCAATATACATAGTATTACTAAATAATATACTCAACAATTCTATCATTGTCAACTTTATTTCCACTTGAGTTTCCAAAAATGACGGGGAACTCCCATTCGGTAGTGCCCCGTCATTTTATATTTACATATTTTTCAAGTCTGTCTTGACCCATCTTCAAAACAATTTAATCCAAAAATAAAATCACGACTAAAATAACATCCACTTCCCAGCGAACTTAATATCTGATCTGCTGATCACTTAAAAATCTATCGTTCTCTATGGGCAAAATACAACAACGCCCCCACAAAAAGCACTCCCCCCACGACATTGCCAATCGTTACTGGCAGCAAGTTACGAAACACAAAGTTCTGCCAGTTCAGTACTGCAAGCTGTTGCGTGGTAACGCCATACTGCTCTATGGCTGCCTGAACGTAATTCCCATTCCCCAGAGCAAAAATCCCTGCTGGAATATAATACATATTTGCCACGCAATGCTCATATCCGCTTACGACAAACGCCATAATGGGAAAGAACGCAGACCAAAGTTTGCCCGCAGCGCTTTTTGCCGCACCCGTCATCATAACTGCTGCACATACAAAGATATTGCAGAGGATTCCTGATACGAAGCCGCTGCCAGAAGAAAGCCCAGCCTTCGTCAATGCGACTTTCACAGTATAAGCTCCAAGCAGAGAATTGGAATAATCATACTGCCCGCTTGTGCTGACGAGCAACGCAAACAGCACAGAGCCGACCAAATTCGCCACATATACTAGCGCCAGAACCCGGAGCATGGCAGCGCTCCTTATCTTCCGATCCAAAACGCCCAGAATCATCAGGCAATCCCCAGTAAACAACTCTCCGCCCAGAAAAACAATAATCATCAGACCCACCGGGAATACGGCGCCTCCCGCCAGCCTGGCTAGCCCTACGTTACTGATCCCATGCATCACCACGTTGCTAGCCGCAGCTCCCCCGGCAATCGACATTCCTGACAAGACGCCCAAAAGCGCCATCTTAATAAAAGGCATTTTGACCCGCTCCATTGATTTCTCTATATGAGCAGACACAACTTGCTGTATCTTATTCATACCTGATCCTCACTTTGTCTGATTTATACCATATTATAATCTATGTCTTTGCGTTCTTCAAGAGCAAAGTGAACAAGCCTGCTTCTATCCCTTTACCACGCCTACTGTTTTCAGTTTGCGCACTGGCGTAACCAGATCTGACTGCTGCGCCATTACCTGGTCAATGTCTTTATAAGCAAACCGGCATTCCTCTGGCACGTCATTTTTCTTGCGTTTTCCCAGTACGATTCCCTGTTCTTTCAAATCCACCATAACTTTCTCCACCGAAAACGCCTGCATAGCGCCCGTACGGGAATAATTGCGTCCCGCCCCATGGGAAGAAGTGCAAAAAGATTCTCTGTTTCCTTTTCCCTCGACCACATAACTGTAAGAACCCATGGCGCCTGGAATCACCGCCAGTTCTCCCTGACGCACTCTGGTCGCTCCTTTTCTGTGTACCCAGACGTCGGCGCCATAATGATTTTCCAATGCTGCATAATTATGATGGCAATTGATCTCTTCTCCAAATTCCACAACCTGGCATGTATGCTTTTCAATCTGCTGTTTCACAATCGCACATGTCTTTTGCAACATAGAGGCTCGATTTTCAAAGGCATAATCTAACGCAAGGTTCATCCAATGGATATACTGCCGTCCTTCCTCTGTAGAGACAGGCAAAAATGCCAGACGGTATTCGTCTTTGACCTCGCTGTACCAAAGCTGGTTGAGCTCTCTTGCTTTCTCATGGAAATAATCACACACTGCTTTTCCCAGATGGCGGCTTCCAGAATGTATCATGATGCAGAGCATTCCTTTTTCGTCCTCCTGCAGCTCAATAAAATGATTGCCCCCTCCAAGGCTTCCCACTTGGAAATAGCCATCCTCAATCAAAGGCAGTAGCTTTGTATCTTTTTGATACTTTTCCATCTCCTGTTTTGCCTGGTCAAGAACTTTGGATTCCTGAGGCTCTTTATATCTTTCTGTATTTAAAGGGATGGTTCTCATAATATTGCCAATCATAGACTGAATCAAAGAACCGTTTCCTGTTTGAATATCCCGAATGTCCTTGATATTAATATTAGTTGCAATGAAATCCATGCCGCATCCAATGTCAACTCCCACCGCATTGGGAATCAACACGTCTTTTGTAGCAATCACTCCGCCGATTGGCATCCCCTTTCCTGTATGGGTATCTGGCATCAGACATACCCATTTATGAACAAATGGAAGCTGCGATAAGTGATAAGCCTGTTCCAGACACTGTTCCTCCAACTGGCACTCATTTTCCAGCCATGCCTTGATTGGGAACTTTGTATGATCATTATAAATTATAAACATATCATTCTCATCCTTTCTTTTTTCTGTATCTGATAAAGCAATTATATACAAGTTTTTCCATAAAATCATTTAAAAAAAGTTGCGAACCAGTGTGATTACAAGTGAATATATGATAAAATAATACTATCCAAAGAACAAATACAGAAGTGAGCTTTCTTACTTTCCAAGATCAAAGGAATCTTAAGAAATCATTCACTCTATTTTCAAACTTCTATTCTATAATGGCAACATCAACAAAAAGGAGAACTAATTTATGAGGAAAAACAAATTTTATGCTTTGTTCCTGTCTGGCTTGTGCTGCCTGGCATTGTTAAACGGCTGCGCCTCCAAGGACAAGGAAGGCAGCGGGCCCCAGGAACAACACGCTTCCGAAGAATCTAATGTTTCCGATAACAGTGTGGGAGAATTTTCCATGCAGGATATTGAGGGAGAGACTTACACACAGGAGATGTTTGCAGACCATGATCTGACCATGGTCAACGTATTCACAACCTGGTGTACGCCATGCGTCAATGAAATACCCGATTTACAAACGCTTTGGGAAAATCAAAAAGAGCAGGGCGTCAATGTGGTCGGCATCGTATTAGACAGCATTGACAGCAACGGCGCTGCAGATCAGGAAATTATTGAGAAAGCAAAAGTGCTGGCGGAACGGACTGGCGCTGCTTATCCTTTCCTGATTCCCGATCAAAGCTATCTAAACGGCAGGCTTTCAGGAATCAATGCAGTTCCAGAAACATTCTTTGTGGACAAAGATGGAAACATCGTTGGTGAAACCTATTCTGGAAGCCGCAGCTTGGAAGACTGGGAGACCATTGTGGCAGCCTTGAAGCAGGAGACCGCGCAATGAGGCGGCTAACCGCCCCTTTCAAAAGCGGATGGATTCTGGCCGTTCTCGGACTTGCGATCATGGGTTTTGGGGCTTACCGCGGAGAGATGCATGTAGTCTTAGAAAAAGCAGTAAATATCTGTATGGAGTGTATTGGAATTGGCTAATAGAAAAAATGCAAGAAAATGGAAACGTCATGGAGTACAGGCGCTTTGGGCTCTGCTTACCAATAGTTATCTGATCGGATTTGCCCAGGGGAAAATCTATAAAGGCAGTCTCAAAAATCTCTGCGTCCCTGGGCTCAACTGTTATTCTTGCCCCGGAGCCTTGGGCGCCTGTCCCATTGGGGCGATGCAGGCAGTAATCGGCAACTGGAATTTTAAATTTGCCTTCTATGTAACAGGATTTTTGACCTTTGTGGGAGCTCTGCTGGGACGGTTTGTCTGCGGCTGGCTGTGTCCTTTCGGGCTAATTGAGGATTTATTACATAAAATACCCTTTCCCAAAAAAATCGGCGCTTTCAAGGGAGATAAATTGCTTCGCAAGCTAAAATACCTGATCTTGTTAGTATTTGTGATACTGCTGCCAATGTTCTTGGTAGACGTCATGGGGCAGGGCGCGCCCTATTTCTGCAAATTAATCTGCCCGGCAGGGACATTGGAGGGCGGGCTTCCTCTTGTTTTGCTGAATAAGTCGATGAGAAGTGCTTTGGGCTGGCTCTATGCCTGGAAAAATATGCTGTTACTTGTAACTGTTTTTCTATCCGTGATCATTTACCGCCCTTTCTGCAAATATATTTGCCCGCTGGGCGCCATATACTCTGTCTTTAACCCGATATCCGTATTCCACTACCGGATAGACGAAAGCGCATGTATCGGCTGCGGCGCATGTGCCAAAGCCTGCCACATGCAGGTAGATCCTGTGAAAAGCGCCAATGATCCAGAGTGCATTCGATGTGGCGCATGTAAGAAAGCTTGTCCCGTAAGAGCAATCAATTAGTCCCTTTCATAAATAAGGAGGTCAAGGAAAATGTCTGATTTTCAAGAACTGGTAAAAAGTTTTTCCAAGACCAGGGAATACGTCCGTGACTTTTTCGTCTATGGGTTTAAGACCCGCAACGAATTTAAGCACAAAAGCCCCCGGACTTACGATAATGAAAGACGGCGTCTGGAGAGCTGGCTCGCCCCTTATGTAAAGAAAGATTACGTTGCCAGAGGCGCTAATATTTCCCTTGCCATAGATAGCAATCTGATGGATGCCAATCCCCTTTTTCGAGTCTGGAAGACAAAAAGCTTTACAGACAACGACATTGTACTGCATTTTCTGATCCTGGATCTGCTACAAAGCGGCGTTAAAATGACTGCAGAAGAACTCACCGAGCGACTGCTCACAAAATACGAAGCGCTATTTGACGTTCAAACTGTCCGCAGAAAATGCAATTATTATGTAAGAGAGGGACTGCTGCAAAAAGAAAATTGTAAAAAGACCGTAACTTACTTTGTTGACAATACCCTGGTCTTCTGGCTGCGTTCCAATGAAGCCGTAATCGACGCTCTTGCGTTCTACCAGATGGCGGAATCCTTTGGGATCATTGGCAACTATCTGACCGAGCAATTGGACTATCAGGGCAACCTCTTCCGAGTAAGGCACAGCTTTTTTGTGCATACCCTCGAAGATGAGATTTTGCTGGAATTGTTACATGCCATGAATCACAAAGAATCTGTGCGGCTAGAACTCAAAAGCGCTCGCAGCGAATGTGCAAGCGTCACTGACTGCATACCGCTGCAAATCTTTATCAGCGCCCGCAGCGGACGGCGATTTCTCTGCGGATATCTAATGAATCGCCGACGCTTCCGATGCTTCCGGCTAGACTCCATTAAAAACGTCTCTTCCTTGCAAATGATCCCAGAATATGAGGAACTACAAAGCAAGCTTGCGCAAAACCATTGTCATCTCTGGGGCGTTTCCTTTGAAAACCCAGAGAGACGCCATCTAGATAAACTGATCATGACTTTGCAGGTTCTGGAACCAGAAGAATCTTTTATTGTAGATCGCCTAACTCAGGAGGGGAGAGGCGGCACGGTCACCAAAATTGCGCAAAATACGTATCGCTACGAGATTGAAGTGTTTGACTGTAATGAAATGCTGCCCTGGATTCGGACATTTATCGGTAGGATTTTGTCTCTGGAATGCACTGCAAAATCAGTAGAGCAACGCTTTTATCGTGATTTGCAAACCATGTACGATATGTATCAGATCGAGAACCCCGTAGAAAAGGAGCACTGAACTTCATGGAGATATTTTCAGAAATTTACAGTTGTTACTATCAAGTACTTCGTCATCTGCTCTGCTGTCAGAAACCTTTGACCTTGCAGGAAATCTCTGCGCAGATTTGCAAGGAGGGATTTGGGGAAAGCTTGCTCTCCATCATCCCCAAACTAGAAAGCGGCGCCTGGAATTTGTTCCAGAAAGAGCGCGACCTGTATCTTTCCCGGATTGGCGCCAACTTCCTTACCCCCGTTTCCGACTTGGAAAAATCTTATCTCAAAGCATTGATATCCGATCCCCGCATCGAATTATTTCTGGCACCCCAACAATGCAACGCCTTAAACAAGCTGCTGAAAGATGTGCCTTCTCTCTGGAAGCAGGAGCAATTCCGCTATATTGACCAATTCACAGACGGCGATCCCTATCAGGAACAATCTTATCGCATCCATTTCCAGACCTTGCTGCAGGCGCAAAAAAAACGCCGCTATGTAGAAATTGACTACAACTCTTCACGAGGAAACCGGGTACGCCACTACTATCTCCCCGCCCGGCTTGAATATTCTGTCAAGAATGACAAATTCCGTCTCCTTGCCTTTCGAAAGCCGCAGTGCGGCAAAGCTAAGCTTGCCATATTAAACCTTGCCCGTATGCAGAATGTGAGGCTCACTGAGCGAACCCTGGATTCCGACATTGATCTAAATCACGCCATCCGGGCTTCCTACTATAGTGAACCGCTAAAGCTGCATATCATCAATAAGCGCAATGCCTTAGAGCGCGCCATGCTCCATTTTGCCAATTATGAGAAGAATACCGCCAAAATAGATCAAGATGCTTACGAATGTCTGATCTATTATAATCAAAGCATGGAAACAGAGCTGCTCATAGAAGTGATGTCTTTTGGCCCTATGATTACCGTAATCGGAAATCAAAAATTTCTTTGCAGCCTGAAAAAAAGACTCCAGCGCCAAATGAACCTGCACTGATTCCGTGATATTTTTCGTTTGTCAGATTTCCATGCGATCGATAAATTTATCAAAATTATCTTTCTTAAGGAATGATAAATCGCTATAATTATCAGCCTTTTGTCCAATTCCAAAATTGTTTTAGACATCATAAACGTCGATTTCGTATTCTAACTCTCCTTGGTCGTTCTTGAAACCGCTGATGCGATTGCAATAATATCCGTATAGCTAGTGTGCTGACACATTTATATATGGCGAAACTCTGCAGAACGATTGTTCATCAGCAAGACGGAAGAAGGAGGCGATGCGGTGGCATCGTTGACTGATGACAACGCAGTCTGATGGGCAATCGGGCAAGGAGGTTTGCCTGAATATAAATGTGTCAGTACACTAGGAATTTCATACAGGAAAACCAAACGAGAAATAGCGTATTGATTTGACCTATATTTTTATGTAAGATGAAAGAAAAGGTGAAACAGAACATGAGTAAATAAAATATAAATAAGACAAAACACTTTCATATGCTCTGCCCATCACTTTTTACCGCTTAAACAATATTGTATTCCATACAAAGTTTCTTACAGTTTTCTTCATCCTTTGATGTCCTGACAATATCCGATAATCGACCATACTCATTTAATAACACAATTTTTGTGCATCCCGTAGATATGTATTGATAAATATTTGTTTTCGTTTGACAATCGCATTGGGCATGGAACCTTGCTTTTTTAAGTACCTGATCTCTAAGTGCTTTTAAAATATCTTCATAAGTAATATTATCTACATAGCTTTTTCCATGTAATTTACATAGACTACTCCTTAAACTATTTTCAGATGTTCTTTGATATAAATAATCAAAAGTTTCTTGTATACAAATTTCTTCTTCTGAATTTGCTTCCTCTTTTATCTCCTTTTTTATATCTTGAATATAGTATGAGAAAAAAGGATAATGCGTCTTACTTTGTAAAATTCTAACTAAGTCACCATTGTCATCTTCCGTCATAATATATTGAAAAATACGTTTGCTCAACTTATCATTCCCTATTTCACGAAAATGATCTGAAATAGCGGAAAACAATATTGTTATAATTGTTAACCTCTGTTGACCATCCACAACATCTAAAGTCTGACCAGCCATCTCTAAGTTTCCGATAAAAAGCATAGTCCCCAAAAAATACGGCATATCAAAGATTTTGCCATTTGCATCTATCTTTAAGCAGTCAAGCATATCATAAAAAATTCTTGATAATTTCTTCTTTCCCATGAGTATTCCCTCTGAAATCTTGGAATTGAAAATTGGCATCGTGATGATAATAATTGAGTTATCGTCATTGTACTTGGCTTTATATCCATATTTCATTCCTCACTCTTCTTCAAAATGCACTACAAATTTACTATTACTATGGTTTATTTTCGTTCACCAATCGGCTCATTAATCGGCTCATTTTTGTTCATAATATGAACTCCTGCCAGCACCCTTTTGCTCCAAAATTCCCACTTCACATAATGTTTTGATATAACGTTTCGTCGTCGCCACTAATTTTCCTAATAAATCACGGCCTATTGCGTTGGTGATTATAGAATTATCATCCAGATATTTCAATATCGCAGCCAGGCGAACTTGTTCTTCTTGTGACAACTTTTCTAATTGCATATTAGACAGAGTGTCTTTTCCATATTTTTCAATAAATAATTTATTATATTGCTCACAAGGTTTACACAATACCATAACGCCCCTGGAGTTAGCATCCATTTCAGGATAGGGAGCATTTTCCTTTTTACATACCTCCATAACCTTATCAAAGCCTCTTCCCCAGGATTCAATCTCCCCAGCCTTGTAGAAAACATCTGCCAGTTTAGGATTGCATGGTATGGAAGAATGCTTCTTATATATTTCATCCACAGGCAAATTTTCTGGTCATTTTCCATCATTCCAAACATATATTTTATCTTCATAAATACTAATCTGAATGGGAATTCCGGTACTATAATCTTTGTGATTAATGGCATTCAATAGGATCTCACGAAATCCCTCTATTGGAAACATATATGTTTCTGTCCTCTGCAAACCCTCGTAATCAATCAAAGCTTTCATATACTTTGCATATAGCAACTCGACCGTTTTATCTGCTTGTAAAATTAATGACCCATGAACCTCATCTTGAAATCTTAAATCAGAATCTCCAAAATATCCAATTTTTATATATGCACCTGTTACCCATTTTTCTGGTTCAGGATGAAACATTAAAATTTCTGCCTGTATCAAATTTTCTCCTTCAAATAATTTTAAATTCTCTAACAATAATTTGTCATTGACCTCTGCTGCAATTTTACTTAACCGCTTTTTATAAACAGATTTTTTTCTGAATTTCTGCAACGCTTCCATACTTAGGGCATCTGCTGTTTCTCCTGGTATTGGCACACTATCCCATGTTTTCCCTTGCCTTTGTAAAGGAATTTTAATAATTCTATTCCCTTTATCTCCTGCATGGTACTACCGCTGCGATAATAATATTTTCCTCTATAATTAACTGGAAACGGATAACTATCAACTATAATTTCTATATATTCTAATCCATTTTCTTCTATAAGATTTATATCAGCAATAATATTCATCGTAGAAACAATTTTATTAGGAATATCTTCTAATAGCTTTTTGGCATTTCGAATCCCTTTTACTTCCCCATTATCATCTATCCCAATAATAAGCGTCCCGCCCTATGCATTGGCATATCCGCATATCCATTTCAAATATTCATCTTTCCAAATTTCCTTCCATTCAACGCCTTGATGCTCTGACATTTTTCTTTCCTGCTTTCACTTATTTGATTATTTCTATATTATAGTCTATTCTCATCCTATTTTCATTTGATTAATATAAAAAAGAAACCCTGTATAAATCCAATACAAGGTTTCCATACATGGAAAGCCACAGCTTTACCTCCGCTTTCGTACATCCCGTATATATTTTTCTTTTATAAATCTTTCATGTTGCCATTTCTGCTTTATATAGGCTAGAATGGAAATCTGCCATTTTAACTGTAAAAAACAATCTAATTCTGACAAGTGTAACTATTTCATTGAATTGAGGATTACATTTCTCGGTTAACAGCACATTGATTTCTAGAATCCTTCTCTCCCACCTTAGGTATAACAAAATCCTGTAAACCCTAACGTTTACAGGACTTTCCCAAGCTCCCCGAGTTGGGCTCGAACCAACAACCCCACGGTTAACAGCCGCGTGCTCTACCATTGAGCTATCGAGGATCATATCTCTAACTATCTCCCATGCCTTCAAAAGTTCACACAGACGATCCCGCCAAGGTCAA
>CAJTJY010000026.1 GCA_910576975.1 uncultured Lachnospiraceae bacterium
CCGCATTCATCCAATGGATATATGACACCATTTGAAAAGAGAATGCAGGCATGATCTTGTCAAAACTTTTCCTTGTAAGTGTTACAAAAAAGCTTGACCAGCTCAACTTCTGCCGCCCGGAATCCTTTCTCATTGAGGATGTCCCGGAATTTTTTGGAAGTCCTTACCAACGGGAGGAATACGACTGTCTTCCTGCTCATGCAATGCTCGATCATCTCCTCAGCGATCTGGTGCAGATACGGATCCAGGGCCGTCCCCAAGTCGCTCGCTTTAAAGTCCCCGGACTGGACGCCCACCCCGGACAGGTCGAGACGCAGCGGGAGGGTCAGCGCCTTGATCCTTGACAGGTGCCCGGAACGAATCGCCTTCGGGAGCGTGTATTCATAAGCAAGGCTTTCGAAATAGCTCCCAAGGTTCTTCATGTCCCCGCGGTCCGGCGTTGCCGTCACGCCCAGCACCCTGGCCTCCGGAAAGTGCCCCAGTACTTTCTGATAACTGTCTGAAATGCAATGATGCGCCTCATCAATGATGATCGTGTCAAAATAATCACTTTCAAATTTTCCAAGCCTGGCATCCCTCGTCATGGACTGTACCGACCCTGCCGTGACCCTGAACCAGCTCCCGATGCAAGTCGCACCTGCTTTCTCCGTCGCACATCCCAGCCCCGTTGACTTGGCGATCTTGTCCGCAGCCTGCTCCAGCAGCTCCCCGCGGTGTGCCAGGATCAGGACGCGGTCCCCCTGCCGCACGCAGTCCTCCGTCACTTTTGCAAAGACGATCGTCTTCCCGCATCCCGTCGGCAGCACAAGCAGGGTGCGCCGGATGCCTTTTCCCCATTCTGCAAAGATGCTCTCCCTTGCTTCTTCCTGGTAATCTCGAAGTTGTATCAAGAAACATTCCTCCTCTCTGATGTCGCAAAATCATTCTCCGTCATGTTCAGGCGCATTGTCAGAACTCGCCTTCCTTGTAAGCCGGCCCTTCTTCCCTGGGATAGAACCGCTTCACGTCGTTGTATCTCCTCTCTTCCCCGGAATCGTTGACATACTTGTGGATCCCCACTTTCGCCTTCCCGATGGAGCCGGGGACCGTCTTCCAGTTCATCCTCAACGACTCGCCCTTCTTTTTCTGCCCGATGCAGGCGAAGAACGCGGACAGGATCCCCTCCGTCTTGGTGTGCAGGAACAGGTTGTGGTTGATGTACGCCGTTCCTTCCGGCGCCTCGACCCTGAGCCTCAAAACGGCCTTGTTGCACGGGGGGAGTTTCTCGCTCCCTGCGTGCCTTGCCCTCTCAAAGCTCTCTACCGTGAAGTTATAATCCCCCTCCGGGAGCAGCACGAACTCCGGCGCGTCTTTTTCTATGGTGTCTTCCCATTGCAATTCCCTATCTTCCATACTTTTTCTCCTTTCCCTTAATCGAATGGAACCTCCATCTTTTCTTTCATTTCCTCAATCATGGCGAGCACTTTCGGCCATGCCCCGACCAGCACCCCCTTGACAAAGCCAGGGTCGTAATTCTCGATCGGGGTCAGGCTCGGATAATACCCTTTCGCAGCCACCACCTCCTGGATGTCCCACTCACCGACATCGTTTGCGACCATCAGATCCCGAAGCTCCTTGGGAATCTTTATGCTCACCTGCGGCTGAGTCGTCAGGACGGGGTCAGGCTCTCTCACGGATGGCTCCGCCGACTCATCTGGCTCCTTTATCGGGAGTTCCATCTGTGCTCCCGTCATGTCTTTTCCGGTCCCCTGCGCTTCTGGAACGGGATTCTGCCCTGCTATTTTTTGCGTGGCGCCGACGCCATCCGGGCAATTCTGAGCTTGAAAAATATGGGAAATCCCGGAATAGTCAAATTCCATCTCTTCCGGCAGCCCATACCTATTCTTTGCATCCCAGCATGGATGGTGCACCGTATACATCACACGGCGCCCGCCCTGGGCCTTGCGCTTCTTTCCCTTGTCATCCACGGCTACGGAAAAAGTCTTATAATTGGCAAATAAGACCATGTCCGCCCATTCCTTGATCAGGGGCGATATCTGAGAGGAGGTCTTCTTCCCAAGCTTCAGCTCCCACCTGTCATAGGCGCCCATCTCGTCTGGCTGTTCAAATTTTCGCATTTGCGCATGGGCTGTCAGCATGATGTTGACACCTGTCTTGACCAGTTCCTCGAGACGGTTCAAGAAGCGCCCGAATTCTTCTCTTTCATAGATATATCCAGAACCATACCCAAAGCTTTCCAGTCCATCTTTCTGGTATTTTGCACAAATGTGTCCTACACACATCTGCTCCGCCCAGTCAACCGTGTCGATGACCAGCGTCCTGCATATCTGCGGATGCGCTTTCACATATGCGACTTGTTCCAAGAGCATTGTCCAGGAAGACGGTTCCGGCGTCCTGGCAACATCCATCTCCTTGGTGCTTCCTTCCGTGTCAATGAACAGCGGTTCCGGAAAGCGGGAGGCGAAAGTTGACTTCCCGATCCCTTCCGGTCCATAGCAAACCACTTTTTTTGCGCAGGGAATTTTCCCTCTGATAATCTCCATTGGTCAGTCCTTCCTTCTTTTATCGTCTGCCTGGACTTTCATAGATACGAACCTGCAATTATCCGGTGCATACGGGCATATCAGTTTTATGAAAGCGGCAAACGTGAACCTTCATTGCAAACCTTAGCTAAGATTGCCAATATATTAATAGTTTCTACTGATTATCTTCTTCGTCGTGATGACTGGATTCATCCTGGCGCAGAATTATTTGACGAACACCAGCGATGTCTTCCAATACATCCCAAATGCCGAAGTCCCCTGTACGCTGCCCTTTCATTGTGCTGATAATATCGCAAACTGATTTCCAGTTTATCTGCCATCTTCTGCTGCGTCATGCCCGCTTTCTGACGGGCTTCTTTTAGATTTTTTCTCATTGTCAAAATTCACCCGCCTTCCATTCTTTCTTCCCGTCTTCCATGGCAGGATGCTCCTGACCCTCCACATACCCATTCTCAATGATAATGCTGCATTCCCCGCCTGTAGACACCCTGGTGGCGATCGCTTGCAGGCCTTCCCGCTCCAGCCAATCGCCGAATTCATTCAAGGTGTCCAGATCCATCTGTTCCAGCTTGTCCAGGAGGACGAAGCCGCATTCAGGGTTCAGCATGCGGACGATTGCGGTGGAGACTTTCAATTGATCGGAACTGGACATGTTGTCCCACCTCTGCTCCTTATATATCAGCTCCCCATCATCCACTGCCAGTCCCGGAAGCGGCAGACTTGCATGATCAAGGAGCCGTGCCCTTGCATCCCTGACCTGGTTGATCTGTTCCGTTAACTGACAGTATTCGTCCCGGTAGGCGCCGGCATCTTCTTCCGCCTTGTCCTTGTCCAGGTTCGCCCGCACTTTGCGGTTGACCTCCTCGATATTGGCGATATTTTTCTCAAGCTCAGCCGTAGAGCCGTCAATCAGGTCCTGGGCCGACATCCTTGCAATGCGGATGTTCTCCTGCAGCGCTGACTGCTTTTTCAGGAGAGCCTCCATCTGTTCGTTGACCCTCTGGTATTCCTGTTCCAACTGGTGAAGCTTCTGCCGTTTTTGCTGGTTC
Source organism: uncultured Lachnospiraceae bacterium (assembly GCA_910576975.1). GTDB lineage: Bacteria > Bacillota > Clostridia > Lachnospirales > Lachnospiraceae > Petralouisia. The sequence goes on from CAJTJY010000026.1 coordinate 3,593, forward strand.
TCCCCATTCTTAGCTAATATCTCCTGCTGCTGACGGATCAATTCCGAGACAGAAACAAGGTCCTTCGGCGCCTCGGGGAAATATGGCTGTTCCTTGGCAAACTTCTCCTTCCGGTCCGCAATCTGACCGATAGCCGTCCGCCTGTTATATAATTCCTTCTCCTTCTGCTCCAGTTCCGCCAGCTGCGGCCCTATTCCAATGATCTGCAGGAGGGTGTTCGCTTTTTCCTTGCTGCTGGATTCCATAAATTTAGGAAGGTCAATGGCAAGCTGCTCCACGAATTCATTTAAAAGTTGCTGCCCTCCTTTCTTCCCCTCGGGATCCGTGACTTTCAGATCGCTGTTCTTCCCTTTACGCTCCACGACCAGGCCGTTGTTCATCACGATGTGAAGCGACGGCGGGATCGCCGAGTCATCGTTCCTTGCCTTGGAAGGGCGGTATCTGTCCCCTCCCAGGGCCCATGCGATGGCGTCCAGCACGGAGGTTTTCCCTTGATTGTTATTGCCCCCGATGATGGTAAGGCCGTTTATTGTCGGCTCGATCTTTACCGCCTTGACACGCTTGACGTTCTCTATCTCCAACTTGTTTATTTTCATTGACATGATGCCTCTCCCTCCTAAAAGATTGATTTTTGATTTAGATTCCATTATAATGAGATTATGTATCATCGTAAGTCCAGGCTGCCTGCCGGCGCCTGGGCTTTTTAATCGTACGTGTTCACGATGCATCCAGTATTTTTCATTCCCTCCATGCTGCCTCTTCTTCCGGCATGCATAACCCAGGGGATCCGTGCCCCCACGAATGCATCATAACCGTCAGCGTTACTTCATACATTTTCTTTCTCATTCTTCCAGGAACCCCAATATCTTGCCGTCCTCGATTACGGCGGCACGTCCCTTTTTCTCATACATGTCCAGACAGTCCTGGATCGTAATGGCGTCTAAGTTCATGATTCTCCTTTCACAACGTCAGCAGCCACTCTTTTTCTTCTTCCGTGGCTTTCAAAATCTTGAACAATATTAGCAAGTCCCCGTATTTAAACGGGTCAGCCCTCTTGTTCTTCTTATAAGTTTCAGGATTTAGCCTCATGGAAAGAGCTGCCTGCTTGATCCCTAGCTCCCTTGCAACCTCTTCCTGCTTGAGGCCAAGGACATGCATCCTGCCATTTATCCAGCCTGCCAAGTCTCTTACCTTGTAGATTCTTTTCTGTTCCATGCTCAACGCCACCCTGGGCATTCTCTTCACCTCCCCGTGTCTTCGTTACGTCTTTCATATAGATGAAAGGTTCTTAGTTGTTAGAGCCACTCTTCTCACCCAATGTCATTTATTTAATCCAGCATTCCATTTAGCTAAGGCTTTGCTCTCTCTAAAAATGTCGTTGCCATTCCCCATCCTCTTCCTGATACTGTACTTACAGGCTGCTGCAACAGCCGAGTAAAATAGAACGGAGAATGCTTATGAACGATAAACAGTTTCATGACTTAGCAGTTGCCTACGCCCATGAAAAACTGATCAAAATGCAATCCTGCAATACATATAGCTCAGATTCAACCAGCGAAGAGATTCAGGATTTCCTTACGTTTTATCATTTTGCATTGCTCCATCTTCCAGAAGAAGATAAAGATATTGACATAAGCTCACTCTTCTAAATCTCCCTCCTCTTGGACATCCTGCTTAACACTGCAATGGTGTCCGAGAGGATTTTTTCAGCTTTTTCAAAGGTAATGCCTTTTTCTTTTTCCTGCAGAAAAGCAATAATCTCATTTGACATTTCTTCTCTGTATCTTGCCTCTTCATTCAGAGCCTGCTTCCATTTCTCATTAACTTCCAAGTTTTTCCTCCTATCATTCATGTTGCCTGCATTGGGGGCTTGCGGGGCTGATCGGCTTGACTGTGAGATATATCTCCTTCCACTCTAACCTCCCTCACCTCTCTCCTGTACCAGCATCTTAAATCTCTCTAATTTTTACATTTCTTCTAAAAGCTCGTTTACGGACACGCCAAGCGATTCTGAAATTTCCCTGCCAAGTTCCATTGTCAGAGCCTTTGTCCCCCGCTCAATCTGAGCTATCATTGACTGCGTTACATTTACCGCCCCTGCCAATTCCACCTGGCTCATTCCTTTATCCGTCCGCAGACGCTTCAAATTTGCTCCAATTGACAAATTTATTCACCTCCTTTCTTCCAACGCTTATAGATCATGTAAATGATCATGGCATCCAGGATGATGATCCCCATATCCAGGATGATTCTTGATACTTCCAACATTTTCTTCAATCCTTTCTTTTTGATATTTATATTGACAATGAGAAGATTAAAAGCTATTCTTTTCTTGGGGAGGTTTCCCTCCCCAGATGCTTAATCTAACAAGTTTTGAATAATATCCACTAACTTGTCGATCAGATTAAGCAGTGCGGTGATAAGGACTATCGTTTCCAGCGTGTGGTTCTTATCACTTTTTTTGTGCTTCTTTTTCTTGCTCATTGGCTCAACCTCCTTTACTTTATTTAGCAATCCGTGGTACTATGTACTTGTGAATTACTATGGTTATATTATAATACAGTTTTTGCTGTATTTCAACTATTTTTACAGTAATTCCTGTATTTTAATGTTATGCACAAAAACGGAGGCTCCATTTTATGAATAATGTACAATTAGCAAATACCATCAAAACATTATGTAAATCTAAAAAAATTACAATTAAAAGCCTATTAGAAAACTGTAAAATCAATCGAAACTTTATGTATGACCTAGAAAAAAAGGCACAGGCTCCATCCGCAGATAAATTAGAATCTATCGCCGACTACCTCGGCTGCTCCGTCGACTACCTCTTAGGCAGGACGGACAACCCGGAGGTGAATAAGTAATGCACATTACCAACGACTTTGACAATTATGATAAAATCATGCTCTCCCTCAAAGAAAAATGGATTCTGCACCGCATCCTAAGAAAAAAGGATGTTCCAGATGACTTCTGCAATGCTGCACAAAAACGCATGTTTCTTCAACACGGTCTCATCTGCATAGTGCAAGAACAGAACGTTACGTCTACCGGAAAGGTTGTTCCAGATGCCAGTTCACCAAAATTCATCCAGGCAACAGACAAGGCATTCCGATATTTCCTTTACAGGAAAGAAAACCGTTTTAAGGGTAAATTCCAGGTCATTATCGCTTTCATAGCTTTAATAAAATCCTTTGACAAAGAAATCAGCTGGTTATTTAACACTATAATTGACCTAATATCCAATCTATGAACCAATAAATTTCCTTGCGGCTTGAAGCAATCAAAGCAGCCACTGATATTGCTAATGGAAAATTCGGGTGCCTATCTAAAAATGCATCAAAACGTGATCTTTTTCTTTCTTCCACTTTATCCTTCCTTTCTTTTTGATATTTATATTGACAATGAGAAGATTAAAAGCTATTCTTTTCTTGGGGAGGTTTCCCTCCCCAGATGCTTAATCTAACAAGTTTTGAATAATATCCACTAACTTGTCGATCAGATTAAGCAGTGCGGTGATAAGGACTATCGTTTCCAGCGTGTGGTTCTTATCACTTTTTTTGTGCTTCTTTTTCTTGCTCATTGGCTCAACCTCCTTTACTTTATTTAGCAATCCGTGGTACTATGTACTTGTGAATTACTATGGTTATATATTATCACTCATTTGAGGGATTGTAAATATATTTTCCCTCTTTTTAGTGATTTCGTTATTTCTCACAAAAGGGAGGTTATATTTTTATGTATAATTCATATGATGTTGCAACAACGATAAAAATGGTGGCTGCACATAATAACATCACTCTTAAGCAAATGCTTGATGACTTAGAATTAGGGAAAAATTTTCTCGTAAATATGGCTAAAGGACGAATGCCAGTATCAGACAACCTCGCCCGCATCGCCGACTACCTCGACTGTTCCGTCGACTACCTCCTAGGCAGGACGGATAACCCGAAAATTAACCGATAGGAGATGACACTCAATGAAAACATTCCACCTTATTTTAAATTTAACCACCGCCGTCCTTGACATCGCTATTATTGTAATTGTTTTGAAACGCTGGCATACTTCATAAAACCATAACCGCATCGCCGACTTCCTCAGTTGTTCCGTTGGCTATCTGCTCAGCAGAACGAATAACTTTGAAATTAACAAATAGGAGGGTACACTCATGATAAAAACTACTACCATTAGCGGCTTCTGCCCTTATTTTAATGAGGAAATAACCGTAAAGGCATCTTTCATCCAATACAATTCTTTGAGCGCCATTCCATACGCAACACCTGAAAAAAACATGTGCCAGCACCATTCCGAATGTGGTCGCAGCGCAAATCCAGACGACTGCCCCGTTTTTAATCAGGTTTTTCTTTGGAATGAGCTATAACCTTATCCAGGCTTGCTTTGAATCCTCCCATCATTCTTTTGGGGTGAATCCTTTCCAATTCATTCAATATTTCAGGATGATCTATGTAATAAGAGCCTGGAAAAAACACGCTGCCAATAGCCCAATGTCATTTACTTAAGCCTTCCCTCTGTCAAGTTAAGGCTTTTCCCTCTCTAAAATTTCTGTTGCAATTCCTTATATACTCTCTGTCTGTGTTCATGAAGTATCCCGTCATGTGGTTAATCTCCATGAACTCTGATTGCGTTAGAGCTTCAAGCTGCCTTGCCATCTGTGCCTTTCCATAAGTCTGATATAGCAACTCTGTGGAGAAGGAACGCTGTGCATATAGGGCTTCACGCTTCAACTGCTCAAAAATCTGATTTTCGTTCATGTTGCGCTCCTATGGCTTGACAGACTGTGCTGCTTTTCCGTTCCACTCTTTTGATCAATAATATGTTCCGCTTCCATGCCAGCCATAAAAATCAACACTTTTGATACTCTCTCGATAGGCATCTCTGCAATCTTTCTGATTGCCGTTTCTTTGTCGAGTGTCATCATGGCATTTCCTCCTCTCTTCTATTGAATGATTCAAGTATAAATCAACTTATTCATGTTGTCAATATAATTTTCTTGACTTGTTCAAGTTTTTTTGTTATTGTATAATTCATAGGAGGTACACTATGAACCAATGTGATAGGATAAGACAAATACTGAAAGAAAATAAACTAAAACAGAAAGAGTTTGCTTCTGTTATTGGTGTAACCGAGAGTTACATATCCAAACTCCTTAAAGATCCAGATATTCGGTTATCTCAATCTCTTGCAGTTTTGATCGAAGAAAAATATGGATATAATGCTGAATGGGTTCTTAATGGAACTGAACCTAAGTTAAAGCAAGTCAGCAAAGATAAATCGTTGTCTGAAATTCATCAAAAGGCGCTTGCCCAACTGGAAAAAATGAATGACGAGCAAGTAAAAGCTGTTTTAGCTTTTATCAACTCTTTAGATGAGTTAGAAAAGTCACTCCAGCCCGCTCCGCATAATTCTGAAAAATGATGCAGGTACATCACCGTACCTGCATTTTTTCAAAATATCCGCTTTTCAAGGCAAAATCCCCCCTTTTCACGAAATAATCTCCCTACTGGCACCACGCCAAACAGTGAATTTAAGAAATTTTTCTGTAAATGGATATTTCCGAATTTGAAAAATGCAAAATTCTGCCATGACAGATTTTCCTTAACTTAACGGCTCACGCATCTAACTAAATGACATTGGTTGTTATTCCCCGCCCTTTTTCTTATACTGTACTTATAGGCTCCCGCCAGAGCCGAGTATAAAAGAAAGGAGATTTTTAAAATGATAGATTATGACGCTATATCATCAACGGTTAAACAGAAACTATGTGAAAACCTACCTGATGACGGCATGTCCAAGCTTGCGGAAGTAATAACGAATGCTTCTGTCGATGCTTCCGTTGCCGTATTAAAGGAATACGAAAAACAACGCTCTACAAATTCAGGCAATTAAGACTTTTCTCTAATTTATCTGCAATCTGCATGGCTATTTCGTCAGCTTCAACTAGGACGTTACCAGAAACGGATGCTCTGGCAGACACCAACTCTGCCAGAGCCTTTGTCATTTCGGCAACATCTCTTTTATTGTCCGCTGTTAAGTCATCGGATTTCAATTCTTTCTGAACCCAATCGCAAATTATTGTTATCGTTTTATCTACACTATCCACTTCCCTCACCTCCTGCAATTCTTTCTTCTTTTTTTACCTCCCACGCTCCTGCCTCTGTAATTGAAGCGTCTGCATTGGGGGATTGCGGGGCTGGTCAGAACCGCTTAAAGAAACTTGACTAATTTTTCCAGCCTCATATCCCGCCGCATAAGCCAACTTAAGTTTTTAACAGGATTATTGATCATCTCATCCCGCACCTCTTTCATGATGAAAGCAGCTTTGATCCTGTTCCAAGTGACAAGCAAGATCATTCTCCATAATTGTTAGAGCCACTTCTTTCACCCTCCCACACCTCCTGCAATTCTTTTGTGTAACTTATTAAGTTACATGTTTTGCAAAAAAAATTTCCATTGGATTGTCAATATGTAATTCATCAATCATTATTTGTATCTCATCACTCCCAAATACGCCTTTCTGCATACGAATATAGAAAGTTTTTGGAGTGATATTCAGCATTTTAGCAACGTCAGACTGTGTCTTTCCGTTTTTTGCTATAATTCCACGAAGTTCTGCGGTGTTCACCATATATACCTCTCCTTTCGTCCCTTTTTTGTAACTTTTTAAGTTACCAATATTATACCATTATTTTGTAACTTGTCAAGTCATTCTTTTCTTGACTTGTAACTTTTTTGTGATATAATGAAGTTACCAATAAGAAAGGGGAAATGCCGATATGACGGTTGGCGATAGGATACGTAAGAAACGACAAATGCTTGGAATATCTCAAACAGAGTTAGCAGAAAAGGCAAAAATATCAAAGCAAACTTTGTATAAGTACGAAAAGAACATCATCACAAATGTTCCGTCAAATAAAATAGAGGAAATTTCAAAAATTTTGAATGTTTCTGAATCGTATCTAATGGGTTGGGATAAGAATTTGAATAAGGAAAATTCAGATTTGATACCCGACATACTTTCCGATAGTGATTTGTTACAACATATTAAGAAATTGATGTGTTTGAACAATGAGCATAGACAGGCTATATACGACAATACAACCTATTGGTACGAAAAAGAGGGGCATTAAATGCCCCATTTCTCTTTGAATGACTGCAACATTTGATACAAAAATTCTAAAAACTCCAGATTCTCAATCTTCTCCACCAGCTTGATCATTTCCTCTTTGTAGTATTTCTTCTCTTTTAAGTCTTCTTTCAATTTTAATCCCCCTTAGAATAAAAATATAAAAAGCATAATACAAAATTTCTTTTTATAAAACGTTTTATCAATGGTACTTTTTTCAAATTATTCATGATATTTTATTGTCTTTCGCATGACGCTCTATGTATTTATGCATCCACACTATAATTCACTCCCCCCTTTATTTTCTTACGTAATATTACGTATTTTTATTGACACACGTAATATTACGTGTTATAATATGAACATGATAAGGAAAGGAGATACATCAAAATGCCAATGACACCAAAAGAGATGATCAAACATCTTAAAAAAAATGGTTTCAAGGTCGTCAGCCAAAATGGTTCCCATGTAAAAATGAGAAATGACGCAACCGGACGCCAAACCGAAGTTCCTTATCATAGCGCAAGCCTTAAAAAAGGGCTTGAGCAAGCTATATTAAAACAAGCGGGGCTGAAATAGTTCCGCTTACCAGAATGGAGGCATTGTCCATGAAAAAACTATTTTACCCTGCATTATTTCACAAGGCAGAAGAAGGCGGCTTCTGGGTTTCGTTTCCTGATCTTCCAGAATGTCTTACACAGGGCGATGATTTGACGCAGGCATATGAAATGGCTATAGATGCGCTTGGTCTTGCCCTGACGTCCCGTGAAAAGGAAAAACAGCAATTCCCTTCCATGTCTGATCCCACCACAATCACCCCTGAACCGGATTCTTTCCTCGTAGTGATTGAATTTGATTTACTTGCTTACAAAAAACGAACAAATTCCCGAGCCGTAAAGAAAACGTTAAGCATTCCTGAATGGTTAAATGAAGCGGCAATGGCAATGGATTTGAATTTTTCACAAGTATTGCAGGAAGCTCTGATTTCAAAAATCCAGGCATAATAATTTGAGCTTTTCTCCCCAGATAATATAATGTTTTGGGATATTTTGAGCAATTAAAGCCAGGCAAGGTCACAATCCCCAACCACCCCGGAGACATTGCCCCACAAATTGTTAAACAAATCTTCAAGCAGGCCGGGCTCTAAAGCCCGGTACTGCCTACAGTAAAGGAGGCGCTTTATGAAACTCACTTATCCAGCTTGTTTTTATCCTGATGAAGAAAGAAAAGGGGCTTACGCTGTGGTAGTTCCCGATCTCCCCGGATGCGTAAGTGGCGGCGACACATTGGTCGAAGCTATCCTTATGGGTACTGACGCCGCATCCGGCTGGGTTCTTGATGAGTTGGAAGATGGAAAACCCGTACCCGAAGCAAGCCCCATTGAAAGCGTTATTCCTGACGCTGGTGGTTTTGTAAGCATGTTGCTTCTGGACATGGATGCCTATGCTGAAAAGCATGGTGAAAAGTCTGTAAGAAAAAATCTTACCATTCCCGCATGGCTCAACACGTTTGCCGAAAATAATCATATAAACTTTTCCCAGGTGCTTCAGGACTCCCTAACCGCCCTCTATCAGCAAAAGCAACACTCCTAAGCGATTGCCCCGGTTCCATTCAGGATTGGGGCAATCATTTTTCTTTTGTTTTCCTCAGACAAGGTTGAGAACAATGCGGAAATTCTCTTGCCATCGTCAATTACTCTATTGGTTCTTGTGTTGGTAATTGACGTATAAGCGCCTCCTATCTGAACACCATTATAAACCACAGTAATATAATTTGACAGAAATCGACAAATTTTAGACAAAATTCGACATTCATTATATTTAGTCTTGCTTACCAAAAATATTGGAAAGACTTAACGAACTATCTGGATAACCCTTTAAAATCCTATAAAACTAAAAGCATCGAAACAAATTATAATAATTAAAATCACCTTTACTATAAATAACCAGTTTGGCGTATATTGTCAAAATTTGTCGATATTAGTCGTTTAATATGATTAGGTAAAATTTGCATAAATTGACATAATATGCTATTATGCAAAAAAATGAAAGGGGAAATGTATTATGAAAAATAAATACATTGCAATATTTTTATGTAGTTTAATGGTTATGTCAGCAGGATGCGGAAACACAATCTCTCAAGAAGAATATGATTCTTTACAAGCTGAAAAAAAAACATTAGAAACCGAAATGCAAGCATTAAAAGATGAGAAGCAACAATTGTCAGAGGATTTATCAAACATAGAATCTGAGCTGTCAGAACTCAATGATGATTATGAATCTTACAAGGAAAAAATGGCTCCCTACGAAAAACTGTCTGTTGCTGAAGCAAAGGCTAAAACTGCCGAGGCTGAAAAACAAGCTGCCGAAGCTGAAAAAGCAAAAAAAGAACAGGAAGAAGCGGAAGCTGCTGCAAAGGCTGCCGCTGAAGCTGAGGCTGCTGCCGCCGCTGAAGCTGAAAAAGCAAAGGGTTATGAAACAGGCATTACATATGACCAATTAGCTCGAACGCCTGATGATTTCAAAGGTCAAAAAGTCAAATTTTCTGGCAAGGTTTTACAAGTTATGGAAAGCGACGACGAGACACAAATTCGTTTAGCCGTAGATAGCAACTATGATACCGTATTATACTGCGGCTACTCCCCCGCTATCATTAGCTCACGCATTCTAGATGATGATATTATAACCGTTTATGGTACTTCTCTGGGATTATTTAGCTATACCTCCACGCTCGGAGGGAAAATTACTCTTCCGGCTATATATGTGGATAAAATTGATCAATAAAAATTACTTTTTAATATAATTTAATAAAACTAATTAATGGAGGGATTTATTTGATTATCGCAACAGGAGACATAAGACAAAACTATTCCATAATAGACACTATCTTTGCAATGGATTCACACAAGGAAGGGTTCTTATCTGGCACTGACCCAAACAAAGCATTTGAGGGGGTAAAAAATCAGCTTTCAAAAAAATGCACGGCATTAGGTGGTGATGCAGTAATCAATTGTCAGTTCGAATACCGCGTGGCTGTTGGTGATGGAATAATGAGCAAGAAACAAGTCATCGAAATATTTGCTTATGGAACAGTTGTTAAATTGTTGTAAAAATGAGTTAACTTACTACGTATATTAGATGTCAACATATGCACTGAGTTTATACCAAACAAAACCGCCCCTGTTGCAAACAGGAACGGCTTTCAGATACATCCGAAGATGATAACAAGTTAAATTAGATCAATAACATTGTATCATCTTCGGTGACAGCTGGCAATAGACCAGCTGTTATTTTTTTACGCTTTTCAAGGAGGATGACGCCATGAAAATTGAAAGACTGCCTTCCGGCTCCTACCGGATAAGAAAAATGTATAAGGGAAAAACATACACCGTCACATTTGAACATAAGCCTACGCAAAAAGAAGCCATGCTCGCCATGGCAAGGGAATTAGAAAGCACTCAGGAAAAATGCAAGGCAATGACATTCCAGGCTGCTGCGGAAGAATATATCGCTTCTAAAAGAAACGTCCTCTCCCCCAGCACAATAAAGGGATATCACGCCATCCTAAAAGGCACTGCAGAGCCTTTCCTTTCTAAAAACATTCATGATATTACCGCCCTTAATGTGCAAGAAGAGATCAACCGCATTGCAAAAGAACGCAGCCCAAAGACTGTCCGCAACCACCACGGCTTCATATCGGCTGTTCTTGGCATTTTTCACCCTGGACTTAAGCTTTCCACCACTCTGCCGCAAAAAGTTAAAATCGAGCCATATATCCCGACTAACAGCGACATTAGAAAGATATTGGATTACTCGAAGGGCTCCATGTTTGAAATCCCGATCATGCTTGCATGTTATGGAATGCGCCGATCAGAGATATGCGCCTTGGAATGCCAGGATATAGATGGCGACGTTGTGCATATAACAAAAGCAAAAGTGCTGGATGAGAAAAGAAACTGGATTATAAAAACCACCAAGACCACAGAGAGTACCAGAGATATTATAATTCCCATAGAATTATCAGATAAAATAAAAAATAAGGGTTATGTCTACAAAGGGCACCCAAACAGCATTACATGCTATTTGTTCAAAGCACAGGACTCTCTCGGGATCCCTAGATTCTCCATTCATAAACTCCGTCATTACTTTGCAAGCGAAATGTCAGCTCTCGGCATACCGGAGGCTGACATATTGAGAATGGGCGGCTGGGAAACTGATTACGTCATGAAGTCTGTATATCGGCACTCCATGATGGACAAAGAAGAAAACGCAAAAAGAGAAGCTTCTGACAAGTTGCGCAACGCTCTCTTTTTTTAATACTTCATGACAAATTTCATGACAAATTCCTCTATTATTTCTAATAATGGAGCACGAAAACGCCTGGTAAACATAGGCGCAGAAAAAGGCGCAAGCCCTTGACTTCGCTAAGCGAGTCCCGAGTTTGCGCCCTTTGTGATCCAATGCGGTTAGTGGGAGTCGAACCCACACGGTGTTACCCACAGGAACCTAAATCCTGCATGTCTGCCTATTCCATCATAACCGCCTGAGATTTTTCGATTATACCATCTTGCGTACAAAAAGTCAAGGCAGGAACGCCTAAAGATTCTTATGGACCATTAGGCGTTCCTGTCTGAAAATGCTGCATTTTGATTTAATATTTATATGAATATCACTGGCGCTAATTATATTTCAGGTAATTATAGTTCTTTTAATCATCCAGCACTGGCGCTTTTATTTTTTTCAAAGAACTGGTTCACTTCCTTTTTTATCAGCTCCGGCGAAAGCGATTTCGATAGATATCCTTGCGGCTTGAGCTCCACCACTTTCTTGACGCTTTCCCTGTCCACTCTGCTAGTCAAAAAAATAACTGGAATATCTGCAAATTCTTTCTCAGACCGAATCATTTCCAATACCTGGCTTCCCTCGCAAACCGGCATCTCATAATCCAGCAAAATCAAATCCGGCCGATCAAGCGTGATGCTTCGAAAGGCAGACAGCCCAGAAGTAGCCGTCAGTATTTCATAGTGATCTCCAAGTAGCTGCTGCATTGCTTTCAGCATAAATTCCGAATCATCAACGACAAGAATTTTCTTCTTCTGAATCATCGCCTCTTTCTGCGCTTGATTTTGATTGAGATATTTTTCAAGTTCTTCTAAGGCATTCTCTGTCAGTTTTGAGCCGCCATCCTCACTTTGAACAAAAGTGCCAGCTGCCATGCAAAATGCAAAATATCCTTCTCCGGTATCAAATAGCAAGCTGAATTGCGGACTGTATTTTTCAAATACTTTCTGAAACTGCTCATAGGTCAGTAATTGTTCTTCTTTTACCTCAGCCTCATGTATCGATGGAAAATGCCCCTTAATGTGTTCCACAAACTGTCTTGCAGTGTAGGTAGCGACATTCATCAACATAACATTGAGCGTATTCGATTTCGTTTTCAGCACGCTCCCAATTGTTTTTACCAACAGTTGTTCTTCAAAAACCAGGAAAAATTCCCACCTTTTTTTATCCTTGGTGCTGTAAATCAAGCGGTAATAAATTCCGTCCCCAAACTTCTCGCCGCCATAACAGTTGCTGATCAGCCTTGATTCCAGCCGGAACATGCCATACAACCTGCTAACGATCGCCTGACCCATTACCGCTTGTTCTTCTTCTGGAAGGAGATTCTCCCACTGTTTCTTCATTTCTTCTTTCACAATCGCCTGATCTTCTGTCATCGTGTGCCCGATGAGCCATCCTGCACACACTCCAAGGAAATGATTCACAGCGCTCTCTGAATACTCTGCCAAATCCAACTCCTTCTCAAGAGCAGGCAGCGTTATCTCCCTAAAATTTTCATGAATACGTTTATGCATCTTTAGCCCATCATAATCAATAGAAGCCATATAGTCTTCTTCATCCTGAAAATGCTGAAGTGCATGATCTTTAAAATATTTCACTGCTTCCTGACAAACCCACTGGCTTTTCTCTTCTTGCTGGCCAAACTCAAAAAGCTTATTGAGAATGCGGAACAGTTTCCTATGTTCTTTGTCAATAATATCTACACCTAGGTCATACCGATCGTTCCATACCAATTGATTTCCCATATTTTCTCTCCTTTTTATTTTTTCCATAATCAAAATGTCAAAAGGCTTGCTCTGCACGAAAAATAAGCTTTCTGGCATTCCAATCACTAACATAATAAATGCAAAGCGACTGACATATTCTTAAGGTCTAATTTTCGATCTACTGCACAAAAAGCAGACCGTAACCATTACTTACGCCCTTGTTTTTTCCTTAATATTTGTGAAATTAGTACTCCTCCTAAATTATATTCATAAAGCTTGCCACCCATTATATTAGCTGTAAAAGTCCTCTGCAGCGGGAAATATTCCTATGCGTTATTTTAGCAGAGAAAATTCACATAACGCTATTTCATTATAGCAAATGGCATAGCTTCTCACATCTATTTTTATTTCACATTTTAAGCTTTTTTCTTCGCATGTTTATCCAAGAGAATAGAAAATCTAAAAGAAAACTTCCAAAACAAATCCATTCTCCACTTAAAAGAATGTATTTTTAAATTTCGCTGATTTTCCTTAGAATATTCCTTTACTTTTGACCCATAATATGTTATTCTAAGCTTATGTCGTGAGGACGGCATATATTATATATTTGGAGGTACTGACATGCAAGGTACAGTAAAGTGGTTTAATAACCAAAAAGGATATGGTTTCATCTCTGACGAAGCTGGAAACGACGTATTTGTTCATTATTCTGGATTGAATATGGAAGGTTTCAAGTCCTTAGAAGAAGGCGCTGCTGTTGAGTTTGATGTAACCGAAGGCTCCAAGGGACCACAGGCAGTTAATGTAACCGTAGTTCGCTAATTTCATCAAGTTTTCAATGTACCTTTGTCTAAATATAGAATTTCGATTTTTTATTAAGATATAAGATATTGTGAAACACAGGTGATTGCAAAAAGCTGCCGACGGCAGCTTTTTGTTATGTTATCATATGATCAGGATATCAGAAAGTTCTTTTTTATTGCAAAATAAATTCTTTTCTGTCGAAATATAAAATAATTACCGCTCTTCTCCAAAAAACGATTTCCCTTTAAGCGACACCAGAAACGCTCCCAGGAAGATAGCTAGATCTGAAAGGTTAAAAACGATCCGGTTCAGCCAGTTCCAGGACGTCTGAAAGCTGAAATAGTCCACGACATATCCCCGGGTGACCCTGTCATACAAATTCCCTGCGCCGCCTCCTGTCAAAAGGCTTAGTCCCAGCCTTATGCCAAGGTTCTTCTTTTTTTTGGAGATCAAAAACCAAATGATTCCCAGAAACAGCAGCATCCCGCCGCAGAAATATTTGATAATTCCTGGTCGTTTCTCAAAAACATTCAAGGCTACTCCACGGTTATGATAGCGGCACAGCAAAACCTTACCTCCGCAAATTCTGCGTTCTTCTCCCCATTGCAGTTCTTTTTCAAAATGATTCTTCAAGAAAATATCTCCCACAGCCACCAGGACTGCCAGCAATACAAATGTCATTCAAGGCTCCTTTCCATTTATTCTCGGCGTGCCATTCTCTTTCCATAAAACAATTTTACAAGTTTGTCCTTACCAATTTAGGCTTATATCCTTTAGATTCCAGCGCTTGCATAATCTGCGCCTTGTGTTCCGCGCCAAAGGCTTCCATCGTAATTCGAAGTTCCACTGCCGCATTACGATTGGTGCTCACAAACTGATTATGCTCCAGCTTGATGACATTTCCCTGCTGCACCGCAATGGTATCTGCAACCTTGCTGAGTTCTCCTGGCTTGTCTGGCAGAAGCACAGACACGGTAAAGATACGGTCCCGGAAAATCAACCCCTGCTGCACCACGGAAGACATGGTTATCACATCCATGTTTCCCCCGCTTAAAATGGACACTACCCGCTTATTCTTTATATTCAGATGACGAAGCGCCGCAACCGTAAGCAGACCAGAATTTTCCACCACCATCTTATGATTTTCCACCATATCCAAAAACGCCACGATTAGTTCATCATCTTCCACTGTGATGATCTGATCGAGATTTTCCCTGATATATGGAAAAATCGTCTCCCCTGGCGTCTTTACCGCGGTGCCATCCGCAATAGTACTGACCCCTGTCAGCGTCACGATTTTCCCAGCTTCAAAGGAAGCCTGCATGCAATTGGCTCCCGCTGGCTCCACGCCGATCACTTTGATCTTCGGATTCAGCAGCTTGGCAAGCGTAGAAACCCCTGTCGCAAGCCCTCCGCCGCCAATGGGGACCAGGATGTATTCCACCAACGGCAGTTCCTTAAAAATCTCCATGGCAATGGTTCCCTGCCCGGTAGCCACCGCAAGGTCGTCAAAAGGATGGATAAACGTATAGCCATGTTCCTCTGCAAGCTCGTAAGCTTTCTTACATGCTTCGTCGTATACATCGCCATACAGCACCACTTCTGCGCCGTATCCCTTGGTACGGTTGACCTTGATCAATGGCGTGGTAGTCGGCATCACTATGGTTGCTTTGACGCCAAAACATTTCGCCGCATAAGCGACCCCCTGGGCATGATTTCCCGCAGAAGCGGTAATCAATCCCTTTTCCCGCTCCTCCTCTGTGAGCGTGCTGATTTTATAATACGCTCCACGAACCTTATACGCTCCAGTAAACTGCATGTTTTCTGGTTTTAAATATACCTTGTTCCCAGTCTGTTCGCTTAAGAAGTCACTGTATGCCAGCTTCGTCTCCAAGGTCACTTCCCTTACAACTTTGCTAGCCTCCTCAAATTTATCCAATGTAAGCATCTTTTTCACTCTCCTGTCCTCTCTTTACTCCCTGATTTTCAGACAGCAATCTGCCTTTCTGCCGCTATGCCGTCTCTTCCTCCCGGGAAAACAGCGCATTGACAAACTGTTCTGAATCAAATTTCTGCAGATCGTCAATCGTTTCCCCAACTCCGATATATTTTACGGGAATGCCAAGCTCCGCCTGAATCGCCACCGCAATGCCGCCCTTGGCGGTTCCGTCCATCTTGGTCAAAATGATTCCTGTAATATCCGCCACTTCTGAGAATTGCTTTGCCTGGGCAAGCGCATTCTGCCCAGTGGTTCCGTCCAGTACCACCAGGGTTTCCCGAAATGCATCGGGATATTCCTTTTCCAGAATGCGGTGAATCTTCTTTAACTCTTCCATCAGATTCTTTTTATTGTGCAAGCGTCCTGCCGTATCGCATAAAAGGACGTCCGCATTTCTTGCCTTTGCAGCCGCCACAGCGTCATAGACCACGGAGGCAGGATCTGCCCCTTCCTGGCCGCCGATCATCTCCACCCCTGCGCGGTTCGCCCACTCGCCAAGCTGTTCTCCTGCCGCCGCCCGGAACGTGTCTGCCGCTGCAAGGACTACTTTTCTTCCTTGGTCTTTCAGCTTGCCGGCAAGCTTTCCCACGGAAGTAGTTTTTCCGACGCCATTGACGCCGATTACCAACACCACCGACTGTTCCTGTTCAAACCGGTATGCCGTCTCCCCCACGTCCATCTGCTCTTTGATGCTGGCAATCAGCAGCTCTTTGCAGGCTTTTGGCTCTTTGATGTGCTGTTCTTTTACTTTCTTCTTTAAATTTTCAATAATCTCCGTAGTCGCATGAATCCCCAAATCCCCCATAATCAAGATTTCTTCAATCTCCTCATAAAATTCTTCATCTATGCTGGAAAACCCGCTAAAAATAGAGTCTATCCCTGAAACGATATTATCCCTTGTCTTAGTCAGTCCCTGCACCAGACGCTTGAAAAATCCTTTCTTTTCCCCTGCCATAGTTGCACTTCCTTTCTTCACTTTTTGCACTGTCACTGATCCAAATCTTCTTCAATCAGATTCACGGACACCAGTGTGGAAACTCCCTTTTCCTGCATAGTAATCCCATAAAGCCTGTCTGCCGCCGCCATAGTCCCGCGGCGATGCGTAATCACGATAAACTGGGTATTCTGGGTAAGCTTATGAAGATAATTCGCAAATCTCCCCACGTTGGAATCATCCAGCGCCGCCTCAATCTCATCCAGAAGGCAAAACGGGGAAGGCTTTAGATTCTGAATGGCAAACAGCAAGGATATCGCTGTCAGGGATTTTTCTCCACCAGACATTTGCATCATGTTCTGCAGCTTCTTTCCTGGGGGCTGGGCAATGATGCGGATCCCGCATTCCAAAATGTCTTCATCCTCCACCAATTCCAGGGTTCCCTTTCCACCGCCAAACAATTCCTTAAACACCTTGTTAAACTCCGTCTGTATCTGTGTAAATTTTTCCATGAACTGCCTGCGCATCCCGGCGTCCAGCTCCTCTATAATATCCAAAAGAGTCTTTTCCGCCTCCACCAAGTCGTCATGCTGAGTCTTCATAAACAAATAGCGCTCTGACAAGCTCCGATAATCCTCGATCGCATTGACATTGACATCCCCAAGCTTACGGATCGCATCCTTGATCTCTGCAATCAGCTTCTTTAATTCTGCGGGATTATCATACTCCTGATTTCGAAGCTCCATTGCATTGTGGAGGGTCAGTTCATACTCTTCCCACATATAGCTGCTCTGGCTTTCTACATTTTCCTGCAATTTTTCTTTCTGGCTGTTCAAACGGTACAATTCCTTGTCCAAATCATTGATTCGCCTCGACAATTCCTCCTGCTTTTGGAAAAATCCCCGATATTTTTGAGACAATTCCTCCCTCTGCTTCTGCCCTTGTGCAATTTGCTGTTCCAGCCTGGAATATTCCGCATCTGAGGACTGGATCGTCCTGCTAATTTCCTCAATATCCCGCTGTTTTTTTGATGCATCCTCTTTGGAATCATCCTTTTCTCGTTTTGCTGCCTCCAGGTCAGCCTCTAGTTTTTTTAATTCTCCCTGAATACGAGACAAATTTTCTTTCAAGAAATCTGCTTTCTGCATCAGGTTGGCTTCCTCTAGCTGTACCTGGGAAACAGAGCTCTGGCTTTCTTTCGCAAGACGGTTCTGACGCTCTAAGATTTCCTGAAAGCTCCGGTTCTCTTCTTCAATTTCCTTTTCTCTCTGATCTGCAGCTTGCAGATCTTCTAGAATCATGCTGCGGCTCTCGCCAATTTCCCTGAGCTGATATTCCAGCTCCCGGCTCTCCGCCCGCAAACCAAAATACTGGCTGTCATTTTGCTCTTTCTGCTCTATGGCGCGGTCTAAATTCATCTTTTCCGTATTCTGGTCAAGCATCGCTTCTTTCAAGGCTTCCCGGATTTGTTTTGCATCTTCTTTTAAAAGCTCTCTCGCCGTGCGGATCTCTTCTAATTGCTGCTTCTGTTTCTCAATAACTTCCTGCAGCTTTTGTACCGTCTTTTCCAGCTCTTCAATTTCCCGCTTTCTTCCCAGCAGGTTGCTGGTATTTTTAAATGCGCCTCCTGTCATCGAACCGCCAGGGCTTAGAGATTCTCCCTCCAGCGTCACGATCCTTAAGCTGTATTGATATTTTCTGGCAAGGGCAAGGGCATGATCAATGGTATCTACCACGTAAGTCCGACCCAGCAGATGCGATTTTAAACCTGCAAACTGCTCCCTTGCAGAAACCAGCTCGCTGCCGATGCCAATCACGCCTGGCTCCTTTAATGCAGCCTGATTCGCCTGGGGAACTCTTCTTCCCACGCTGGTCAAAGGCAGAAACGTGGCGCGCCCAAAGCGATTCTTTTTCAGATATCCGATCATGTTCTTCGCCGTTGCCTCGTCAGTAGTGACGATATTCTGGATGCTTGCCCCAAGCGCTGTCTCAATGGCAATCTCATACTGCTTTTCCACCTGGATCAAGTCTGCCACAACGCCAAGCAATCCTGGCTCTGTCTCCTTTTTCTCCATGACCCGGCGAATAGAATTGCCATATCCGTCATAGCGCTCTGCAATGTTCACTAAAGATTCCAGTCTCGACCGCTCCCGATGATAAAAAGCCGTCCCCTCTTCGAGCGCTTTCTTTGTCTCTTCCTGTCTCTCCTGGCACTGCTGGTTCTTTTGCTCTAGTTCTTGCTCCTGTTCTAGCAAGTCAAGATAACGTCCTTTGGCTTTTTCGTACTTTCTTTTGCATTCCTCCACAGAAAACTGCAGCTCTTCCTCCTCGCTTTTCTGTTCCAGAAAACGCTTGCTCAGTTGGGCCTTGCGGATATTGATCTGCTCTTGCATGGTATCGTAACGCTGCTGCCTTGCCTTGATGGACGCCTTATTGTTCAACAGCTCAATCATCTCATTTTTGCCGTCTTCCATGCCCCGGCTGCAGCGAGCAATCTCTTCCTGGATTTCTTGATAATGCGCCATGACGCTGCCTTTTTGTTCCTCCATGGACTTTAGCAGATGATCTACCTGCGTCTTCTGTTCCAAAAAGCCCGCCTGCTGTTCTAACCGCTGCTCTCTTTCACTGACGATCTCTTGCTGCCTTACCTTGAAATGTTCTTCACTCTGCTGCGCCGCATGAATCTGTTCTCTTAAAACATTGAGCTGTCCTTCGAGTTTTCCTTTCAAAACCGTAGTGTTTCCTAGTTCTTCACGGAGAGATTCCAAAGCGCCGTCCGCCGTCTCCATGTCTCGTTCCATTTGCTCATACTCGCTCTTGATGCTGGCATAGGAATGGTTGGATTCCTTTAAATCCTGATCCACGATCTGTATCTTCTCTTGCAGATCATTGGTCTGCTCTTTGGCATGTTCCATGTCCATCAGAAACATATTGACGTCATAAACCTTTAATTGCTCTTTGTTCTTGAGGTAAGTCTTTGCCTTTTCTGCCTGGCGTTCCAGAGGGCCTACTTGTTTCTCCAGCTCTGCCAATATATCATTGACACGCACCAGATTCTGACGCTCATCCTCAAGCTTCTTCTGCGCCGTGGCTTTTCTGCGCTTATATTTTACAATCCCAGCCGCCTCGTCAAAAAGCTCCCGGCGTTCTTCCGGCTTGCCGCTTAAAATGCGCTCGATTTGGCCTTGACCGATAATCGAATATCCTTCTTTGCCGATGCCTGTATCGTAAAACAGCTCGTTGACGTCTTTTAAGCGGCACGCCGTCCCGTTGATGAGATACTCGCTCTCCCCAGAACGGTACACGCGCCTTGCCACCGTCACCTCATTGTAGTCCACATTTAACTGGCGGTCGCCGTTATCTAAGGTAATCGCCACATAGGCATAGCTCAACGGCCTGCGGCTCTCCGTGCCGGAAAAAATAACGTCTTGCATGCTGGCGCCGCGAAGCTGTTTGGCTCTTTGTTCCCCCAGCACCCAGCGCACTGCGTCCGCTACATTGCTCTTACCGCTGCCATTGGGCCCTACGATTCCTGTAATCCCATTGTGAAAATCAAAGAGAATTTTATTGGCAAACGATTTAAAGCCATGTACCTCTATACTTTTTAAATACATGGATCCCCCCCGCAGTCCGCAGAGGACTGTTTTCTTAGCTGCAGCAGGGTATGATACGCCGCCTCCTGTTCTGCGCCTTTCTTAGTCCTTCCCGTGCCTTTCCCATATGAGGCATTGCCGATTATTGCCTCCACCACGAATTTCTTATCGTGATCTGGTCCTTCTTCGCTGATCAAGCGATAGCTGAGCTCCTGACCAGAATTCCCCTGTACTACTTCCTGCAAGATAGTCTTGCTATCAAAAAAGAGCTGCTTATGCTCGATATCATTTAACACGAACTTCATAACAAACTCTTTTGCACTAGCAAAACCACCATCTAAATAAATTGCTCCAATCACCGCCTCAAGCGCATCGGATAAAATAGATTTGCGCTCCCTGCCGCCTGTCTGGTCTTCTCCCTTGCCCAAGAGCAGGTATTTTCCTAGTTCCAGCTCACTGGTGCAAAATGCAAGGGTCGGCTCGCAGACCATGCTGGCACGAAGCCGTGTCAGCTCCCCTTCTGGATACTCAGGATAGCGATGAAATAAATACTCGCTGGTGACAATCTCCAGCACGGCGTCACCCAAAAACTCTAGCCGTTCATTGTCAGCCTGCTTCCCAAGATGACGCTCATTGGCATAAGAGCTATGTGTCAGCGCCTGAGCTAAGAGCTTTTTATTTTGAAACTGATAGCCTGTCCTTTTTTCAAATTCTTTCTGCATTTCCATATGGTCTTCCTTTCATCAAAGAGGCTTCATTCAAATAAGGGGCCAGAAAGAAACATCAAACCATTTCTTTCAGGCACCCTTGTCTTCCGTCTCTGCCATTAAGATTTTCACTAATTCAGCGCACTTTTAATCTGTTCCACTGCATCACCCACGGTTACAATTTTTTCTGCTTCCTCATTGGCAATCTCAATATCAAAAGCTTCCTCTAATCCCATGATAATCTGGAAAATATCCAAAGAATCCGCTCCCAGGTCATCTACGAACGTCGTATCCATCGTGATCTCTTCCACATCAACGTTTAAAACTTCTGCAATAATTTCTTTTAGCTTTTCAAATTCCATGATTTCCTCCAATCCGTGCATATCCGGCACTCAAAGTCAGTATGCGGAACCGTTCCGCAACTGTTCCTCTCTTACTCCTCCATGGGAGATGTTCCAATATTCTTCCTAATCTTTTCATTGATTTCTTGTTCTTTGAAAGTAACGCACTGAATAATGGAATTTGTTACTTCCTTTGCCTTAGAGCTGCCATGAGTTTTAACCACCAGCCCGTTTAGTCCTAAAAGGGGGGCTCCGCCGTACTCGCTGGCTTCAAAGCCTTTCAAAGTCTTCTTTAACGCGGGCTTTACTAACAGCGCGCCAACCTTGCTCCGAAACGTCTCCATCATTCCCTGCTTTACCATGCTTAAGAAAGTAGCGCCAACCCCTTCGTAAAGTTTCAGGATCACGTTGCCCACAAATGCCTCACAGACAATCACGTCTGCTTCTCCGTGGGGAATATCCCTTGCCTCAATGCTTCCCACAAAATTAATATCTGGACAATTCTTCAAAAGCGGAAAGGTCTCCTTGACAAGCGCATTTCCCTTTTCTTCCTCTGCGCCAATATTGACAATCGCCACTCTTGGATGTTTGACTTGAAGCACATTCTCCATATAAATGGAACCCATCTTCGCAAACTGCACTAAATGAGACGCCCTGGCGTCCACATTGGCGCCGCAGTCAATTAATAGCGAAACACCCTTCTTGGTGGGAATCAAAGGCGCCAGCGGAGGACGTTCCACGCCCTTGATCCTGCCGACAATCACTTGTCCGCCTACTAAAATGGCTCCAGAGCTTCCTGCTGATACAAACGCATCCGCTTTTTTCTCCTTTACCATGTTCATTCCCAACACGATGGACGACTGCTTCTTCCTGCGAATTGCCATCACAGGAGGCTCTGCGGTTTCAATAACCTCCTGGGCATGAATCACCTCTATCTGTGTCCCTTGATAAGAATATTTGGCAAGCTCTTCCTTGACCCTGTCCTGTTGACCGATCAGATATACCTTGATATCCTGGCGCAACGCAACAGCACCCACCGCTCCTTTGACCATTTCTGCCGGAGCATGGTCCCCGCCCATGGCGTCCACTGCTATTTTAATCATTTCATCCATGAAATTTCCTCCTTATGGCTTGCAAAGCAGGACGCTTTCCTTATTTTGCTAACGCCTCTCTAAGAATATACTATAACTAATTAGAGAAATCAACAGGAAAAACTAATTTTCTCCGTTGGGATTCCTCTGACGCTCCCTTGCCTAGTCTTCTTTTGTGATATATTTGTTAAACACCCTCTCCAAGATCAGACTTTGCACCCAGGCGTAAACGGCAGGCGAAATCACTAAAAATAGCGGCATTATCGCAATCAAAATGACAACCGCTGACGCCAGCACAAGCATAAGAATCGTCATTGGCAAATGTGCTATCGCCATTAGAAAGGCATTTTTCATTGACTGCCGCCGGGTATTTTCAAACCTCGCCATATAAGGAAACAGATAACATGTCCAGGCAAGCAGGAAAAATGTCGCAACAATAAATACTGCGCCCAGAATGCTTAAAGCATTTCCCTCCTTAACATAGATGCCAAGAACATGCCAGTCACAACCCAAGACAGCGCCTATGCCGAGCACAAGCAGCCATACTGGGACCGTCTGTCTGAAATTGTCACGGAAAGCTTGAACATAGTCCCGGAATACATAGCCTCTGTCGTGCCGCAACACCTTATACGCCGTGTGATACATTGACGTAGCAGCCGTTCCTATGGTGAAAACTGGAATGCAGCATATGAAAAACATCAGGCTCAAAATGATACAGTCTATAAATTTATTGATAGCTCTGATCACGCCGCCATCATAATTAAAAAAGTTCATTTTTTCTCCATTTTTGCACAGTTGCAACGAAAACCGTCAGCCCGCTACAGCGTTTCCCAACTCTTTTCGTCTTCTCTTTTGCATTATAATTTGAAAAGCCTCCCCAATCATGGGGAGGCGCTTTTTGATTAATCCTGTGGGATAATCTCTTTCTTGTTATAACTTCCGCAGCTCTTGCAGACTCTGTGGGGCATCATCAATTCGCCGCACTTGCTGCATTTTACCAAAGTCGGAGCAGTCATTTTCCAGTTTGCTCTTCTCTTATCTCTTCTTCCCTTGGAAGATTTATTTTTTGGACATATTGACATGGTCACACCTCCTTAGATTTGTTAAAAATATCCTGGATTGCTGCCATTCTTGGATCCGGCTCTGTTTTCTGGCACTGACATTCTGCCATATTCAGATTGGCGCCGCACCGTTTGCAGATGCCTTTGCAATCCTCCCTGCACAGAACCTTCATGGGCCAACTCACCAAAATTTCTCCAAAAATAAGTTGATCTACATCCAGATTTGTTCCTACCATATAATGCAATCCATCCACGCTCTTCTCCTCATCATCCCCCGTAAGGTCAATTTCTTTCGAAATAATGATTGGAAATACACGCTCCACGTCCTCCAAGCAACGGTCGCACGGGATTGCGATTGTTACCTCCGTTTCCCCCTGAATAAGCAGCCGCTTATTCTCTTCATTGGCAAACTTCAGTTCAAATGGATCTTTCTTTTTCACGGGAAACCGTCCTAATTTGGAATCAAAGGACCTTAGCCCTACTTCTACCTGCTTGGTGATTTCCTTATTCTCAGAGGAAAACATGTCTGCTAATTCTACTCTCATGGCAGTCTCCTATCCACACTCGATATATTATAACTGGCAAGCTGCTGTTTGTCAATACAAAATTTGGTTTATTTCACAATCAAGGCTTCCGTTTCTCTGGCTATCGCAAGCTCCTCGTTGGTTGGCAGGCAAATCACGGTCACCTTGGAATTTGGCGTAGAGATAATCGTTTCCTCGCCATGGACCTCATTTGCTTTCTCGTCCAATTCCACGCCAAGATAGCCCAGATAATCACAGATGCCTTTCCTCGTATTGGGACCATTCTCCCCTACCCCTGCGGTAAAGCAGATCACGTCCACGCCGTTCATTGCCGCCGTGTAAGCGCCGACAAATTTTGCCGCACGGTAGATAAAAGTTTCAAGGGCACGGATTCCAGCATGGTCATTTTTCTCTGCTGCCGCTTCTAAATCCCGGAAATCACTGGAAATATGAGACAAGCCCTGTACTCCCGACTTCTTATTCAAAATCTCCATGACCCCTTCCAGATCACAATTCTCTTTCTTTGCAATATATTCCATCGCCCCTGGATCAATATCGCCAGAGCGTGTTCCCATGATCAAGCCTTCCAGTGGCGTTAGCCCCATGGAGGTGTCAATCGATTCCCCATTCTTCACGGCACAGATAGACGCTCCGTTGCCAAGATGGCAAACGATCGTTTTCAGCTCCTCGTATGGTTTGCCAACAATTTCTGCCGCACGCTTGGATACATAGCTGTGGGATGTTCCATGAAAGCCGTATCTTCTGACTTTATACTTCTCATAGTAATCATAATCAATCCCGTACAAATAAGCCTTCTCTGGCATAGTCTGATGGAACGCAGTGTCAAATACGCCTACCATAGGCACATTGGGCATCAGGTCCTGGCACGCCCGGATTCCGATGAGGTTTGCCGGATTATGCAAAGGAGCGAGGTCGTTACACTCCTCAATAACCTTTAACACTTCTTCGTCAAGAATCGTGGAAGAAGCAAACTTCTCACCTCCATGGACTACCCTGTGTCCTACTGCGCCGATCTCTTCCAGGCTCTTTAACGCTCCGGTTTTAGGATTTACCAACGCGTCCAAAACCATCTGGATTGCCTGCTTATGGGTCGGCATGTCTGCATTTGTAACTTCCTTTTCCTCTCCTGCTTTCTGATATACCAGCCTTCCATCTAAGCCGATCCTCTCGCATAGCCCTTTGGCGAGCACTGCCTCCGTATCGGAATTGATAACCTGATATTTCAGGGATGAGCTTCCGCAGTTGATTACTAATATATTCATGTTCCTTCTCCTTTCCTGAACCCTTCTCGGCGCACGTCTAAAAAATAAACGCTGTGGGTAAATGATTTTCCAAACACGCTCCAACAGGATTGACAAGCTTTTTCCATTATTATAAACCAATTTTTTTTTGTATACAAGGGTATTTTATTTTGAGTTTCCCCATTTTGCAATGTAAACCTTTTGAACAAGTGAATATCTTAGCGCGACAGCCTCACTCTTCACAGACAAGTGCCGCAGCGCATCTTTGACAGATCTACTAAAAGAAAAAACTCCCCAGCCAAAATCCCTGGCTGGAGAGCCTATGTACCTTATTTGCGATTCTTTTTAATAGTAGTAGCTGGTAGTGATTCTGAAAGAGCCATACCAAGTATCATCACTCTGGATCACTTTCTTGCCAACTTTCTTATTAGCCACTACATAATAGTAGTAATATCCTGTTGAAATAGGAGCGCCGCCAAGCTTCTTCACCACGCAGCTTGTGCCTTTCGTAGTAGCCACCTTGGTATATTTGCCATTTGCGGTTCTGGAAAGATATACGCTGTAATCCTTAGCGCCTGCAGTTTTTGCCCAGGAAAATCTAATTCCGTCGGACGCTTTGTTTGAAACCAAAGCCCCTTTCTGCTTCGCTACAAACTTTGCAAACCAGGTAGCGTCAGACCATGGACCATACTTCTTTGCCTTTCCTACCTGAACATATCCGCGCACTCTGATCTTCATGAACTGATCGTTCTTTAATTTGCTATTTTTGATTAACATCTTCTGGTTATAGCCTTTTACGGCTTTCTTCACGATCTTCTTACCGTTATTGCCGTAGATCTCATATTCATAACCGTCTGCCGCACCGCTGGGCTTCCAGGTAAAGGTCACGTAACCTGCCTGTGAATTGCCTCCGTAACCGCCATAGAGCATTTTTACGCCTGTAACCTTCTTGGGAAGCGTGGACATATAAGCGCCGGCAACATCTTCGCCATAAGCATTGGCAACGTAACCTGCCTTGCTCTTCCTTGCTGGATATACCATAACTGCGAACGTGCTGTCTGCCGCTTTGGAAGCTATCTTATAAGAAGTCTTTGTCACCGTTTTTACTTGCGCTTGTGCCGTACTTCCTACTTTTTTATAAGCAACCAGATAGCAATTTGCCTTGTTAAATTTTTTCCATCCTAAGGAAATGTTCTTTGCCTCTGCTTTCGTCTGGGTCAGTCCTGCAACCTTTCCTATGGGAGCCGTAACCACTTGAAGAGGCGCAGAAGGCGTTCCCAGCTCGCCATTGCTGTCAATCGCTGAAACCCTTACATAATAATCAGAACCAGCGGCAAGACCTTGAATTGCATACTCTACCTTTGTAATCGGCTCTGTGCTAGAACCATAAGTCGTTCCCTGGAACGAGGTATCTTTACACCATTCCACCTTGTAGCCGTTGACATCCCCAGTGGCATTCTTCCATTCCAACAGTACAGCGTTATAAGTATGATTTGTCTGCTTCACCCCGTTCACTGTGCCCGTCGCCGCCTCTGCCTTTACGCCAAGAAAAAGCACGCAAAGCAAGGCAAGCATCCACACTTTAGAAAATTTTGCTAAAACTTTACTAAAACTTTTCATACACTCTCTCCTTTTCTTATATATTTTTTACTTTGTGTATAAAATAAATTTTAGCACCTGTCCTTTGACTTGTCAATAAACAGCAGATAAATGTTAAAACTAAATCTTGAATTTTTCTAAAAGAACCTTTACAATGGCTGTAGTTTTACTTTATCTTTATTTGCCTAAACTTTAGAAGCAGTAATTTCCTTAAATCTTACTGCTTCAAATCAATTATCGCCAAGGAGGTCATTATGAATCAGCACAAACCATTTCAGCTTGTCGCACTGGACTTGGACGGCACGCTGTTCAACTCCCAAAGCCAAGTTTCCGATGAGAACAAATCTGCCATCCGCCATTTCAGCGCCCATGGCACTTCCTTTGTCATTTCCACTGGAAGGCCCTATACGGGGCTTCCCTTAGATCTGATGGAATCTCTGGGCATCCGCTATGCCATCACCACCAACGGCGCTGCCGTATATAAGGTTCCCGAACGGGAATGCCTGTTTGAAACCTGCATTCCCTCAGATCTGGCGGCAGACATCCTGGAAGAACTGCTGACACTGAACATACACATTAACTTGTTCCTTCATGGGGACGCCTTTGCCCCGGCGCAATGCCGCAAAGCTCTTTTAAGCATCCAGTCACTGCCAGATTCTCTGAAAGAATATATGCTCACCACCCGCACTCCGATTGGCGACATGCCCGATTTTCTGCGCAGGCAAGGCGAAGGGGTGCAAAAACTGACGCTGAATTTTCCAGAAGGAGAGGACGGCACATTCCCTGACCGCAGCAAGGCAATGGCGATCCTAGACCGCTATCCACAGGTTTCTTATCTATGCGGCGGCTTCAACAATCTAGAATTCACCATGACCGGAATATCCAAAGGCAAAGGGCTTTCTTTGCTCTGTAAGCATCTTGACATTCCGATTGACCATGCCATCGCCTGCGGCGACAGTGAAAACGACCTTGACATTATGAAAACTGCTGGATTAGGCGTGGCTATGGCAAATGCCCCAGAAGAAATCCGCAATCTCGCAGACGACGTCACGCTAAGCAACGACGAGCATGGCGTAGCCGCCATGCTCGAAAAATGGTTGGGGTAGAGAGTCTTTCTCATTATTTAAAATAATCGACGCCGCTCTCAAACAGCTTCATATCCTGCTCCCCATAAATATTCACAGCCACGCCCTGCCCCCGGCGTTCTGAGTGAGCCATCTTGCCAAACACCCTGCCGTCTGGGCTAGTAATTCCCTCAACTGCAAAATAAGAGCCGTTGATATTCCACTCTTCTTCCATGGTCGGCTGTCCCTGCTCATTGACATACTGCGTCGCTACCTGTCCATTGGCAAAAAGTTTTTCCAGCCATTCTTTGGAAGCCACGAAACGACCCTCCCCATGGGAAGCCGGATTGCAGTATACCTTTCCAAGCTCCGCTTTCTTAAGCCACGGGGATTTGTCAGTCACTACTTTGGTATACACCATCTTAGAGATATGGCGCCCGATGGTATTGTAGGTCAAAGTCGGCGAATCTGCATCTTGTTGGCAAATCTCCCCGTTTGGCACTAGCCCAAGCTTAATCAGCGCCTGAAAGCCGTTGCAAATTCCCAGCATCAGCCCATCACGCTCATTTAACAATCTGTTCACCGCTTCTGTGATCTTTTGATTGCGGAACGCCGTTGCAAAAAACTTCGCACTGCCCTCTGGCTCATCCCCTGCGGAAAAACCTCCCGGGAACATGATGATCTGGGACTGGGCAATCGCTTTTGCAAACACTTCCACTGAATCCCGGATATCTTCTGCACTTAAGTTCTGAAACACTTTGACAATGGTATCCGCTCCTGCACGCTCAAACGCCCTGGCGCTGTCGTATTCGCAGTTCGTCCCAGGAAAAACAGGAATAAACACTGTGGGTCTCGCTACTTTATGCTTGCAGACATAAATGTGATCTGCATGAAAGAGCCCTGTGCTCACTTCTTCATTTCCTTCCACGGCAACCGTAGGGAATACTTTTTCCAAGGTGCCTGTCCAAGCCTTGACCGCTTCCTCCATCGGCAGCTCCATTGCGCCGTAAACAAACTTCTGCTGATTGTTTACCTCGCCGAATACCCGGCAATATGACTCATTGCCACATCCTGCGTTTTCTTGTGGCGCATCCGCCGCAAAGTCTCCCATGGCTTTGGCAATCACCTCTTCCACCAACGCTGTCTGTTCTGTGGGAACCTCTGCGATAATTTTCCCAAAATGGGGAGCAAACAGGCAATCCTTGCACACATCCTCTGCAATGGTAACCCCCAGGCGGTTGCCAAACGCCATTTTGCTGACAGCCGCCACAATTCCTTTGCCGTCCAGGGCATAGGCGGAAACTATGGCTTTCTTCTGAATCAGCTCATGAATGGCGCCGTACAATTTCATCACTTGGCAGTAAACCGGAAGATCGTACGAATCTTTGGCAATCTTGAAAATCATCAGTTTATTGCCAGCCTGTTTTAATTCCGGCGTGATGATGTCATGCTGTCTCGCCATGTCCACCGCAAAAGAAACCAGAGTCGGAGGCACGTCCACTTCGTTAAACGTGCCCGACATCGAATCTTTTCCGCCAATGGAGGGGAGACCAAATCCAATCTGGGCGCTGTATGCTCCCAAAAGGGACGCAAACGGCTGGCTCCAGCGGCTGGGCTCTTCACTCATCCTGCGGAAATATTCCTGAAACGTAAAGCGAATCTTCCTATAATCCCCTCCCGCTGCCACGATCCTTGCCACAGACTCTAAAACTGCATAGACAGCTCCATGATAAGGGCTCCATGAGGAGAGATACGGGTCAAATCCATATGCCATCATGGTAACGGCGTCGCATGTTCCCTGTGCAACCGGAAGCTTTGCCACCATGCTCTGCGTTTCTGTGAGCTGATATTTGCCGCCGTAAGGCATAAAGACGCTGCCTGCGCCGATGGAGCCGTCAAACATTTCCACTAAGCCTTTCTGCGAGCAGACATTTAAATCGGAAAGCGTTTTTAACCACGCTTGTTTTACATCTCCCTGCTGCAGCGCCTTTGCCACCTCAGGAATCTCAATCTTCTCAAAAAAGTTTTCTTCCTGCTTTGGCATCTCCACAGCCACAGACGTTTCCTGATGCGCGCCGTTGGTATCTAAGAATGCCCTGGAAATATTTACAATTTCCTTGCCTCTCCATTCCAGCACCAGCCGGGGCTCTTCTGTGACTACGGCGACTTCTACCGCCTCTAAGTTTTCCTCTTTTGCATAAGAAAGGAACTGCTCCACATCGCAGGGCGCGACAACCACCGCCATGCGCTCCTGGGATTCTGAAATAGCAATCTCGGTACCATCCAGCCCCGCATATTTCTTGGGAACCTTGTCAAGCTGCACCCTAAGGCCCGGTGCCAGCTCTCCGATTGCCACGGAGACGCCGCCTGCGCCAAAATCGTTGCACTTCTTAATCATGTGCGCAACCTCCTCACGGCGGAACAGCCTTTGAATTTTGCGCTCCGTTGGCGGATTTCCTTTCTGGACCTCAGCACCGCAGACAGCCGTGGACTGAGTATTATGCGCCTTGGAGCTTCCCGTCGCACCTCCAATGCCGTCACGCCCAGTCCTTCCGCCCAGCAGAATGATAATATCACCAGGATCTGAGGTAAGGCGCTGCACCGCGCGTCTGGGAGCCGCCCCTAGCACTGCGCCAATCTCCATACGTTTTGCCACATAATCGGGATGATAAATTTCTTTTACATACCCTGTGGCAAGACCAATCTGATTGCCATAAGAGCTGTAGCCATGGGCTGCGCCACGCACCAGCTTTTTCTGCGGAAGCTTCCCTGCCAGGGTATCTTTTACCGGCCTTGTGGGATCTGCCGCGCCAGTGACACGCATCGCCTGATATACATAAGTACGCCCGGAGAGAGGATCACGAATTGCCCCGCCAAGACAAGTCGCCGCACCTCCGAAAGGCTCGATTTCCGTGGGATGGTTGTGAGTTTCATTCTTGAAATTTACCAGCCATTCCTCCGTCTGTCCATCTACTTCCACCGGAACCACGATGGAGCAGGCGTTGATCTCCTCGGATTCTTCCTGATCCTTAAGCTTCCCTTCCTTTTTTAAGCGCTTCATCGCCATCAACGCCAGATCCATCAGACATACAAACTTGTCCTTGCGTCCCTGATATAGTTCCTGGTACGTCTTTAAATAATCCTGATACGTCTCTTCCATGGGCTTTCGGTAATACCCTTCTTGAAAGGTCACTTCCTTTAACTCGGTTGAGAACGTGGTATGACGGCAATGGTCAGACCAGTAAGTATCCAGCACGCGCACCTCCGTCATCGACGGATCTCTGTGCTCCTCAGATTTAAAATAATTCTGGATATGGAGGAAATCCTGAAATGTCATCGCAAGCCCTAGAGAATCATACAATTCTTTCAGCTCTGCTTGCGGCAATTCCTGGAACCCTGCAAAAATCTTTACGTCCTCTGGTTCATCAAATTCCTCTGTCAAAGTTTTTGGCTTCTGAAGCCCGGTCTCTCTGGAATCCACGGGATTGATGCAATGCTTCTTGATCGCCTCCATCTGCGCCTCGTCCACTTCTCCCGCAATCACATAAGTGATAGCGGAACGAATCAAGGGCTCTTCCTCACTGCAGAGTAACTTGACGCACTGTTCTGCGGAATCCGCACGCTGGTCATATTGGCCTGGCAGATATTCCACGCTAAATACTTTAGCCCCTGCGGCATCAAAACTTTCCTCATACACTTCATCCACTGGCGGCTCAGAAAATACCGTTTTTAATGCCTTTTGATAGGTCTTTTCTGAAATGTGCTCCACGTCATAACGAATCAGCACACGCACCTCTGTTACCGATTGAATTCCCAGATATCCTCTGA
Source organism: uncultured Lachnospiraceae bacterium (assembly GCA_910576975.1). Lineage (GTDB taxonomy): Bacteria > Bacillota > Clostridia > Lachnospirales > Lachnospiraceae > Petralouisia. Next base: position 35,590 of record CAJTJY010000026.1, read on the forward strand.
GTTCCGACTGCAGCTCTTTTGCCTGAACTGCAAAATCTGGCTTCTTTTCCACAAAAATACGTCTTACACTGCTCATGCCACTGCCTCCTCTTATTTTTGACTCCACTATAGCACACCCAGATAAATAAGTATAATTAATATATTTAATATTATTTATAAGATTATCTCTATTTTAAAGCCAAATCAATCTCCACACCAAGAAAAATACGAATCCCTATTGACATATTTATAATCCCCTCTTATAATCGAAGCTATTCTACATGATAAATAGTTCCTTGTGGTAACATATGAGTAAAAGGAGGCGCTTATGGACATTAATTATGAGCTATACAAAGTTTTTTATCATGTTGCAGCCTCCCTGAGCTTTTCTGAAGCATCAAAGAAACTGTTTATCTCCCAGTCCGCAGTCAGTCAGTCTATCAAGACGCTGGAGCGGAAGCTGGACCAGCCTCTGTTTATCCGCAGTACCAAGCGGGTACAACTCACCCCTGCAGGCGAGCTCTTGTTTAAGCATATTGAACCCGCTATAAACTTGATCAGCCGCGGGGAGCATCAGCTTGTGGATTCCAATACGCTGGGCTTAAGCCAGCTGCATATCGGAGCCAGTGACACTATATGCCGCTATTTCCTGGTGCCTTATCTGAAACAGTTTCACCAATTGTTTCCAGAAGTCCCCATCAAAGTAACAAATGCGACTTCCCTGAATTGTGTAGATCTGCTGTCTCAGGGGACCGTAGACGTAATCGTGACCAATTCTCCAAACTCCCGGATGAACAGCGCTTTGATCCAGAAAAAAGTCGCCGCTTTCCACGATGTATTTATTGCCAATCCGGCATATTTTGATTTCAAACAACAGGAAGTCTCTCTCGCAAAATTAAATCAATACCCCATCTTAATGCTTGGAAAGCAAAGCACCACCAGTGAGTTTCTGCATCATTTATTTTTACAATATCAATTGGAGCTCGTACCGCAAGTTGAGCTTAGCAGCAATGACCTTCTGATCGATCTTGCGAGAATCGGCCTTGGGATTGCATTTATCCCAGATTACTGCCTGGCAAAGGAACCCAGCGACTTATACATACTTAAGACAAAGGAAGCATTGCCGATGCGTCAAATGGTAGCGGCCATCAGCCCACATCTGCCGATACCGCCTTCCGCCAATGAATTTTTGAAACTGCTTCCAGAACTGGATGCATCATAAGAAAGGAGCTTGATATTTATGAAACTTTACAACATCAAAGACACAGAGGAATTTTTCAAGGTCATCGACCAGTGCAAAGGCACGGTAGAATTAGTCTCCAAACAAGGAGACCGCCTAAATCTGAAATCCCAGCTTACGAAGTATATTACGATTACCAACCTGTTCAGCGATGAATCGATGATTAAGGAATTGGAACTGGTAGCTTACGACCCCGATGATACATCCCTGTTGATGGAATATATGTTTGGAACGGATAAGTAGCAAAATCCTCTCCGCCGCAAAGCTGTCAAGCCGGACATCGAACGGGGCTGCTGAAAAAGATGGCGCGCATGTCGCCCAATCTGTACCATATCATGTAAGGATTTCTTAATTTGACACCTTAACCTTATTTTTCAGCAGCTCCTTTTCTCTATTATGTACTCAGGCAATTAAGAAACTATCAAGTTATCAAAATGGGGCTGTCGCACTAAGATATTTACTTGTTCAAAAGGTCTTGCCGCTTATGCGGCAAAGACAGAA
>CAJTJY010000027.1 GCA_910576975.1 uncultured Lachnospiraceae bacterium
AAATTTTCTTTTGATTTTTTCATTTATCTACTTGACTTTTAATAGTTGGTCTTTCTATTATTATAAGATTCTTTCTTTGGCTTCGTTTCGTTTTACGCAAGCCGTTTCCACAATCTTTCTTTCACTACGTCATCTGCAAAAGCCGTTTCCACAGCGTTTCTTTGTAGCAGCCGTATTTCTTCTTCATGGATCTTGCACACCTCCTGGACAAACCCCAATTCTTTTGTCAGCGAAGTGCCGCTCACCGTCCGGTTATCTGTATGGATGGATGCCAAAAGTCCCGCATCCAAAAATTCACGCAGCGGATAATCCTCGACATGCTTTACTGCTTTCGTCTGAAGATTGCTTACCGGACACATCTCCACTCCAATATGGCGGTCTTTGCATATTTGCTGGAGCTTGGGCTTGCCGGTCATGGCAATCCCGTGACCGATGCGGCTTGCGCCTGCCTCCACAGCATCTGCAATATTTTTGGCGTTACCACATTCGCCCGCATGTATTGTAAACGGCATTCCCATCTGCCTTACCTTCTCAAAAAGCTCTAGGAACCCGCTCATAGGATAAGACGCCTCCGCTCCTGCTAAATCTGCCGCACACACGCCCGCCCCTAGAAATTCCTGCGACGCCTGAAGCATCGCAAGATTCTCCTCTGGGCTGTGGTGCCGCATGGCGCAGGTAATCACGTTATATTCCACGCCAAAGTCCTGCCTTCCTTTTTCCAGTCCCTCCAAGAGACTGGCGATCACCTGCTCAGTCCCCATTCCAGAGCTGACTGACAGCAACGGAGCGAAGCGGACTTCTGTATAAATTACATTTTCACAGCTTGCACTTCTCAGGAAATCATACCCTGCCTTTCGCAAGCCATCGGCATCCTTCAGGCACTGTCCAGGCAAATCAAATTTCTCCAGATATTCCGCCAGACTGTCACAATCCTTAGAAACCTGGATTTCCTGATAAGAAACGCTTCGTCCCAGCTTTTGTTTCATGAATTCCATGCTAAGAGATCCGTCCAAATGGCAGTGGAGCTCTATTTTCGGCAGATTTTTTAACTGCTCTGTCGTCACATATGCCAGCCCCTTTCTCTTTTGCATTGCTTTTCGCCCAATTCTTTTTCAATTACAAGTTATCTGGTCCAAATCCCAGGGGTAATATTTCCCGAAGCGTGAATATCTGATATTTTTCAGGGCTTACCGCCAGGATCACCTGGAACTTCTCTGGGTTGCAGAATTCCATCATCACTTGTCTGCAGACGCCGCAGGGAGGAGCATATTCTGTCAGCACCCCATCCTTCCCGCCGACGACGCAGATCGCCTGGAATTCTTTTACTCCTTCACTGACCGCTTTAAAAAAAGCTGTCCGTTCCGCACAATTTGTAGGAGTATATGCTGCATTTTCTATGTTGCAGCCCGTATATATAGTTCCATTTTTCGATAGCAGCGCAGCCCCTACCTTAAAATTAGAATAAGGCGTATAGGAAAACGCAAGCTGCTCGATCGCCTTGGCAATCAACTCTGCCGTCATTTTTTCATCTAACATCCAAAAACCTCCCTCAGCCGCCAAAGATATGGCGTCTCTTAATATCCAGAAGCTGACTGGCCTTTCACCAGCTTAATCAACCGGCTGGTTCCCAGACGGTCCGCCCCAAGGGAAAGAAACTTTTCTGCATCTTCTATGGAAGAGATCCCGCCTGCCGCTTTCATTTTAACATCCGGGCCAATGTTCTTTGCAAATAATTCAATATCTGCAAACGTCGCGCCTGCCGTGGAAAAGCCAGTAGACGTCTTAATGTAGTCCGCCCCCGCCTCGGTCACGATCTCGCACATCTTTACTTTCTCCTCTTCTGTCAAAAGACAAGTCTCAATAATGACTTTGAGAATTTTGTCTTTGCAGGCTGCTTTTAAGGTACGGATTTCTTCTAACACCAAGTCATACTTCTTATCCTTCAGCCATCCGATATTGATTACCATGTCGATCTCTGAAGCGCCGCCTGCGATAGCGTCCTTGGTCTCAAATTCTTTCACGGCCGTAGTGGAATATCCATTGGGAAATCCAATCACCGTGCAGACCTCCATCTGGTCTTTTACATATTCCTTTGCCTGTTTTACATAACTTGGAGGAATACATACAGAAGCTGTCCCATATTCTATCGCATCGTCGCAAATCTGTTTGATTTCCTCCCAGGTAGCGGCCTGTGTCAGTAGCGTGTGATCCAAATGCTTCATCATTTCTTTTGCTTCCATTTCTTTCTCCTTCCTACAAATAAATGCCAGCTTATTAAGCTTCCTGCCGAATCAGGTTGCGAATGGCTTCCACAGCCACTTGAATTGCCGTATCCGTGTCATGCACTACCGGATTCTCCAGGCCAAGCTTCTCCCTTTCCTGGTTCGCCACCACCAGGAAGCAAGATCCTGCGCGAACTCTCAAATGACTGGCAACGATGAACAACGCCGCAGATTCCATCTCAGAAGCAAGGCAGCCCATGCGCTTCCATGCTTCCCATTTGTTCATCAGTTCATAGCTGACTGGCTTTGTCTCCGGCTCATGCTGTCCATAAAAAGCGTCCTTGCATTGTACGACTCCGGCATGAAATGTCACGCCTTTCTCCTTTGCAGCCGCCACAAGCGCATTAGTCACATTGAGATCTGCAACTGCCGGAAATTCCATCGGCGCATATTCCCTGCTGGTTCCCTCCATGCGGATTGCACCTGTTGCAACTACCACGTCTCCGCTCTTTACCTCCGTCTGCATTCCGCCGCAGGTTCCGATTCGAAGAAACGTGTCGGCACCACAGCGGTACAGCTCTTCCATGGCGATAGAAGCAGAAGGTCCGCCGATTCCGGTAGAAGTCACGCTGACTTTCACGCCGTCAAGGGTACCAGTATAAGTAACGTATTCCCGGTTATCTGCAATCAACACTGGATTGTCAAAGTATTTAGCAATCTTCTCACACCTTTTGGGGTCGCCAGGGAGAATTACATAACGCCCCACTTCTCCCTGTGCTACCTGGATATGATACTGCCTGCTGGCATCTTCTGAATAATTCTTCACTCTTGATCCTCCTCCTAATCTTGCTGGAACAGCCGGCTATGCGTTTTACCGCTGCCCCTTGTCGTATGGTATGCCTTCCGCCTTGGGCGCCCTGGATTTCTTAGAGACAAAGATCAGGACTACCAGCGAAATGATATAGGGGAACATATTGTAAAGCGTTCCCGGAATATTGAGCTTCATCAGGAAGTCAAATCCTGTATAAACGTTGGACAGCGCGCGGAACAATCCGAAAAGCAATGCTGCCAACCCTATGTTAACGGGCTTCCACTGTCCGAAAATCATAACTGCCAGTGCAAGAAATCCAAAGCCCGCCACGCCATTTTCAAATTTCCACTCGCTTACGCCTGCCGTAATATATACCACGCCGCCCAGGCCTCCCAGAGCGCCGGAAATGATTACGCCTGCATAACGCATTTTGTAAACATTGATTCCCACGGAGTCTGCTGCTTGCGGATGTTCCCCGCAGGCGCAAAGCCTCAAGCCAAACCGTGTCTTATACAAAACCACATAAGCCGCAATCAGCAAAAGCAAGGCAATCAGCATGAACCAGTTAAATTCAAATTTTCCAATTTTCAGTAGAAAGGCTTCTTTCTCTTTCATATAGGAAACCGTCGTCGATACGTTATCTGGATTTTCCGCCATGTTGATCGCTCTTACGATAACAACGGCTGCAGCCGTTCCCAGCAGGTTCAGCGCAGTGCCTACCAGCGTCTGATCCGCCTTAAACTGGATTGCCGCCACCCCTAACAACAAAGAAAACAGGATTCCCAAAGCCACGCTCGCCACAATCACCATTAAAATTACCGCAATTGCAGGCGTTCCGTCTGGGAGAAATTTCATCATCAGCGCACCGCCTAACGCACCCATTACCATTATTCCCTCCAGGCCGATATTGATGACGCCGCTGTGCTCTGAAAAGCAGCCTCCCAATGCCACCAGGAGTAAAACGGAAGCAAATATCAATGTATATTGAATTAACAACAGCATTACGCTTCGCCCCCTTTCCGAGCTTTAGCTCCTTGTTTTTCCTCTCTCTTATCCAGATATCTGTTGAGCCAGAGCTTGAAGAAGAGAACAAAACCGCAGAGGTAAATGATAAATGCAGAAATTAAGTCTGAAATCTGCGCGCAATACATGGTCTTATCCACATAAGAACCACCGCTGGTAATATGCTGGATAAAGTAGGACGAGAAGATTGCTCCGATTGGATTCAGCCCGCCCAAGAACGCAGAAGCGATTCCGTTAAATCCCATGCTTGGCACGCTAGTTTGCTGTACCATCCACTGCTCTACCCCTGTCAGATAAAAGCAGGCAGCGCCCAATCCTGCAAGTGCGCCTGAGATCATCATAGTCAGGATGATGTTGGTTTTCTCACGCATTCCACAGTATTTTGCCGCCAGTTTATTCATTCCGGTAGCCTTTAATTCAAAACCAAACTTCGTCTTTTCGAGAATAATCCATACAACGATCGCCATCAGTACGGAAATAATCAGGCCCAGGCCAACAAACTCGTTGTTGGAAAACAGTTTGTCAAGACCAAGCGTCGGCAGCAGCGCGCTGCTGTTTGTCGTAGAAAGATTCTTGGTATAAGGCGTCGTCTCTTCTTTCACCTTATTCAGCAACATGTTTACCGAATACAGCCCAATCCAGTTCAACATAATGCAAGAAATTACTTCGTTTACATTGAAATACGCTTTCAGCGCGCCTGAAATTCCTCCAATCAATGCCGCTGCGATCACAGCAAACAGAAGACATAGAAACCAAGGCATACGCAATGCGATTGCACAATAAAGGCATGCGCCCGCTCCTACTACATACTGCCCGGCCGCTCCGATATTAAACAATCCCACCTTATAGGCAAACAGCACAGAAAGAGAACACATTAACAAAGCTGAAGCCTTGACCAATGTGGTCCCGAAATATTTTGTTGCCGCCGCTGCGCTTGGATAATATAGAAAGTTCTTGAGAATAGACTTGATCGCCCCTGCAGCACCGGAGGGGTTGATAATCAAAAGAACGATATAACCTACCAAAAGCCCCAGCAGTATGCAAAGCAGGGAAGCAACAATTGTCTGGAATCCATCATTTCTCAATATGCTTTCTTTGGAACTTTTTTTGTTCATTTTGCCTCCGCCCCCTTTCTCTTAGAGCCAGCCATGTAAAGGCCTAGTTCTTCCACAGTAACTTTCTTGGGATCAAATTCGCCTACGATTTCTCCTTCGTACATTACGAGAATCCGATCAGATACATTCATAACTTCATCCAGTTCCAGGCTCACCAACAACACGCCTTTTCCTGCGTCACGTTGCGCCACAAGCTGCTTATGAATGTATTCGATAGCTCCCACGTCCAGACCTCTGGTAGGCTGGACTGCAACCAAAATCTCAGGATTTTTATCTACTTCCCTGGCAATAATGGCTTTCTGCTGGTTTCCGCCTGACATGCTGCGGGATTTTGTGATCGGTCCCTGTCCTGATCTTACGTCGTACTGCTCAATTAGACGGTTTGCATATTCTCTGATCTCCTTTTTCTTCAGGAATCCAAATTTATTCGTAAACTGAGGTTCAAAATAACGCTGCAGCACGATATTATTTTCCAGAGAATAATCCAGTACAAGCCCATGCTTATGCCTGTCTTCTGGAATGTGGCTCATGCCCATCACAGAACGTTTTCGAATCGGCATCTCTGTGATGTCTGTTCCATTCATGGTGATCCTTCCTTCTTTCAAAGGCTCTAATCCAGTCAGTCCGTACACAAACTCCGTCTGTCCATTTCCGTCAATGCCGGCAATGCAGACAATCTCTCCTTCTCGTACTGTCAAGGAAACACCGTTCACCGCATTATTCTTATGACGTTTGGAAGCCACTGTCATATTCTGCACGTCCAAGATAACCTTTCCTGGCTCTACTGGCTTTTTCTCAACTACGAAATTGACGTCACGCCCTACCATCATGGCGGAAAGCTTCTCTGGCGTAGAGTCCTTGATGTCTACCGTTCCTATGTATTTTCCTTTGCGGAGCACGCTGCAGCGGTCCGCCACTTGCATGATCTCTGCTAGCTTATGTGTAATAAACAGGATGCTCTTGCCCTCTGCGGCAAGATTCTTCATAATCGCCATAAGCTCCTGGATCTCCTGAGGCGTTAAAACTGCCGTCGGCTCGTCAAAAATAAGAATTTCATTATCCCGGTACAGCATCTTTAAAATCTCTGTTCTCTGCTGCATTCCCACCGTGATGTCTTCAATCAGGGCGTCTGGATCTACCTGAAATCCATATTTTTGAGACAGCGCAAGTACTTTCTTCCTTGCTTCATCTTTCTGTAAAATCCCGCCCTTTGTAGTCTCCACCCCGAGGATGATATTATCTAATACCGAAAAGCATTCCACTAATTTGAAGTGCTGATGTACCATTCCAATTCCCAATGCGTCTGCATCATTGGGATTATTGATCTCCACTTTTCTACCATCCTTATGGATTTCCCCCTCCTCTGGCTGGTATAATCCGAAAAGCACGCTCATCAGCGTAGATTTCCCCGCGCCATTCTCACCAAGCAATGCATGGATTTCACCTTTCTTCAGCTGCAGGGTGATATTGTCATTTGCGATAATGCCAGGGAATTTCTTCGTAATGTTGAGCATTTCAATTGCATAATCTGCCACTATACCACTCTCCTTTTCTCTCTGTGTTTGAGATGTCTCAAGCTTATGGAAGGAGGGGTTTTTGTCCCGCTCCTTCCGTTTTCAAAGCTATTATTTGATGTTCGGGGAAATTGTTAATTTGATTGACGTTTCTGGCTCTTTAGAGATATCGTTAGAAATTTCCACTTCTCCGCTATAGATTGATTTTACAAGGTTCTTATAATCGTCCTGGCTGAATCCATCGTTCCATACCGTGGTCTCTTCCGGAAGCTGCACATAGTTTTCGTCCGGATTTTCAGATACCATTCCAAGACAGTCGATCTTTCCAGCATAGTTTGCCCAGTTTCCTGCCTTGATTTCCTCAAGCAGATTCATTACGGTAGGAGTAAGGCCCTTCATAGCGGAAGTAATTGTCATTTCATCTCCATACTCGTTGATGATTCCAGACTGATCGGAGTCAACGCCGATTACTTTGCCGCCAACCTTCTTAGCTGCCTCTGCCGCAGATGTATAGATACCGCCTCCGCAAGCAAATACGACTTCTACGCCATTGCTGCTGTACCAGGTATCCATGGTTGCGGTAATATCTGCATCTCCGTAGAACTGTCCGCCGTACACGAACTCTACCTGAACGTCGTTCTCAATGCCCATCTCTTTTGCCGCTGCGTCTGCTCCCTGCACATAGCCATAACCAAATTTTGTAACGGCCGGAACTGCCATGCCGCCCAGGAAGCCAAGATGTTTGTATCCCATCTTAACTGCCGCATAGCCTGCCATATAACCGGAAATCTCTTCCTGATACGTACAGCAGTATACATTGTCTTTATTATAATATTCATCTACATTCCAATTATCGGGATTATAGTCATACTCTTCGCCCACGCCCTTTTCCAGGATGTCGCCGGCAGAAACGTCGATACCGATAAACTTCACGTCAGGATAAAGCTCTGCCTGATCCACGATGGCTTTTGCAAACATATATCCTGGCATTACAATGACATTATACCCGGCTGCCGCTGCCTGGTCCACGCTTGCGCTGCGGGCCTCGTCAGAATCGCTTTCTGGTTTAAAATACTCAAATGTCACGCTGTTGCTGCTGCTCCATGATTTACATGCTTCGTATGTAGTCTGGTTGAAGCTTTGGTCCGTAATGTCTCCGGAGTCCGTGATCATTGCCACTTTCATGTCAGAAGCCTCCGCCGTATCTCCCTCTGTACTAGCTTCCGTTTTGCCCTCACCTTTGGAATCTTCTTTCTCTCCGCAGCCTGCCAATGAGAATACCATTGTGCAAGCGAGAAGCACTGCCATAATTTTTCTTTTCATTTCTATTCCTCCTTGTAGATATGTTTTTTGAGAATCCCTGCCTGCTGCGGCATATATTGGATTCTGATCTATAAAATCCCCCTTTGCGGATGGCTGTGGCACACTGTTCTTACAACTATGGCATGCCTCTTCTTCCGGGGTAATTTTATCTTGTCTGTTGACAAATCTTTGGTGTTTGTCATTCTCTTTCTGTCACAAATTATTATCGGCTATTTCAGTGAAATTGCACATAACAATTAGGATATCAAAGTGTCCGTTTTCTATCGAGAAGCAAATTTTTTCAAGATTGTGATACAACATCTTGAGGCGCAACAGCGCATCGTTGACAGATATTGTTGTGCAAGATTGGAAAAATTGGCCTGTAAAGGAATTTCAGACCTTCTGACACCCTAGTCTTATAAGATAAAAAACCGTAGTGGATTGCCAAAAAGATCAGAATATAAATTTTTCCTGAAATTAATGGTCAACCATTACGGTGGTTTGTAGAAACGCTCAACCCATCATGAGCATACATTAACTCTCTATTCAATTTAATTTCAATTTGTTCGTTTCATTTATGATATATTATTTTTTTACTAAAGTCAATGTAACTATCTACCTAATAGTGTCCATATTTTTTGTATATTTTCACCAACAGTCTATATTGTCACAATTGATTAGATAGATAAAATGCTGGGGCTTAACGCTTGTTTTTACGAATAACATGGGCTTATTCGCTATATTTTGCACAATAACATGCTGTCCAACTCATCAAGCGCCTGCGCCACCCCGACATTCGGGTAAGCTTGCAGTTCGGCTTTGTAAGTCGTTCCCGTAGTTACCCCCGCAAAATCCACCCCTGCCGCCTGCGCCGTCCTGGCGTCCACCAGGCTGTCTCCCACATACAGCGCCTGGTCTTTCGGCAACTGCCAGTCGCCAAGCACCTGCAATACCCCTTCTGGATCCGGCTTTGGACGCTTGACATCCTCCCCTCCTATAATAATGTCAAATAGCCCCGACGCCTGATATTTCTCTAAAATAGCTTCTATCCGGTAATGATACTTTGTCGTAACAATCGCAAGGCGCTTTCCCTGCCTGTGCCATTTTTGAAGCAGCTCAAGGACCCCAGGAAAAAAACTGGTATTTTCTGTCATAATCTGGTCCGCTTTTTCCCGGAAATAACTGGAAAATTTCTCTGCCTGCTCTTGGTTTGCATCTTTAGTGAGTACCAGATAGGTCTGCTGCAAATCCAGGCCGATGGTTTTTCGTATCTCCTCTCTGTCCGCCAAATCATATCCCAGCCTTCTAAGCGCCGTGTTGACACATGTCACGATTCCTTCTGTGGAATCTCCCAATGTATAATCAAAATCGAAAATTATTCCTTTATATTTCATATTGTAATCTCCCATAAGCCTTTGATCTGACCGCTTAAGGTCTCATAGTCCCATTGTTTTTCACTGTTTTTCCTGCTGTTGGGATCATTTACAAAAAATCCGTTCTGATCATATCCCCGAATTAAGATAAAATGTCCCGTAGTCGTAAAATCCCCTGGACGCATGCTGCTGATTAAAACGCCTCCCTGATCTAAAACCTGCTTCATAGCAGTCTCGCTCAGAGGCGCTTCGCTGCCTGCAAGCCCAAGCGCCGCAGCGCCCTCCGTAAAGAAATTCCAGCTCGTGCCCGCTTCTGTGTGATATCCTTTTTCAGACGCATAGCTTGCCATCTTCCTAGGATCCATGCTGGCATCCCCAGTAAGGCAGAGATATGCCATCGTCATGCAAGTAGGACCACAGCCTGCGACTCCAATCATGCTGTCTCCATAGCTGTCATATCCCCAGCGCAGATCCCATTGCAGAAGAAGCGGAGCCTCCCCTTTCTGGCAAATGCCGGAAATATCAATTTCTTTCTCCTGATAAAGCTCTCTTTGTGGATAACCTGTCACGAAATCGTAGGTTTCTGGATTGTTCTCGACCATCTCCAGCAATTCCTGCGGATACTCTTCCTCGTGAATGCTGTTTAAAAACTGCCACACCCTGCCTTGTCCCATTTCAAACAGGACATTTGCGGCGCCTCTTGTATAGAATAATGTCCCAAACACCAGAAACAATGTAATTCCCAGGCAAATCTTCCTACGCCGGATCGCTTGCTTTCTCCTCGACTTGCGCCCTCTTTTGCCACTCTTGCGCACACGCCGCTTTCGCTCCCCAGCCGCATCTAAATCTTTTCCAATTCTTCCATAACCATCCCAAGGAATGCTGTCCACATCCGTATAAATTTTGTATTCCATAATCTTTCCTGTCCTTTCTGTGTATTAATTTTAAAACCCTTTTGGGGCTTCTCTTTTCTTACTCACAGTATAGACAAAAAAGATCATCGGTTCTTACGTTTTTTTTCGCAAATTTTTTAAGAATTTATGAAGATTTTCTTTCTCATTTTATAGGAAGCTCTATCGTAAATATCGTCCGCTCCTGACTGCTTGCAGCCTGAATGTTCCCTCCATGACGTTCCACGATCTCCTTGGCTATGGCAAGCCCCAGCCCTGCGCCTCCGGTTCTGCTTTGCCTAGCGGCATCGAGGCGGTAAAACTGCTGAAATATTCTGCCAAGCTTTTCCTCTGGAATCGTAGCGCCCTCATTTTCTACTTTAACATAAAGGCTCCCTTTTTGAACCTGCGCACAAATGCTTATCACGCTTCCCTCATATCCATACAACAGCGCATTACGCAGCAAATTGTCAAATACACGCTGCATCTTGTCTGTGTCACAAGTGATTTCAATCTCTTGCGGCTGCAAATCCATTTGACAGCTCATTTGCTTTTGCGCAAGCATCGGACTAAATTCATACATGATCTGCTCTAGCATCCGTTTGAGAGACACCGTTGACAACTCCAGCTCCAGATGCGTCAGGCTGAATCTGGTGATCTCAAAAAACTCATTGATCAGCTCCTCCAAGCGCTCTGCCTTTTCCAACGAAATAGAAAGGTACTTTTCTCTAAGTTGCGGTGAGATCTGTACTTCCTCTTTCAGGAGCGTGAGATAACCGATCACCGAAGTCAGCGGCGTCTTTAGATCATGGGCGAGATACACGACCAAGTCGTTTTTGCGCTGCTCCGCTTCTCTTGCCAGCCGTTTGTTTTGATGAATCTGAAACTGCACCTCGTTCATTCGCTGCTGCGCTTCCGCTAGTTCTGGACGCAGGCGCAGCGGCCGTTCATCTTGCGCCAGCCCTTCCATAGCATCCATCACTTCCTGAAAATAATTTAAAAGCTTAACCCAATAATAAATGCCAATGCAAAAAAGCGCTGCCAGAAACATTCCCGTTACAAAAATCCCCGTATTATCTGAAATCCAATGAAGCGCGGGGTATATTCCTTCATCGCCGTACCAAGTAAAAGAACCAAAATAGGCTCTTCCAAGGACAAGGCATCCTGTCAGCACCCCCATGCATAAAATTCCGGCTGACAGCATTTTTCGAAAAAAACGTCCCAGGATCTTCGATTTTATTGATTCTTTATTCATGAACGTGAAAATCTCCTCTGTCATAGAAATATTGGATCATGTCTGCGAAAGGCTCCAGTACTCCGTCTTGATCCGGCGTAAGAAAAAGCAGATAAACCATTTCAGGATCTTGGTAACTGTCACAAATTTTATATTGCGCCCTTCTCGCCCGCTGCAGCTCATACGCATCCAGGTTTAAAAGCTTGTAAGTATATTCTCCGCTTGTTCCCACGCCGCTTACTTGCCCATTAGGATAAAATTCAAAATATTTTTCACACTCTTCGCTCAATGGCGATACAAACAGGTCTTCATCATATTCCTTATCTTTTTTAGAACCGCAGGTAGCATTTATGCCTTCTGTCTTGCAAGAAGCAATCAGGTTAGCATATTCCATTGTCTGCTTCGGGTAAGCATTCTGAGGCCTGATATGTTCGTTTAAAGAATCTTCCATCCCTATCTTGCGACAGCAATAGCAACACAAGCCATGCTGGGATTGAAGCAAATATTCTCGCAGATTTCTTCTGACCTGATTCCCATCTTCTGTCATTTTCAAGTCACTATATCGCTGCCTGGGGTGCATCTTCTTATACTGAGCCCAGAACTCAGGTTCCTCCCAGCGATCTATTTTTTTCATCTAGTATTTTACTCCTCTTCAAATAGCCTTTTAACAAGATATAGTCTTCATCCATGGTACCTGAAATATCTGCCAGCTCCCTCAATAACCTTTCTGCGCTATGATACTGCCTCCTAGTAATCAATTCATTAATCCGGCTAACAATATCTTTCACAAGCACATTTTTAGAATCTGTATGCATATATTTTTCCAGAATTAAATTGCTGTCATATCCATCCATTCGTTTGATGGACCTTACCTCACAGGCTCCGTTTTCCAATTCTGACAACACAAAAATGTTATAGCGGTCATCCGCCTCTCCTAAAATCTGCGGTGAGTGCGTAGTAATAATAAATTGAATATTAGGGAATGTATTTCTGAGAACTTTCAATACTTTTCTTTGCCATAAGGGATGCATATGCAATTCAATTTCATCAATCAGTACAATGCCTTGACCTTGTAAAGGGTTTTCCAAACCTGGATTTGCCAGGGCAAGCCTTCTCGCCAAATCCCCAAACAATGCAAGCGTGCACTTTTCTCCATCAGACAATAAGTCAACTCGGATTTCTTTGCCAGACTTATCGACCACCATGCGAACCGGATTTCTTCTGATCCTTAAATTGGCAACATTTCCAATCATTGCCTCGATCGCATCACGAACGCTCTTTAATAACGGATCTGTGTAAATTAATCCAGGGCGTTCCCTTGCCTCAATCACCTCATTGGCTTCCTGATCACGATACCATTCAAAGAATGTACGAAAATCCAACTCATTCTCTATCGCCCGTTCCAATGCTGATAATTTATCAAAATCATGTTTTTTCCTTATCCTGTCCGGAATATCCAATACCGAACGGTTTGTACCATAATTGACGAAAATCGGCATCGGAGCAGACTGTATTTCCAAATAGTCATGTTCAAATTTCTCTGTAAATCTAGCGTAATAGCCCCTATGGTAAGACAGTAGATTTTTTCTCTGGTTCTTTCTTGCTTTTTCATAATACCGCAGCAGAGGAAATGCTTGTCCGTCCAGTTCCAATTTACCTTCTATAAACAAGTTCGTCTTTCCAACTGATATCATCTCATCAGAAAACGACATAAACGCTTTCCCCTGTGCTGGATTTAAACGGTTAATCCATACCCGGTTCAAATAATTTACCGCTGATAAGACTGTCGATTTTCCAGTTCCATTTATGCCAAAAATGATCGTGCTTTTTCCATTTAATACAAACTTTTGCTCCGTAAATATTTTGTAGTTAATCAACGTCAGCTCTTGTAGCCGCACAGAACCATTCACCTCCTGACAAATACTGAGCATTCTCTGACTCAAAATCTATTGATCAAATCTTTTTATCGTGTTTACTTTTCAATAGTATAACCCACGCCCCAAACTGTTTTAATGAATTTATGGTTGCGATAGGAATCCTGCATTTTCTCTCGGATTCTTCCCACATGCGCCATCACGGTATTGTTGCTGTCCAGATATTTTTCCTTCCAAACCGCCTCAAACAATTCCTCCGACGAGACTACCGCCCCCTGATGTTCGCAAAGAAACCATAAAATCGAAAACTCCCGAGGGGTCAGTTCCAGCTCTTTCCCATACAGCGTGCTCTGGTGCGTGCTGCGGTTCATCACAAGGCCTCTGATCTCTAGCTCCTCCCCAAAAGACTTCTTGTCATGTCCATGGTCCGCCTCATTATATTGGCGATAGCGGCGAAGCTGTGTCTTGATCCGTGCGACAACCTCCAAGGGATTAAAAGGCTTTGTAATATAGTCGTCCGCCCCCAACATCAAACCGTTGATCTTATCCACGTCTTCTACCTTAGCCGTGAGCATAATGATAGGAAAATAGTGGTTCCTGCGTATTTCCTGACAAAGCTTAAAGCCATCTATATCTGGAAGCATCACATCCAAAAGCGCCAAATCTATGCGCTCTTTTTCGACACATGCAAGCGCTTCTGCACCCTGGTAATACTTGAATACCTGATAGCCCTCATTTTCCAAGTAAAGCTCCAACAGGTCCGCCACTTCCTTTTCATCATCCACTACCAAAATCGTATGCGCCATTTCACCCTCCGCTCATCCATGCTGTTCCGGCAGACAGGCAAGCGCCTGCGGAAACAACTCTACGCTTCGTCTCAAAATCCCCTGCATATATGCAATGGCAATCCCATAGTTGGTGATTGGCACGCCTTGGTCCTTGGCGCATTTGAAACGGTATTTGACTTCACGTTGATTCAGCATACAGCCTCCACAATGAACAATCAGCTTATAACCTGATAAATCTTCTGGAAATTCCGTTCCAGACGAAAACTGGATCTGTAGCTGCTTTTTGGTATGCTCTTTCAGCCACCTTGGAATTTTAACGGAGCCAATATCGTCACATTGCCTGTGATGGGTGCAGCCCTCAGAAATCAGCAGCTGGTCTCCATCCTGTAACTTCTCTATAGCGGCTGCGCCCTGGACGACCATTTCAAGATCTCCCTTATATCTCGCAAACAAAATCGAAAAAGAGGTCAGCGGGATCTGCCTAGGCGTGTCTGCGCTTACTTTTGCAAATACCTGGCTATCCGTAATCACCATGGCAGGCTGCTTGCCAAGATGCTTCAAGGTATCTTTGAGCTGATTTTCCTTGACTACGACAGACACTGCATCCGATTCGAGAATATCACGAATCGTCTGCTGCTGAGGCAGGATCAGTCTGCCCTTGGGCGCCGCCTTGTCAATAGGCGTCACCAGCACCACGATATCCGACGGCTTTAGCAGATCTCCTACAATGCGATGCTTTGGCTCATTGGCGACTGCAAGGCGGGCAATCATTTCTTTGAGGACTTCCACCTGAAAACCCGTTTTCGCACTGACCTTTATGGAATTTTCTAACATAGAGTCTTCCCAGGCTGGGTGCTTAGCATTTCTGAGATCTTCTTTATTAAACGCCACCACATAAGGAATCTGCTTCTCCTTAAATAGTTCTAAAAGTTCCTGCTCCACGGCAGTAATTCCTGTTGTGCCGTCCGCCACGAGCACCGCTACATCCGTCTTATTTAAAATTTGTCTCGCTTTTCGCACACGCAGTGTTCCCAAGTCCCCCTGATCATCGATTCCGGGGGTGTCAATCACCACCACAGGACCCATCGGCAGCAGCTCCATAGCTTTCTGCACCGGGTCTGTCGTAGTTCCCTTCACCTGGGAAACTACCGCAAGCTCTTGCCCTGCCACGGCGTTCACCAAGCTGGATTTTCCTGCATTCCTTCTGCCAAAAAAACCGATGTGTATACGCTCTGCACTAGGCGCGCTGTTTAGACTCATACGATTCTCCTTTCTGCCGTATCTTGTTTTCAGAGCCCTGTCTTGGAAAAAGCCGCCTTACTGCTGATCCCTGGAAGCTTTCCAATCTTTCCAGAAAGAGCGCTAATCATGCTCTGAGGGGCGTCGACTGCTATGCTGATAATATGTATCCCTTTTTTGGGATAAGGAATCCCCATGCGCCCAATGATATAGTCTCCGTATTCATGAAGCACTTGATTTAATGCTTCCACAGAGGATTTCTCCTCCACGATAATTCCAATAATGGCTACCCTTGATTCCATGTTACTTCCTTTCACTGATCGTTAGATAGGTAATTGCGAAACTACCAAATGATCAAAATTTCTTATACAATTCGCCGCCTTTTTGCGCTCCGCTTTCGGTACAGACACATTTCCTTACTGGCTTCATATATTGTAGAGAACATTTATTTTCGAGGAAACCTATGGAATCATCATCCATTACCATACTTGGCGGAGATCTCAGGCAATGTTATGCAGCAGAATATCTCTGTGCTCAAGGCTGGCAGGTTCTATGCTGGCACACGCCAAGATTTCCCTATAGTTCCAAGATCCGGCAGGCTGACTGCCTGTCTCAGGCGCTGGAGCATTGCGACTTGCTTCTTGCTCCCACTCCATTGACACAAGACGGGATCAATCTGTCTCAATCAGAGGACTCACATCCTGCTTGCCGCCTGCAAGACATATGGGAACAACTTTCTCCCTGCCATGCGCTTGCCGCCTTTGGCATTCCCAAGGAGCATCAGGAGCCTTTGGAAAAAACAGGATGCCGTACGTTAATTTTTGGCGCTTCTTTTGCTTTTAACATAGAAAACGCCCTGCTGACTGCGGAAGGGCTGCTGTCAGAAGTCATTCGATGCACGCCGTTTGCCCTGTCTTGTGCAAACGTGTTGCTGTTAGGATTTGGCTGCTGCGGATCCGCCATCGGCAAGTTGTTCCATCCCCTTTGCCGCACCATTTACCTGGTAGAAGAGGACGAAGCAAAACAAAGACTTGCAGAAAATAACGGAATCTGCCCCATCCGTCCAGAAGACTTCTCTCAAGTCCTGCCACAATGCCAGATCGTAATCAACACAATTCCTGGCGCTGTCTTAGAACCATCCCTGCTGCCCTTGCTTCACAGCTCCTGTCATTTGTTTGACATTGCCTCCGCTCCCTATGGCTTCCCCGCAGACACTACCCGGAACTGCCTGCTGCCGTATTTTCGCATCCCAGGCATTCCTGGACGTTTCTCTCCCGTCACTGCCGGAGAAATCATCGGCAGGACCATAGAAAGGATGACCGAACATGCATTATGATTTTCATGACAAATCCATCGGAATCGGCTTTACCGGTTCTTTCTGTACCTATGAAAAAATCTTTGAGGCACTGGAAACGTTAAAAGAAACGGGAGCAAGTCTTCTGCCAGTCTTCTCCCTGAACGCTTCTTCCCTGGATTCCAGATTTGGCACAAGCGCCTCTTTTCTGGAACGTGCAAAAAACCTGACTGGCCATATGCCAATCACCTCTATTCCAGCAGCGGAACCCATCGGCCCCAAGGGACTAGTGGATATCTTAGTCATCGCTCCCTGTACTGGAAACACTCTTTCTAAACTGGCAAACGGCATTTCCGACACCCCTGTGCTGATGGCTGCAAAATCCCACCTGCGCAACAACCGTCCGCTGGTGATTTCTTTGTCTACCAATGACGCTCTGGGAATGAATCTGAAAAATATCGGGATTCTTCTCAATACCAAAAATATTTATTTCGTCCCTTTCGGGCAAGATGATTACCAGTCGAAACCCAACTCTATGACGGCGTTCACTGAACTACTCCCGGAAACCATCGACAACGCCTTGAAAGGCAGACAGATTCAGCCAGTGATCCGCAGCCCCCATGGCGCATGACCATGCATGCAGGCAGCCAGCCGCTTTCTGACAGGCGGCTGTTACATAACCAGATATAGCTCCTATGTGACTGAACTCACTTCTAACGCATCTAGATTATCGTGTACTCCATCATCTCATAATGAAGCGCCATTCCCTCTGCGATATCTGGAGGAAGCAGCGCCCTTGCGACACATTTTTGCTCCTGTTGCTGCTGATCTTGCTGTTTCAGATAAGCATAATCACCGTCGATTCGTTCCACAGTATATTCGATCGGTCCAAGATTCATATCCTCTCTCCTTTCTAACCCACCCGCTACCTTCTTTCTGCTTTCTCATGTAAAGCCAGGATATCTGTAATCTCTTGCGGCGAGATCTTAGTATATTCACATAACTCCTCCACTGTCGGGATGGTCCCATTTTCTTGTGCAAGAATCTTTTTCGCCTCATACACCAGGCTTACTTTTGCCAAAATCGAATTCTCACTGTTTGCCTCGCCCTCCAGCTCCCTGCGGTAAGCCTCCATTGCTTCTCTGATAAAATGTTGCAATTCCTCTTCCAACTGCTCTTTTTGACCTTCCCACGAGCGCCCTGCCACAGAGTCTGCTCCCCTGCCCAAAATCTGACGCAGCCCCGTCAACAGGCCCATGTTGCCCTCTTGTACCAGATCCTCCAGCAAAGCCTGGGGCGTAACATAGCTTTTCGCCAAACTGATGACTTTCTTCAGCCACTGACCAGATAATTCTCCGATTACTGACTCCTCTCCCAAGAGCAGACGTTGATACAAATTTTGCTCCTCTTCCTTGCTCAAGACAGGGACAGCGGAAATTTCCTTGAGATATATCTGAAAAGGAACAGAATGCGGCGCTTCTTTTGCCAGAGCGTCCCGCTCTTTGGCTTTCTTTTTCGCTGTTTCCTGTTGTTGTTGTAAAGATTCCTCCCTGGACTCCTGCAGATACCCAAAGACCATTTCCTGTTGTTCTTCCGACAATTCCATCCCCTGGAAATAACTTTGGATTTCTTCCCTGGACATGGGAGCTGCGCTGGTCTTTGCTATTTCCTGGACAGAGCGCAGCGTTTCCATAAAAGTTACTTTGTCTACCATTACTTGTCCCAACTTTCTGTTAGATTTTCTTCTGCTTTTACTCTACCACATCCAGTTTTTAATTTCTACTAAAAATTCATCGGCGGCAGACAACTTTTATCCCGACAGATATAGAGCGTGCTTCTACCGTTTTGCAGAGGATATTTTGGGGTTTCCTGATGCAAGATCAGGATATTTGCTCCCTCCTTTTGTCTTGCTGCCAGCTTTTTTATGTCTGCCTGATCTTTCAGCACGCAGACTATATGTTCCGGCGGATACTCCTGCGCCAGCACTGCCAAAAGGAAAAAGCTCTGACCAGCCGGATATTCTTGCGCCGCAGCAGCTAAAAACGCCATCTGACGTTTCACATAAGGCTCCCACTCTTTGTCTCCTGTGATCTGTAACAATTTTACCAAATTATATGCCATCACAGAATTACCACTTGGAAGCGCGCCGTCATAAGTTTCTTTCGGCCTGACAATCAAGGATTCATTTTTTTTGCCATACAGGTAACATCCCCCTTCTTTAAAATCCTCGAAAAGCGCAAGCCCCATGCGGCAGTAATGTGCCGCCTGATCTAGATAGGCCCTTTTTAATGTGGCGCCATACAGTTCCAGTAATCCAAAGGCAAGGAACGCATAGTCGTCCAAGAATCCTTTCCCCTGTCTCTTTCCGTCACGGCAGCTCACGAAAAGTCCCTCGGTTCCTGCAGTTTCTGCAAGATATTGAAAGGCACGCTCTGCCAACATCCTATATTTTTCTTTGCCAAACACTTGATACATCGCTGCAAACGCCCCGATCATCAACCCATTCCATGCGGTCAAAATCTTATCGTCCAGATGAAGGCTGCTTCGCTTTTTCCTATATAGATATAGCTTCTGCCGAGCCTCTTCGGAAATAGAGCCGCCTGATCCTCGCAGCAAATTGGGAATATTTTTCCCTTCAAAATTTCCTTCCGGAGTCAGATTGTAAGCCTGGCAAAAATGTTCTCCCTCTTTCTCCCCCAGCACCTGTTTTACTTCATTATATCCAAACAGATAGTATTTTCCCTCCACCCCTTCGCTGTCCGCATCCTGGGCAGAATAAAAGCCGCCCCAGGGGGCGGTCATTTCTCTCTCAATATATTGGGCAGTCTGTTTGGCAACTCTTTGGTACAGTTCGTTTCCTGTCACTGCAAAAGCTCTCGTGTACGCCAGCAAAAGCATTGCGTTGTCATACAACATTTTCTCAAAGTGAGGAACTAGGAACATTTTGTCTGTAGAATACCTGCAAAACCCATGCCCGACATGGTCATACAGGCCCCCTCGATACATCTGCGCCAATGTCTGTTCCGCCATCTCAAGAGCATGTTTCTCTCCCCGTGCCTTATAATATTCCATCAAAAACATCAGGTTATGGGGCATGGGGAATTTGGGAGCTGCACCAAACCCTCCATACGTTTTGTCAAAGCTTTGCTGAAACTGAAAAAATGCCCGTTGTGCCAAATCGCTGCCGTCTCTTTGTTGGAATCCATCAGCATTTGCCTGAAGCTGACGTACGATTTCGTCCGCAGACTGAGACAGGCTTTCCCTGTCCTGCTCCCATTTTCTATAAATAGCTTTTAACAAATCTAAAAAACCGATCCTGCCGCAGGCACTCCTTTTGGGAAAATAAGTACCAGCGAAAAAGGGCTTCTGCTCTGGCGTCATGAAAATGCTGGCAGGCCATCCGCCACTGCCAGTAAGCAACATGCACACAGACATATAGACACTGTCAATGTCGGGACGTTCTTCTTTATCCACCTTAATGCAGATAAAATGCTGGTTGAGCTCGTTTGCCACTTCCTGATCCTGAAAACATTCACGGGCCATCACATGGCACCAGTGGCAGGTACTGTAACCGATGCTGAGAAACATAGGCTTACTCTCCGCTTTCGCCTTGGCAAAGGCTTCCTTGCACCAAGGATACCAGTCTACTGGATGTTCTGCGTGTTGTAAAAGGTAAGGGCTTGCCTGGTCTTTTAAATGATTTTTCATTCTGATCACCTCACCTTTACTATTTGCTTTTTTCCAGAAGATATGCGCATTTATTTTCTATGCATATGCATTGTTGACATATTCTCCCCCTGCTGCTTTACAATTCCTGTCCGAGACTTATGGAAACGCTTTTGCTGATTCCCCGCATTAGGGGGCTGGCGCACTAACATAAATTGCAAGACATAAATTTGTTCAAGGAAAGCTGTCGCACAAGTGCATCCATTCGTGCGACAGCTTCCTCTTATTTTATCAATCACCGATTGTTACTTTGATTTCTTTGACCTAGCCCCAGAAGTCATAAGTATTCGCCTGTGCAAAATAATGATTCCCAAACGCATTATACTGATTTGACGCACTGTCGGCGTTTGCCTTGGCATTGTCTGCAATCCGGTCTGCCAAAAAAGATAGCTTTTCGGAAAATACGCCTCCAAGAGCCTGCTCTAGCGCGTCCGTCCCAGCTGCTTCCATCTTATTCTGATCGAGTTTTAAAGAGCCGTCTTTCTCTTGGGTAATACCCACGGATTCCAGACTTTCCTTATTCTCTTTCACTGCCTCTGAGAGCATCTGCCGATAATATTGATGCAGCGGGGAAGAAGTATTCTTTAATGATTTCATCGTGTCATTATAATGTTCCACCAAGCTCCGCGCATACTCGGCAACTGATTTGTTATCCTTTTCTTCCCGTGCCTGATCAAATAATTCTTTGGAGTGAAGCGCATCTGCTGCCTGCTGCAGCTCATCAGCAGTTCCTTTTAATTTCTCAAAGCTTTTCTTTTGTGTCTGAGATGCGGCATTATTTTTTTCCAGTGCTGACAACAAACCATTCTTCTGCGTGCTGTTTCTGTTCATGCAACTTAATAATGACATCGAGTCTATCGGAAGTCCCGCTTTTTTCATTGATCCATGTAACATTTGTGTCGTAATTCTCATCTCTCATCCTCCTTCAACAATGCTATGCGCCTTTGTCCTCTTTTTCCACAAATGCAAGATATGTTTTCACAAATTCCGCATACTTGTACCTTGAAATCAACAACTTTTCCCCATTGGTGAGCATCACCGACGTTTTGCTGTATCTCTCCACAAAGGAGAGATTGATCAGATAACCTTTATGAATCCGAAAAAACCTTCCACAAAGTTCCTGCTCCAAATCGCCTATTTTTGCATAGTATTCCAGTTCCATGTCTTTCATGTGAAGCACTACCTTATGTCCCTGGCTCTCCGCATAGTAAATACAACCTAACGATATCGCCTTGCTGGCTCCTGCATATTGAATCACCAAAAGCTGCCTGGACCGTTTCTCTTCCGACAAAATCCGTTCTGCAGCCCGTTGGAATATCTGACAAAACCGCTTCTCATTGACAGGTTTTAGCAGATACTGGAATGCTCCCACATCAAAAGCATCGTAAACATATTTTTCATAAGCTGTCACAAAGATAATCAACGGCTGTTTGCGCCATCGCTTCTTTCGCACTGCGGCTGCAATTTTTATGCCGTCCCCTGGCATTTTCAGCTTCATTTCCAAAAACAGCAAATCAAACTCTCCGTTTGCTGACAGAAGTTCCTCGCCAGAAGAATACTCTGCAATCTGATATTCTATCTGTTGTCTTCCTACAAGTTCTGAAAGATAGGATCTTGCATCCTTTTCATTGTCACATATTGCAATTCTAATCATATTTTCCTCTGCTTTCCTAATGTTTATCGGAAGCCAAAGATTATTTTTAACATGCTCAACGCAAATGGATGCTTTTCCGACGTAAATGGACATCTGCAGATCTTTTATCTTCTTCCTGCAACAAGCCAAGTCAAACGAACGCACCGGAGGCGTTAGGTCAGGGCTTTGAAAGTCGTTCTATTAGAAAAAAGACAAAGAATTGTCTGCACAAAAAAAGAACCGCCATCATATCTGACCGTTCTTTGATCTTTCATCATTAAGATGTTTTGGTTTTAGCGTAGAGCTCTCTTACCCTTTTATTCTAAATAAATGGAGAAGAATTCAAACCGTTTTGGTTTTAGCCTGCATCTCTCTTACTTTCTGAGCTTAGTGGATGGAGAAAGATTCGAACCGTTTTGGTTTTAGCCTACAGCTTTCTTATCTTCTGAGATTTAGTGGATGGAGAAGGATTCGAACCTTCGAAGGCGTCGCCAACAGATTTACAGTCTGCCCCCTTTGGCCACTCGGGAATCCATCCATATTACAAAAACAAGTGCCTTTCCACTTGCTTTGACCATTGAATTGTAGCATAAATCGCCGTCTAATGCAAGACTTATTTTTAACTTTTTACGACAGCGAGAATAATTTCAGCATTGAAACATCGTTCTTTTTCCGTTTGATCCCTAATTAGATTAGAGGGGCTGTCGCACTGACATATTCATAGATTCACTCGTTCAAAAGGTCTTGCCGCTTATGCGACAAAGACAGGATGCAAAAAACTTTTTACCATTCAGCTATTAAGAAATCCATAAAACTAACCGATATATTTGGCAAATCACATGGAGTGTTTTATACCCCCGTGCCCAGCACGATTTCACGGATGAAAGGAGGGGATTTCATGGCGACGATTGACACTGCTTACCATTATTACCTAAGCACATATGCCAAACAGTCGGCATCCCGTTACGATTCGCACAAAAAAAGTGAATTGCGAAATATCTATAATAATATTGTAAAAATTAACAAAGATTCCCCTTTGTATAAGATAAAGCGTTCAGAGGATGTCCAGAAATTTGCCATCGACATTAAGGAAAGCGCCCGTATCATCAAGAACGTGGTAGCCTCTCTCTCTGATGCAGAGGAAGGAATTGGAAATGCTTTTCAGAAAAAGCTTGCTTTTTCTTCTCAAGAGGATGTGGTCTCTGCCAATTATCTTGGAGACAACAAGTCTTCTGAAAATCAGGATAACTTTTTTATTGAAGTTCGCCAGCTTGCATCTTCCCAGATCAACCAGGGTTCTTTCTTGGATAAGAAAAGGTTAAATTTAAAGCCTGGTTCTTATTCTTTTGATCTTGAGAATAGTACGTCTGCTTATGAATTTCAGTTTACGGTTAATTCTGAAGATACGAATTTTTCTACCCAGAACAAGCTCGCCAATTTGATTACAAACGCAGATATTGGTTTAAAAGCATCCGTCGTGGAAAACGCAGATGGATTAAGCGCTTTACAAATTGAATCACTTTCCACAGGCATTAACCCCAACGACTTGTTTCTGTTTTCTATCTCCCCCCAGGGAACGCATGACTCTATGGCTGCAATTGACACCTTAGGGATTGATCATGTTGTGCAGGAAGCACACAATGCTGTTTTTCTGCTTGACGGAACGGAACAGATGGCGTATGAAAATAAGTTTCGCTTGAACAATGATTTTGAATTGACACTCCATGGCGTCAGCCCCATGGGCAGGCCCGCCGTCATTGGATTCAAGACCAATACGGACGCTATGACAGAGAATATCCAGACTCTGGTAGACTCTTACAACTCCGTACTTCACACGGCCAATAAATACTCCCTGACTCAGCCTCAGAGCGTGATGTTGTTCCGTGATATGAGCGGTACTGCTTTCGCTTATCAGAAGAGCCTTGAGAATATTGGTCTCATGGTTGAATCAAACGGCGAAATTTCCATAAATAACGATCTATTGACGGAGACAGTCTCCAGTGACAATTATGAGGAGAAGCTTTCCGTTCTTAACGATTTTAAAAATGTTTTGAATATGAAAGCAAATAATGCTTCTCTTGACCCCATGCGTTATGTGGATAAGATTCTTGTAACTTATAAGAATCCTGGAAAGACATTTGCAACTCCTTACATTACCTCCATCTATTCAGGTATGATGATGGATGAGATTTGTTAATAATGATACCCCCAAGAGTATTCTCAAAGAAACACTCTCGGGGGCTTATTTACGTCCTCTCCCATAACAAAATGGAGAACTAGATTTACTCTCCGAAAAACGGAAGCGGAGGCGCAATCCCTTTTCGAGATCACGCCTCCTAATATGTGCCGAGCTAGCAACATTCCCCTTATTAGAAATCACCAAACTTTTATATAAACCATCCCACCGGCTTATAACCTCTCATGCCTGTTACCGGAATAATTGTAACACTTTTCCATCCTCTTCTTGCTGCTTCTTCTGCATCATAAGACGATATTCCTGCAGCAAGTCGTTCTTCTTCATATCAGAAACCGCCTGACCGATATCTAAATCCTCGATCCTGCTGCGAGACGCCGTAGTATTCAAAGACGCATAAGAATTATAATTCATGGTATAACCCAATCGGTTATATGCAGCGCCCATCTCGCCTCTGGCTGACGATACCATATCAATCGCATCATCGATTACCGAAAGGTCAAAATCTCCGGTCACATCAAAATCCTCAATGCCCAGAGCAGCCAAAGTTGCATTTGGCATATTGATATCCATGCCGCTACCGTCTGGACCAGAAGCCACATGGGAACTTCCCATGCTTCCATCCAACAGGCTCATCGTATTGAATCTTGTATTTTTTGCTGCATCTGAAATCGCGCCTTTGAGCTGGTCAATCTCCTGCTGCATCATCTTTCGCTCTGAATCGCCATAAATCGCTGAGTTAGAAGCCTGTACGCCAAGCTCCCGGATACGCTGCAGCGAATCTGTAATCGAAGCCAATCCTCCCTCGGCAACATTTACCATGTCCTGAGAGGTAGCTGCATTCTTCTTACCTACGTCATATCCGTTGCTCTGTGACTGAAGCTTCTCAGCAATGGCAAGGCCTGCTGCATCATCAGCGGCGGAATTAATCCGTTTCCCGCTAGAAAGCTGCTGATAATTCTGGTATAAATTACTACTGACGCTATTCACATTCGAAATACTCATCTGTGTTCCTCCCTTCTGAGCATTATATACTGCTATATCTCCTCTTCTTCTCCGAAATAATATATATGATAAAAGTTACTCTTTTATATTATAACAAGCAAAATCACAAATATCAAGTATTTATTTCCATTAATCTCCTTTTCGCCAATTGATGTTCTCCGCATTTCTGATAATATTGCCTTGCCTGATCCAAATCCCCCAGGCACTCATGGATCACGCCGATATTATAATTAGCGGCATAGGAATTTACGCCTGCATTCCTACAGTCATTATGAAGCAACGCCTTTTCAAATTCTGCGATTGCAGCGTCAAACCTGGCATTTTTCATATAGATTAATCCCATTAAAAATTGGAAATCCGCACTGTGCCCAAATTCTTCGTAAATATTTTCAAAGAATAACGCCTTTTCCTCTTGCCCGCTATTAATCAGGGCATAGCCATAGGACTCCGTCATGTCGATCACATATTCCAGCTTTGGATTCAAATCATACGAAAGACCTCTTTCAAAATATCCGCATGACTTTTGATAATCGCCCGCCATATAATAGCTTTTACCAAGCTGGTAAATAAGATAGGGAATCTGCCCTTGCAGTTCTTCCATCTCTCCTGCACCAATATTTTCCAAGGTAATTCCCTCACGCTCCGCATACGCTTTGGCATCTGCAGACTCCCGGCGCAGACTTTCAAGCTCTTCCTGGACACGAGATAATTCCTGTTTCAACAGGAAAATATTTCTTTGTGTTTTTTTCTCGCGCTCCTCTGGAGACAGATCATAACCTGTATGTAAAAAAATCAGCGGCGACAGCCAGGTCTGATATTCCTTCCCCTGTCGCCCGGTAATCTGCTCATGAATCCTGCCTTTATACTGGTAGTTTCTACGGTCAAAAATGCGGTTGATCCATTCTCTGTTTTCTTGCTTTACACCATCTCTGGAAAATACATTTCGCCTGCGTATACGCCCCACCCAGTCAGGATGCTGGCGCACCAGTTCTAGAAACTTCTTTAACTCTGTTTCTGTGAGTGGCTCCAGAAATTCATCGCTGTCCACCACTAAAATTATATCATTTTTGGCTTTAGAGACGCAAAAATTTTTCGCCGCTGAAAAATCGTCGCACCATGCAAAGTCATAAAGGCTGTCGGTATAATTCTGTGCAATCTCACGGGTCCTGTCCGTAGAACCCGTATCCACCACCACCAATTCAAATCCATAACCGGAAAGGCTGGCAAGGCAGCGTTCGATATTTTTTTCTTCGTTTTTTGTTATGATGCATACTGATATCATAAATTCCCATCCCTTTCTTTGGTGAACATTTCATCTCATTTTCATTATGAAATAAATATCTGGTTCCCGTCAAGATCTGACAGCAGAAAAGAGGAATGTTTCTGCTTCATACAAGGGCCAAAGAGGGCTATCCTTTGTTCCACACAGCTTTAGAGCTGTTCTTTTTTCCTCTTCCGATAACGCTGCCCTGCGGTATTGGAAGTCTCGAATCTGCAAGCGGCAGCAATTACACCATTTTGTAATATCTTCCAGCGAAGCTCCGCTGTCAGATTTCCTTTCTTTGATACACTGGGCATTAGAAACCGCAGCCAATAACTGCCCGCCTGTTTTTAATATGGAAGCCGCTTTCTCTAAGATTTCTTCGCCTTTGGAATTTAAGATCTGGTCCAGAATGATAACGTCAAATTTCTCGTCCTCAGAATAATCTTTCAGAAAATCTCCCTGCACTACAGGAATGACCTGACCTGCAAGATGCGCCAGCAATTGATTCTTTTCTATGCCTAGCACTTTTGCTTGTGGATGCCTGCTCTCAATCCGTGCCAGAGTCGCCCCCAGCCTGCATCCAACTTCCAGCACGCAAAATGATGAAGAGACAGGCGAAATCATGTCTATGAGCGCTGTTTCCACCCGGCTTGCGGGAATCAAGTCCATGCCATACTTTTGTTCCAGCTTTCTGCTGTTCTCTTTTAATAGCTGCACATATTGGTCTGGCATTTGCTGGAAGCTTTTTCCTCCATAGTGGAATATAAAGCTGTTCTTTACCAAACGAAGCTGATATCCTGCAAGGAGCAGGCGAATGCTCAAATCGTTGTCTTCAAAATTCCCAGGGGAAAAACGAGGATCTAAAAATTCATGTGGATCTTTCTTAGACAACTCTGGTTCCTGTTCCAAAAGCGCATTCAGCGCAGCCCTTTTGATCAGCATGGCGAATCCTACCAGCCAGCTCTTCTTTTCCAAAAAATGATCCATAGGCGCATTATTCTCCCTCGCAAAATCCAGCCATTGCTGCGTGGTATCAAACTGCTGCGCCACCTGCTGGTAATTTACCACATTATTCGATACGCTCCCGGTCGCACCAATGCCTTCCTCCTGGTATAATCCCATACGCAGCCAAAAAACGGCGTTCTCTGGCACCAGCGTATCATTGTTGAGCAGCAAAATATCCGAAGATTTTTCCGCCAACGCAATTCCCTGGTTGCAGCCGCAGGGAAATCCCTGATTCTCCTGATTTTCCAGTAAATGAACATCTTTCTGCTGCCGCAGCCACTGCAAGGCGCCGTCAGAGGAGGCATTATCCACCACCACAAGTTCATAACTTTGCGGATGGTTCTGCTGCCGGATGCTCTCAATACAGGCACGGGTGAGCTCTGCGTGATTATGGGACAATATTACGATTGCCGTCTTGGCAACAGCAAATCCTGGCTGATGTTCCAAAATCTCCATCTGCGCCCTGCATGCTCTGCAGAATTCCTCGGTTTCAGCCCCGTATGGCTCCCTTTGGCAATGAAAGAGCGCATTTTCATAACACAGCCAGGACTGATTGCCATTTTTCTCTCTATATTTTTCTGCAAGCTCTTGATAGATCCTGCTCTGCTTTTCGATAGACATCGTTTTACCTCCTAGCTTTCCACCCCTGCAAGTTGCATCATTTTCTTTACCTGCGCTTCATAGGAATATAGTTGCCGCACTTTCTGAAAACCGCGAAATGCAATCTCCTGCCGTTCTTTTTCATGCTCCAGATAATACAAAGCCTTTTCCTGCATTTCCTGTAAGCTTCCAAACAGCGCAAGATCTTTGCCATCCTCAAACTGTTCTGCAAGCTCTGGCTGATAATTAGATAGCAAAAATCCTCCCGCACCCATAATGTCCAGTGCCCGCAAGGGGATTCCACTCTCAATTGAGCGAAGCGTCATATTTAGATTAATTGCCGTTTTGCGAAAGACGCTTGGCATCTCTGTCATGTACTCCACGGTTCCACCTGCCTTGGCGCCTGGAATCATTGCCATGTCAGACGCCGTATACAACGTTACCGGACAGATTTTGGAAAGACCGATCAGCATTCGCATCCGCTCCTGCGAGGTTATCTTGCCATTGAGCATAGCTGCGTACAGTTCTTCTTTCCCTGCCAGATAAGACACAGGCAGTTCCATAAGCAGATATGCATTCATGCGCTCCACGATCTCTTTGGTTAACATCTCTTTCACAAAATTGTACCCATAAATTCGTTGTTGCGCTTCCATGGTCCCTTCCAGATATCCTTTGAGATCATCCGGCAAATACTGAATTTGGTCATAGAGGTTATTCTCATAAAGACTCCCGACAAAGCTGACCTCATTCCCTGTCTCTGCGGCAAAATCAGGCTGCGGCTTCGGTTCTCCCAACAGCCTGCAGAGCCTGCCGGCATTTACCGCCAGCGCAAGATGATGCACATGCAAAAGCCCAAAGCTTGAGAGCGTCAGATACTGCGCCCGGTCAAACACAAAAATATAATTATATGCGCTTTTCACCGCTGGAGAATACAAGGTCCAATGAGGACAGTCATACACCCATGAAATATATTTGATTCGATATTTCTCTGCCGTTTTTGCGATCATCGGAAAAAAGTTAAAAGAAAAGATGCAGTCGCACTGATATTGCTGCAGCACGCCAAAAAATTGACTCAAAAAAGCCTCATCTTCCTCATAATCCTTAAAAGGAATATTGCATTTCACCACCTCGTACCCCAGGGAAATTAAAGTCTCTTCCATATCTTCCTGAGAGTTTTCAAACCAGGTATAATATAAAATCCTCATTTCTTCATCCTTCTAGCATCGTATGCTTTCTAATCACTTGTTGCGCCGCTTTCGAAGCTTCTGGGCAGCTTCCCGCATCGTCTGGCGCATACTTTTTGCGGCGCAGCCAGAATTTTACTCTGAGATATTTCTGATATGCCTGGGCAAAAGACCCGCAGTCATACAGAAAGCCTTGCGGCGCGGCAACGCCCTCTTTTGACTCTTGCTCCAGGATTTCCAGTATATTTTTCAAAACTGCCGTCTCCGTGTCAAAAAAGCGCTCGTCCTCAAGCTTCTTAAGCATTTCTCGCACTTTCTGCGCCTCTCCTAAAAACAACAACGCTTTCCATTGTTCCTGAATCTCCATCATCAATCGGAAGCGTTCCTGGTATTCTTGAGGATAGACCGGGGACTGTCCGCCATAGTCTGGCAGATTTTCTCGATAAACTTTCAAAAATGCTTGCCACGCCTCATCGTAAGCAGTTAAATTCAAGTAGCCGCAGTCATGGATGCACCTTGGCTTAGGCTGTTGTGGAATCCAGATTTCATACCCGGCTTTCTGGAATTCCAAAGACAATGATATGTCATAGAAATCCCATCCGCCCAGCGCATCCTGCCGCCAAGGCAAGTCTTTGCTTGTCATTAAGAACATCCCGTCGAGAACTGCCGCCTGTCTCTCACTGCAGTCCAGTTGATTCTGAAATGCCTTTTTCTCACTGCACCCGACGACATTTCCCAAATCCCAGCTGCGGTAAAACCTCCGGTCTTTGGATACACTGCCTGCTCCCAGCACCCCGGCAAGCCCTGCCCGGGGATGCCTTTCAAACAAGCTTATCATATCCGTTAAAATATCTCGATCAATGAGAAATACATCCTGATGCATATAAACCTTATACTCCGCATCAGACTGTGCCATTGCCTGCTGGTATCCCTGATAGATAGAGGCTGCATCACGCACTGGATAAACCTCCAGCTCAAATCCTTCTGGCAGGCAAAGACGGCTGATATAAAAGAGACATTCCTTATAATAAGTCTCGTCATTGACACAGATGATACACGCAATCTTCCTGTTTCGCATCATGCTTTCCTTTCTTTCTCTGTCATTTTATGATATCATGAACACAATCAATCTTAAAAAAGGAGCCTGTTATGAACCATTCACCCATTGTTTCCATTATTGTTCCCTGTTATAATTCCGCCCCTTATCTTTCCGCCTGCATAGACAGCCTCAAAAACCAGTCTCTGGGCATGGACTGTCTTCAGTTAATTTTTGTCGATGACGCATCTTCTGACCATACGCTTGACATCTTACGTGCGTTCGAATCTAGTTATCCTGACCAAGTTCTGCTGCTGCCTCTTTCCCAAAATCAGGGGCAGGGCTTTGCAAGAAATCTTGCTCTCACTTACGCTCTTGGCACTTACGTCCTCTATGTGGATGCCGACGACCTTATTGCGCCTTATGCGCTGGAACTGCTATTGAACCAGGCCTCCCGTCTATGCTGTGAAATGCTGGAATTTGATTTTGTGCGTACGCTGCAGCCGTGGGTTCCATTTTCAGACGCCTGCAACGCTGTTGCCACCGTTTATCAAGTGAAAAACGCCGCCAGCCGGCAAGTGTTCTGTACCTCCGTCCCCAGATACGGCACGATCTGCAATAAACTGTACCGCCGGGAATTCCTGACAGAGCACGATGTCCACAATGCAGAACATCTAGCTCACGAGGACACCCTGTTTTCCCAATTGGCTTCTTTCTATGTAAAAACCTATGCTTATCTCCCGGTTCCATGTTATTTTTACCGCCCCAATCCAAATAGCACCATGTTAAAAAGCAAAAAAGACGATTTCCGTCAATTTGACCGTCTTAAGGTACAGCTTCAATTTTTGGAAGAATGCCAAAAACGGGAACTTTTTAAAGATCACTATCTTGCCATTGAAGCGATGTTTCTACGCACGTACTACATGGACACGCTGCTATTCGTCCTAGAGCGCTTTGAAACCGCGCCCATTGCCAGACTCCAGGAAATGCAAGATACTGTGCGCGCCTGCTTTCCTTCCTGGCAGGACAATCCTTTTCTCTTGCATCGGCAGACGGCTCTGGAACAGCTGCTGCTTTCCACATTGGAACACCCATTCACCATAGAAACATTTGATTCTTTAAAAAACGCTATCTAACGGTATATTCAAAAAATGTTCCAGGACTGCTTTGCTTTTTATAAATGCAATCCTGAAACATTTTATTTTGCGCTTCTTGCGTGTCTGTTCTATGCCAAAGCCTTTGCAATATATTCTTCCAGCTTTTCAACAAATGGAAGCAATTCTTCTTCGACCACCTGCGCCAGCTTCCTTTCTTCTTGGGAAGTATATGCGTCATTGACATGAGAAATCATCTCATTCAGCTTTTCCTTGGACACCTGCTCTTCTTTCTCATTCAGCAGTTCCATGGTTCCATTGATTACCTGAAGCTCCCAGTTCACGCCCCGCAGAATGTGATCAATATATTCCTGGGTATCTTCTTTCTTTTCACCATTCAATTCTGGAAGGACTTCCTTCAATGCCTTACAAATCTTTGGATTATAGTCCTTTAATGCCTCCAAAGCCTCCACTTGCTCTTTACGATTATCTTCCATGATATCTTCGTCCTTTCTTGTAAAGTGTACTAGTATATATATCGTCAGAAAATAATTTTACCTTAGCTTGTTTTTAAAATTTCCAAAGACTCTCTTACGGAATCTATAATATAATCCTGTTGTTCCTCTGTCAGGCCAGGGTGCAGCGGAATGCTGATAAAGTGCTCATATAAGCTTTCCGCATTGGGACAGCAGACTTCATTATAACCATGCTCCTGATAATAAGGGTGGTAGTATACTGGAATATAATGGACATTCACCCCGATTCCCTTAGCCTGCAGCGCTTCAAACACCTTTCTCCTGCTGCATTCAGGAACCTGGATAATATAAAGATGCCATCCACTGACCGTCTCCGGAAGCTGATAGGGAATCTCAATCCAAGGATGATCACGAAACGCTTCATCATACCGCTTCGCTAATCTTCGTCTCTTGCCAAGAAAATATTCCAGCTTTTTCATCTGCGTACAACCCAATGCACATTGAAGATCTGTGATACGGTAATTAAAGCCTAGATCCAGCTGCTGATAAAACCATGGCCCTTCGTCTCTGGTTAGCAAGCCCTTGTTCCTGGTAATCCCATGCGTGCGGAACAGGCATAATTTTTGATAATATCCTTCATCATCTGTCATAATCATCCCGCCTTCTGCAGTCGTGATCGGTTTTACCGGATGAAAGCTAAACGTAGTCATGTCAGACATTGTACCGATTTTTTTTCCATGATACTCCGCCCCAAGAGCATGCGCGCCATCCTCAATCACAAGCAGATGGTGTTTTCTGGCAATCTCATGAATCGCGTCAAGATCACAAGGCTGGCCCGCCAGATGTACCGCAATAATTGCCTTTGTCCGTTTCGTTATTTTTCTTCGGATATCCCCTGGATCAATATTATACGTTCTTCTGTCAACATCAGCAAACACCGGCTTTGCGCCGCAGTACAGCACACAGTTTGCTGACGCCGCAAATGTCAGAGGCGTCGTAATCACTTCATCCCCTTCTCCAATTCCTGCCGCAAAACAAGCCGCATGAAGCGCAGCTGTTCCGTTTGCAATGGCAACGGCATATTTAGCGCCAACATAATCTGCCACGGTTCTTTCAAATTCCTGGATCTTAGGTCCTGTGGTAAGATAATCGGATCTCAGTACATCGATCACCGCCTGAATATCATCTTCCTCTATCCATTGTTTTCCATAAGGTATCATGTTCGTTCCTCTCTATTCTATCAAGAGCCCCGCAATGCGCAAAGCCCCTTTTCCGTCCACAAGCTTTTGCATGTTTCGGGAACGTTCTCTGCGCAAACCCTGATTGTGATGATAATATTCTAAATATCTCACAATATGCTCTGTTACAGAGCCTTGCCTGGCATCCCCGGCATAATCAATCAAATGATCCTCCTCAAACTTTGTCACGTTTCCTAATTGGTTATCTGCGAAAGAATAGGAAATGGCCGGCGTCCCCACGGCACATAATTCATAAAGCGTCGTCCCCCCTGCCGAAACTGCAAGGTCCGCCTTTTTCATATGGCATTCTATATCCGAAACATTTTGCAAAATTCTCACATTCTGTTCTGCTGCATATTTTGCGCACAGCGCATGATAATGATCGTAATATCTGCCGCATATGACTGTGATCTGCTTATAATGTTCCCTATTGATCTGCGCCAAAAGATTCTCCATTACATCAAAGGGATCCGTCCCCCCGGAGAGCAGCAGTATATGTTCAACTTCTGGCTTAATCACTTTTTCCTCACAGTTGCTATAAGCCTCCCGGAGAGGAATGTACGCCGTCCCAAGATATAAGGATGCATCCTTATAATGTTCCTGATACTGAAACCTTTTCCAATAATTGGCATAGCAAATCACGGCGTGCACCGGATAAAGAAACGCATTGACATCATCGATATAAAAGGTCTGCACCTGCGGCTTTAACTGCCCCAGATATTCTTTTGTGACCTGATAGCTGTCAATCAACAGCCTTGTGACATGGTGTTCCTTGATCACTTTGAATAATGCCGGAAGCTCTGCTTGCATATCATTCCACTTGGTATGAAGCACGATCGCATGGTGACCGCGCGCTCTTACCAAGTCCTCCCCCTGCCCATCCGCCAGAAGAAAAGTAGCCGCATCTCCCAGTATTGACGCCGCATCCGCAATGGCAAGGCAGCGCATAAGATGTCCTGTAGCAATCGTGTCATTGACATCAACCCTGATATAGATCATACGAATTCCTCTTTTCCCTGCGAGCGCTCTTTGTATTCTTTATAACGTTCCACAACCCCTGCAATCGTATCTGACCACGCAAAATCTATTTCGGATTTGATCCTCTTAAAATCTTTCATTGTATGACAGCTTCCTTCCCCGTTCTGCTCGGCAAGTACAAATTTACCTGTAAGCAGCTCTTGCCATTTTTCCTTAAACAGCTCGGTAATCTCACGGTTTAACGTTTCATAAGTAGAAAGAAACGTCTCTTTTTGGGGGTCAAAAAAACACTCTTTTTGAAAAATGATTTTGCCTGTATCTATCCCGGCATTGATTTGATGGATGGTAACCCCTTTGGGCGTGTCTTCCATAAAGCTCCAAAAATTAGGGTTTGAGCCCCGGTTCCAGGGCAACAAGGAAATATGAAGATTAATGATCCTTCCCTGCATATATGCAATCACATCTTCACCGATGATGTGTTTGTAATTATAACTAATAATAAGGTCTGGCTTCCATTCTTTGATCTGCGCTATCTGCAACGGTTCACTGTATAAGGTCATCGGATGCCGCTGTGCGAGCCATTGATACAATTTCAACGCATTTTCATTATTGGTCAGAAATAGCCCGCCCCTTTTTGCACTTTGCGTTCTCCCAAGTTCCCCCGTTAAAGCTTGAGAATTTGCGCCCAGCAAACGCAGATTCCATCCTGCAACTTCACTTCTTTCCATCACAACTCTCCAATCAGTGCAAACTGCAGCGGCGTCCCCCGTGCAATGTCCTTTAGCGCCGTCTGCCCCAGTACTTGAGCATAATATTTCGGCTTCAGCCCATATCCTGGACGAATCACCTTTATATTTTCTTCCGTAAGCTTTTCGCCCTTCTTGATATCTTTGACACAGAAGATCGAGCGCCGGAACACGATGTTAGACTCCTCCTGCCTGGAAACGCCATATTTCACAGTTCCAATTGCACGTTCTGCCTGACGGATATCCCTGACCATCTGAGCAAACTCCTGTGGATTCATAGAAAAAGAAGCGTCAGGATTCTCTATCGAGCGGTCTAGGCAGAAATGCTTTTCGATAATGGAAGCTCCCAATGCAACGGCTGTCACGGCTGCCACGCTTGCCATGGAATGATCGGACAAGCCAACTGGAACCTGGAACGTGTCCGCCATATTTTGCATCGTTCTCAGATTCATATCATCGGTAATTGCTGGATAAGCGCTTGCGCACCGCAGAAGCGCAAGCTGATGATTTCCTGCACTGTGAATTGCGGTCACTGCCTCCTCAATCTCTCCCAAGGAAGACATTCCCGTAGATAAAATCATCGGTTTCCCCTTTGAGGCAATATATCGAGCTGTTGACAAACCTCCTAATTCGTAAATGTCACAAGATATCATGATAAAA
>CAJTJY010000028.1:0-11658 GCA_910576975.1 uncultured Lachnospiraceae bacterium
ACTTTGTGATGGAAACCTTTTGGCGCTATGAATTGCAAAATGCGGAAACTCAAAATATTTATATCGTCTCACAGACAAACACTTATCGAAGCTGGCATATCTTTTTGGTGATCTTGACGACCATCGTGAACATCGTGCCTGTCATAGCATATACCAGTAAAAGACAACATAGCATTACCAGATTCAAACCAGGAGAAGACACATGCGCTTTAAAGTTCAAATAATTCCAAGTTTGGAATATTGAAAGCCATAATTCAAATAATCCAACGCCCAAAAGCAGACATCTAATTCTCTGATATAATTTCATTTTAGATTCTGCATCCGTATACAGCTTGAATTCCCCTTGATCCGCTTCCTTGCGGAAAATCAGATAAAATCCCCAGGAACATACAAATTCCGCACCCGTCCCTTCCACAAAATCAATGTAAGCCCTCTTTTTCCTGTCCCACTCTCCCATTCCGCCCTTGATATCTGGTAGATCGACCTGATAAATATACTTTCCTGGACTGCATGGCTTAAATTGGTACACGCCCATGAAAAATCCTTTCATTTCCCAGCCATTCCCACACATCTCATTTAGCCATTGCTCCTCCTCTTCCTTATCAAAATACAGCTTAAACTTTTTCAAACATTTCCCTCCTTTGCAATCCGCAAGCTTTCACGGACTTAAAAACCATGTTTCCACCTCATAACTTTACAATCTCTCCGCCATCATCTTCCTCCCATTTTGCAACAGTTCCTGCAACCTTTGAATTTCTTGACGCAATGCGGCCTCCCCCTGTTCGGTTACAATATATTCCTTTTTCTTTCTGGAATGTTTATCTTCGCTATATAATTTTATCCATCCTCTGTCAAGCAATGTGTTAATCGCCCCATAAAGAGTTCCAGCGCCCAGTTCCAGCCTTCCATTGGTGAACTCTAATACTTTTTGTATTATTCCATAACCATGAGCAGGTGTTTTCAGGGACAACAAAATATAATACACTGCTTCTGTCATTGGCGTCTGCTTCTCAGACAAATAACCGCCCCCTCTCCACTTATCGTAAACTGATATATCATGTTCCGATATATTTAATATATCATATGCCGATATATCTGTCAATCAATATGCCATTGGCTAATATTGTATTTCTTTCCATTTATGATATAATGGGAATTAGCAGAGAAAGATAATTCAGGATTTTCAGGGAGGATTTCGATGAAATTTACAAAGCTTTGTCCCAAATGTAACAGCAGCGACATTATCAAAGTACCTGGAAAAGCCGGAGCATATGGTTCTGGCAATAACATCATGACAGGATGGACAATTTTTTCAGCTGTCTTAGTTCATCGATATGTGTGCTGTTCCTGCGGCTATTCTGAGGAATGGATTGATCAGAACGATCTTCAGAAACTGAAAGATAACTTTTCATAAAAGTGATACGCTTCGATTTCGATCATGATAATATCCTAAACAAAGCGTTACTTTGCATGCATGTCTCTTACATAGATGTGCCTGCAACCTGATTTTCACTCAAATTGCCATCGCTAACTGCTGATTGTTTGTCAGCTCTCACTTCTTGATTTGCAGTTTCATTTAATGTATGCGTAGGCTTTGAAATCTCCAAGCTCATTGTCGTTTCCATTCCGCCAATATTCATGGTAACTACCAATACTCTTGAACCATCCGGTTTTACAATAATATTCGTCTCAGTTTCGGACTCTTGGTCAGCCCTGTTTAACTCTTTATATCCCTCTGTTGCAGCATTAGCTTTATCGCTCTTAGCGAAATGGTTTATTGGCGCTGCATCCGAAATTTCAATTTCCCATTCCTTGTCAGTCTTTCCATCAAAAGGGATATTGCCATTAGGATCATGATTCAATACCAGCCCGCCTTGCAACGGCATTTCGTTTATATAAATATTGGCCATATTTCCACCCACATAATGATCCCGTTTACAAATAACATTTGCTTTTTTTGCACTTTCAGAATCAACTGTTGCTGCTATGCCTGCCATCCTGTATCCAAATTGCTCTTCCGACCTATTTTTCCTCGTCTTTTGATTATTTTGCATTTCTTTCCATGCAGGATAGCCTGCCTCTATTCTGTGAATACCCATTTTTTAATTCCTCCAACCTTACTTTTTAGATAGTTCTCCTCTGCTGTTGCCTGATCTGTTTTTCATTACTTTGATATCTATGATCCCATATACTTCTTTGCTCCTCTCGTTACATTGGAAAGTCCCCACATCAAAACTATCATGTGCAATGCCATTTATGGCATTACCGTCCATGGAAGAATACCTGAATTTCAGCTCAATATCAACAAACAGCAGCTATTCCCGATCTCCTATTTTCAGCATTTATCCTAAAATGCCTTACTTCATATATCGGAAAAATAAAAATTTATTTGACTCTGATAGCGTAAATTGATAGTTTGACAGCGCAACAAGGTGGACTCATCCAGGGATATCTTATGAAAACAGAACTGTTTGAATGAACAGGAATAAAAGAATGAAAAATCATTGGAATGATAAAAAAACGAGGCATGGCGGTCCTATGCCTTATCAAATCCTTGGATCATCTGTATCAGCTTTGTTCGAATACAAAATCTTTCGTTTGTTTTTTTTTGTTTGTACTATTTCATTGCAAAAGGGGCTATCGCACGAATGTATTTACACGTTTAAAAGGTTTCCATTGCAAAGCAATGCAAACAAAAAGCATAAAAATTATCTTGGGACGCTAGCTTCCCAGAATAATTTTGTGCATTCTGTCTTTGCCACATTAACGACAAGACCTTTTAAACAGGTAAATACATGATATGCTCCCTTCTAGGTAGACAAGTGAAATAATAAAAACTTGTCACTTAGGAGGGAGCATATCAGATGGCGGTCCGCGGCTCTTTTTAATCGTTATCTTTTGTTGTTATTATCTAGCCACTGAATGATATAGTGGCAGGTGACGCCTGAAGTAACAGCAACTAAAAAAGAAAACAAAACTTCCATACTTTCCCACCCTTTCCAAATTGAAGCTTTTGCCTTGTCCTACATTTGTATTATATTCCAGGATAAAAGAAAGTATTTCCTATATTTTTCATTTCTGTTATTTTTTTTCAGCATACGACACCATAAACATTGCAAACTCTCTCTTTTTTAACAGCAAAAATATCTAATGACATTCCCAAAATGACGAACACCTATAAGTATGAATACATGAAAGCACAGTAAACTTTGTGTACTTGAGATATATCAACCATTCGCAGTATTACTCGCCTTGTCTGATTCCTATACTGGCTGCTTCCCAAACGTCTCCAGGTATCTCTCCGCCTCCTCTAACGTAATCTGTAGCTTCTTCTGCAACCTGGCAAGGATGTCTTGCTCGGACATTCCAAAATCATAGCCGCTTTCTATGATTTCCTCCGCCCTTCCTTCGATTCTTCCCTCTATCCTTCCCTCTTCCAAAATGCTCATTCCTAGTCCGCTCATTTTCCCAACCTCCTTCCAAAGCTCTTCATTTTCCGAAAAATTGATATATTTTTTTATCGTGTCCAAGAAATTTTCTCTATGGGGATACATCACAGCATGTAAAAATTCCATCATGTCATTTTTTCCCTTGTCCTCAATCTCATGAAAAATCTTATCCCCTAGGCGAATGATCACCAGGGATAATTGAGACGAAAGCTCCCTTGCCAGATAATATATTCCTCTTTTTTCTATCGAATATCCCGGACGGTATGTCTTCTGCGCTTCTACATCTACATGGAGATTGACGATTACTTCTCCTCCAGAAAGTTCTGGGTTAACCACCCTGAACTTCGTATCGAACAGGGCGAGCTTTTCGTTTAGGGCTCCATATTCCTTATCATCCCCGATGATCCTTGTGTTGGTACGCCCCAAAGACACGTCCTCATCAGTTGTAATGGAATCACCCTCAATAAATCCCATAATCTCTTTATAATGGTATCCTTCAAATTCCCTTGCAACTCCTTTTAGAATTACCGCAAGCACTTCTTTATTTTTATATAACTCCTTGCTGGCATGGTCCAATCCCTCCATGCCTTTCGTCATTTGAAAGGAATTCAACACTTCCATGCTCCCTTTCATCTTGTCACTTTCCATTCAACTGCTCCTCCCATATTGATATTATAACTGCTCTCTCGTGTTTTTACAACAACGGTCCCATGATAAATATCAGAAAACCTCGTAAAACTATTGATAATATCTGAATTACATTCGTAAACAGCATTCTTCTTCTGTTCCTGGAAATATTGAAAAAGCCCCTCTGGTTTTCTTTCACTGACCAACGACACCGTTATGTCATCTGCTTTTCTCTCATCATTTGAATTTGTAAAAAAATGTGAGGTAATTATGCAATGCTTCCATGCATAATTACCTCAATCTTTCTCAAAAACAAAATTCCCTGCAATATTCGATTTTAGTCGTCTTTAATTATTTAAAATCTTCCTTATGCTACAAACTGTGCACCCTTGTCTCTATTCCCGATGCATGGAGAAGCTGTCCATCT
The DNA here is from genome assembly GCA_910576975.1 of uncultured Lachnospiraceae bacterium. Taxonomy (GTDB): domain Bacteria; phylum Bacillota; class Clostridia; order Lachnospirales; family Lachnospiraceae; genus Petralouisia. Next base: position 4,504 of record CAJTJY010000028.1, read on the forward strand.
CATAATGACCAAGATTCTCATGAATTCCCCGCTCATCAGCCTGAGAAATCAGGGCATCCCGGTTCCTTCTGGAAGACATCTGATCGTTAAAGGCGCTTGGTCCCCCTACGCAGCCTCCATCACAAACCATTCCTTCAATAAAGTCCTCCGGCAGCTTTGCGACTTTCAAAAGCAGCAAGGCTTTCTTGCAGTCTGCAGCTCCATTCGCCTTGAAAACTGCCGCATTAATCTCATCCCCAGATTCCTTCAAGCTTTGAAGCACAGCCTCTGTAACGCCGCCCGAATTTGCGAACCGTTTGCCATATACAGATGCAATCTGATCATCATTGGCACATGGCTCTAAACTTACGTCTCTTGCTTTCATAATTGCGCGGATCTCGCTGTAAGTAAGCACGAAATCTGCATTTCCTGGAATTCTCTGATCAACAACTTCTGATTTCTTGGCAATGCAAGGCCCAATAAATACAGTTACCGCATCCGGATCTTTTGCCTTGATGAGACGGGAAACTGCACACATCGGGGAAACCGTCGTGGAGACGCATTCTGCCAATTCTGGATAATGCTGACGCACCATATTCACAAAAGCCGGACAGCAGGAAGTCACTTTCTTCTTTCCGTCCTTATAAGCTTCCGCCCATTCCTCTGCCTCATAAGCGGCCGTCATATCTCCGCCCAGCCCGACATCATAGAAATCTTCAAATCCCAGTTCCTTCATGGCTTTTCTCCAGCTCGCCATGGTAATATCTGCCCCGAACTGCCCTTCTGTCGCAGGCGCAGCCATCGCATATACTTTTCTTCCAGATTTCAAAGCTTCCACGACATCCACGATAAACGTCTTAGAACCGATCGCACCAAACGGACAGCTATGGATGCACTTGCCACAGCGAATGCATTTCTCCTTGTTTATCACGGAAATGCCATGCTCGTCATATGTAATGGCGTCTACGGGACAGCTATATTTACATGGCCTTTTCAAGTGGGCGATTGCATTATAAGGACAAGCCTGCGCACACTTGCCGCACTCCTTACATTTAGAGGCGTCAATATGGGAGCGTTCCCTTCCAGTAGAAATTGCGCCAAATTTACATGCGCTGATACAAGCCTTGCCAATACAGTTCTGACAATTTTCTGTCACAGTGTAACTGGAAATCGGACAGTCTTCACATGCAGAACTGATTACTTGGATGATATTTCCGTCATCCTCCCGTCCTGGCGCCTTGCCTTCCGCAAGACGAACTCTCTGCCTGATAATCTCTCTCTCTTTGTAGATACAGCAGCGGAACTGAGGCGTCGGACCTGGGATCAACTCCACTGCAATGTGGTCCCTCTTGGAATCCAGCTCTCCGGCAAAGGCAAGCTTTGCCACTTCATGTAGTACATCATGTTTGATTCGAATCACATTTTCATCTGCATACATAGTAGATACCTCTCTCTTTATATTTATCAGTATTTTAACATGGCACCCATCCTTCTTGCAAGAGATTCCCATGCATTTCTTAAATTGATTTTCAGTCGCGCATCCAGATTTCTCTCATAAAACCAAAATGCTGTTGCGCGCTGTACTGCTGACAGGCTACTAGAAAAATAAATTTCCAACTTGATAGACAAGCACTGCCGCCGTCCATGCTACAAGAAGCTGAAATATCATCATCTTAAGCGTAAACTTCATGGAACGTGTTTCCTTTCGGATTGCGCCAATCGTTGCAGCGCATGGAACATAGAGAAGGCAAAACACCATCATGCTGTACGCATTCAACGGTCCAAATCCCACTTGGGCAAGTTGCTGTGTCAACGCCGCCATGCCTGACGCAGAATTCACATTGCTGATCCCAAACAGCACGCAAAAACTGCTGACTACCACTTCTTTTGCAGAAATCCCAGAAATCAACGCAACGCCAATTTGCCACATGCCAAGCCCTGCCGGAGCAAGGACTGGTTCCATCCAATGGCCCAAAACCGCACCGAAACTTTCTGTCACTTCACCAACCATGCCATGCATTCCAAAATTCAGCAGAAACCATATGATAATAGAAGCAATAAAAATGGTGGTGCCTGCCTTTGTGAGATAATCCTTAACTTTCTCCCACACATACACCGCGATCGTCCTGGCATTGGGAGCCTTATATTCCGGCAGTTCAATCAGCAGGGTATGATGTTCTGTATGCGTTTCCAAACGGTGAAGCACCAACGCTGTCACAATCGCAGTCAGCATTCCCAGAAAATACATCGAAAATGCTGCCAGCATAGCGTACTTTCCAAAAAACATATCTGCAAACAAGACATATATGGGAAGTCTGGCAGAGCAGGACATAAATGGAGTAATCCAAATGGTCCTTCTGCGGTCCGCCTCTTTTTCCAAAGTGCGGGACGCCATCACTGCTGGAACCGTGCATCCAAATCCAAGCACCATCGGGAGAAACGCTTTGCCAGACAGTCCCAAGCGCCCCATAAGCCCATCCATCACAAAGGCAACCCTTGCCATATATCCGCTGTCCTCCAAAAATGCCAGCGCCAAAAATAAGATAAATATATTTGGCAGGAAAGTTAAAATGCCGCCTACGCCCGCAATAATTCCATCTACCACTAGAGAAATCATCCAGGGCGCCACTTTCAAATACGTCAAGGCTTGCGTCGTCCCTGCAGAGGCAGAGTCTAACACAATTTCAAAGCCGCCTTTTAAAGTATCACCCACAAAAAAAGTCAGAAAAAACACGATCGCCATCACTGCGAAAAAAATAGGCATTCCCCAAACCGGATGCGTCAGCACTTGATCTACCTTGTCTGTAAATGCCTCTTTCTCCGATTTGTAAAACAAGGTGTCTTCAATGATTTCCTCAATATAATCATATTTCTGATTAATAATGTCTTTTTCATAGCTTCGCTCCAAAAACTCTGCTGCATTTACCGGAAACTTCCTGCAAATTTCCTCGTCCTGCTCCAGTAATTTTATGGCATGCCAGCGGACATTCTCTGTAATCTTATATTGTTCCTTGAGAATCCTTTCTAATAAAGAAATTTTTTCTTCTATATTCTCTTGGTAATGAACCACGTCTGCGCGATGCTTTTCCTCATAGTGATGGACTGCGGCATGCATCAGCACATCCAAACCGCTGCGCTTTCTTGCAGAAACCGGAACTACTGGAATCCCTCCCAGCATTTCAGGCAAACGGTGCAAATCAATCTCCATGCCCCGTTCTTCCACGATATCCATCATGTTCAGCGCCAGCACCACCGGCTTTCCCATTTCTAGTAGCTGCATGGTCAGATAAAGATTGCGCTCCAACGCTGACGCATCCACGATATTGATAATCACGTCGACTTCCTGTTCCATGATACAGCGCCTGGACACTTTTTCTTCCATAGAGTAAGAGGTCAGACTGTATATCCCCGGCATGTCAATCAGCTTTATTTTCTGCCCCTTGTAACTGGTCTCGCCTTCCATTTTCTCTACTGTAACCCCTGGCCAGTTTGCAACCTTTAAGTTCGCCCCTGTATACGCATTAAATAGTGTGGTTTTCCCACAATTGGGATTTCCCACAAAGCCAACTCTAATCGCCTCCATGAGATCCCTCCTCTTTTGCCGGAATCACCTGAATGCCTCCCGCAATATCCCGTCCCATTGCCCAGCGGGTACCGCGGACCTTAATAATCACAGTTCCATTTTTCTTCTGGTTCATCATCTGCAACTTAGTGCCACTATTAATGCCCAAAGCTTCCAGACGCCGCATAATCATCTCATCCATCACAATATCCGTCACGATATAGTCATGTTTCACTGTACCTTCTAAAATCGTCATACTGCCTTCCTTGCCTTCCTATGTGGTTCTACATCACTAACTCTGATTATATACTAACAATTTCAGAAGCGCAATAGCATTTATTTTCTTAAAAACTACCACAATGGGAAACTTTTACACCATTTATTTATTTTGTCATATTCTATAAGGAGTAGAAATATATGAGAAAGGATCCATAATTATGGCAAATTATAATATGACTTCTGACTGCGGCGGATGTAATCGCAGGCCTCAGTGTCCAAGCGCCCATACACCTAACACGGCCTCCCGGCCTATGAAACACCATATGCCAAAGCCTCGCCCCTGCACAGACAGAAACGATCCTCTTGCTGGCATGGCGATCGCAATGGCTTACGTTCCCTGGCAATTCATGCATGAGACCTATGAACCAGATAAAGCCTTGCAATACGGCACCATTTTCCCAGAATTAAATAAACCCTTTTATGGGAAAGGAGGCTGCATGAAATGAGAGGAAATCAAATGGAACAGGTAAAATTATTTCAATGGATTAACATGGTAAGTTTCGCCGTAAACGACATCGTGCTCTATCTTGACACCCATCCCACAGATCAGGAAGCCATTGCATACTTCAACCATTTTCGCGAAGTGCGTATAAAGGCTCTAAAGGAATACGAAGAAAATTACGGTCCTTTGACACTTGACACTGCAAAACCCGATCAGATGTGGCTATGGTCAACGCAGCCCATGCCTTGGGAAGGAGGTTATTGCTAAATGTGGAATTATGAAAAACGATTACAATACCCGGTGAACATTACCCAGACGAACCCTAAGATCGCTCAAGTAATCATCAGCCAGTTCGGCGGTCCCGATGGTGAATTGGCTGCTTCCATGCGGTATCTGTCTCAACGCTACACCATCCCTTACCGAGAAGTTGCAGGGCTATTGACCGATATCGGTAGAGAAGCCTCTGAAATGTTCCATCTCAGGGGCTTGCGCTTTTTTCGCACTATATGCGGAGATGCTTCCAGTGGATGCTTTCCCATAACCAGTTTATCCTGCGGGACAGTTTACGTTTTTTGCAACTGTATAACTCCATTTTAGAGGAAGCAGTTTCAGATACACATCAATGTTATCCTTGTCGAGAATCACCATTTTATCTAAGATTTCTTTATAAAAATCATCTTCGTATTCCACGCCGTTTACAAGCTCATTCATTGCGTCTGTAATTTCAGTAACAAGCTCTTGCAGTTTTTCAATCATTTCCTTTTGTTTGTCTATACTATCTATCACGGATTTCAATTCGGCAATCTCATTCTCACATTTTGCCCTTGCTGCTGAAAATTCATCTCTGGTAATATCACCAGATATATAAAGGTCAATGAGGTTTGTGTGTTTTTCCTGAATCGTTTTTATCTGTGATTTTAGTTTTTCACTATCTGTACCTGTGGTATCCACTGCAGCGCCTTTCGGGCATACCTTTATGCCATCCGGCAAATCAGCGGAAATTATAGACTTGATAATAGCAAGCAAATTGTTAGTGATTTTCTCCTTATCATACTTTAAGCTGCTCGTGACAAGGTACATGATGTGGGTTGCATCTTCGTTGCGTATGCTAAGTCCACTGCATCCAACTTGATTCCCTGCTTTGTCCACATGAAGGCTTCCATGCCTTGCAGCTTCAAGACACCGCCACGCCTTATAGCGGCTTCCATTTTTTCGGGTTTTATATCTCGCCACATAACTTGAACCGCAGCATCCGCACTTGATTTTCCCAGAAAATGGATAGCGGTTGCTGTGCTTTGATTTCCCCTGTTGCGAAAGTGATTTTTCATCCAAGATGCGATTCGCTTTTTCAAACAGCTCACGGGAAATAATTGGCTCATGGTGGTCTTTGATAATCACAAATTCCTCCTGTCCGAGGTTTACTTTCTTTTCATGCGAGAGAAAGTCTGGCGTATAGGTTTTTTTCTGAACTAAATCACCGCAGTATTTTTCATTGCGGATAACACGGAGAATCACTGTGTTTTGCCATTCTTTTACCCGCATGGGCTTAATGCCCTCCTCCCGAAGTTCACGGGCAATCACATGAGTTCCTTTCCCCTCATCTACAAACTTTTGGAAGATAAGACGGACAATTTTTGCCCCATCCTCATTAATATACATTTTGCCATCTTTCACATCGTAGCCAAGCATACTGCGCCCAAACACAACTCCCTGCTCCATCTGGCGTTTCTGCCCCCATTTCACACGCTCGGAAGTCTTGCGGCTTTCCTCCTGTGCGATTGAGGACATAATCGCAAGGCGAAGCTCCGCATCGCCGTCCAAAGTATTGATGTTATCATTTAGAAAGATAACGCCAACGCCGTGCTTCTTGAGGTCACGGGTATAGAATATGCTGTCAAGGGTATTTCTCGCAAAACGGGAGATTTCTTTTGTTACAATCAAATCAAATTCGCCGTTTTTCGCACACGTAATCATGCGGTTAAATTCTTTCCGTTTTTTGGTATTCGTGCCAGAGATGCCTTCATCGGCAAACACTTCATAAAGCTCCCAATCAGGATTACGCTCTATATACTGTCTGAAATAACGCTGCTGGCTTTCAAATGAATTCGCCTGGTCTTCGTTGTCCGTAGATACACGGCAGTAAGCGGCAATCTTTCTCTTTGCACATTGTATCTTTCTTTCTTGATTTAGGATTTCGTATTTATCTATTAACAAAAGAATATCTCCTTTCTTTGAATTTCCCATTTTTACTGGTAGTGCGACAGCCTCTCGTGGTGTTTCCCAACAATCCTTGTCGTACTTTAGTATGGGATTAGAGCGTCAAAAGGTCCATTTTCATTGCAGAGCAAACTTTTTCAAGATTGTGCCACAAAATCTTGAAGCGATGCAGCGCATCATTGATAGATTTTGTTGTGCAAGATTTGGAAAATTGACCTGCAGGGGAATTTCACACCTTTTGACACCCTAATCAGTATAGTTAACTAATTGCGAATATCCTCTGCTTTCTCACATTTGGTTATGTAAAAACGTCAAGCGGTTATGCCTGACGTTGCTTTTTTCTGATTTAAACGATATTGTTTTTCAAGTTCAAGCAAACAGCGTTCTCGCTGTGAAACAGTCAGCAGATTCCGTTTTTCTAATGATAAAAGAATTGACCTTTGAATATTCAAAAGAAACGCTGCATGTTCCCGCTGATCCAATTCTGGAACAGGCTCGCCAACATAAATGAATTCTCTATGTTTCAATAGGCACACCTCCCTCATTCTCAATGTATGAGCGAATGATTGTACCATATAACGAGGGGGCTGATCCTTTTTTGAACGCCTCCACCATGAAGCTTTCCGTTCTTAATTGTCCGGCAACGCCAATGAGTAATCTCCATATGAAAAATCCT
>CAJTJY010000028.1:11686-35297 GCA_910576975.1 uncultured Lachnospiraceae bacterium
CGCCAAGACGGGACCGTGGCACGAATATATTCGTGCCACGGTCCCGTCTTGGCGTGTTTTCGCAGAGAAATGTTTAACTTTGCAAGTACATAACCTAATCCGTCCACCTTGCGCCAATATAACAAAAACCCATACCAAAAAAATCTGCCGCTAGCATCATGTTTTCAGCCCCAAGAGCACAATCATCAGCGGCAAAGACAGAATGCACAAAGATTATCTTTGGAAGCTGGCTTCCCAAGATAATCTTTGTGCATTTTGTTTGCATTGCTTTGCAATGGAGACCTTTTGAACAAATAAATATCTTAGTGCGACAGCCTCAATTTTTCCCAAAGTACAACCAAATGCGCTAAGCTTGCGAAATCAGTCATGCGTTTCTCTCATACCGTCCAGAGAAAGCCAGTTTTTGCAGCCATAGCTTTTTGATCTCTTGCAGACTTCATTATTGAAATGAAATGGATTCCCCCAGTTTGTGCTGCAAAATCATGTTCCTTCATTTATTATTTTGTGCAGAACTTTCAAAGCCTTTGTGTGAAGCAGCTTTACATAGCTGTATGAAATATCCATTATTTCTGCGATATTTTTCAATGTTTTCCCGCTATAATAGTGCAGGATAATGATATCGCGCTCCCGCTGGGAGAGTTGTTCGAGAGCGTCCGCAAGACTTTTGAGCGTTTCCTCATTAAGCATTTCCTCATCAATGTTTCCTTCGAAGCAAAGTTCCTCCGGCAGCCCGCAAACAGACTTCGCCGTCCGAAAATAGTCGATAACAGCATTCTGTGTTATCCTATATATCCATGTTGACAGAGAAGCCTTCCTCTCATCGAATCCTGAAAGTCCCTTAAATACCTTGACGAACACGTCCGATATCAAATCCTCCGCATCGTGTTCGTTTGGTATTTTCCCATATATATATCGCGCCACCTTATCCTTAAACTTGGCATAAATCTGCTCAAATTCGGTGTTTTCGTGCAGTTCAATCATCGGAATTATCCTCCCGGCTTTCAAATGGGACAAATTCGCCCGCAGCATTCACCTGTTCCAGTTCTTCATCTGAAAGAGTCTCGCCGTAACGTTTCTCAGTTTCATCCTTCATTTCGGCAAGACGCAGATTTTCCGAAAATTTCTGAAAGTCAAACAGCCGCCGTAATTTCTCTTCCATCATTCGCCCTCCATAGGCGCCACATTTTTCCACCCACGCAGCGTTTCCTCGATTTTCCTGTGCCAACCTTTTTGGAAAAATAAACACTTTGCAGGATCAATGCCAAATTTATCACCTGTAATAGCGAGTGCCAGTGCGCGGCAACCACCCCCACAGTATTTAAAATAAGGACACACTGCGCAGGTCTCATTGTTCTCTAACAACTGACCCAGTGTAGTGCAGACCTCACTCAGATATCTCCCTTTTTGTAGAATTGGCTGCAATCCCTCTTTTTTAACGCTGCCCAGGAAATTATTCTCCGCGCTAAAATACCCTGACATCTGCATACAAGGGTAAACATTTCCGTCTGCTGCAACCGCAATCATCCCCCGGTTCCCACGGCACACGGGCATACTGTCTCGGTACTCTCCAGCAACGTATTCAACGGGGCGCAGGCGGTAAGATTCTGTTCGTGGAAACACTGTAAGAAACTGCCAGATATCTATTGCCATATTGTGTTTCTTTTTGATATATCTGTCGGCAAATTCCAACATACTTTCGTAATATTCCTCAACCTCTAAGCAGGAACCATCTGCATTTTCCTTCCAGCGCGGCGATTCTGAAGTGCGGATCATGCGCATTTCGTCCACACCCATTTCATCTAACATTTCCGCTGTAGGTAACATGGATTCGATATTGAGCCGATGAACGTTCGTCTGCACTTTTACACGAAAACCCTTTTCCACGCACAGGCGAATCGCCCGAAGCGCGTCCGTCTCCGCCCCCTTGCGGTTTCTGAGCCAGTCGTGATGCCCGATTCCATCAAAGGATATTTTAATCAGCGGATTACAGCCGATTTTCCGAAATTGCTCCAATGCTGTCTCGTCAAGGAAAGAACCATTCGTGTTCAGATCCTCAAGGTGCATTCCGTGTGCGTAAATACTCTCCACAATCTCAAAAAAATTCTTATGGAGCATAGGCTCGCCGCCTGTAATCGTAAAAGCATTGATTCCACACTTTTTCGCCTGCGCAATCAGCCTATTTGCTTCCTCAAGCGTCCACTCACTCATTATGGGAGCGTTATCGGCAGCGTTGAAGCAGTGCAGGCAGTTATAATTGCATTTCCCTGTTATCATCCAGCTCATTGCAGGAAAATAGCGGTTGTCACAGTCGAGGTGTTTTTGCCATTCAGACAGGTTACTCTCATCCTTTGCAGGAGCAATAAATCCCATATCCAAAAATTTTTCCGCAAGCGGCAGTTCTTCCTCAAGCTCCGTTTTACCATCGCACTTCAAAAGGAATTCAAACTCTTCCTTTTTCAATCCTTTCGCGTAACGGACGCCCTTTCTGTAATACGCATACGGCACCAGCCACCATGAGCGCAGGGCGATGTCTGGATTTAATATGTACCGGCTCATCTCAATTCACTCCTTATCATTATTTGCGGAAACTGCCGCAAAATACGGATATTACCTAGAGATCCCCCCACTGACCGCAGTATGGGCAAATCAAAGTTTTAGGATACGTGTGGTTTTCGACGGCGTTAAGGTCACCTCCGCAGAATTTACAACGATTGGGACCGCATCCGCCTCCTGCTACATTGCCAAGCTCATCATCCGATAACTCGCCCGTCTTGTGAATCTTTCCAAAATAAAACTCTGCCTCCTTCTCGTCCACCGGATAACCATTTTCCTTTGCGAGAGCCATAAGCTCTTCGACAGAGTTTGCCTGTTTTGCCTTTGCAATAAGGTCTTCGTCAAATTTTTTCTGTGTTGCCTTTGCAATAAGGTCTTTTTTTTCCATAGCGCTTTCCTCCTAATATTAAGTTACCTTTACATTTTGTTACAGATTACAGTATAAAAACTGATAATCATAGACGTGATATGCGCCTTTGTTCTTTTATACGAATCAAAACCGCCGAGAGCCAATAAATTTCAAAAAAATTTTCATGCCCTCAATTCTGCGGTATCGTCAACCCTTTGTCTGGCCACTAATTCTGCGAAAAAACCTCCCCTTTGTATCAACTGGTCATATGTCCCGTCTTCGATAATCTTTCCCTGATCAAGCACCAGGATCCTGTCGCACTGTTTGATGGTAGAGAGCCTGTGCGCGATAACAATCCTCGTGCATTTCAGACTGTCCAGCGATTCCGAAACAGTTTTCTGCGTGAGATTATCAAGGGCTGAAGTCGCCTCGTCAAACATCAGCACGCTTGGTTTTGGTGCAATGGCACGGGCAATCATCAGCCGCTGCCGCTGCCCGCCCGAAATTCCGCCGCTGCCCTCGGAAATCATTGTGTGCATCCCCATCGGCATACGGCGAATATCTTCTGCAATGCCTGACAATTCGGCAGCATGCCAGGCCTCATCCATAGTAAGCCACGGTGCAGATATGATAATATTGGAGAAAATATCTCCCGTAAACAGCTTGCCATTTTGCATTACCACGCCGATATTTCGCCTTAAAGACTTTAAGTCCACCGCCGCAATATCCTTGCCATCAACGTAAACGGCGCCCTTCTGCGGCGACTCAAAGCCCAGCATAAGCCGCAAAAGCGTGGACTTCCCGCACCCTGTTGCGCCCACGATTGCCACATACTGACCCGGACGGATTTTCAGAGACAGATCGTCAATCACAAGCGGCATATTATCGTTGTAACGGAAAGAAACGTTATCCAGTTCGATGCTACCCGAAAGCCGCGTAATCATCTGCTTTCCCTCGGAAATTTCGGGAACTGCTTTCAAAATAGGCTCTACCATATCCATAATCGGCTTAATCTGCGCCACAGTCAATGCGATTCCCGCAAGCGAGATAAATGCCCCAGAAACCATTCCGTAAGCGGTATTGAATGCATAGTAGTCCGCTACGGACACTCCTGACGATACTGCAATCCAATACATCATAAGCGTTCCTGCAAGCGAGATGGCGCTTGAAATAACACCGTTTATTTTCAGGAACATTGGAGGGTTGTAGGCAAGCCGCGCTTCTTCGGCATAAAGATTTCCCCACCGTGCGAACGCACGCATTTCTGCTCCCGAAAGCTTAATCTTCTGCACACCCGATATCAGTGCATAGGACATTCCACTCTCTTTTGAGGACAGCTCCATCTTTTTTTTGCTGACTTTCATCTGCACAAATGCCGATACCACTGTAAACGCCACTGTAGCAAGCATAATGATAAGCGATGGTACCACCAGCGCGGGCGCGTACACAAAGATCTGCGATATGTATACAAGTGAAAATACAGACGTAAGCCCTGTCGTCAGCACTACAGACACCAGCATCTCGCACAGCGAATTGCTGCACTGCGCCCGCGCAGATAATTCTCCTGAACTGTAATTCTTGAAAAACCCTGCGGGCAGCGACATTAAGCGAGACATGATTGCAGCCTGAACCGAAATACTCATTTTGGTGTTTATCTGCGCTATAATCAGCGACTTTACGCCGTTTATCAGCAGGGAACTGAGCGTCACGCAAATCATAAACACCGTAATCGCAAGCAAAATCTGTGTGCTGCCGTCCTCGATAACACGTGAAAACAGCAGGTTATTAAGCTTCGGCGATAACATTCCGATCAACGTCACCGCCAGCGCTGACGCGCCTGTCATCACAAAATCAACGGGGGAAAGCGTTCCAAGAATATACCGCATCAAATCCGAAATTCCAAGTGCTTTCAGCGGCAGCGGCTTGTAAAAAGCTATTGCTTCTTCCTCGAAAAGCTCCTGGTTTTTGCCGTTTATTTTCACATGTTTTCCTGTTTCCATATCCCTATAATGATAACCTGAAAATCCCGCGGGGATAAGCGCAACAACCATCCCATCGCTTTTACGGATTCCCAGCATTGCTCCGATTGCATCTTTGTACCAGCCTTTCGAGAGCGTTACCGTGCGGCGCATGATTCCATGCGGGCGAAGCAAATATTCAAGCTGTTCATTTCTGTCCGTGATATTGTCAGGAATTTCTTTTGTATTTATATGATAAAATCTTAATATCTCGTCAAAGGCGTTTTTCATCTGCTGCCGCTCGTCATTGAGTGCGGTTGAAAGACGGCTGCCCATCACGGCGCCGGCAATGTTGATAAAGGCATCTGTAAAAACATCCTGATCGTTTTGTTTACGCTGTTTTATTTGTTCGTCAAACCATCCCATTATCCTATTTTCACCACCTTTATTCGTTTGTTACAAGCTGTGTGTAGACGCCGCCTCTGGCGTACAGCTCATCATGTGTTCCGCGCTCTACAACTTCCCCGTTATCAAGCACGATGATTTCATCGCAGTCGCGTATGGTCGATAACCTATGCGCCACAACGATACAAGTAATTCCACGGTCTTTTATGGATCTTACAACCTCAAATTCCGTTTTTGCATCCAGCGCAGAAGTGGCCTCGTCAAGAATGATGATGGTCGGATCTTGGGCCAAAACACGGGCAATCTCCATTCGCTGCCGCTGGCCGCCCGAAAAGTCCTTGCCACCCTCGGTGATTTTGTAACTGTAACCCCCGTCACGCTGCATAATATCCTCATGGAGCTGCGCATCCCGCGCAGCCATGATTACCTCAAAATCCTCTATCGAACCATCCCACATTTTGATATTGTTTGCAATTGTATCCTCAAACAAAATAATATCCTGATCCACTACCGCCAACGATCCGGTAAAAACACTTCTGTCAATTTTTTCTATAGGCTTTCCATCAAATAAGATTTCGCCTTCCCAGGGCTGGTAAAGTCCCGAAATCAGCTTTGACAGCGTGGATTTTCCGCAGCCTGATGTGCCGACAAACGCCACGCGGCTGCCGGTTTTGAGCGTTAAATTAAAATCCCTGATCAGAGGTTCTGCAAGGCGCGAATAGCCGAACGTGACATTTTTAAGTTCCACGTTGCCCGATAATTTGCTGTACTCCGCATCCTCTAAAATCCCATCTCTGCTGCAATTCACATCCGTTGGGTATTCCATCACATCTTCAACGCGCTCCATCTGCGTGCGCATTTCCTGGAGCGTCTGTCCCGCCGAAATCAACGTCTGCGCAGGTGCGGTAAAAGAACCTAAAAAGCCCTGAAACGCCATGATCATACCCACTGTAAACTTTCCATTTATTGTAAAATAAACTCCCAGTATCAGCACGGCGATATTTGCCAGTGACGACACAAGTTCAGGAATCATGCCAAGATACTGATTTAGGCGTTCAAAACGCACCTGCTGGGTATTTACGCTCGCCTGATAGCCCGCCCATTTCTCGAAAAATCCATTCTCTGCGCCGCTGGCCTTGATTGTTTCGACCATTTCAATCCCCGTCACAGTAGCTCCAGCGAGTTTTCCCGCATCGCGCAGCTGTACCCGGGTAATGTTCATGCGCTTATTGGATATAATCCTTGAGACTACAAGATTGATTACGATGGAAGCCACCCCCACCAGCGTGAGAATCAGGCTGTAGCGAAGCATCACAACAAAATAAAACACCAGCATGACCGTGTTTAACGCCAACGGCGCGAAAGTCTCTGCCAATGACTGTGCAACCGAAGCATTCATCCTCTGCCTCTGCTGAATATCCCCCGCCATGCGCTGGGAGAAAAATTCCATCGGCATACGAAGAACCTTCCACATATAAGTGGTACTTCCGACTGCCGAAAGCTGACCGTTTATTTTCAGCGAATAAACAGCTTTCATCCATTCCACAATGAGCTGTATCACGCTTATTCCTCCAAGCGCGAAAATAAACGGCAAAAACCATTCTGGGTTTTCACCGGTAAGCAGCCTATCCATGAAAATCCGCGAGAATGCTGGGGTGATAATCCCCAACAGAGCAGTAATCAGCGTTGTCAGCGCCACAAACACCATTGCTGTTTCCGCCTCTTTCAGCCGTTTTTTCACGAATGTCAGTATGCTCTTGGGGGCTCCGCCTGGCTCGAAGCTCTCCGCAGGCTCGAACATCAGGCAAATCCCCGTAAAGGACTTGTCAAATACTTCCATCGGCACGGAATAACTCCCTTTTGCAGGGTCGTTCAGGTACGCCTTGCTGCCCTTGAAGCCGTCCAACACTACAAAATGATTGAAATTCCAATGAATGATACAGGGAAATTTTCCATTCTCTTTTAAACCCTCTGGTTCGTAGCGATAGCCCTTTGCTGCCAACCCATAGCTGCGTGCTGCTTTTAGGATGTTTTTCGCATTGGAACCATCTCGCGATACGCCGCAATCAGCGCGTATCTGCTCAAGCGGTATCCATTTCCCGTAATATGCAAGGATCATCGTGAGAGAAGCCGCGCCGCACTCCAGTGCTTCCATCTGCATTACCACAGGAACTTTCACCTTGCCGTTTCTGACAGGCTGCTTTATCTTTTTCGTACCCATCTTCAGACTCTCCTCTCAATTCAATATAAACGACATCGGCGATACGCTCTCTGTCACGATTTCAGTCTTGTATGTACCGTCTGGAATATCCACATCTGCAATTATCTCATACACCCACTCACCCTTGGAAAAGCCTCCGAGATGCATCAAATAGGGATCCATATCCGCATTTACGGCGATCGGACTTTCGGCAATTTCAGAAACAGCAAAATCCTTCCCATTTACCTTTACCAGCATTCCCGTTTTAATCTTAGCGGCGTCTTCCTCTGTAACATAACAGATAAAAATGCCGTTTTCGCTCGTCCCCGCAGAAAGGATCTTGCTTTCAAGACGCCCAAAAATCCCCCAGACACATACCCCCGCCAACAAAACAATCACCGCCGCCAGTATCATCCATACGCTCGGATTGGATACGCGGATATAATCGTTTAGCTGCTCGGGAGAAGAAACACGGGCAATACTTGATTTACGAAAAATTTGTTTTCCATCATACTTCATGTCAACCTCCGGCTTTTTATATTTTAATATTAATTATCTAACATTATAAATGAAACCGCAAAAAAAACAACCTATCTACTAAAAAATATCCCTTATCTGCCAAAATGTTTTCTAAAATTCCTTCTAACAAACGCAAATAATGGTTATTTCTTTGTCAAAAAACTTTTTTGCGCACACTGTGTCACGGTGTCACCCGGCTTCAGATTACCGAGCAGCAGTGGAGACATAGGATTGTGAAGCGTATAGTTTTCAAAGGCTTTACGAGGCGTTTTGTTGGCATGGCAATAATACCATACCTAACCGAGATATTTGAGTTTCCGCATTTTGCAATTCATAGCGCCAAAGGTCTTGCTGCCTTTTGGCAGCATAGACATCTTGCACAAAAAGTGCTTGAAAAGCTAGCTTTTCAGAGCGCTTTTATGTGCAAAGTGTTTTCATCACTTTGTGATGGAAACCTTTTGGCGCTATGAATTGCAAAATGCGGAAACTCAAAAGAGCTATGATCTAGACAGAAAATAAAAAAAGTAGTATATTAGAATAGGTATTTTTTCAAAAAACAATTGGTCAGAGGCAAGCTGCCTGTGATAGACAGGAAACGCTTTCTGACTTTTTATCTTCATAAATTTAACATCAAAAAGAAATCGTATTGCATTTATCTGATGCGAATACAGCGCACCAAGCACAAAAGGTATTCTGATACCCATTTCAAACAAATATACAGCCATGCTCCGGCACATAAAATATTCACTAGGTAAAAGCAATTGATTTCAAAAAAACTATTTTATGTGGGAGGATAACCTATGAAACTTCTTGTAAACAAAAAACTTGCAACGCGCATTGGCATCATTACCACAGCCGTAAACTTAGTCGGAATGCTTCTGCTCTGGCTAATTGTATCTTCAAACGCAACTTCGATCGTAAAAAACGACATTACCAATCAGATGACCGACGCCGTAGAATCCAGAGCTGCTATTATCAACGATTATGTAGCTTCTGCAGAAGAATATATGAAAGCTTTCGCTTTAGGCAGCCAGGTTCGCGACCTTTTGCTTGATCCAGACGATCCAAAGCTATTACAGCGCGCGCAACAATATACTGAAGATTTTGCCGCTTTCAAGGGCGTGTTTGAAGGCTTATACATTGCCACGCCAGAAACTTTTGTCTTAACCCATACCTCACCGGAAGCCGTTGGCATAACCACAAGGACAGGAGATTCTCTAGAAGCATTCCAAGATACCATTTTAGCAAGCCAGGAACTTACGAATTTGGGAATTATGAAATCACCTGGAACCGGAAGCATGATTCTTTCCATGTATTATCCGATTTTCGAAAATCAAACATGTATCGGCTATGTAGGCGCCGGCGTATATGCCAGCCGGTTGACAGACGCTTTGCTTAATTTGGACATCGAAGGGCTTCCTGACAGTGAATATGTCTTCTTAAACGTAGAAAACGGCGTATATCTCTATCACGAAAATGACGAGCTGCTCAACACAGAAACAGCAGACGCTGGTTATCAGGAGATTATTGAGCGCATAAAAAAAAGCAACGATGATCAGGTAAATACATACTCCTATCATGATGAAAACAACATTGACCAATTGGTGGTTTACAAATACTTGCAAAATCGCGGATGGGTCTTTATGGTCCGAAACAGCACTGCAAAAGTTTATGGTTCTGTGAGCCATGTACGCTTCTTAGTTGGCGCGCTATGTGCTGCTATGGCGTCTACCGTTACCATTATCACCCTTTTCATTCTATACCGGGAGGGAAAAGAACTGATGACTGTAGAACGCGCCATAAGCTGTCTTGGTGATTTGAATCTTTCTGCAGACCATGAATTAGAATCATTTTATGGAAGGTCTGATGAGATTGGAATGATTGCGCAAACAACCCATCGGGTTTGCGGCTGTCTGCGTAAAACAATTGATGACGTTGGACGGATTTTGGGCGAGATGGCAAACGGTAATCTCACGGTGGATGTAACATATAATGAAGCTTATTACATCGGCGATTTTAAAATTTTATTGGAAAGCCTCAAATCAATCCACGCCAACCTGGTGCATGTAATCCGCGACATTTCCAATGTCGCAAAACAGGTGAATTCTAGCGCTGAACAGGTAGCCACAGTCGCCCAGGAATTATCCCAAGGAACCATGGAACAGGCGGATTCCGTGGAAGGACTTGTTTCAAATGTGTCATCGATTACATCACAGATTCAAAGCAGCGCCATACACTGCACAAATGCCAGTGAATTGGTAGATAAGGCGACTGGTTATGCAGAAGAAGCCGATATAAAGATGGAACAGCTCATTTCTGCTACAAGAAATATCGACCAATCGTCTACGCAAATTGTCACGGTTATTAAAACGATTGAGGATATTGCATTCCAAACAAACATTTTGGCATTAAATGCCTCCGTGGAAGCTTCCCGGGCTGGTACGGCAGGCGCAGGCTTTTCCATTGTGGCAGAAGAAGTCAGAAGCCTTGCTGCCAGATCCGCAGAAGCTGCCCAAAATACTACGGATCTTATTAATAACTCCATCAAGGACGTAAAAACCGGGACAGAATCCACAGACCTTGTCGTTTCTGCCATGAAAATCATTAACGACTGCATTCAATCGATTAAGACTCTGATGGATCAAATTTCAACTGCCAGCATCCACGAATCTCAAATGATTCTTCAAGCTGAAAATGGAATCAAAGAGATTTCACAGGTTGTTCAGACAAACACGGTTTCTGCAAAAGAAAGCGCCAAAGTATCCAAAGAATTATCGGAACAGGCCAATTCTTTAAATAGTCTGCTTAACCGCTTCCGTGTCCAGTAAGAGAAGAACATGATGACTCTCCCGCCATCACGCTTGCCATATGAAGATTGTGGCAAGCGTGATGGCATGGAGCTAGAATCTGAAAATTTAAAATAAGGAGATCAATAAAAATGCAAAACGAACCACAGGGCAACTATATTCGCGGCGTTTTGATGATCATCATATCCGCTTTTTGTTTTGCATGTATGAACATCTGCATCCGCTTGTCTGGGAGTCTCCCATCAATACAAAAAAGCTTTTTCCGTAATCTGGTAGCCGCTTGTTTTGCAGGAATCATCATCATCAAAGATAATCCTCAGACACATCCGCTTTCTCTTCGCATTCCAAGGCAAGCCCGGTCCGCCCTAATTTGGCGTTGCGTCTTTGGAACCGTAGGAATTCTCTGTAATTTCTACGCCGTGGATCATTTGCTTGTAGCCGATGCCTCGATTTTAAACAAGCTATCGCCTTTTTTTGCCGTTATATTTTCTTATTTCCTGTTGCAAGAAAAAATACTGCCCTTTCAGGCTGGCTGTATTTTTTCTGCTTTCTGTGGCTGCCTGTTGATCGTCAAGCCTGGGTTTCACAACGCCGCCCTGCTTCCTGCGTTAATCGGCATATGCGGAGGGCTTGGAGCAGGCATTGCCTATACCATGGTACGTAAGCTGGGAATGATGAAGATCAAAGGACCCGTAATTGTTTTTTACTTTTCACTGTTTTCCTGCTTGTTTCTTGCACCTTGGATTGTGATAAACTTTGCGCCCATGACGCTGCATCAAATCATAACTTTGTTGATGACAGGCTTATTTGCAGCTGGCGGTCAATTTTCCATTACTGCCGCTTACACCTATGCCCCTGCTAAAAAGATATCTATCTTTGATTATTCTCAGATTATCTTTGCGGCTGCTCTGGGATTCGCATTATTTCATGAAATACCAGACAAATTCAGCTTCATCGGATATGCACTGGTGATTGCGGCTTCTTTGATGATGTTTTTGTATAACCGCCGAAGAGACGCAAACTAATTTCTCTTACATCTACTCTGACGCCCAGCTTCTAAGCACTTTGCCAGAGATATCTGCCTCAAGCCTTTTTCCAGCCGCTACTGTTTCTAGGCTCCAGGAGCTGGATATTTTTTCCAATATCATCAATCGGGCTTTCTCCTGACGTGGCAAAAGGGATCACCATCTTTTTTCCAAAATCATAGGCTTCCATAAAGGTATCAATAATTGACGGTTTTCTTGTATCTACCGGAATCATCCAACGGCGCCTCTCTCGAATAACACCTGAAACTTTCCTTTCTGCGCACGATATGCGCACACGTCTATCTGAAATTCCCCATTTTTCTGCGGCTTGTTTTACTGTCATATACATAAAGAGTACACCTCGCTTTCCCAAACATTATACTCCATCTTTGGAATAATATTAATCATATAGGAATAATATTCTCCAATTTACGGAATAAAAAAAGACTCAAACCTACATTTCCGTTTCCGAATCTTGATTTCTATACGTTATAATACGGTCGCATGTCCATAACCGGATGCCCCATAAGGTATGAGATAAAAGGCGGAATCTTTGGGGAAGAAGCCCCAAAATTTATCTCAAATAAAGCATCGTATCCTCTTTATTGCTATCATTTTAAGTCCTTCATATCAAAACTTTGTGTTTTCAAATCACTATAATGTCTGCCCTTTATTGCAGTAAATTTTAATACACAGCAATCTGGGTCAGTTACGCCCTGCTTATAATACATGGTATCTCCAGTACGCCAATTTTCTTGCTTTGTTTTATCGTCCTGCAAGACTTCCATTGTACCAGTTAGCATAATGCCCTCATATTTGAAGCGTCCCTTGCTGAAAAAATAAATACTTGCCTTTGGATTTTTTATAAACTGTTGCGAGCGCATAGCGGATGTATTCGTTGTAAAATAAAAACAATTTCCATTGAAAAACCTTGATAAAGTAATATATTCATCTGCCCAGATACCATTTCATATTTTTCCTGTAAAGATTTTGCATACTCAGTGAGTGAAACAATCATTTGACGGCGATTGTGCGGGTTAATATTTCTCTCTACAATTCCCTTATCTTCCATTCCATTTATTACAACAAATACAGTGTTCTTTGCAAGAGAGGTTTTTTCACTTATTTCGCTAATCGTAAGATTATCTGTTTTCCATAAAATAAATAAAATTCGTCCCGGCCCACCGCTTATTTCAATACCATTTTCAAGTAGTAACCGTTCAAAAATCCTATTTTGAAAAATCAATCTCTAAGTTGATAAGCATTGCGTTTACTTCTTAATTTTGATTCTGATCATTGCATATTTTCCATGCACTTTGCACTAACTCTTCAATGAACTTGATACTCAAAACGATTATATGTCCCAGAACCCGCCTGTTCCCTGTGTACCAATTCAAAAACTTTACCCATTCTGCATCGCCCTTTGCTCATCCGTTCCATTTCTGTTTGAAAGTCCAATTCTCCTTTCCTCCGCTTTGGGCGCAATGATATCTCCCACACCAATATCCACATTAAAATGCACACGAACATTTTTCATCTGACCAATAATTTGAGTGCTAATGCCACAGTATTTCCTCTGTGTGGAAATTTCTTCAAACCCCTTTGCTGTCATGGAAACAAAATCATTTCCTGTTTGTGTCTCAATAATCTTGCCAATCATATTTTTTGTCTTCGTAACCAGATTTTGAAAGTTTCCGTATAAATTCCTCCTGCATAAACAACTGCAAACACTGTTGATAGCATTCCAGAAATCTTAGCTTTGTTTTTCAATTTCGCACGAACGGATGCCGCCTTATCTATCATTACAACCACACTCCAATCAAATCCTTTACGCGCTTTTGCACCCGCAAAGTCTTTGCATACTGTATAAGGTTCAGAATATTTTTTCTGGTCTTTTACATAGCCTTGTATTGCCTTATTAAAAATCTCTTTATCCATCTCAGCAGATTCCTGTCACTATATCTATAATAGAAAAGAGCTGTTTCCACACAAAGAACAGCATCTGGAAACAGACGATTGATAATGATCACTTCACTTGTTCCACAATCCTCTATCCAGTGATAACAGCCCCTTTTTATTCTTTCAATTAGTCTCTGTTGCAACATACGTTGAATATCTCTATAAAACAACTTTTCCGATGTAAGCTGAGCTGTTGTCATTATATAGCCATAATCTGAAAATATTTTACTCAGGATTCTTATATCATTTTGTGTTAGCATTATTCCCTCCTCCTGACGCATTTACTGCGTCATTCAGGTAGATTTGAAGTTTACTTGCAAACATTCACCCCTGCACTAAAATGCGCATAAATTTTACACCACTCGTGTGGTTTACTACATTATATTAATTCAACGCAAAAAAATTAAGCGAATCAAATCGAACAATTTCAAACTTTATACATGTGTACTTTGCTACATAAAATCAGACCTACTTGTCCAAAGTAAAACAAATAGGTCTGACAGAATTTAACCTTCTATATCAAATCTCGTTGAAGCAATGCCATATATAGTTATCGTCCTTTCTGTACCCTTAGCCTCAAAAGAATAAGGCTTCCCGCCATTCCCCGCATTCTCATTTTCATCATGCTTCTTTATCCTCTCAAACGTTAAAAAGCTCTGTATCTGAAATCCCACTGTATCATGCTCATCCCCAAATATAATAAGCGAAACATTGCCGTTGCTTCTCTGGGTTGATGTTTCTAAGATGGTACAACCTACATTAAAGCATCCCTGATCTGTTTACATTAATCAATAGAATATCTTGCTCCATGTTGACAAACCAATTCCTCATCTGTCATATATTTTTGATATACCGCATTTATAATCATTTGATGCCGTACTGGATTAAACCCTTTTTTTAGAATTCCTTTATTTAAAGACGTTAAAGTATTAGAAAACAAATTTCCTAAAACCATAAAGTCTACATCTACTACAATTCCATTTGTGTTATTAACCAGCGCTACAGTTAAACTCATGCCTGTCCCTTTAGAGTAATATTCTGGATTATATTCTTTTGACATAAATGGGGAATATGGTGCAGATGCCCATGGATTAGCACCAAGCTTTACTGCAAAAAATAACGTATCTTCAATATTAGTACACCAAAAGTCATAATGACCTCCTAGTTTATATTGTCCAAGATAAGCCTCATCAACAACAAAGAATAGAATTCCTCCTATTGTCTTGTCAATATCAAACATAATTCCCATTTGTGCCCCTGCAAATTGTTCAATTTTAACACCCTTCGCTAAGATTAACATATCTTACACATTGCACCTTTCATATCAATCTATTCCAAGCCATCCCACTAATCTATTCTTTTTACAAATATGATTTAATCCACTATTAAAATCTTTACGTGATCTACTGTATTTTGTTAAAACCTTTTCTATAACATCAAATCCTTGAGATTCTTTCAATATATCATAAAATCCCCCATATAATAATTTGCCTATTACACGCCTTTCTTGAATAGAAATTTTTGAAAACTTTGCAAAAAAATTGTATGTAAAGTTAGATCTTACAGCTAACTCTTTATTTACTCTGTCGCCAAAATTGTAAAAGGGACTCTTTTCATCTACAAATGCACAATCATTTGCAGATGGATTAAGATATACCATCCGCATTGCAGCCCAATACTGTTCAGCTGAAGAAATCCACCATATAAAAAAGAGAAAATAATCAATACATGCTATCTTATCTGCAATCTCTTTCTTGTCTGCTCCTTGAATTTCAAGATGTGTTGTTATTGTATACATAGCAATAATATCACAGCAAATTTCCTCTAAAATTTTCCTGTCATTATTTTCAACAAGCAATTTAGAAATACTATAAATATTTTCTAAATTTGGATTTCCATCCCCTAATGACTTGGATATATTATATAGACGAATGCACTCTTCACAATAATTCATTACTTTACTTTTAACAGTATTTGACAACTGATTCTTCTCTTTAAAAGCGATATGCGCTACTTCATGACAATACCCAAACATATATCCTAATTCCTTTACATTTAAATAACCCTTGTTAGTTAATATATTGGTAGAATCTTCATGTCTGTCATATTGTGGTACTTTTATTTTGAGTTTTTTATATTCTTCTGCAATATATCTTGATAGAGAAGGAATTCTTTCAAATCTACTTGATAAAAATAAAAATAGCAATGACTTACAATAAAATATACATTTCTCTTTGGACAATTGCAAGTCAATATAAGAAGAATATATCCACAAAAAATATTTGTATAAATACCAAAAATGGTTGTCCCAAATTATATAATCATTTTCATCTAATCTAATATAGCGCGGATAAACTTCTGAAGAATATACCACGTATGTATTAAGTTGCTTAATATAATTTGAGCCTAGTATATAAAACGATAATCTATTAAGACTATCATCTTGAATTTGCATTGGTTTTCTTATTTGCGTACATGTATACTTTAAATATTCTTCAAGATTCATTTATATCACCATCCGAAGATGTAATCCTATCGCTTTCTTCTGCCTTCTTTACTGCATCGAGTATTTTTGCCACATTCTTTGGAGTTCCATTTACTTCTATATTATTATATTTTACACTTGTCTTAGCAGTTTTAAGAATTTGAACTATAATAGCAGAAGCGGCAGGAATACCAACTGTAATAAGCGGAACAAATATCTGAATTACAGTATCTGTTCCAAGAGAATTAACTTCTAATATTTCACAATTATTGAAAGTGTTTTTTACTTGATTAATAAGTTCAGAATTCGTTCTTGGTATTTCAATTACTAACATAACATATCCTCCTCGTATAATAAAATTGTTTTATACCCAAACCAATCTTTTGATTCCCCACGTCTTTTCCCACTCATCCTCATTCACAATCGCATCAAATACAGGCTCAAGAAAAGTCTGTATTTCCTCAATGACTGCCGAAAACTCAAGCGTATCATTTTTTATGGTCTTCAAAAAGAATTTCCAACGCTTCTGCATATCCACATCCTCGGCAAGTGTGAGAATACGCTTGAAACTGTCCTTTTCGTAGGGTGTCCCTCGCCATTCCAATGTTCTGGATATTGCTGTCTGCAATTTTACTCCGTCAAAATCAAAAGTCCTTGACATATAGTAAAGATCGTAAAAGTCCTTCATTCTGCCTGTCAGCTCAAACCGCTGTAAAATAGCGTCAAACTTTTCGGCAATCGTACTTTCAAGAGAATACGTCAAAATAACGGGAGATTCAAAATCAGGAAGCTGCGTACGAATCGTCCGTTCCTCGGCACATGGCACAATCACATCCCCTACTCCTATATCCACATTGAACGGCACTCGAACATTTTTTATTCTTCCGACAATCTGCGTGCTAATGCCATGATATTTCCTTTGTGGAGAAATTTTCTCAAAGCCTTTGGCTGTCATCTCAATATAATCATTGCCCGTAGGCACGGCAAGAATTTTTAAAATAAGAGCCTGTACCTCTTCTAACGAGTTAGAAACACTGCGCAATAGAAAATCCACATCAACAGTCGCCCGGCTTTCAAAATTTGTGAGCATATAAATAAACAAACCACCCTTAAGAATAAGAGTATCCTCATGACCAGATTTTGAAAGCTTCCGCAAAAATTCCTCCTGCATAAAAAGCTGTAAGCATTGCTGATAACTAATGCCCACCGCCTTTGCCTTATTCCTTAGCCTTGCCAAAACGGATACCGCAATATCAGCCACTACAACCACACTCCAATCAATTCTTTTACTTTCTTCTGCACTCTGAGCTCTTTTGCATATTTCATAAGGTTCGGTATATTTTTCTGTGTATCCCTCACATAACCTTGAACTGCTTTATTAAAAATTTCTTTGTCCATTTTGCCCATATTCCGCAAGACGTCACAAATAGTACGGTCACAGTCATAAATGCGGACATCTACAAAATCAATACTTCCTTTTATTTCCCCTAGCGATACTAAATAAGGCTCAACTCTATAAGCCTTTACAAACGGATAATCTATCTTTGTACGATTCCTTGAAACATTTTTATCAACCGTAATATTCCATTCCGCAGGATTACGGTCACTATAATGATAATAAAAGAGAGCTGTTTCCATACAAAGGACTGCGTCTGGAAAAAGCCGATTGATTATCTTAACCTCCTGCCCATCGAAAGAATCCACCCAATGGTAATATCCCCATTTTACTCTTTCAATCAGTCCTTCATTTAATAATTTCTGAATATCAGCATAATATATTTTATTAGAATTAAGTTCAGCAGTAGTCATGATACAATCATGGTCAAAAAAAATTCTTCTTACAACACCTATTACCTTTTCATCAAGCATTGATTACACCTCTATTAATCCACACAAAAATAATTCAATAATTGTGTACTTTGTTGTAGTATATCTTCTTTTTTATACAAAGTCAATAATAGTAAAATACCGCAAAAAAATTTATTGATGGTGTGGTTCAATATAAAAAATTAGCTCGTCCAAAATAGATAGACAAGCTGATTTCCTCATAATTTCATAGCAGAAATATACATTTTCATTGACCACTGTATAGAGATTTATTCATCTCGGAGTGCCGCAAAGCTCAACAAAATAAGGTTTTCTTCCGCATTTCTTATCTCTTCTCATACCACTTAGCAATTCTTACAAAGCTATGTACAAATAAGCCGAAAACACTCGGCTTGTCCGCATAGGGCTTAATTTGGAACATTTCTGAGCACAAGGTAGGTACAGAAGAACTAGCCCACATGGAAATGGTCTGCACCATTATCTACCAGCTAACAAAAGATCTCTCCCCCGAGGAAATCAAGGCATCTGGCTTTGACAAATACTATGTCGACCACACGCTCGCTCTCTGGCCGCAAGCCGCTGGCGGAATTCCTTTCAATGCCTGCGAATTCCAGTCAAAAGGCGACCCTATTACAGACCTGACGGAAGATATGGCGGCAGAGCAGAAAGCCCGCAGCACATACGAGAATATCCTGCGCCTAGTCAAAGATCCGGAAGTCGCAGATCCGATCCGTTATCTGCGTGAACGTGAAGTAGTACACTTCCAGCGTTTTGGCGAAGCAAACCGGGAAGATTGAAGTAAATGAAACCACAAAAAATACAATCACTAAGACGCATACCCACACGCCCCTTAAAGCTGTGGACTTCGACTTTCACACTAAAAGAAAGGACAAGCCTATTATGCCAGTATTCAGAGTAGAAAAAGTCAAAGATTATACAATTATGCCAAACACCACTTACGCAACCGCCAGTTATCCCTGCGGGCAAAAGGACTGCTCTGTCAAATGCTCTCATTGCCCCCGGAATGGAATTTTACCCTGCAAGGGTTAGCTTATATCAACAAAGAGGGTTTAGACGCTATTACAACGATTATACACGAACTGGAGCAGGCAGGATATATTACCCGCAACAGAATATGCGATGAAAAGGGATTGCTTCGGAAAATGGAATATACAGTCTATTCATCCCCAAGGCTGAATGACAGTTATGACAATAATCCAATCGTGGAAAATCCTACACCGGATAATCCAACATTGGAATTTCCAATGCAGGGAAAACCAACACAATAAAATATAGATATATAAAATACGAAAGTATAAATTACAGAATGATAAATTATCTATTCCTTTCCTATCCGTTTTTCGATTTTTAATTAAATTATACCTATCGCATGAAGGGAATGGAAAGGAAAAGAGGTTGATACAACACAGATATTCATTTATGCCTTAATTGCCCTTTATCAATGGCAAACAGTCAAGTCAAGGATTTACCGCTTTAGCGGCGTTTACGTCCTTGACTTGGCTGTTTGGCGTTGATAGTCTGGGAAAGATAAAGAACAAATTGCAGAGCTTGTGTTTCTGCCTGATGAAGATATGGAGTAATTGAAAACGCCGGGGAATGGCAGCTTATACAGTGCCATTCCCCGGCGTTTTTATAGTTTCAACTATTTTTTTGTTTATATTCTGTCCCTCACTCTACCATAGCGTCTAAAATCGGTTTTAGGCTATACCCTGTTTCTGTCAAAGTATACTCTACCCGTGGCGGCACTTCTGGATATACTTTCCGGGTAAGCAGCCCGCTATCTTCCATTGAACGCAAATTTACTGTTAAAACTTTTTGAGATACATTCCCGACAGATTTTTTTAGTTCTCCAAACCGTTTTGTACCGTCTAATAAGTCACGGATAATTAACACTTTTCAACGGTCACTAATGAGCATTAAAGTAGTTTCCACTGGGCAGGCAGGTAAAATTTTTTCCATTAAAAACCCCAATTTCTTCACAATAGTTTCTTTTGGGTAACTATAGCACAATAAAGTGCTTACTTTACGTTTTCTCTTTACGGCTATATTATAATCTTGCAAACGGGAAAAAACAAGCCGCAAAAATAAAATAAAATTTAGGAGGACAAATCTATGAAAATCGCAGTTATTTGTGCAAATGGCAAAGAGGGAAAGTTAATCGTTGAGGAAGCTATCGCAAAAGGGGCAGACGTTACCGCCGTTGTGCGTGGCGAAAACAAGTCGGCAGCAAAAAACGTCATTCAGAAAGACCTGTTTGATTTGAACGTAGCCGATTTAGAGAACTTTGATGTTGTGATTGACGCTTTCGGGGCATGGACGCCGGAAACTTTGCCGCAGCACAGCACTTCTCTGAAACATCTTTGCGACCTTGTAAGTGGCAAAGAAACAAGGCTTCTTGTTGTCGGCGGTGCAGGCAGCCTATATGTAAATCCGGAGCATACCGTACTGGTTATGGACGGAGCAAGAACCGGGAAATACATTTGGGGCGGCGAAGAACTGACACTGAACTCTAAGGGAGAAAGCGTAATCAGCTACGCCGACTATGCGGCTGCTATGGTGGAGGAAGCATTAAACGGAAACCACATTCAGCAGAGAATTTCTGTTGTGGCAGAATAAGTAGAACAGACTATCATTCAGTCAAATATGAAGTCCCCTGCCCCATAAAGACAGGAGACTTCTTACAGGAGGAAATATGAGTGCAGAAAAATATTTGCGTATGGTACAACAGGATATTCATTCTGTTGTCTTTGCCACAACTGATGAAAACCATTTCCCAGTTACTTGCGTGATTGATATAATGCTGTCGGATAAGGACGGGCTTTATTTTCTGACCGCAAAGGGAAAAGCCTTTTATAAACGACTCAAAAATCAACCTCTCATTTCCTTTACTGGCATGAAAGGGACTGATACTTTATCCAGTAAATCTATTACCCTGCGTGGAGAAGTACGAGAAATCGGACAGAAACGATTATCAGAAATATTTGAAAAAAATCCTTACATGGAAACCATTTACCCCAACAAGGAAAGCCGTACCACATTGACCGTATTCCAAATTTATAAAGGCAGCGGAGAATTTTTTGATTTGAGTTGCAAGCCCATTTTTCGGGAAAAATTTTCATTCGGTGGAATGGAAAACCATACGACATATTTTTTTGTTACGAATAAATGCAATGGCTGTACGCTCTGCGCTAATGCCTGCCCGCAAAACTGCATTGATATTTCCATCTGCCCCGTAAAAATAAAACCGGAACATTTCCTGCATTGCGGAAAATGTATGGAAATATGTCCCTCGCAGGCGGTAGAAAGGAGGGCGCTATGACACAGACAGAAAGACTTGATTTTCTGATTAACTATCTAATAGGTGAAAATAGCGAATTGAGGGCAATAGATATTCCTACACAGGACACAGAAAAAAAACGTCTGTTGCGTTCCCTTATGAATATACGCCCGCCGAAAACAGCTTCAAAAGCATTTTTAGAAGTGCAGGACGCATATTTACAGGAAGAATGTGCCCCAAAAGGCGTTATTTCATTATCAGATATTTCACTGGAACAACCAGGAATTTATTTATGGCAGGGCGATATTACCCTCCTGTCCGTAGACGCTATTGTAAATGCGGCGAACAGTGCCATGTTGGGCTGTTTCGTCCCATGCCACGGGTGTATTGACAATGTAATCCATTCTGCCGCAGGAGTTGAACTCCGTTTAGAATGTTACTGTATCATGGAAAAACAAAAAACAGAAGAACCAACGGGAAAAGCAAAGATCACAAAAGCCTATAATCTTCCCTGCCGTTATGTTCTCCATACGGTCGGTCCGATTATCTATGGGGACGTTACCGGGAAAGACTGCGACCTGCTATCGGGCTGTTACCGTTCCTGTTTAGAGCTTGCAGCAGCCTATCAGTTGAAAAGCATTGCCTTTTGCTGCATTTCTACGGGGGAGTTTCATTTCCCCAATGAAAAAGCCGCTGCAATAGCAATTCAGACAGTGCAGGACTATCAAAGAAAAAATCAGAATGGTTTGGAGGTGGTTTTTAATGTGTTCAAGGACAGCGACTATCAAATCTACAAGCAGTTGTTGGGATAACATACAAAAAACTAAAATGATACTGGAAAACGCTGACGCTGTTGTGATCGGCGCAGGTGCAGGACTGTCTACCTCTGCGGGATTTACCTATTCCGGGAAACGCTTTGAAGATAACTTCCCGGATTATATTAAAAAATATGGTTTTAAGGATATGTATTCAGCAGGCTTTTACCCATATGATACGTTGGAAGAATATTGGTCGTATTGGAGCCGATACATTTTTATCAACCGCTATCAAAATGCACCTAAAAATGTTTACGATAATTTATACAATTTGGTAAAGGACAAAGATTATTTTGTACTGACAACTAATGTAGACCATTGCTTTCAAAAGGCGGGCTTTGACAAACACAGGCTGTTTTATACACAGAGCGATTATGGATTATGGCAATGCTCAAAGCCCTGTCACGATAAGACCTATGACAATGAAGCCATTGTTAAAAAAATGGTTGAAGAACAGGAAAATATGTGTATTCCGTCCGGGTTAATCCCGCATTGCCCTGTCTGCGGCGCGCCTATGTCAATGAATTTACGGGCAGACCATACTTTTGTTGAAGATAGCGGCTGGCACACAGCAGCAGAAAGGTATCAAGACTTTATACATCGCCATAAGGGATTGAAAATTTTATATTTTGAATTAGGCGTTGGCGGCAATACGCCGGGAATTATTAAATATCCGTTTTGGCAGATGACATATAACAATCCCAATGCTGCTTATGTATGTATCAATTTATCAGAAGCCTATATCCCGACAGAAATCAGAAAGCAATCTGTTTGTATCGGTAACGATATAGGAGATGTTTTGAAGCAACTTGCAATAAACACATTCTAAGATAAAATACTAAAAGGGGGTGGTATCATAGGAAAAATGGTACTGCTGACACTCAATGAACATGAGGAAACGGTTATTGACAAAATCATAGCGGCAATATCTGATTATATACAACTTGAACCTATGGAAATTACACCCGCTTCCGTGTTATCCTTTCCGGGACTGGAAATAATACAGAGCAGGCGGCAGGTACTTCAAGGCGGGGAAGAAATCAACCTTACCCGCCTTGAATACAGTACCCTTGTATTCCTTGCTTCCAATCCCGGCATTGTCCTAACACAGACACAGATTTTTGAAGCTGTCTGGAACATGGATAGCGACAGCTGCCATTCAAGCGCTGTCAACGTAATTTACAACCTGCGGAAAAAGATAGAGCCGGACAGCAAGAACCCGACCTACATAAAAACCGTGTTAGGTGTCGGCTATAAATTTGACGGATAAACGCCGGGGAATGATAATGTAGACATTGTCATTCCCTGGTGCCTTTTTCTCCTTGTGAACGCTTAGAAGCCCCTATTTGGGCATTTCCTTATTGCACTACAAAACGCCCCGGGAATGCCCTTAAAACACTACCTGCTCACG
>CAJTJY010000029.1 GCA_910576975.1 uncultured Lachnospiraceae bacterium
CAAGCGAATATATCCGTGCCACAGTCCCACTTTGATCCTATAAAAATGCAAAATATGGAAACTCAAGTACCGTTTTTGACTTGAATACTTTTTCAAATTATGATAATTTGAATAAAAGTACTTTTGACGCTAACACGTGCGCTGCCAGTTTACTGCGGGGTATTTGACGTTAAACATTGTTTCTTTGATTCATTATCTAAAGCAAGGGGGAATACATATGGGACAATCCAACGAATTTAAAATGACTTATTCTGGAATTATTCAGCAGAAAGGACAGAAAATCGTCCGCATCTCATTTGAACGGGGTAAAGATTTTGCGGAAGGCACTCTTCCCTCCGGCAACATTGAAAAATCTTCCGGGTTTACCGCTGAAGAAACGAAGCAATTAAGCCAATACCTGC
Organism: uncultured Lachnospiraceae bacterium; assembly: GCA_910576975.1. Taxonomy (GTDB): domain Bacteria; phylum Bacillota; class Clostridia; order Lachnospirales; family Lachnospiraceae; genus Petralouisia. The sequence continues at coordinate 402 of CAJTJY010000029.1, forward strand.
TGCAGAATGCGGAAGATATCATGGAACGTGCCAAACAGGTGAATCCGCTTAGAAGCTGGATAAGGAAAGAGAAAGAGGGGCTGCCGCACTAACATAAATTTGTTCAAAATGTTTACATTGCAACGCAATGCAAACAAAATGCATAAAAATTATCTTGGCAAGCTAGCTTCTCAGAGTGATTTTGCGCATTCTGTCCTTGCCGCAAAGCGGCAAGACCTTTTGAACAAGTGAATATATTCGTGCGAAATACCCCTTTATTCTTTGCCCAGGTGATGGTTATTGATTTGCCTGGTTGCCGCACTTTGGGCAGACATTTCCGCCCTGATAGGTAAAGCCGCACCGATAACAGCATTTCACATCGTGCTTCGCTTTTGCCAGATAGGAAATACTTCTAGACTCTGGTTTCTCCTGTAGATACGACACAAAATGATCCAGCACTTCCCCAAAAGCTTCCAGTTCCTTGGATGGTATGCCGCCTGGAATCTTCGTTTTAGCGCCATTTCCTCGGTTTAGATACAATCCACGGTTCAAAATCCCTGTATTTCCATAAATACTGGTGATTGCCCGCACCGGAATTTTCTCGCTGTTAAAAGTGCTGTTATAATAAATATGGTCTGGCGTCAAAAGAAAGCCTTCTTTTCCTGTCATCCTTCCCGAAGAATCGCAAATCAAAATCGGAAACTCATAGCGTCCCCTGTCTGCGGCGTATGTATTCAAGGCACATGCTGCCAACTGTGCTTCCGCTGGTTCCCAGTCTCCCCGCATTACGCTGCGCACGTCGTAATAATGAAGCCGCTGCGTATTCTTGACTCTGCCTTTCATCTCCTCTTTTAGCTTCTCCACCAACAATGCGCATTCGTCCATTTTTAGCTTGGTCAGGCGTTTATCAATCATCTCAAGCGTATCTGTCTTTAACTCTGGAAGGAAAGCTCCTCCTTCTATTTTCTCATATGCCTCTGCCGCTTCATCAAACGTCATTCCCATAATGTTAGGACAAATCTTGTCAATCGCTGCTTCATCCAGTTCCCGAAGCCTTCGTTCAATCTCTTTTTGCATCGGAGCAGCGTCTTCCTCCGAAAAACCTTCCTTGAGTTGATTTTGCATGTTCAAAAGGCCTTTCCTATCGCTTCTTTTGACCCGCCGCATCATGTTATCCAGTTCCAGCTTGCCCGCCTGCCTGCGTTTTTCAGTCAGCGCATCAACGTAAGGAGCAATATCTATATCATGATATTGCGCAAGCTTTTCCTGAAACACCCGATATTGGTTGTGATTCATGGAAGAAGGCGCAGATTCCACAAGCTTTTTGGCTTCCACCTCTGCCCTGCGTTGTTTTAGTTCCTTTAATTCTTTTAATATTTCTGATTTTTCCTGCTGCGGCGCCCTAGATTTCTCTACCTCCTCGATCGCCCGAGCAATAAAAGCATACGGCTTTTCCCGGCATCCTGCGGCCTTTTGGCGAATCTCCTCGATCTCTTTGCGTTCTGCCGCCTTCGCAATCCTGTCGCTATACTCAGACTTTCTTGCAGCATTAAGCCTAGTCTCAGACTGCACCTGCTTTTTTAGCTCCTGTAGCTGACGCAGAGACATCCGCTCTATGGTTTTCATCCGTGCTTGATATTTATCCTCCACCCAGTTTTCTTGTGAATGTTCTGCACTGCCACGATCAGAAGAAGCCGCTTTGTTGTGCGCTGCATTTGTTTTATCCTCGGCATCTTTTTTTTCTTTCCCAGAAATATCTTGTTTCTTTTCAGCAGGCGCCGCATCTTTCGTAAAGCTTGGCATTGCATTTTGATTTTTCTTCCAGGCGTTGCTTGAAGTATTCCCAGAATTTTTCTGGTCATTTGTTTCTAACGAATGACCTTTGCTCTCTCTTTCGCCATCAGAAAGATGCGTCTTATTCCAAGACGCACGGAGTTCTTTCTTTCTGCGCAGTAATTCCTGGATTCTTCTAAGGTAAGGCTGAGATTTTTTCAAAGGATAAAATCCCGACTCCAGTTTTTCTTCCAGCAAAAGCAGCTCCTCTTCTTCCATATCGTCCATTTCCGCACAGGCACGTTCTATGGATTCCGGCTCTTTCGTCTTTCCCCGCTGCCATTCATATTCATTAAAATGATAGTTGGTGGTGCGCTCCCCTGTGCTTCCCAAAAGTTCCTGGTAATCTTCATAAGCTGTCTGATCGCTGCCAAATTTCAGGGCATAAGCATCCCCCTCCTGCAGCAGTTTCCCTGGTCTTGGCGTATAGAAGCTATTACACTGGGCGCAGGTATAGCATCTCGCCAGATATACCTTTCCCTCCTGTGTCTCCACCAGATATTCTTTTCCTTCCGGATAGACGACTAAAAACATTTTTTCTCCACATTCTGGGCAATGAAATCCAGAACGATAAAAGTTATTCCCCAACCGTGCAGCTTGCTTTTCATAAGTGGTGAGCTCACTTCTTGCAAATGTACGCTGCTCCATTTCCCAGCATATGTTATGCCACAGACCGAGGCGTTCCTCCGATTCGGCGTCTTCTCTCTCTTCTTTTGCCTCCTGAGCCTTACGCTTTCCTTCTTCCACTGCCGCCTGTACCACTTCTTCATAAGTAATCTGAACGCTGTCTTTATAAAAGCGGAAATTATCATCCCTAAATCCCGGGGTAATCTTCATATCTTTTAAAATTGTTTGAAACAGCCCGTTAAGCTGACTGTAATCTTGCTCCACCCGGATTCCTTTGATGACTCCCCATTTTCCGAATGCATATAATGCGATGTTGAGCACATTTTCGAGAAATTGATTGCCTTCTACAGGCTCCATGTCTTCCTCCCGGTCCGGCAGCTCAATCACATTGGTGATCACTTTGCGATTGTCAAAATTAAAAATTAAGGAGCGCACGCTTCCTGATAAAATCAAAAAATTATTTAATACTACAAAATTCCCAGTCCAAGCCACATTTACCTTCATGGCTTTCAACATGCGGCCAAACACGGTCCTCAATTCATTATTTGCTCTCAACAGAATCATATCAAACCCTCACGATCTTTCCATCCATTTCAAAATAGCCACGCCCTTTGCCGGAAGTTCGAACTGTTCCTCTGCCTGGTAATCAATCCCGGCAAGCAGGTCCTGACAATCCTTTGATACTGTAATCTGTTCTGCCTCCTCCTTATGATTTAGCAAGAAGAGGTAATGTTCTTTATCCCGGAACCGTTCCACCGCCTCCACGCCTGATGGAACTTCTGCTGCTGGCTTTAACTGCTGTTGTTGGCAGATCTCTCTCACAATTCTAGAATAAAACGCTTCTTCGGAGCGGGTTCCCACATAATATGCGTTTCCCTCACCAAATGAATTGCAGGTGACCGCTGCAGTATTGGCGTAAAAATCTTCCTGATATTCCGCCAGCGACTGTGCTCCTTCCAAATGTATAATATCACAAAGCAGCTCTGCGCTGTACTCTTGCCCTCCATATAGAAAACGATTTCGTTTCGTATCTGGCAACGCATCTGTTTCCTCCACCCAGATCCCCAAGATGTCCCGCAGTCTTCCAGGATAGCCCCCTAAAATTACCAAGTCGCTCTCATCTACATAGCCGCTGAAAAACGTGGTCAAAAATGTCCCTCCATGTCTTATAAATTCCCGTATGTGTTGATCCACTCCCGGCTTTGTCATATAGAGAACGGGAGCGATGACCAGCTTATATTTTGACAAATCATCTTCTTCCCCGATCAGATCCACGGGGATATTTTGGGTATGCAAAGCTGTATAATACTTCATAATCTCATCCAGATACTTCAAACTGACGCTGGGTCCGGCAGAATATTCCACTGCCCACCAATTTTCCCAATCAAACATCAGCGCCGCTTGCGCCGTTCCCCTAGAGCCAAGAATTTCTCCTCCCAATCTCTCCAGCTCTTCTCCCAGCTGGGACACTTCCCGGAATACCCTGGTATTTTCATGACCCGCATGGGAAATAACGGCTCCATGATATTTTTCACAGGAACCAACGCTGCGCTTCATCTGAAAAAACATTACTGCATCCGAACCATGTGCGATTGCCTGATAACTCCATAGCCTCATAACGCCCGGGCGCTTTAATGCATTAAATGGCTGCCAGTTCTGCTGGCTAGGCGTTTGCTCCATCAGCACGAAAGGCTTTCCGCCCCCTATTCCTCGCATCAAATCATGATTCAGAGCCGTCTTGCTAAAAGAATCCTCGTTGGAGGGATAATTATCCCAGGAAATAAAGTCCATAGATGCTCCCCATTTGCGATAATCAAGAACTTTATATGTTCCCATCAAATTGGTGGTAATTGGAATATCGGGGGTATGCTTTTTGACTGCGTCATATTCCAAACGAAAGCATTCCATGAGACTGTCTGAATTAAATCTGCGGTAATCAATGCTAATCGTCTGAGCAGTCGTTTGCTCCTCATCTATATGCTCTGTCCTGTGATCTGGCAGCACGATTTCCTCCCAGTCATAGAACGTATGCCCCCAGAACGAGGTATTCCAGGCACGATTTAATGCTTCCAGTGTCTGATAACGCTTTTTCAACCACACCCGGAACGCTTTTTCACAATTTTCACAATAACACTCCCCGCCATATTCATTGGAAATGTGCCAGGCAATCAAATTCTCATCATCTGCATACCGTTCTGCAAGCTTTTGGGCAAGCCGCACCGAATATTTGCGGTATACCAGGCTGTTCGGGCAGGAATTGTGCCGGGCTCCGAATTTCCGTTTTATTCCTCTAAAGTCTGTCCGCAATACTTCTGGATATTTTCTTGCCATCCACGCAGGGTGCGCCGCCGTACTGGTGGCAAGGCAAACCTTCATGTGATGTTTTTTGGCAAGCTCCATGATTTTATCTAATTTTTCAAACCTATATTCTTCTTCCGAAGGCTGTAACAATGCCCAAGAAAACACGTTCAACGTTAATATGTCCACGTGCGCAAGCGCAAGCAGGCGCATGTCCTCCTCCCATGTCTCTTCTGGCCACTGTTCTGGATTGTAGTCCCCGCCATAAGCGATTTTGTGATGATCCCATACTTTTTCCCACATGATCTTTCTCCATTCCCGATTGCGATTTGATATCGTGCTGTTTGTTTTATAACATGCTTGATATTATCTTATCATATTTCCTCAAAAATGAAAATATATGGGACTGACGCACTAACATAAATTACCAGATATAAATTCGTTCAAAAAGCTTACATTGATTGACGTTAATTTAAAATACATTATGACAATTTTATACATCTAATTTAAAGCTCCGCTAATTTTTACAATGAATTCTTTGCCATTGCAAATAGCCGTGTTATAATAGATAAGAAAGACATCTATCAAACTTTCAAATCGATGTGCGATCTGGTTGATATCTGGCAACGCTTGCACAGAATATTTTTCTGAGCGTTGCTTGCCAAATGCAGACGCAATGGCGCCCAGCCAGACAGTACGCTAATAGAAAACGGAGGCAAGACATGCATTCATCGATCAACACAATCATTTTTGATCTGGACGGCACATTGTTAAATACCTTGACGGATCTTACCAACAGCGTAAATTATGCGTTGCAACAGTACGGTCTCTGCAACTATTCTGAAGATCAAGTACGCCAGATGGTGGGAAACGGCGTAACCGTCTTAATGGAACGAGCGGTCCCCGGCGGACATTCCTTTCAAGAATTTGAAAGTTGCCTGAATACCTTTAAAGAGCATTATGAAATTCATAAAAAAGACGCTACCATGCCTTTCCCTGGAATTTTAGATTACTTAAAGGAGGCACAATCCGCTGGCTACAAACTAGCCGTAGTCTCTAATAAATTTGACCTGGCTGTAAAAGGACTCTGTAAGGATTTTTTCTCCCCCTTTATTACCACAGCCATCGGCGAATCTTGCGGCGTATCTCCAAAACCTGCGCCAGACACAGTTTTTAAGGCAATGAAAGAATTAGAGGCTTTACCAGAACAGTGTGTCTATGTCGGGGATTCCGATGTAGATATTCTTACTGCCCGCAACGCTGGCATTCCATGCATCAGCGTAAGCTGGGGATTCCGCTCCCGAGAGTTCCTGAAAAGCCATGGGGCATCGCTGATTGCAGACAGCGTCGAAGAAATGAGAACGCTCATCAAACAATTAACATAAAAGAGACTGACAAGAGAAAGAAGAAAGATTCAAGCATGGAAACACATCCCTTTTAACCATGTCTTGATCCTTTCTTCTTTCTTTTGACAGCTTTAGCAAGCACGATTTATCGCTGATGCTGCAGCTTTATTTTTGATGCAAATTTAATCCTCCCCTTCTCCTTCCATCTCTTCGTAATCTTCTTCATAATAGTCTTCCCATGGTACCTCGCTCAATTTAGCGGCTTCTCGCAGGAAATTTACCGCTTTCTCTCTGATTACCTGCGTTCTGACATAAAGCTCTCCATAATCAGCCTCATATTCTTCTAAGGAATCATACTCATTAGACTTTGCTAATTCTTCTGCCGCCGCAAGATACTCTTTCTCTGTTACCTCGATGCTTTCTTTCTCCAATATTGCCTGCGTGATCAAATATTCATTCACTGCGTCTTCCACGATCTCATCCAGGTCCTCGGTCCCCACAAAATTCTCCAAAAATTCTTGATACTCCATTCCAAACATCTCTGCCGTCTCTTGATATCCTGACTCGGTATCCTCATAGAAGTAATCATATAATTCCTGCGGATAACCGTTTACTTCTGCATTGTCTATGGCAATTCTGAGCGCATTCTCCCCTGCTTCTATTTCCGAATCCTCTTTTGCAAACTCTTCGAGCTCTTCTCTTACTGAAGCCTCATACTCTTCTATTGTTTCAAAATCAGATATCGATTTTACAAAATCTTCATTATACTCTGGCGTAATCAGCTCGCTTACAGAATTAATTTTCACTGTGAATTCTGCTTCCTTTCCTCCTAGCTCCTCATCATAATCCTCTGGAAAGGGAACCGTGAACACAGCTTCCTCTCCCGCTTTTTTTCCTTCCAGGCTTTTTTCAAATTCTGGCAGAAAATCTTCCGAACCTAATTCCAAATCATACCCTGTATCGCTTCCGCCCTCAAACTCTTCTCCGTCAATGGTTCCGGTATAATCAATATTAACCACATCTTCAACTTTTGATGCCCTGTCTACCTCTTTATACTCCGAGTTCTCCGAAATAACGTCTTCAATAGCTAACTGCACATCTTCTTCTGTCACCTCTGCCACAGAAGGATAGGTAACTTCCACGCCTTTGTAGTCACCTAATTTCACATAATCTGACGCTTTTACGTTAAGCACGTCATCTTGAACGGTATCTTGTGGACTTTCTGCCTTGTTGACGTTTTTAGTATCTTTTTCACCACAGCCTGTCAGGACTGCCATCATGGTCAACATAGACACTGCCAATATGTAGTTTCTTTTTTTCATATTTTCCTCCATTCTGTGCGCTTCTTTGCACAAACAGGTAGTTTGTGAAAGAATCAACAAATTCTTTCCTCCATTCTGTTCGTTTCTTTGCACAAACAAGTGTAGTTATACTTGTCCCTAATTCTTATTTTCATTCACTATAGTAACATTATGACATTTATTTTGACAGGATTTTTTGATAAAAATATGAGAAATCTATGAAAAAAATGTGTCTTTTTAGAATAAGGCAGTAATCTTTTGATATTTTAAAAGCAAAGCGGCAAGCTCACTTCAATTCCGCTTAACCTTGATTCTTCAGGGGATTGCGCACCTTGCAGCCCCAAGCATGATTACATGGCAATATGTTCCACTTTTGCGAGTGCCCTCGCTTTACTGGGGCAGACCCTGGACATTTTTTATTCTCATGGAAAGATACTTTTACACTTTAACGTCAAAAGAACTTTCATATAATAGAGATTAGGTGTCAAAAAGTCTGAACTGGCTTTCAAGAACAAATCAGACCTTTTGACACCATCATCCTATAAGACAAAAACAGCTCCGGAATACAAATTCCTGGAGCTGTCGATATCATATATAATCCTCAAAACTTTTGAAAATTGCCATCTCTGCAAAATGGAGCTAATTCCATCCTTACAAACCATCCTTGCTCATGATCGCATACAGGACATTTTTGAGGAGCTTCTGTGCCTTCCTGCACATGGCCACAGTTGAGGCACATCCATTTTGTTTCCACTTTCGAAACAAACAACTGATTATCTTTTAGCAACTGGGCAAAAGCCCCAAACCTGTCTCCATGCAGTTTTTCAATCTCCGCAATCATTCGGAATTTTGCCGCTGCCTGACCAAATCCTTCTTCCTGAGCCTGTTGTGCAAAATGCTTGTAAACATCGTCATGCTCCTCATATTCGTTATGCTGTGCCTTATCCAGCAATTCTGAAATATTAGGGCTTAAATCTACAGGATATCCGCCGTCAATGTGGATCGTTTCCCCCGCAAGCTCCTTTAATTGATTGTAAAATACTTCTGCATGTTCTTTTTCCTGATCTGCCGTGAATTTAAAAATCTGCTCGATCACATAAAGTCCTTGACTGTTTGCCTGGGACGCCGCAAACGTATACCGGTTTCTTGCCTGGCTTTCCCCTGCAAATGCGCGCATTAAATTTTTCATAGTTTCACTTTGTTTAAAATCCATCGCCATATTTCCTCCATTCCGCTATCACATACTGTTGGTTCTAAACCGAATCTTGAGCAGGGCTTTATCTATGTTTTTACTTTGACTGCTCTGCACTTATGGATATAGGCATGCAATTTTCGTAAAAACAGACAAATTCCCTATTTCTCACAAATTTACCTGATACAGAAACAGTATGTCCGAATATGGAAATTTTATACAAGGAACAGCCCTTTGATTTACCAAAATAGCCGCTGGACGTTAAACTAACATAATTTTATTTTGCATGCCCCGCGCATATCCAGCGGACATTCGTATACATTTCCCGTTTCTCCTTTTCCTATGTAGGAAAGGGGACATTTTCTGCAATTTCCATTGGAAAAATCAGAAGCTACTTCAAATTCCAGCACTGCTTTGCGCATCCCGTTTACCGACATCTGTTGGTTCATGTTTTTCCAGCTCAGGACCTGACTGCACCCCATGCATTTATCTGTCCCTAATGCCACTGGCCTTCCACAGGTGGGACATGCGTAATACATTTCATTTCTGTTATCACGCGCTTCTACCACTTCTGCCGGAAACTGACGAATTAACTGCAATCTTACATCATCATTCTGCATTTTTTATCCTCCTGAAATTTCTAATATCATTCCCTAAATACTAAATCAATGATTGATACAGTTTTGTAATATCTTCGACACTGGTTTCTTTTGGATTCCCAGGCCTGCATGCATCATCATAAGCAGACTGAGCTAAGAATGGAATATCTTCTTTTTTCACAATTTCTTTTAAATCCATTGGAATTCCAACATCCTGTGATAACTTTTTAACAGCGTCTATGGCCGCCTTGCGGTACTCTTCCTGGGACATGCAATCTACACCCTCTACTCCCATCGCCCTTGCGATATCACGGTATTTCTCCCCAGTGGCCTCTGCATTATATTCCATAACCGTCGGCAAAATAATTGCGTTTGCAACTCCATGAGGCGTATCATATAAGGCCCCCAGCGGATGTGCCATAGAATGTACGATCCCAAGACCCACATTTGAAAATCCCATTCCTGCCACATACTGTCCTAAGGCCATGTCCGCCCTGCCTTCTGGCGTATTCTCCACTGCCTGACGCAGGCTCCTTGCTATAATTTCAATTGCTTTTAGATGGAACATATCTGATAATTCCCATGCTCCCGCTGTAATATATCCTTCAATGGCATGCGTCAGCGCATCCATTCCCGTTGCGGCAGTCAATCCCTTTGGCATAGAAGACATCATATCTGGATCTACAAACGCCACCACTGGAATATCTTTTGGATCTACGCATACCATTTTGCGATTATTCGCTGCGTCTGTAATAACGTAATTGATGGTTACTTCTGCCGCTGTCCCTGCAGTGGTAGGCACTGCAAATATTGGAACCGATTTCTGCTTTGTAGCAGCCACTCCTTCCAGACTTACTACATCGGCAAAATCTGGATTATTAATGATAATCCCGATTGCCTTTGCCGTATCCATGGAAGAGCCTCCGCCAATGGCAATCAAATAATCTGCTCCAGATTTTTTATAGGCTTCTACGCCAGCTTGCACATTTTCAACAGTAGGATTGGGTTTAATATTCGAATACACTTCATAAACAAGTCCTTCTTTGTCTAAAACATCCAATACTTTTTTTGTTACCTCAAATTTAATTAAGTCTGGATCAGAGCATACAAACGCTTTCTGGAATCCCCTGCCCTTTGCTTCTGACACAATTTCCAAAATAGCGCCTGTTCCATGATAAGATGTTTCATTTAATACAAACCTGTTTGCCATACTAGTTCTCCTTTCCATAATTACATAATTTTCAACTTATCGTACCTTATAATACGGCCGCATGGCCATAATGGGATGCCCCATAGGGTATAATTAAAAATATCACATATCATATATCTCTCTTATTATCACTCTTTTCCCTCATAATTTCAAGAAAAACTGTGATATCTTTTTATCATGGGACAGTTTGGAAATTATAATAAAAAATTTAACAAAAATCCTTAAATGCCTATGAGGCGCGCCGCAAACTTTGGTCACTTTGCCACATCTGGCTCACTTCATGCTTTTCTTATATTTGCTTATTTTCCAATTATATTAATACCGCCAAAGATTCAGGAGGAGAAATGTTTTTCCTTGAGCAGTTCTGCTCATTTTTATTTCCAAACAACTAAAAAAACTAGTGTGCTGACACATTTATATCTGGCGAAACTCTGCAGAACGATTGTTCATCAGCAAGACGGAAGAAGGAGGCGATGCGGTGGCATCGTTGACTGATGACAACGCAGTCTGATGGGCAATCGGGCAAGGAGGTTTGCCTGAATATAAATGTGTCAGTACACTAGATAAATATATGGAAATTGATGAAAATAATAAACTCTGGAGATTGCCTTGTACTTCAAAAAATATCATTTTTTCTTACGATGACATTATCAGTTACGAGCTATTACAAAACGGAGAATCCATTACAAAGGGCGGACTCGGAAGCGCCATAGTTGGCGGAGCTATGTTTGGCGGAGTGGGGACAATCGTAGGCGGAATCACCGGAAGCAAAAAAACAAAACAGGAAATTTCCGAATTCCGTATTAAAATAATAACAAGAAATCCTTACCAGACAGAGGTATATGTTAATTTCATCCCTGTCGGAAAAGTGAAAACAGGGAGCATTTTGTTTATGTCATACAATGACAGCGCACAACGCATTTTATCTCAGCTTGCACTCATTACAGATTCTGCCTCTAATGCAACCAGCAACTCATCGGATGGCATTCCCGATGAAATTGTAAAATATAAAAAATTATTAGATCAAGGAATTATAACTCAGGAAGAATTTGATGCAAAAAAAAGACAGTTATTGCAATTATAGAAAACTTCTGTTGCAATGAAATAATGCTTTTGCATTAAATTAACCAAAGGAATAGAAATAAAACAGATTCAGAAGTCAATAAATGGCGAAAGACAATGGATGACTTTTTGTTACAATCAATAATTCACCCTGAAAAACCTGCAAATTAGGGCGTCTGATAAAATCGGATTCCAGGGAGGATGCAAAAGAAAAAGCTTTAGCGTATGCAAAACCCAAGTCGGATAAGCCTTAAAGCAGGTACAAGAAATGCACTCTTGAAATCAAGGAAAGTGACATGGTTGCAAGGCAGAATTGGCAGGTTTTGGCTCATCTCTGTCTGCAAGGAGGGAAAAGCAATCGACAGGCAGCAAGATTTCATCACATGCATCTGCTGCCTGCCTCTTTCACTCTATATCTTTACGCTTTCGCCACATATTCGGAATACATGTACCCTTCTATTCCCTCGACGTCAACGTGCGTCCAAACGCCAGAGACGCCCAGAACCCGGAAAAGGTTTCCTTTATCTAGATGCCTGATTATATTATCACCAAAATCCGGGGTTGACCTCACACGCACGCCGTTCCCGGTGCATTTCCCCACATATGTCGGTGCTGACTGGGTTGTTCCATCCATAGATATATATTTCGCTGCGCTATAGCCCGTATAGCCGTCATATCTCACATGATGCCATTCTGCGCCTTGTTCCAGGATTTCCACTGTCGCCCCCTTGGGAATGGAGCTGATTTTACGACCACCAGGGGTCTCACGAATCAGCAAGGGATCGTGGCTGGTAATGACTGTGCCTTTTAAAGTTTTGGCAGGCTCCCTTTCCTCTGTTTCAATCTGGGATGAATCAGAACATTCTTCCCCTCTGATCTGAGTCTTGAAGTCCTCCCACAAGAATGCATTGTCGATCATCTTCCGGGGACAGTGCTTGCCTTTGGCGTCATAATGGCGAATGACCCTCTCTGCCGCAATCCCGGTTTCTTTGATCAGGCATCTTACAAGCTCGATAGCGTTCTGTCGTGCTTTCGCATAGTCGCCATCGCTGTTGACGCAAATTTCTAAATTGATCGTGTTGCGGTTTGTGGCATCCTTTACGGAATGGCTCCCGCCATATTCCCGACCAACAGAATACGTCCCATCCGAGCGTCTTGCCGCCTGGTATACGCCGTCTGATCCACAATAGTAATGTACCGACGTGCTTAGATGGCCTGCCGCCTGGGCTGACGCATGTCTACTGGCATTTGCTCCTGCTGCAAAATTGTCCGTTTCATGGATCACGATATACTTTGGGACATTCTTGCCCTCATATGTGTTTTCTGCCGATATGTAATCCGTATTAATATCGATCATATATGCTTCCTCGCTTTCCTATGATTGCTTCCATCATCAAACACATCTTCGACATTTCTAACAATGTTTTTCCTATTTCTAATAATGTTTCTCCTGTTTTTAATAATGTTTTTCCTGTTTCTAGCTTCGTTTTCCTCATGCCTGGCAACGCATTGAAGCCATTCAGAACATTTCCCATGCCTTTTCCAGCTCCGGCAAGCCTGCCAGGGAAGTTAACAGAGACGCCACCCCTGCTAATGCCGCAGTTCCCAGGACCACTCCCCAATCGACGGCATTGATCGTGGCTGCTGCAGGCAGCAACGCCACCGCTGTCTGCGCCATGGTCTTCATGGCGCGAGTTCCGGCTGCTTTCAGCCAAAGCTTCATTTTATCGCTCATGCATGTTTCCTCCTTCTCAAATATAATTTGCCAGCAACGCCAACGCCCCCGCCGCAAACGCTCCTGCGATGGCGCTCACGACCGAAGCTGCCGCTGTCCTCCGGTACGCCCTCATGTCTTCTGCGGGGGCTCTCTCCATGACGTCGACACGGCTGTCCATCCGCTCCACTTTCTCGTCCAAAGAACTGACCGTCTCATTTGTATGCTTCACTTCCTCCACAAGCTGGACCATGGTATTGGACATGGTATGGATTTCATTGATGATCGGTTCTAACTTTTCCAGACGGTGAGTGTTGCTCTTGGAGCGTTCCTCCACTTTGGTCAAACGTTCTAAAATTTCCATTTCCTGTATCATCCTCACCTCCTCCTTTGCCAGCTTAAAGCAAGAAAGAATCCTGCCAACTTCTTTGCCTGTGACCTAAATCCTTATCTCAGGATCACGCTGACAATGTTTTCTGAAATTCGCTCAAGCACCCGGTAAGTGTAAAATCCCATCTCTGTTGCCAAGGTGGCGATCCCGTCGTCGTTGCACTTGCAGAAATGATCTGGGAGGCATGTGCCGTCGTCCCGAACTGGCAGCACGCCCAACATCCCGACATAGTCCCATTCCTTGCGGTCCTTGCGCTCGATGTAGCCTTCCTGCAGAGACGAATCGTAACCCTCCGCAAGCTTCATGCGGGCATTTTTGACGATCTTTCCCGTCTCCACCATCACAGGCTCATGGGTCTCCTCGTCAAACACAAGCATCCCGTCCTCGTCCGTCTTTTGGATGGTTTCGGGAACGTCCTCCATGACGATCCGGTTAAATTCGTCCCGCTCATAGCGCCAGTAATAGTCCTCGTCGGCGTTTCCAACGATCGAGGGATTCCCCGACGTGATCCCGGCAATGTAATCCCCTTGCTTTGCTTTTTCAAGCAAGCCGTCTTTCACAGTGACGAAATAGCCGATCCGGTCTTCCTCGTCGGGGTTGCCGTCCGCCCAGGGCTTTATGAACTCTGCGTAGTCAGCGCCGGAGGACTGGAATGCCTTGGTTCCGTAGATGTCGCCCTTGTAGGTGACTCGGAGGGCGTTGGAACGGGCAGTAGAAGCAGAAGTTCCATTTCCGATCACAAACACGTCCCCGACTTGTGTGCCCATATCCCCTCCTTCGGTCATTGCCTTGCTGTATTTTCCAGATACATGGGAGGCAAAATTGCTTGCTTTCGTCTCATATCCTTCCGCATGGGAATAGTTTCCGATTGCATTTGTATTGCTCCCTTCCGCATGGGAAGCGCTTCCGATTGCTTTCGTATTGCTCCCTTCCGCATGGGAAGCGCTTCCGATTGCATTTGTATTGCTCCCTTCCGCATGGGAATAGTCTTCGCTTGCATTTGTACTACTCCCTTCTGCATGGGAAGCAATTCCGCTCGCATTTGTATAATACCCCTCTGCATGAGCATCTTCTCTGCTTGCCGTCGTATCACTCCCTTCCGCATGGGAATATTTCCCGCTTGCCGTTGTTAAGTACCCTTCCGCATGGGAACATTTCCCGCTTGCCTCAACAACAGAACCAATCGCACTACTCTTCTCACCTACTGTCGTCCCACTTTTCCGTCCCATGCTAATTGCCGAATCATCATAGATGCTTTTCTTTGCATACGTGTTTACAATATTGTTCCCGCTTCCATCATTCGTCGCTTTGACTGCAGAACCAACGCCGGTAATATTGCCTGGAGCTATTGAACGAAGCTCGTAATTGTTCCATGCCGCCAGCCATGAGGAGCTGGTCAATCCTGACTTTTGGTATGAAAAACTTATGTTTTTTCCATCTCCATCATCTGTGACGACTCTTGAGTCAAACCAGGATGGCAAATCCATGGATGCTAGCACGCTAACCCCGCTTATCATCTCTGAGGTAAGAGTGGGAGTCATTGCTTTCCAGTGATTGGCATAAACTCCTTGTGCGTCTTCTATGGTGATTAGCCAGGTATTGATACTATTGTCCCTATCTTGATAAAGCTCAATGTATGTTGTGGAATTTGCACTATCCCTGGTACACCTGATCTTGGTCCACATATGGGTCTGGGAAGCAGCTGCCAAAGGTGAAAATCTTTGTGTGTCATATGCGTTTATAAGCTGGACTTTCTGGTATTCCGGCGAAGGCGTATTGTAGCCTCGCTTCATGCTGATGACGCAGGAATTCCCGCCATGGGTTCCAACCGCTTTCGCAATTCTATGCCAGCCTTTGGAACCTGCGCTGCCTTTAAAGCTAGAAATATGGTCTGGCACGAAGTGCTCATTCAAATATTCCGTGGAAACAGCCCCGATATTCGCAGCAGTGATATTCACATTCCCGGTCCGATAGCTGCTCTCAGCATTTCCTTTCACGCCCGTGATTTTCTGCGTGTCCGTCCACGGGACATTGACATACATCTGCTCATTGCTAAGCTGCACGGGATAATTCTTGCCTGTCTGGGCATACCCTGTTTTGACGCCGCCACGGGCGGACGCTGAGGCGGCAGGAAGCGAGTAATTGTTCGCATTCGCTGCGACCCCCGCAAGCTTGATTTTTTCCGCCGTCGTATAATCATTTGTTGACAACCCTTTTCCGGATATCTTGTCAACCTTTGTATCAATTGCCGAACTTAATGATTCCTCGATGCCTTTGATATCACCGTCTATCATGTCCATTGCCTGGTTAAAATCCCCGACATCATAGAAATCATCCACGTCTGGCTTTGGGTAGCCATAATTTTCTGTTTCAGTCGCCATTCGTCAACACCTCGTTTCTTAATTGATCATATGTATAAGATGATAATTTCCTATGCGTAAACTCACTTAACGTTGCATGCTGGTTATAGAGTAACGACACATCCAGCAACAAATTTGCTGGCAAAACGTCGCATAGCATTTCTTGTACCATTTTAAAATTTTTCTTGCTTTTTAACGCAATCCGCACAGCGATCCTATACTCGGCTGGAAATATCTCCAGCTTATATCCATCTTCGCCACATAAAGTTGCTAACTTCTTATGCAACACGGCCATCGTATATGGGATGGCATTATTCCACAACGAAAGCATGCGGAATTTTCTATTTTCTAGCAAGTCATCATCCAATGCCGCCATGCCAAGCATATGTTCAAACTTTCTTACGCCTGGTTCATTGGAAGATAATATGAACTGGTTGTTCATAATGTCTTCTGTAAGGTCTTCCAGTCTCTGTACTTCCGGCTGCTGGGCTTGCAGAGCTTCACGAATTTCCCGGTATCCTCTCAGGTACTGAGGAAGATAAGAAATTAAATCTACATTCCTAATCATGCTGTAACCTCCCCCAACACAGGGACATAGGTCTTATCGAGAATAATATTTTCCTCTTTGCCATTGAGCATCGTTCTAGAAACGTCAATGATGCCAGATACGCCCATGATCCTGGTTTCAATTTGCGCTTTCCTAATCACCATGGTTTCTGCCTGAGACCATCCTTGCCTGACTTCTTTGAGGTAATCATCAACCGCCTTGGAAACCTTAGAGCCTAAAGACTCAAAATTATAGCCTGTGTCATAAACTACTTCAAGGGCAATGTCCACGGCAAATTCCTTCGGCGTGTCCACTGTCACCACATGCCCGATCGGGGCAAGTCCATCCCCGCCCCCATCCCTTACGGGATCTAGTTTTTGTTGCACCTGATCCAATAAATAAGCGCTTGCTATGTCATGTTCTGAATTAAGAATGGTTATTTTAACCGTTCCGCCGCCATTCCAAACAGGCGTAACCTTCACCGCCCCGACTCCTTGAATCTCAAGCGTCTTTTGAATATAATCCCGCTTATTGCCTCCGAAAGCCTGGGCTGTAAAAGATGCAAAATACCGCTCCCTTACAGACTCTGTCTCTTCTTCCTCTTCCCCAGGCACGAGAACCTCTGTTACAGACGCCATTTCCAACCCATTGATATAATCAACAGGCATAAGCCTGCCTAAAACGGAATTTCCTAAAACCCCTTCTGTCTCACATTCCAAGCTATATCTGCCGTCGCTGATCTTTTCTTTTAAGGTATAGTTTAAGTCGTCACAACTAAACCGACTCCCTGCCGGGATTTCTAACGTATCTGGGACAAACTCTCCCTTTAATACCGCCTTTACCGCAGCTTTGGGCTTGATCCCGCGCTCCGCCGCACGCCTCAGCAAGTATTTTCTGGACGCCGTGTCTGCAAACGTTTCCCTTAATATGACATCCAGCTCAATATACATTAACTGCAGTTCCACGGCGGCAGACGCCAACGCATCATAGATCACAGACCCCTCCCTTTTATCCACATCTTCCGGTACACGTTCCAACATTCTGTCTAAAATGTCTTCAAACGTGACATTTTCATACATTATATTTCTACCTCCTTTTCCATCTTGGCTGTGCCAAAAGTGGTATGTATCATGAACGTAACATGAAGCACTCCTTTTTCAACCATCTCAAATTCAAAATCTGTCACTTCCATGATCCTTGGGTCACAGGCAAGCGCTTCCGTTATTCTGCGCTCCAGCTCCGGGCAGACGTAGGTCATCGGCTCCCCATATAAATCCATTGTCTCAATCCCGTAATCCCAGGAATAGATCACATGCTGATAACGTTCCGTGTTTAAAATCTTAAACGCCGCCTGCTTTACCGCATCCAGACTTTCTGTATGCCCCCTTATATATTCCCTGTCCTGGTCCATCCGGTAAGTCCGGTCCGGCTGCTGCTCCATCTCAATATCCTGATTCAAGAGCCCAATTGTTAAAGGTATCACTCACATCTCTCCAATCCTGTCTATGACAAAATATTTTTGTCCTCCCTGCTGCCGGAGCAAAATCACTTTATCACCGGCAGACAACGGAAGGGCTGCCACGCTCCCAGGCATGATAAGTTGCGCCCCACTCAATGTCATCCTCTGTTCCACGCTTATTCTCAACGGTCCTACAGATTCCACCATGCCAAAGCAGAGATTCACTGGCTTTGTGGCTTCCACTGCATCGACTGCCGCCCTTTTTATCAGTTTTACGAGTTCCACTACGTCAAACAACAAAATCACCTCCCCGAAGCGTCAAATCCATCCAGTGCTCATTTTCTTTATACACATGCCTGCATTTTTCTACCAGCATGAAATTCTTGACTTTAAAACCCCCAAGGTTTAAGCTGACCGCCACTAAGCTGCCAGCTCTGACTCTGTGATCGCCAAACGCATTTGAAATCTTCAGGTTCCTGGTTTTGTGATTATACAAAGCAAGTAACGCATCTGCCTTGGCTTTTCCGTTTTCGCCCTCTTTCAGGGTATCGAAATACTGCAAAGTTCCCCATTTATTGATATTGGAACTGTCCTGCGCTATGTATACCTCTCTCTTTCCTGTATTTTCATTGTCATAAACCAGTTTTACCTTGTTATAGGTGTTATCATCAATAGATGATGCATACTCAAAATTTTCCCCTGTTTCTGAATCAATCAGCAAATACTTATCCTTGCTGCGCACATACATGTTGGAAATGTTCTTCAACGTTAATTTTCCAAAATCATCATACAGGACATACATTTCCTTTTTGTTCTCCAGCGTCAAATCCAGGGCATTTTCAATCATTTCAAACAGCGAGGTATTGTCCTCCACCCTTGAGGGTATCTTATACTTGGTGTCCTCAATTTCCCCAGCCTGCAGGGAATAATCCTTGGCAATCATTTTTAAGAATTGCCCCGCTGTCTTATTTTCATAAACCCTGGTCTCTTTATTGTTCAGGTAACGGAGCTGGTCATAAGCAGTCACGGTCACCTGCTGCACCACCCCATCTTTTTTTGACCGTTGTTGTTTAAATATATATCCAAAAAACACCTTTTTATCGTTTACCTTGAGCCTTACTGCACTTCCTTCGGAAATATCCAATCGTTTATCCCAAAGAATCGTAAATGACAATTTCCCCGGGGTTCCCCTGCGCTCCGTTTCCCATTCAATCCCTTCCAGCACTGCAGGCTCATATATTTTTGTGCCATCTTCATTTCCAATCAGCAATTCAATTCCCATCATGCCTCCTATACTGGCGGGATAATTAATACCTGCCCAGGGTAAATCAAGTTCGGGTTTCCTCCTATGACGTCCCGGTTTGCATCATAAATTATGGTATAAAGGGAACCATCTCCATAGAAGTATTTTGCAATCTTCCAAAGGCAGTCCCCGCTTACCACGGTATAAGCCTGCGGCGACAAAGGAGCGGGCGAGTTGTCCGTCTCCCTTGGCTTGCTGGTATTTGTCTTTGGTTTTTTATCTTTCTTTTTAGTTTTGATTTTCACAATCTTGGTGCCAAATTCCCGGTACTGTTTTAATTTGAACTTGACCTTTAAATCGAACCCTTCCCCCACTTCTTCAGTAATGCTATATTCCTCTAATGATACCCGGAAATTGGTGTGGAAGAGGCGTTTCCCAGAGGGCATTCGCCTTGCCACAATAAATTGAAACGGTTTCCTTTGGGTCTTAAGTTTTTCAAAGTAATCAAGAAAGTAAGACGCTTTCTTGAACCCGTTCTTATATACAGCAAACGGGTATTTGACCTGCGGTATCACACATTCAAATTCAATATCCGTAAGCCCAGCTTTTTTCAACAGGTTCACCTGACCATCATTGATGAGGTTCACCGTGTCATTTGCGTTTTTTATTTTGATCTGGAGCTTATTTGGCGGTATCGGCAAAAGGCACTTTTTCAAATAAAAATCATATCTTCCTCCTGCCATTACTTATGCACCCCTTCCGTTATGTTTTCCACTGCTTCATTCACTGCATTCGTCAATCCTGACACGAAGCCGTCAAGGTCATTGGCTCCATTATTTATGGTATTGGTCATTCCCGACTGGTCAATCTTAATTTCCGCAATAGTGAATCGGTTTACCGTCTCCTGTTCCGCCAAATCGCGAAGATATTTTAACTCCTCCTGGGACACGCTCACGGAATCCTTAATGTCCGCAATGTTCCCTGCAGTGTCGCTTGCGTCTATTCCTTCTGAGACTCCGCCGCCCCCTGCCCCTCCATAGGGCTCGACAGGCTGCACATAATTATTTGTTGGCATATCGTCAGTGCCGTCGAAGAGATTAGAAACGCTGTCTTCGATTCCTTTGCCCAGGTTATTTCCGAAATCCCAGGCGTCGCCATAATCAAAACGGTCAAGATGGTAATCGGAAGCGTTGACTTGCTTCACGATTTCCTCTCCCTCGCCAAAAGTACTATCCACCCATTTGTCAAGGGAGCTGCGCCATCCGGAAACTGCCCCGGCCAGATTGGAACCGAAAATTGTATCAATAGCGGAAGCCAGCGATTCAAGCAGCTCAAGAACACAGTCAACCAGATCAAAAAACAATCTGGCAATCGCACCCACCGGATCGTCGAAAACATTCGCAAAAAAGTTTGCAAATATCGCTATAAAGTTCCATAACACGCAAAACGCATCAATAATAAAATTAATTACCATGATGATCTGGTTTCCAATAAACGCTGCCGCTACTGCCAATACGCCGCATATGATTCCCGTTGCCGATAGCGACGTATTGGCAAACTTATTGATTGCCGCCACTGCCGCATAAAAAATTGCAATCAATGCTATGACAAGCATGATAATCCAAACGATTGGGCAGGCGTACATGGCGTTGTTCAAGTTCATTTGAGCATTTGCCTCAGCCCATGTGCAGCCAGTCACCATCATGATAGCCGCTGCAAGCAAACCTTTTCCAATCGCTAAAGCCGCGCTTCCCGCAGAACATAGCTTCTCCATGGCATTTACCAACAGCAACCTTCCATAATAAACTGCCAAAGCTGCCACGACGCCATAAATGATTGGCGAAATGATCGACCAGTTATCTGCTATGAAGCCGCCTACTGTTCCTATCAAGTCAAAAATGTTCATTACCACCATTGCAAGCAGGCCCATCACCACCATTGCGCCATTGATAAAATTCTGGAACCCTTCACTATTTGCAATCTCATTTATTTTTTCCAAAACGGGCTGAAATGCAATCAGCGCCGTATTCTGTATCGACTGCCATACCTGCCCCCAAGTCATTGGCAGCTGCTCAAAGTTTGAATTGATCTCATCTGACGCTGCAAAGACTGCAGATTTTAATATGTCTGCCGATAACTGCCCCTCAGACGCCATCTGTTTTATCTGCCCTATGGGCACATCCATGTAATCTGCGATATTCTGTACCAGGTTAGGCGCCTGTTCAAAAATGCTACTGAGTTCATCACCATTCAGCACTCCAGAGCCAAGCGCCTGTGATAATTGGAGCATGGCGTTGGCAGATTCCTCAGATCCCATGCCCGCAATCAACATTTGCTTCTGGATAAGGTTTGCAAAATCGACTACTTCTGCACTGCTGCCGAATGAGTCCCCTGCATTTATTCCAAAACTGGAGATGATTTCCGCCATTTCCCAAAAGGACCCTCTTGCATTTTGCGCGGATGCATAAACTGCATGTAACATCTCATCCGTACTGTTAAACCCTGTCCCCATTTCCTGAAAAGCCCCATTCATCATCTCCAGGCGAGTCGTAGTTTGTGTCAGCTCGTCAGAAATGTTGAGAACATCTTTCACACTCTGGATGTTCAGGTATTGCGCCGCCATCCCCTTAATCGCCTGCATAAGCCCGCTCGTCTGGTTGGTCCCGTCCTGTATCTGGCTGTTAAACCTGCCTTGTTCGTCCACGTTGTCCCGAATGTGCCGCTGTGCATCTGCGACTATCTGCGACAGCCTTAAATATGCCTCGTTTACTGCAGATGCATCCATGTCCTGCATTGCCTGATTTAATATGTCCTGTTCCTGCACGGCACGACTCAACTGTGCCCGTAGCTGCTCAAGCTTTGCATTCACTTGGTCTGATCCCATATTTAGCGGATTATTTTCAATCTGCTGGATACGGTTTCTCACATGGTCAATACGTACCGCCAGGCTATTCATATCCTGGAACGCTCCCAGAGGGAGGATGTCCATGTGCATTGCCTGCCTTGCAATGTTGTCTTGCGTCTGGCTTAACCGTTCCAACATAGCACTCGCACTTTGGGCTTCCTGCCGAAACCTTTCAGCCCCGTTTCCTTGAAACACATCCATCCTATCGGTGTTCCATACGGCTGATGTATCTGCCAGAGGCTGTGGCGCCAAAGGCACGGGTGGATTGCTTGCGACAGGGGCCTCCATGGTTTTATTGAGGCTTACATACGCCGCCGCAGTCTGGCTAATATTTTCTCTGGCGGTCTCCTGGGAAGACATGTTCACGTCCATGCTCATCGCCTGCTGCATGTCGTAAATTGCGCTTATCGCAAGGCTTACAGAACTCATAATCCCTTGAATCACCCCGCTGAACTGGTCTTGTAACTGTATGCCCGTCTCAATGGACACATCCCTCACCTGCCTTTTCTTCTTGCCTTTGCTTCCGCCCTCTTTTTTTCCTTCTTTTCATTTTCCACCTTCATGTCAATCGAAGCCATGATGAAAGCTTTCTCTTCCTCTTCCATCTGAAGGAATACCGAGGGCAGGATGTGTAACTTATGAAGGGCATAGTAGGCATAATTTGCCTCTCCATCCCCTTCCTTAATTAGTTTTTTGCTTCTTTTACCTTTTCGTCAATCCCCTTGTCAAACCCCTGGAACTTCTGCATCCAAACAGAAAAGTTTTGATATTCCCCAGCATCGTCCACCATGGCGTACACCAATTCCTCCGGCGTCATCGCCCCATAGGAGTCCTGCAGCTCTTTATCATATAGGTCTGGATACACCGTAGAGGCCGTTATCAGCTTTGAAAGGTATTTGGTCATTTCCAACCTGGGACGAAATAGATTCGGCTTTCCCGTTACCTGGACATCCATGGTACAAGCATCTTTCAATTCCTCATTTTCTTTGGATGTGATATGCCTGAATTCCCACTCCAGAGGCTTCCCATTTTCATCCTTCAAAGTAGACGTCGGGGCATACCTCCCATTTTTCTTCTCCGTTTTGTTTGCTCTCATAAATCTGCTAAATTTTGACATTTTTATTTGTCTCCTTTCTTTCTACTAAATGATTAGGGTTTTGCGAAACTCAATGTATATGAAATTTTGATCATTGGTAGTTTCGCAATTACCCGTGTTGAATGATAGAGCCCCTTGTCACAGAGCTGTCACGCTAACATAAATTACAAGATAAAATTTGTGCATTCTGCCTTTGCTGCATGAGTGGCAAGACCTTTTAAACAAGTGAATCAATATATTAGTGCGACAGCCCCTATGAAAGGTCTTTGCTTGCTTAGTTTGTACGGAATCCCGTAAGCTCTTTGAAAGTTTCTGGCATCGAGAAGTCTTCAAATGTGAAGTCCATCTCCTCGTCCAGGTATTCCGCATCTGCGTCAAATTTTGTCAATATGCCGCCATCGATATTGCAATCCATAAGAATGATCGTCTGCCGCCCAGCCCCGCTGGTAGGATCCTCATTGGTAATTTGCATTTCAAAATATACGTCCTCTCCCGTATTTTTATAATCCAGCATCATTTTACGGAAAATGCTGGTGTTATAATGTGCGGTAAGGGAGCCTGTACCTTTCCATCCAGTCGCCTTGTTCCCTTTTCCCGTCTTGCCCAGGATCGGGACTTCCGTCTTAGTCTTTTCAAATTTTGCCTCTACATTAATCGCCTGCATAAAATTATAGCGCCGCTTTCCAATTGTGACGAAGCACTCTGCAAGCGCTGCAAAAAGCGTGTCTTTTGCTGACATTGTTACATTATTTCCCATTTCCATTTTCTCCTTCCTAAGCCACTGTTACTGTCATGTAAACCTTAGACATGGCATTTACCACCATGATGCTGCCGCTCACCACCACGGATTTCTTAGTTTCCCCTGTACCGACAACCACATCTGAATCTGAAAAGTTTTCAATCGCCCCCATGTCCTGCAGTGCCTGCCTGATCTTTACAAGGTCAGACCAAAGCGATATCCTCCCAGACTCATTGTTAGGCACAGTGCCGAGGTACTTTGTATTGAATAAGACAGCGTCAGAATTCCCTAATTGGTCGATCACCCTCACCGTCTGATTGTCTTTAAATACTTCTTTGCATTCGCCCGTGAAAGTGACCATGCTGTTTATGTCCTCCAAGACCCTAATGTCAGAATTCACTCGATGCAGTACAAACTCGCCAGATTTTACGGATTGCCTTAACTGGTTCTGCGTAAAGTCCACATCGACTGTAAAGCAGCCATCATACCTCTTATTCTGGCAAGATTTGTTTACGGGACATGCGCACTCCGCACCCGTCACCCAATATACCAGTCCAGCTTCACTCCATCCCTCGTCAGAAACCTGATTTTTGACATTGATGACGCCCATGTAATCCGCTGCCATGTCATAGACTACCAGCTGGAATTTAATCCCCATCTCGTCACGCAGCCTCTTGTTAAACGCCGCATAGAGCTTTTTCGTCGTGTCATCCGTGACCGCTACGCCCATGACGTTATAGGTGTAAGATTCTATCTTATTTAAATACGCCCTATGCGCCTCGCCATCAACAACGCCGTTTTCCCCTCCACTCAGGGGTGATGACGCAGACGCCGCAAGTTCTGCATCTTCATGGAATGTTACATAATCGTTTGGCTTAAGTTCTGCTGCAGAACCGACGGTCTGCACATCCACCTCTAACAACCCCAAATAAGTCTTGACATCAAATTTAGATGGAACATCAGCATTTGCCTGAATGGTTATGCTCAAGTCATTTCCCCGCACGCCTCCATATAACGCAGTTGCAAGCTCATTCTCTGCCTTTTGTCCGCCGCTATTTAGCCTATATGCATACAGGACGTTCGCCCCCAGGAACAAGTCTCGTAAGCCTTTGATTTTTTCATCATTGAAATCATATCCAAAAATCTTTTTGCAGTCCTTTTGAAAATCCTCATTCGTAACCTCAAAAACCTCATTCTCTCTGCCCCAATCGAGTTCCAGGGGCATTGTGGCAATCCCCCTGTCTGATAATTCCGGGGACGCCGAAGCCGCTGACACAAAATTGATATATGCCCCAGGGAGCTCCTTATTCTGTACTGTGAAACTGCCGCCTCCTAATGCCATATTACTTCACCTTTCCTTTCCGATATTTTTCCATTAAATTTTCAACCATTTCATAAGAATAACTTTTATCTTCTTCCAGGAGCGCATCCACCAGATCTCTATTGCCAATATATCTTGCCGAATTTAGAATCTGCTCCTTGCTGAATTTTAGTTCCATGCGCTCCTTTTCCCTCGTCTTGACACATTTCGTTTCTTTTTTTGCCGATACTGCCAAATCATTCCTCTCCTTTCACTTCCATCCCTGTTTGAAAATCACTCATTGACATTGATTCTTCTCTTGTCTGATACACGAAGAAATCGTAATTTACCAAAAAACTTAAACTTCCATCAACCATTTCACACTCCATCCTCGTTCCCTTGATCGGCTTGCCGTCCCCATTTACCGTTATGTATTCAAGACATCCTAACATCCTCTCATACACGGCGTTGCACTCCTGCTGCCTCTCATTACTTGAAGGGAAATACTGGACGCAGAACTGATTGCCCCGGAAATATCTCTCTTCAAAGGAGTGTTTGCTACTGGACTTCAAACAGGAGATAAAAAAACAGGGTTCTTTCCATCCCTGCTCTATCTGTTCCATATAGATTTGATATCCATCGCCAAACTCATGACCTAGGGATACGCTGATGGCATCCAAAATAGCATTTAACACTTCATGCACCTCCTTAAGAATTTATTTTTTCTTTCCAATATGCCCTGCGCAGCCCAACTTCATGCTTTTTATAGAGCCATACGTCTCTTCGGCTTTTTATTCGGAGCTCTTGCCAACAATATCACCTTCTTTCCTGGAGATCCTGGACATCTTGGCTCTCAGATGTCCAGAAAAAATATTTCCCTCTTTCTTGTAACAAAAAAGATGCTGATCAACTAGTATCAGCATCCTTTTCGATGAGGGGAAGCATGTTCCGTCTTAGATTCTTCCTTGACGTAATACCATAATAGCACATCGGATCGTGACATATGTGACATTCGTGACAAACTTTTATTGTTTTTCAAAAAATCTTTGAAATTCTTTTTTTAAGCCATTTTCAGTAGTCTTCCTGCCGATCTTTGCCGCCGTCTCCTCCCAAGTCATATCTTCCAGTATTTTATATTTAATAATCCTCTGCATCCGCATCGGGATGTCATTGATCCATTCTTCGACCTGAAGCTTTACAGATTCCGCCTTTTTCTTTCGTTCTTCCAATATTCTCTTCTTCCTGCAATATTTTGGATCTTCTTCGAAATCAGATTCCGTCCCATATATGGTAAAGCTGCGCTCCTGGTATGGAAAATTTTGATTACTGCCCCTGACTTTGCCCAATATGGCAGGGGTTTTCTTATTCTCAAGCTTTTTTAACTCCTGCTCTGTCTCTTTTATCATTTCGCAGGCATCTATGTATTCTTCCAATATTTTCTTATCCAAATTATTTCCTCCTATTCTACTGCATTTCCTTTCCTACTCCTCGCACTTTCCATCCATCTGTTACCTGTAGCATCGCTTGATTATTATAATGTCAGAATTTGGTTACAATCTAGTCTTTCTTTGACTGTCAAAGCATTCCGCCTTTATCATTCATAATGCTAACTTTTTCTGACTGTCAAATTATTCCGTCTTTATTATTCATGATTTCAAAATTCTAACTTTTCGTTCAAAAGCTGCTAGTCATCACAGACCAATGCTCACTCGGGATTTCAAAGGCTCACCGTGATATTTTTGACACATATCCCTTTTATACATGTATGTTTATCTAATCTTCTATTGCCCTCCTACTTCTGCGTAAATTAATCAATTTTTGCTGTTATTTTTAAAATCCAGTAATTCAGAAATAGCACTTATTTATGTCACATTTTTATATTTTACTCTTGCATACTCTTATATTTCGTTTTTTTCTGGTTATACTAATTCCATCAAAAATTCAGGAGGAAGCTCTATGAACGTAACCGACAAGCATAAACGCATCCGTACTGCTCCAAAAGGAGCGTGGGAAAGCGGTGAAATCAACGAAGACAAGGGCACGTCCCAAAAACAACATCTCAATGACATTACCACTGACAGTCAAGGAAACGGATATCCTGTAACTGGCAAAAATCGGGACGATTAAAGTGTCCTGATTACATAACCTTCTATTCCATACCTTTCACTTTACTCTTGCCTGTAACTTTCCACACGATTCAAAATTGTCTGCCTAATTTTCCACATGACTTAAAATCTTATATCTATAACTTACTGCATAGTTCAAAATCTTACGCTCATACGTCAATTGCAATTCTAAAAAATATGAAATATAATGTTCTACAAATTTTAGTAGTAACGTTTTTACTTTAATTTACCCGCAATTTGCAGGACTATTTCCTCAGCTTCAACGAGTACATGTCACTTACACTCTCTCCAAGTGCTTCTAACAGAGCGATTTACTTTATCTGTATTTATTTAATTCTGTCACAGTTTAGATCACACAACCTCTCAATTACATTATCAACTTTTTCTAAAATCTTGTCTTTCACTTCCCCACCTCCATTTTCCATTCTTTTTCTTTAATAAACAAAGTGTTCACATCTACCCCAATAGCAAACGCAATAGCTGGCAAATGCTCAACTCTCAGCAGCTTTCTTCTCCCATTCATGATATTACTGAATTCTTGAGGAGTAAAACCTGCTCTTTTAGCAACAACGCCTTGCTTCATTCCTTTCTCATCAATAATGTGTTTGATATTAGAAACAATCTCATCATATAACATTCTTATCTTGTTCACCTCCTTACATTTGACAAGTTTCTTGTCTTTTATAATGTTTTATCACATATTTCTTGTCTTGTCAATATTTATTGACAAGATATTTGTCATTACACGATTGACTTTTCAATACTTCATGTTATAATTAAAACATGGAGGTGATTTAGTGAGTTTTAACTCTCGAATAAAAGAAAGACGTGAACAATTACATCTTACTAGAAATGAATTAGCTGAAAAAATAGGTGTAACTCAATCTGCCATTTCTAATTATGAAAATGCGATTAGCTCTCCTAAAGTTGAATTACTCTACAAATTATTTGACGCCTTAAAATGTGATGCTAACTATTTGTATCAGGACGAGATGAACGCTCTAGTTTATGAAAACACAGGCACGCCAGAAGAATTTGAAAATATCATCAAAAAATACCGTGACCTAGACTCTCACGGCAAAGAAATGGTTGACTTCACTCTCCTAAAAGAATGGGAGCGTTCTACAAAGCAATACCAGAAATCATCATCTGCTATATATAAATATGATACTTCTTGCACTTCAACCAAAGTTGCAGAACCCCCTTCACCATATACTCTTAATGCCGCACACGAACGCACTGACGTAGAAATAACAGAAGAAATGCGTCAGCATGACGAAGATATCATGGATGATGAAAACTTCTAAGTATAATGGTAGAATAAAAAGTGATCGCTATTGATACATTAAGAAAATATCATACATGATACTATAGTCAATTCACAGCAGGCCTAAAGCAGGTCTAGAGAACAAAATATAAAGTAAACAGATGTAAGGAATTGCATTATCACACGTGAAACAATAGAACCATCCCTGGTAATTTTTCATTTCCAAGCTTTAGCTTTTGTTCACACAGTAATAATAAAGCATAGATGCAGTAATTAGTAGTGGGGGAGAATCTGGCAATGATATAACTACATATATTCCCAATGCAAATATTTTTAAAAGCGTTTTAAAAACCAGAAAAGATTGTTTATCATCAAATTTACATGCTGAAAAAGTGGGGCAATGAAAGAAAATAAAAAACATATATTGCACAACTCAAAAGTTGCTATGTGATAGTCGAAAATGTTTCTTACTGGAATTCTTCATTATTGATTATATAAAAGTTGCGCATTTTTTTAATTTTAGCAAAAAATAAGTATATAAGGGGTGGTATTTATGAATTATACAGAACTTCTCATAGAGGCGGATGGAAATAGTTTGATTACGAAAGAAAAGCCTCTTAAATCCTGCGATGGAAGAATCAAGGGGAATCGTATTGCCATCAAAAGTTCTTTGACAATGACACAAAAGAAATGTGTTCTTGCCGAAGAACTTGGACATTTTTACACCACGGTAGGAGATATCCTTGACCAGAGTATATGCCAAAATCGAAAGCAAGAACTAAAAGCCAGGCTTTGGTCTTATGATAAGCTTATTGGTTTAAAAGGGATTATAGCTTCTTATAAACATGGTTGTCAGTCAATCGATGAAATTGCTGAATACTTAGATATTACAGAAGAATTTTTATCAGATGCCATTGACCGGTATCGTTCTAAATATGGCGTATTTACAAAGTTGAATAATTACATTATTTATTTCGAGCCAAATCTGAGAGTTATCGAGGCTACCTAAAACCTTTCGTTTTATAAAAATGCAATATAAATTTTTACTATTGATAATTTCACAGGCAAAAGCCATTTGATTAAAAAACAAATGGGCAACGTGTCATCCCTGCCTCTATTATAAAAACAGCGGAAATCCTTGATAACGCTGAGTTTCCGCTGTTTTCCATTCATGAGACATCGGGGATTCGAACCCCGGACAACTTGATTAAAAGTCAAGTGCTCTACCGACTGAGCTAATATCCCACAATATTCTATTTTTTTATAGAAGAAATGCCCAGTTCCGGAATCGAACCAGAGACACGAGGATTTTCAGTCCTCTGCTCTACCAACTGAGCTAACTGGGCATTCAATTATCGAATTGCGGGAACAGGATTTGAACCTGTGACCTTCGGGTTATGAGCCCGACGAGCTTCCAGACTGCTCCACCCCGCGTCAATACAAACATAATTTTTATAAATAAGAAGACTCCAAGCCATTTTAGCTTCCTTTTACTTATTTTAAATGGATGGAGAAGGATTCGAACCTTCGAAGGCGTTGCCAACAGATTTACAGTCTGCCCCCTTTGGCCACTCGGGAATCCATCCTTATCAAAATTTATTTGTTCTATAAGCCGATGATCGGACTCGAACCGATAACCTGCTGATTACAAATCAGCTGCTCTGCCAATTGAGCCACATCGGCATATGACTAACTATGACTAGTGACTCCTACGGGAATCGAACCCGTGTTACCGCCGTGAAAGGGCGATGTCTTAACCGCTTGACCAAGGAGCCTTATATTTTGACTAAAATGCATTCAACTTTCTAACTCTGCATCAGCAACATATTGATATTATCACAAGTTTTATCAGAATGCAAGTACTTTTTT
This sequence comes from uncultured Lachnospiraceae bacterium, assembly GCA_910576975.1. GTDB lineage: Bacteria > Bacillota > Clostridia > Lachnospirales > Lachnospiraceae > Petralouisia. The sequence continues at coordinate 30,865 of CAJTJY010000029.1, forward strand.
ATTTTTTTTAAGTTCACGTAAGCGGACAGCAAACTATCAAGCCTCTGACATTGGGCATGATTCCGAAAGAGTCCTCACTTCTGAAACTATAAAGCCTCCAGATCATGAAGACGTCCATCGAAATCAACTATGACATATACTAATGACTTGCCGCTAATTAGCTGTCGCCATCCAATCTATGATGGAATTCTGACGCCGCTCTTTACCACCATTTTCAGATTCAGATCCTGGTCCAGCAATACCACGTCGGCATTTTTTCCAGGCGCTATAGAGCCATAATTTTCAAATACGCCCAACGCTTTTGCTGGATTGACCGTCGCACATGCAACCGCATCTTCCAATGAAATCCCCATCACTTTGACCGCAGTCCGCATACAGTCCATCAAGTTTGTAGCGGAGCCTGCCAGCGCCCCGTTGGAAGCAAGAACCGCCCGGTTTCCCACAACGTCTACCTCGAGGCCTCCCAAAAGGTAACGTCCATCCGGCATTCCCGTCGCACGCATACTGTCACTTATCAATATCATGCGGTCTTGTCCCATCATTTTAAAAGTGGCCCGCACGACAGAAGGGTGAATATGAACGCCATCGCAGATCAGTTCTGCATTTACATGCGGACTGTCTGACACTGCTCCCACTACTCCTGGAGAGCGATGCGTAAACGCTGGCATAGCGTTATATAAATGAACCGCATGATTTGCCCCTGCGTCGAACGCCGCTTTTGCCGTATCATAATCTGCATTAGTATGCGCAAGAGAGATATTGACTTTATCTTTCATTTGACGAATAAACTGCAGCGTATCCTGGCTTCTCTCCGGAGCAACGCCCACAAACTTTACCAGCCCTTTGGAAGCGTCCAAAAACTGCTGGCATAATTCCTGGTCACAAGGAACAATATGCCTCTGATCCTGCGCCCCTTTTTTCTCAACGCTGATAAAAGGGCCTTCCATATTGATGCCCAGCAAATCTGCCGCCGCCCCTCGTTCTTGATCTGCCGCTTCCTTATAAGAAGCCGCCACTGATAAAATATGCATCAATTCCTGTTGTGGAAGCGTCATGGTAGCAGGGCAGATTCCTGTCACACCTATAGACGCTTCATATCGTGCAATTTTCTCCAAAGCCTCCTTGGTCCCATCGCAGATATCATAGCCATCACACCCATGAAAATGAAGGTCAATCAGTCCTGGAATGGCATAACAGCCTTCGCCGTCCACAATTTCATCGTCCGTTCTCTCTTCGCCTGGAAATACGGAGGAAAACTTGCCATTTTCGATTACAATCTTTCCTTCGCAAAATTCCTTATCTTCCGTATAGACTTTTACATTTTTGATTATCATCGCTTTCTACTCCTTTCAACGCCTGCAGCGTACGCCCATAAAATGCTTCTTACTGATAACTACCGTGATCTGTTTCAATTACTACTGATTTCACAGTATCTTCCATCTTTTTCCCTGTCGCCGTCCCGCAAAAACAGAATGAAACAGTTTGAAAAGATATGATATCTGTTGTAAAGATTTTCTGCTTGTGCTTTATTATAATATATTAAAATGTACTTAGCAACCTCAGAACCACATTTTAAAAACTGTAAAAATATTTCTAATTATTCTTAAATTTTTATTGAAAATATTTTTATTACTGCTATACTGATACTAAAAGAAAAACATTGCTACATATAATAATTGTCCAAAGGAAAGGAAGGAACATATATGAAAATTTACAGAGCGACAGATTATAAAGACCTGAGCTGCAAGGCGGCAAACATCATCCGGGCGCAGGTCATAATGAAACCAGACTGCATCCTTGGTCTTGCTACTGGCTCCTCCCCTGTAGGAACTTATGAGAAATTGATTGAATGGCACGAAAAAGACGATCTAGACTTCTCCAAAGTGTCCAGCATCAACTTAGATGAATACAGAGGCCTTACCCCAGACAATCCACAAAGCTATCGCTATTTCATGAATACCAAGCTTTTCGATCATATTAATATTGACAAATCTCGTACATTCGTTCCAAATGGTTTAGAACCAGATTCCGACAAAGCCTGCAAAGATTATGATGAAATTATCGAAAATAGCGGAGGCGTTGATCTGCAGCTTCTGGGATTAGGTCATAACGGTCATATCGGCTTTAACGAGCCCGCTGACAACTTTCCTTGTAACACACACTGTGTAGATCTCGCCCCCAGCACTATTGACGCTAACAAGCGCTTTTTTGCCTCAGAAGCAGAAGTTCCCCGTCAGGCTTATACCATGGGAATCCGCAGCATCATGATAGCCAAAAAAATTCTTGTAGTGGTAAGCGGAGAAGATAAAGCAAGCATCTTACAGAAAGTTATTTGTGGTCCCGTCACTCCCCAGGTTCCCGCTTCTATCCTGCAGCTTCATGGGGACGTAACCATTGTAGCGGACGAAGCAGCTTTATCTAAAATGTAAGAAACTAAAGCCTAGTGTGCTGACACATTTATATCTGGCGAAACTCTGCAGAACGATTGTTCATCAGAAAGACGGAAGAAGGAGGCGATGCGGTGGCATCGTTGACTGATGACAACGCAGTCTGATGGGCAATCGGGCAAGGAGGTTTGCCTGAATATAAATGTGTCAGTACACTAGCGCTTTGCATAAGAGTGTTGGGAAGAAGACGCAAAATCGAGAGAGCTCGTTATGCGTCCAATGACAATAAGTCAAGATAATTATAATAAAGGCACCTGTAAAATCTAAGGGGCTGTTGCAAAATAGCTGTTATATACAGTATATGGATGAGATACCTTAGCTCTCAAAACCATATTTTGTATATAACGGTTATCTTGTAACAGCCCCGCTTTACTTTACTTAAAGATAATTCTTCGGGGAACTGCCGCAAATGGCACATTCCCCATAGTTCCTGTATTTAATCTATCTTCCCGACAAAGCGGTAGTAAATTTCAATATCCCATACTTTCTTACCATTCTCGTCTTTCCTCCACTGATGGACTGCGATTTTCTCAATCAGCTCATTCAAAAGCGGGGCGGTAAGCTCGTCAATGGCGCTGTATTTCTGAATTAAGTCTACCCACCGTTTTGCATCATCTGTTTCCGCTTTGGCATCCTCAAGCCTTGCGGATATGGTCTTTATTGTTTCATCAAGCTGTTGCTGCTCCGTGCGGTATTTGACGGAGAGCATGGAATAGTTTTCTTCGTCAAGAAGCCCTTTTACCCTGTCCTCGTACATCTTCGCAAAAAGGCTGTTCAGCTCCTGCCTGCGTTTCTGTGCCTTTTTCAGCTCTTTTTCGTCACGGGCGTTCTCTGACCGCCGTTGTTTCTCGCTGCTTTGCAGCAGCCGCTCCAAAATGGCGTCCTCATTCTTTTTTACTGCCATCAGCCAGTACTGTAACCGTCCGAGGACAAAAGCATAGAGCAGGTTGTAAGAGATGAAATGCAGGGAACACGCTTCTTTCCCATGTGCGGAATACTGCGTGCAGCGGTAATACCTTGACTGGTTCTTGGAGCCTGCCGATGACAGGCTCCATCCGCACTCGCCGCATTTGAGCAGCCCTGCGAATATCTGCAGCTCATCGTCCTTTCGGCTGCGTTCGCGGGAATTGATATGCTCTTTCACTAAATCCCATGTTTCACGGTCAACTAATGGCACATGGGTGTTCTCAATCCGCAACCAGCCCTCTTTCGGTCGCTTGACGTTCTTCTTTGACTTGTAGGATAGTTTCTGTATCTGGTAATGCACGGTGTTGCCCAGATAGATTTCATTCTGAAGGATTTTGCTAACGGTAACGATGTTCCAGAGGTATTTCTTTCCCTCTGACTGACCTTCAAAAATATTCGCCTTGTAGCCGTTCTTTTGTGCTGCCCACCATGCGGGTATCGGAATTTTCTCAGCAGCAAGGGTACGGCAGAATTTATTCGCCCCGTATCCGTGCGCCGCAAATGCGAAAATCTTCTCCACAATCCACTTTGTTTCCTCATCAATGACAAGCCTGTTCTTCTCGGCAGGGTTGATTTTATAGCCGATTGGCACGACAGGGGCGATGTATTCCCCGTTCTTAAACTTTGCTTTCATCGCATTCTTGACCTTGCGGCTCGTTTCCTTTGCCTGCCATTCGTTGACGATGTTCTTGAATGGGGCGATGTCGTTGTCCTCCCTTATCGTGTCAACGCCGTCATGGATTGCGATGTACCTTACGCCCTTGCTTGGGAAATAAAGCTCCGTGTACTGCCCTGTGAGGATATAGTTCCTGCCAAGCCTTGACAAATCCTTTGTGACAACGCAGTTGATTTTCCCGTC
>CAJTJY010000030.1 GCA_910576975.1 uncultured Lachnospiraceae bacterium
TCCCAAGATAATCTTTGTGCATTTTGTTTGCATTGCTTTGCAATGGAAACCTTTTAAACAGGTAAGTACATTCGTGCGACAGCCTCACCTTTCTCCATTTTATAGTGGCAAAGCACCCGCCAGGCGATCCGCTGTCCTTATCGTGCCTGGCGGCAATCAGCGCCAAACGCTCACCTTACCTTGATTTCATATTGCTCCATCCAGGCGTTGATCTGAATCAGGTAAGCCAAAAGCTGAGGTCCCGCCATCAACTGTCCATACCAGGGCCTGCCATAATCCGAAGGCTTCTCCAGAAATGCTTTGACTTTTGCTTTATCTAAAAACTGCAGCACGGGAGCGTTGCCGTCCTCCAAGAGCTTTCGAATCTTGCCTTTCAAAAGATTCTCATACTGTGGATCATACGTTTTCGGATAGGGAGATTTCCTGCGAAACAGCACTTCCTCTGGCAAAAGTCCTTTCCCAGACTGGCGGAGCAGGTTTTTGACCACCCCGTCCTTTGCTTTCATCTCCCAGGGCACATTCCACACATACTGAACGATCCTGACGTCTGCAAAAGGAACTCTGGCTTCGAGCCCGCTATACATGCTGGTGCGGTCCATGCGGTTTAACAGTGTCTGCATAAACCATTTAAGATTGAGCCAGGAAATCTCCCTGCGCCTTGCCTCCTCAGGGCCGTCGTCCTCACATCTTGGCGTCTCTGCTATGGAACGCTGGTATCTCTCCCGCACATACTCATCCATGCGCAGGTATTCTATGAAATCATCCGCCAGCAATTCCTTTCTCGGAGACAAGTCCATGGTCCAGGGAAATGTCTGTGCCTGAAAGCATTCTTCCCGATGGAACCAGGGATAGCCGCCAAAAATCTCATCCGCACATTCCCCTGTCAGCGTCACTTTATGAGTTTTACTGACCTGAGAGCAAAAATAAAGCATCGAGGAATCCACGTCCGCCATTGCCGGTAGGTCATGGGCTTTGACAGAATCGCAAAGCATCTCTATCTGGCTGGCGTTGTCACATTCCAGAAAGTGGTGGTCTGACTCCAGATAAGCCGCCATTTTTTCCACATAAGGCCGGTCCTGGGAAGGCTGAAACGCATTTGCCTTAAAATTTTTCTGATTATCCACGAAGTCAAAAGAAAACGTCGCAAGCTGCTTGCCCTGCTTTTTTAATTCTGCCGCGCACACTGCCGACACCAGGCTGCTGTCGACGCCGCCAGAGAGAAACGTACAAATCGGCACGTCCGATACCATCTGCCTGCGAATCGAATCCTGCACCAATTGTGACACCGTGTCAATGGTACGCTCATAAGAATCGTTATGAGGATGGCTTTCTAATTTCCAATAAGTCTTTCGCTGCAGGGCGCGTTTTTTTCCATAAGTGACATATTCTCCCGGACGCACCTCTTTCATGCCCCGGAACACGCCCGCCCCCGGCGTCCGTGCCGGACCGATGCCAAAAATCTCATTCAATCCCTCACGGTCCAATTCCGGGTTTACCGCTGGATGCGTTAAAATCGCTTTGGGTTCCGAGGCAAAAATCAGCTCATGATCTTTTTTAATATAAAATAGCGGCTTGACGCCCATCGGATCCCGAAACAGATACAACATGTGTTCTCGTTCCTCTAAAATGGCAAACGCAAAAATGCCGTTGAGGCGTACTGCGATCTCTGGTCCATACTCCATGAACCCCAGCAAAATTACTTCCGTGTCGCAGGTGGTTTCAAACTTCCAGCCCTTTTCTTGTAAATCCTGGCGCAGCTCCTTGGCATTGTAAATCTCCCCGTTATATGCTATGGCGCAAGTCCTCTGACCCTTTTTTCGCACCATGGGCTGATGTCCGCCGCACAAGTCAATGATTGATAGACGGCTGTGGGAGAGTCCGCAATGCTCTTTGAGGTAAATGCCAGCGTCATCCGGCCCTCTCCTTTGCAGTTTCTGGTGCATAGTAACAAGGATGGAACGATAATACGTCCCATCCTTCTCGTAATCCTTCTCTCTGTGGTAAAATCCAGCAATTCCACACATATTTTTACTCCTGTTTATCCTGTTACTCCATTATATCGCAAAGATGCGCATTTTATGCCACAATCACTGTCCCATTGCCCACATGGCGCAGCGTTTCAAAGCCCGATCTCATTTTTGGTGCCATGAAGGATCTTCTCTTTGTCCGAGCTGTCAATTCCCACAAGGCTTCCTCTCTTATCATATTGCGTCAGCAGATCCGAATTCTTTGCGAGACGTCTTTCGCCATGCTGCGAAAGAAAATCCTCAATTTCCCTAGGATCTCCCCTGCGGAACATCTCCCGTATCTCTTCCTGCGTATAAATGGACCACGCCAGGCTGTCACGTTCTTGCAGGGGATGAACCTTTGGCTGCTGTTCCATAGTCTCTTCGACATGCTCTGCGAGCACCTCCGGAAATTCCGGTTCTTGGGGATGATCATTCCATATCTTATCCCACAATGATTTAAAAAAGGAAACCGCCATCTCTGCAAATTTTTGCAACTGGCTTGCTATGGCGTCTTTTTGCCGCTCTTTGACCGCCTGTTCCTGTCCTTTCCTGGAAATCTGAAGTTTTACCCCATTCTGATCCTCTTTGCCGCCAGCATGAAAAGCATCTTCTTTTTTGGTCTCAGAAACCTCTTTCTTTTCCTGACCATGTTCATAAACTACTCCTTGTTTATCGAAGTTCATATGAAACTCGGAAGAACTCGTCGTCTCTCGTTTCTGCCTGTTTACTTTCGCATATTCGTAATATTTCTGTCCATTTACCTTATTTACCATAACATCCTCATTTCTGCAAAGTAATCACATAGACGGGGTTTTGCCCGATCATCATGGGGTGGCGCCCCAACTCCTTTGCCTTTGACACCGATATCTGCACAATCTCCTTATGAGAAAACGTCATGCCCTCCATCAGCTCCAGCACTTGACGCAACGTTTCTAGCGAAATCACATTGAGCACCAGACGCAGCTTGGGATTTTTTTGCCACGCTAAGGCTGTTAACTCCCGAAGCCTGCCGCCGCTTCCTCCAACAAATACATGGGTAGGGGCGAAAAGCGTCTGCAATGCCTCTGGCGCTTCCCCTGCTATAATCTCTAAATTCCATGCCTTGTGCCTGTATTTGTTTTGTTTTAACAGTTCTAACGCCTCTTGATTTTTTTCTATTGCATATACTTTCCCAGACAGACACTGCCTGGCGCATTCTACGGCAACGCTTCCGGTCCCGGCTCCAATATCCCAAACCACCGCATCGTCTGTAAGCGCCAGCTTAGAGAGCGACACTGCGCGCACCTCCTCTTTTGTCATCGGCGCTTTTCCCCGGAAAAATAATGCATCGGCAATGCCCTGGGTGACAATTTTTTTTGGCATTTCTTCTTGCAGCAATATCACGGATGAAACTCCCGGACTGTGATATTCCAAAAAATCCTGCGGCGTTCCCTGCAAAATTTCTTCTTCTGGATAACTGAGCCTGGAGCCCACATACATCTTCGTGTCAAAAAAACCATAATCCAGCAATTCCCTGGCAATCATGCGAACGCCCTTTGCCCCATCTGTCAAGGCAAACACTTTCCTGCAGCTTTCCAGCGCCCCGGGCAGATTGCGCCGCCTTCCATGCAGGCTTAAAAGGGCGAAGTCCTCCCAGCACATTCCCAGCCGCGCAGCAAAATATGCCACCGACGGCACGCCGCAAAGCTGGCGTACCTGACAATTCGGCTCTTGGTTTTTGACGACGCCCTCTTCTGTCAAAATTTGACGCAGCTTCTTTGCGCCGCTGTAAAATCCCAAATCCCCTGACATGAGAATCACGATTTCCCGGTATGCAGGATGCGCCTTGACATAGTCTGCAATTTCCTGACTTTGATACAATTCTTTGCTGGTTTTCCCAAGATCTTTTACCGTTTCTAACATCCGTTTTGCACCGATGATCAAATCGGCGTCACAACATGCCTGATAGACTTCCCTGGTCATGCTGGCAAGCGCCCCCATCCCCATCCCGGCAAGGGTAATTCTGCGCTCTGCTGCGGCAATGTCTGCTGCGCCCAGCCGTTTTAAGATCTCTGTCATGGAATATCCCTGCTCCTTGGGACGGCGAATCACTATGACACTGGCTCCTGTCTGCGCCGCTGCAAGAAGCTTCTCCGAAAAACCTCCTGCTTTTCCCGTCTCCTTGGTTACCATGACTGACGCCTGGACTTGCTGAAGCATTGCCGCATTTAACTCCTTGCAAAACGGCCCCTGCATACAAATGATCTGCTTTCCCGAAAGTCCCAGCCTGCGGCAACGCTCCACCTCTGCGCCGACGGGCAGAATCCGCACATACAGCCTGGAAAGATCCCAAAGCCCCTCAACGTAGTCAGATAGTTCTTTGCTTCCAGTGGTCAGGAAAATATTGCCGCTCTGCTGATTTAAATATTCAACCGCCTCTTTTGCAGAATCCACATAAACCGTCTTTGCCCCGCTTGTTTCAGGCGTCAGTTCTGCAGGATCCTCCTGGCGCAACAAACGCAAGCATTCCAGATTTTGGACGACGCATGCCTGGGCAATGTTTTTTGACGCCTCCACTGCAAACGGATGGGTGGCGTCCACCACCGCTCTCCATGAATCTCCCGCCAGCAAATCTTCCATTTGCTTCTCAGTGAGCCTGCCGCTTTGCACCTTGATCAAGGGGTGCTCCCCGGCTTGCTCTAGGACTTCCCGCCCATAGGCTGTCGCCACGCAGACTGTCACAGCAATTCCTTGCTCTGCCAAAAGAAAGGCAAGGCGCCTGCCCTCGATTGTCCCTGCAAAAATCAATATCTTTCGCACCTGTCTCCTCCGTCTCCTGCGCTCACGTCAGGTCATAACAAATATCCTCTGGGCGTCACCAGATTCCCATTCACTGCCTTGGTGTCAGAATTTCCGACAAAAACCGTGGTAAACATATCCGTCTTTGCTTCCATAAGCTCCTCTAAGGTACAAATCTTGCTGCACATTCCTTCTCGTCCGATATTGCTTACATAGCCGCACAAATTGCCGCTTTCCCGGTACTCTAATAAGATTTCGCAGGCCCGTCTCAAATAGTCTGACCTCTTTTTGCTGCAAGGATTATAGAGGCAAATGATAAAATCTGCGGCTGCCGCTGCACGAAGCCGTTGCTCGATCCGTTCCCAGGGCGTCATTAAGTCGCTGAGGCTTATGACTGCAAAATCATGCATCAAAGGCGCACCAAGGACCGCTGCGCCGCTGACTGCCGCCGTGACGCCCGGCACAACCTCAATCTCTACTTGATGATATGCTGCGGCAAGCTCTAACAATACTCCAGCCATGCCGTACACCCCTGCGTCGCCGCTACAAATCATCGCCGTCAGCCGTCCCTCTTCTGCCGCTTTTAAGGCAAGACGGCAACGCTCTGTCTCCTGGCGCATGGGAGTCGTCAAAAATTCTTTGTCCGCAAAATGTTCCCGAATCAGATCCACATACACCGTATATCCCACAATCACCTGACACTGCTGCAATGTCCGTACTGCGCGCAACGTCATTTCCTCATAAGCTCCTGGTCCGATTCCCACCACAAATAACTTCTTCAACTTGCACACTCCAATCTATCTCTGCCGCCGCCAAGGTGATCCCATGCCCCGCCGTCTTCGGCAACCTAAGCGCTGGTTTCTTTGTTCCTTTCATAAGAGAACTGGCATAGACTACTGCTGCACGCTCACAGACGTTTCCAATGCCAATCTCTTGCTGCACAAAGCTTGATTCTGAAAATGTTCCCGGAACTTTAGCAAGCTGTTCTGGCGTAAACGTGCAAAATGAAAGCTTCCATTTTTCACAGAATTCTACAAGCCCCTGTTCCTGTTTTTTCAGATCCACAGAAGCCACGCCGCAGACGCTGTCCCAGGCAAGCCCTGCCTCTTGTAATGTCCGCAGCACAAATGCCTCTATTTCCTCCGAGGATTTTCCCTTCCTGCAGCCAATGCCAAGCGCCAGCGCTTTGGGATGAAGAAACAAGGTTTTCTCCATGTCTGTTTGCCTTTTCACTCCCACATAGATGCTGTAACCACCCCATGCTCTTTGTTGCGCCGCCGTAGCCTCTGGTTCTTGGCATGTCTCTGCGCTTCTTTCTGCCTGCGCTTTTTGCTTATTATCTGGAAACAATTGCATCACTTGCAGCTCTTTTGGCATTCTGCCAAAGACTTCCCTTTCACTGAAAAAACGGATCGCTTCTCCCCGGAGCACCGCCGCCGATATCTCCTTTGCCAACCCCCGCTCTGAAATCACCAGCTTGTTTTTTGCAGCAAAAACATCTACCGCAAATTTGCCATGAAGATCCGTTGCCGTAGTGATCACTGGAAGCGCCCCTAACGCTTCGCCAAGAAACCTAGCCCAGTCATTGCCTCCTCCTACATGACCCGACAAAACAGGGATCACATAATTGCCCAGCTCATCAATCACCAGCACCGCTGGATCTTGATACTTATCCTGGATAAACTCTGCAATCAGCCGCACTGCGATCCCCACGGCTCCCACAAAAACCAAAAGCTGGCAGCTCGCAAAAGAGCGCTGGCACCATTCCTTTAACGGATAACACAACTGGCGGCTGTCCTGCGTCTTTACTTTGGCACAATCCTGCAGCGCCGTGGATATCTGTGCCGCAAGCTGGTTTCCCCGATCGGTAAAGCTTATGACAGCGGCACAGATTTCTTTCCCGTTTCCCCTGCCGCTTTTCAAAAAATGGCTAATTTTCCCATCTTCTTTTCTATATCTCTTCATTCCCTCTTCCTTTTGCGAAATCCTGTCTCAAACCCAGGGCGATACAAGTCGCTTCTCTGATAGCTTCTGTGACTTACCACGTCCCCGACGATAATCAAGGCCGTTTTATGGATTCCATGCTCATGCGCCGTCTTTGCAAGAGTCTTCACCGTGCATAGACAAGCCTTTTCATCCTCCCAAGTCGCCTTATAGACAATGGCGGCAGGGGTATCTTCCTGATATCCCCCTTCCAGTAGACGTTCTGTAAGCTTTTCTGGCATTCCGGCGCTTAAAAATATCACCATCGTGGCGCCATGCGCCGCAAAAGAGGCAATCTCCTCTCTCGCTGGCACGGGAGTCCTTCCTGCCATCCTCGTGATAACCACGCTCTGGGACACCCCCGGCAACGTATATTCCAGATTCAGCGCCGCCGCCGCGCCACAAAAGGAACTGACGCCCGGACAGTACTCATAGGGGATCTGTTCTTGTTCCAGCACGTCCATCTGCTCCCGGATCGCCCCATAGAGGCAGGGATCTCCGGTATGAAGACGCACCGTGGACTTGCCCTCTTGTTCTGCCTCTTTCATGACTGCCGTCACTTCCTCCAAGGTCATCTTTGCACTGTCATACACCCTGCATTCCGTTTTCTTTTGCCAAAGAAGCTTGGGATTCACCAAAGAGCCTGCATAAATAATCACGTCTGCCTGCTGCAAAAGCTTCTGTCCCCGCACCGTGATCAGATCCGGCGCGCCGCTCCCAGCGCCAACAAAATAAATCATGTCTCCTCCTTTATAACCAGAAGCGTATAATATCCTGCCTCTTCTGGCAGCTCTTTGGCGTCCTGGTAAATACGTTCGCCTTCCATGCCGCAATTCTCTACCATGGAAACCTGTAATTGCTTGCCCTGAGAAATTTCCTGCTGTGCCCGCGCTTTTACCTGCCGCAGCTTTTTTCCTGTTTTCATCAGCACCCGGGTCCCCGGCAGCTTCCATCCCTCCTCTATGCCGTAAATAGACGGAATGATATGAAGCATCTGTGATTTTTCCACTAACCCCTGGTTTAATCTGGCTGACGCTGCGCAAAAGGAAGGAATCCCGCTGATCATTTGCGTCTCATATCCAGCCGCTACCGCCCTTTGGTGCATATAAATATAAGTAGAATAAATACAGGGATCTCCCAAGGTCAGAAACGCCACGTCCTTTCCTTGGTCCAGCGCCACTTTTAAGATCGCAAATGCCGCACTGTGGCTGGCTTCCAGCTTTGTTGCGTCCTTTGTCATAGGCATGTCCAGCGCAAGACACTCCTTGTTGCAGATTTCCGGCACTGCCTGAAGCACGATCTGATATGCTGTCGTCTCTTCCTTTTTCTTTCCAGGCACTGCCACAGCGTCGCATGAGCGAATGAGGCGCACTGCCTGAAGCGTTAGCAGTTCTGGATCTCCTGGTCCCACGCCGATTCCGTATAACTTGCCTCTCATTTGATTCTCCTATCTGTTTTTTAATTGAAACCTCTCTTGACGTTCCGTTTCTATCCTGATCTTCTCAATGATTTCCTGCACATGTGCTGTTCGCCCCAATTCCCCATTTCCCTGCCTGCATGATCCAATCTTGCTCGAAAATATCACCGCTCCAATCTGCAGCCTTCCCGCCGAGCGCCGTTCTAAATGAGATTGGATATGCGCCGTGACATGCTTCATGGTCTGCTGCAGATAGCCAGCCCGTTCTAGAATCAAAATACCCTCCTCCGTCGTCGCTGCCTGCATCAATTCTGTGAGCAAGGGCTGGCCAGCTCCTGCAAGCACGGCATTGGCGGTCAGGATCTCCATACGGGCGTCCGCATATTGGGAATGCGTCTGAAATATGCCTCCGGCAACCTTGATAAACTTCCCGATATGCGCCACGAACAAGAGATTTTCTATGCCAAGCTGCGCCGCAAAATCAATCGTTTCCCCCACATAATTGCTGCATTTGATTCCCTGGCTTAACGAAAGGGGAAAATGCTCCTTTAGATATGTCTGGCCATAATTTCCCGGGGTAACCACCAGGCTCTTCCTGCCAAGCTCCGCCTGCTGGCTTACTTCCAGGCGAATGCAAGAAACCAGGGCTGACTCGCTCATCGGCTCCACAATCCCCGTGGTTCCTAAAATAGAAATCCCTCCCAAAATGCCCAGCCTGGGATTAAAGGTTTTTTGTGCCAGCGCTTCCCCTTGGGGCACGGATATCTCCACCTCCAAGCCTCCGCTATAATGATATTCCTGACAAATCCGCTGCAATTCGTCTGTAATCATTTTTCTTGGCGCCTGATTGATAGCGGCGGCTCCAGGAGGCTGATCCAGGCCGGGCTTTGTGACAACGCCTACGCCTACGCCGCCTGAAATGCGGATGCGGGGCTTTTCTGCGCCTTTTTGCGATTGAAAACCCGATTCCGCAAAATTTTCTTCCTGGAAGCATGGATCCCCAGAAGGCGGACGACGTTTGCAAACTTTCGCATAAACCAGGACGCCGTCGGTGATATCTGGATCATCCCCGGCGTCCTTTTGAATGGCGCAAGATACCTCCTCTTTCCCGATAATGATATCCAGCACTTGCAAATGCAAGGATATCCCTTTCGGCGTCAGAAGAGATACCTGATCCAGCCGCCTGCCTGTTAGCAACATAAAAGCGGCCGCTTTGGAGGCAGCCGCCGCACAACTTCCGGTCGTATAACCAAGCCGTAATTTCTTGCCGCCGATATCTCTGTAATATTCCTTTCGCTCATTGGGAATTCTCTGGCTGTTCTTCTTTTCCATGGCGCATTGTCTTTCTAAAAATTTCACTTGACACCGTTATATAAACCGTACATTTGATACCTTTTGATTATACTCGCGTACTGACCGCTTGTCAACTCAGCCGGTTGCTTGCGTTGCTGTCAAGGCATCCTATAATTATGTCACAAAAAAGACTCTTGCAATTTCAAAACTGCCATAGTATAATTAATGCCGGAACTTATTACTCCAAAAGACAGTTCGTGACCATCCTGTCTCTAAACAAAACTAGGGATGAAAGAGACGGTTATTTTCTGTGCCATTGCGCAGGGATATGCCGTTTTTGTTTTTGGGCACATAAATACTTATGTGTCTTTTTTTATCTTATGGGCACGATCGCCATGCATCAGAAAGGAACATTTATGGAACATTTTAACCCATGCCGCTATGCGGTAATCAACGAAAAAAATCCCCGGGAAATCGTTATGCTGCGGGGAACAGGCTGTAGTTGGAGGCGCTGCCGCTTCTGCGACTACCATCTAGATTCTTCAGAGGATGAAGCTGCGAATTATGCCCTCAATCAAGAACAGCTTTTGAAGGTGACCGGAATCCACCACAAACTGGAAGTGATCAACTCTGGAAGCTTTGTGGACCTTGACAGCGAAACGCTCTCTCTGATTGAACAAATCTGCCAGGAAAAACAAATTTCCCAGCTACATTTTGAATGCCATTGGAGGCACCGTGACGCTATCTTTGATTTCCGCAATCGTTTTGCATCCCTTGGCATAGAGCTAAAAATCAAAACAGGCGTGGAAACGTTTGATGCCTTGTTCCGAGAGAGCTACCTGGATAAGGGAATTGATACGGACAACCCTGCCGAACTGGCAGCATATTTTGACGAAGTATGCCTGTTACAGGGAATCCCCGGACAGACGGCTAAAAGCATGGACCAGGATATTCAAACCGGTCTTGCTAACTTTGAACGGGTATGCATCAATATCATGCAGGAAAACCGCAGGCCTGTCAAGCCAGATCCCATGATTATCAAGATCTTTGCAAGAGAACTTTACCCCAAATATATTCAAGATCCCCGGGTGGATATTTTAATGGAAAATACTGCGTTCGGCGTAGGAGGTGTCGTAGAAAATGCAAAATGAAATCCTTTTAATCTTATCTTTGATCCTTACTTACACAATCGTCATCGTGCTGTTTCGACTGTTTCAAGAACAAGGACTATACCTTTGGACAATCGTGGCAACCATCGCAGCAAACATCGAAGTGCTGATTCTAGTAAATGCGTTTGGGATGGAAATGACCCTGGGAAACATCTTGTTTGCCTCCACGTTCCTGGTGACTGATATTTTAAGCGAGCTGTACGGGAAAAAACAGGCGCAGACTGCGGTGTGGATGGGAATCGCTACATCAATAACATTTATCCTCATCAGTCAGTCCTGGATGCTTTATGCTCCCAACGAAAACGACTTTGCCTTTCCCGCCATCCGCACCGTATTTTCCAATACCCCAAGGCTGATGCTGGTAGGAATCGCCGTATATGCGGCAGTCCAGTTATTTGATGTATGGGCATATCATAAATGGTGGGAATTTACCAGCAGGCATTTTGGCGACCGCAAAAAATTCTTGTGGCTTCGCAACAATGGTTCCACGCTGGTATCTCAGCTCCTTAACGCCGTTCTCTTTACATTTGGCGCTTTCTTGGGCACCTATGATATTTCCACGCTTGGTTGGATCACCCTTTCCAGCTACATCATTTTCATTGTCACCAGCCTTGCCGACACGCCATTCGTATATCTCGCCAGATATATTTCTGGCAAGCATTTATCAAAAACAATGACATCCTGACGATGGCTGTCTCCAGAACATATCAGTGTATCAACTTTATCATCCAAATAACGCAAAGCGGTCGATCACTCCAAAACGAGCGGTCTGACCGCTTTTTACGTCCCGCCAAGCGACGGGATCCTCCCCTTGTCTTAAACCGCAAATTATTCTAAATAATAGAATAATTGTATAAAATGTCTGAATATGTCGAATTTTATTGAAAATTGTCGGATAATTTTTCTTGAATTTTCCATATTTTCGACTTATAATATAAAAAATCAACAATAAATTATTCTGTTATCAAACACAAAGGAGGAAACTGTTTCATGAGCAAACGAAAAAAACGAATTTTAACTGCAATTGCGATTCTGCTGCTGCTCCTAATCACTGTATTGGTCTGCTATTTTCTTTTCACAAAAAAGAACAATAACAACTTAGAATATGACGACAACGCCACCGCCGGCATCATGCCTGGGGTAGACATTGACCAGAGACGAAAGGAACTGCAGGAAATACTGGATCGCAGCATGATCGCATTTTCCATCAATACCTCCCCCGTCTTTCTCAACGGCACCTCCAAGGGAAACCTGATGGTTGAAAATCCTGGAAACAACGCCAAGCTAATAAAGGTGCGTATCATTCTCGACAAGACAGAGGAGGAAATTTACGCTTCCAAATTATTGAAACCGGGATCTTACATTGACTCCGTAAAATTAGACAAAGTTCTGGAAAAGGGGACTTATAACGCCACCGCTTATTTCTTAGCCTATGACGAGACAAGCGGAGAATACATTGGACAGACTGGAGCCCAGATCACCTTGACGGTGCAAAACTGACCGCTCCCGACTCACTCTGATACTGAGATAGATGCCGCAAGAGGAGGTATACATTATGAAGAAAAAATTATTATTTTTACAGCTTATCTTGTCAGCAGCCCTGCTTTTTCCAACAGTTTCCTATGCCACGTCTACCAAAGACATTCCTGTGGGCGGTTCCGGACAGATGGAGATGATGGGTACGGTAGAACCTTCGATCCTCTCTGTTACCATGCCGACCTTTGTTCCATTCAACATCAGCAACAGCCTTTCGACGCAGAACAAGGTTATATCACCAAGAATCAATATGAAGAACAATTCCAACATCCCTGTTCGGATTGACGTCACCTATACCAAGGTAGACTTAAGCAAATTAAACAATGTCGAATGGAGCAATACTGGAACAGTCAGCGGAAATCAGATCGCCATTGGCTTAAAAGAAGAAGAGGCAGACAATGAAATGCCCACAGACTTATCCCGTGCAAGATGGCTGAAAGCAAACCAGAAGCAGGATATGAACGTGTTGATCTTAAATTCAAACCAGGAAGGCGCCCTCTATGTGGTAGGAACCCTGGGGCAGGAAGTATCTGACACTGGAACATTTAACGTGACCCCGACTTTCGTAGTAAGCAAAACATCTGGAACTGAATAATCTGCAGCGGACATCGTTTTCAGATTCTACAAAACTAAGATAAACCAATAACGGCATCTATTTTATAGTATATATCCAAGAACGCTGCAGCGTTCTTGGATGCTTTTCATGAGGAGGATTTTATGGCTGTTTACTATTTTGCAATCTTCATGCTTACAGGGATTGGTTATATTTCCATGAAAAAGGATGCGAACCGCCGCACCGTTTCTCTGTATTTGGCTGGTTCTTTCTTGCTACTTGTGTGCCTCGCTTCTTTCCGGTACGCCATCGGCTTTGATTATTTTTCCTATCGCTCGATCTATGGCTGGGCAGGCGAATGGTCGTTTTCGCTGATTCTCCGGGTCTACTGGATGGAACCTCTCTTTTTTCTTCTCTGTAAGATCTGCTCCCTGGCTGGCTTGAGTTACCCTATGTTTCTGGTAATCATCAATGTTTTTTTGATGGCCTGCGCCATGCAGTTCATCTACCGTTATTCCAGGATCCCCTGGGTCAGCGTTTACCTCTACATCTGCCTGCAGTTTTTGGCATACAACATGAACTTGATGCGCCAGTCAATTGCCACTGCTTTTTTCATTCTTGCCTTCCCTTTCCTGAAAAAAAGAAAAATCCTGCCCTTTACTGCCTTGATCCTTGTCGGCGGACTGTTCCATAACTCTCTGCTGTTCGTATTTCCCTTATATTTTCTTCTTCCAATGAAGCTTGACAGAAAGACTCTGACCTGGCTGGCAGCGCTTACTGCGATGGCATACCTCTTTTTTGAGCCGCTCTTTTGCCTGGTCAAGCCTCTGCTTCCTATAAAATATGGCAACTATCAAGGCACTTATTTCTGGAATGCCAACGGATTTCGTTATGTGATTTTTCCATTTCTGTACTGCCTGCTGATATACCTGTTCCGCAAACGGATTCAGGATCCGTCGCTTAGAAACCTCTTTCTAAACAGCGCCCTTGCCCAAGCCGTGATCAGCCTCTTTATCACAAAGCATTTTATTCTGGAACGGTTTGCCGTCTACCCTTTTGTCTTTTCTCTGATCGCCATTCCAGAAATCATCATAAGCAAATGCGACGGCAAGCCAATTCTGACTTACCGCCGCATCCTGATTCTGTTTTTGTTATTTGGGATGGCATATTTCCTCTTTGCCGCAGCAAACGGATTCCATAACGTTTATCCCTATGTCAGCATTCTTGAGAAAAGCCGTACCATGCCATGACATTCCTTATGGCGTCTGACAAACGTTGACGCCTAGGGCTGGCTGTGCGCGCACTTCACCTCTGCTGTGTCTACTGCCCAAGTTCTAACATCCGCTCCAAGGGCTTCTTGGCAAGAAGCCTGATTTCTTCTTCCATCTCAACGACATTGGACATCTGTTCCAATGCCTCTGCCACCTTTTCCAGCGAAATGCGCTTCATATCTGGACAGCACTGCTGCTTTTTTGCTGGATAAAAACGCTTGCGTGGATTTTTGCGCTTCAGTTCATATAAAACTCCAAGCTCTGTGCAGACAATAAATTCCTCCGCTTTGCTTTCTGTCGCATAATCTATTATGCCAGAGGTACTTCCAATATAGTCGGCAATGCCTGTCACGTCCGGGGTACATTCTGGATGTACCAAAAGTTCAGCCTTTGAATGCGCTTTCTTTGCCTGCCTTACATCTTGCGCCGTAATCTCCTTATGCACATGGCAGAATCCATCATTAAAAATAAAATGCTTTTGCGGCACTTTCGACGCTACATATCTCCCGAGATTCTCATCAGGAATAAAATAAATGTCTCGGTTGGGGAGCGCCTTTATAATCTTTAATGCATTGGAAGAAGTCACGCACACATCAGAACAAGCTTTCAACGCCGCCGTAGAATTAATATAACACACCACCGCCAAATCTGGATATTCCCTGCGCATCTGGGCGATCTTTGCGGGATCCGCCATATGGGCCATGGGACAGTCCGCCCCTAAATCAGGCATAATTACTGTTTTTTGAGGACTAAGTATCTTAGCGCTCTCTCCCATGAAAGATACCCCGCAAAACAAAATCGTTTTGGCCTCTGCGGCAGCGGCTATCTTGCTTAGATAAAAGGAATCCCCCACAAAGTCGGCGATTTTTTGCACTTCGTCATCGACATAGTAATGCGCCAATATCACTGCGTCCCGCTGTTTCTTTAAATCTTTGATTTTATCTATGGTTGACATATCTGCTCCTGCTTTCCTATGTAAATATAAAGAAACTGCCCTGCGTCGTGCGGCAATATTCCCTTATCTGCTTACTATCTCACAAGTTTCACAATATGTCAATCCTTCTTTGAAATTTGAGTTCCCATTTTACAATTCATAGTGCCAAAAGGTCTTGCTGCCTTTGGCAGCATAGACATCTCGCACAAAAAGTGCTTGAAAAGCTAGCTTTTCAGAGCGCTTTTATGTGCAAAGTGTTTCCATCACAAAGGAGCTGTCGCACTAACATAAATTACAAGACATAAATTTGCGCATTCTGTCTTTGCCGCATGGGCGGCAAGACCTTTTGGCACTAGCATATCGGCTATTTTAAAAAATGGGGAAACTCAAATAAGCTTTGTCCGACGCCGCAGTACCAATTATAAATAATAGCGGAACCTCTCGCCCAAATCCTCTTTTAGGGAAACTCCCAAATTGCGCAATGTACGATCCAGCGCCTCCATGGTCTCAGTCATATCTTCTTGATTGGCATTGCTTCCCATATGACCGATGCGGATCACCTCGCCTTGCAAGCCTTCCAAAGAACCTGCCAGCAGAATGCCATGATCTTCTCTCATGCTCCGCAAAATCTCCCCGCCCAGAACGTCTTTGGGAACCTCAAACACGGTTACCGTATTCGAAAATCCGCTTTCCAGATAAAGCTTCAGTCCTGCGTCCGTCAACGCCTTGCGACATGCGTTTCCAATCCTTGCATGACGCTTTCGCATATCTTGATCTGCCATAATATTTTCTAACGCCGCACGGAGTCCATAAATATCGCTGATCGGCATCGTATAGGGAAACCATTTTTCTTGGTAATAATTTTCAAACACCTTGAGGTTTGCGTAGAAAGACGCAATCGGCGCCTTGCGCTCTGCGATTATCTTTTTCGCCCTACTGCTGACTGTGACGAAAGCCAGACCTGGAGGCGCAGAAACGGCTTTCTGGGAGCCGCCGCATAAAATGTCAATCTTAGCGTCATCCGCCCGTATTTCCTCCCCAAACATGGCGGAAACCGAGTCCACCACTGTGGGAATCCCGTATTTATCTAACAACGGACATAAAGCGCTGACGTCATTCAATATGCCGCTGGGCGTGTCGCAATGTACCAGCGTCGCATATTTATAATCATGCTCTTTCTCCAAAAAGGCTTCCAGCTCCTTAGGGTCAATCGGCTTTTTGCCATTCACGGTATAGAGCCTGGGTACGCCCCCATACAGGGAAACAAAATCTGCAAAGCCTTTTCCAAACACGCCGTTATCCAGCACCAGCACATGGTCCCCCGGCTCAGTCAGGGATGCGCAGGCAGCCTCCAAGCCCAAAATGCCTTCTCCCCCCAAGATCAACGTCTCATTTTGCGTATAGAGCAGACGGCTCAGCAGCTCGCAAGTTTCTTTATAAAATTCCACAAACGCAAGATCCAAATCAGGGTTGGTACATTCCTTTGCCCTTGCAAGACGCACATTTTCCTTTACCTGGGTCGGCCCAGGGGTCATTATTTTATACATGTTAATCCTCCCTATGTTATGAACGTTGTCAAATGCTGAAAGAACCTAAAATGGATAGACTGGCTTTACGCTTTCTCGTATCACCAGGGTAGACGGCACCAATATTTTTAGCGGAATCTCATCTTGACCCCGGTTGATCCTATCCATCAGCCATACCGCATTCTTAACCATTTCCTCAATATGGATACGAATTCCAGACAATTGCGGCCGCGTCACAGTTGCTAGAACTGTGTCATTGTAACTCATGATGCTGAAATCTTGTGGCACCTGATAACCAGCAATCTGCAAAGCCCTAAGAACCCCTAGCGCTGTCGGTTCATTGTATGCAAAAAATGCCGTCGGTCTTTCCTCCTCTTCCTTGAACCCTCTCACATATTCTATGATATTCTCCGTGACATCTGCTCCCTGGCTCTCTGTATTTATCAAAATTCCGTCCATGTCTTCCCCACACTGAGACAAATATTCCGAAAAACACTTGCGGCGCGGTTCTGGCACCTGACGGCAAGTGGAATCTGTGGAAAATTCCGGTCCGACAAACACGATTTTACGATGCCCCTGGGCAATGAGATAATCCACGCCCTGGCGGACGCCCACTTCATAATCTGGAATAACGCTGCAAAATTCCTCTGGAAACGGGGAGGACTCCAAAAATACAATTTGAGAAGTGCATCTTCTCATTGCCTCAATCTGCTCCTCGCAAAACTGCCCGATGGCCAAAATTCCATCCAGTTCTCTGTTTGCAGCGCTGCGATAGCATCTTTCCCTGGCATCATACTGCATCGCAAATGTCTCCACTCCATTAGAAAAACAACATTTTTCTAAATTATTTTTGAAATATAAGTAATAAGGATCTTTTTCTGACTCCCTTGGCGTTGCCATCTCCACAACTCCAAGTTTCAAATGTTCTTTGACGTCGGCCTTTCTTTCTATATTGTACCTATTTGGATAAGCCACCCTTCCAGCCGCTTCCAGGATCAAGTTCCGCGTATGATCTGTTACCTTTAAAGTATCATCCTCATTTAACACTCTAGAAATGGTAGCGATGGAATATCCTGTAATATCTGCCAATTCTCTTAATGTTGCCATATTTTTTTCCCACTATGTAGTGATTACCTCCATATATAGAAATCATATTTGTATCTGATAAAGCTCCGCAAAATAAAAGCATGTCGCATACTAACGAGCCTCTTCCTCGGTGAACATTTTCTTATAATTCTTGATGCAGTTTTCAATCACTTCCACTGCGACAACGGCTCCGCCAACTTCTTTTACCACGGTGTCTTTTCCCTCCAAGTTCTTATAGACAGAGAAAAAATGTCTGACTTCCTCAAAAACGTGTTTCGGAAGCTCACTGATATCTTTATATCCATTGTATGTAGGATCTCCGTAAGGAATGGCGATAATTTTCTCATCTCCCATTCCGCCGTCTTCCATTTTAATTACGCCGATCGGGTAACTCCTCACTAGCGTCAAAGGCTCGATAGCCTCAGAGCAGAGCACCAGCACGTCCAGCGGATCCTTGTCGTCCCCATATGTCCTTGGAATAAATCCATAATTCATAGGGTAATGAGTCGCCGTAAACAAAATACGGTCAAGAGAAAGCATCCCTGTCTCCTTATCCAACTCATATTTCTTTTTACTTCCCTTGGAAATCTCAATTACAGATATAAAATCCGTGGGAATAATCCTGTCTTCTTGAATGTCATGCCATATGTTCATCTATAATCCTCCTATTATCATAATCAAGGATCGCCTAATTTTGCCGCCCCTCAATAAAGTAAAAAAGGCAGGCTTCCTACTTAAACAAAAACGCCTGCCATTTCCTCTGCATCATAAAGCCGGTCCAGTACATTCTCTGATCTGCAAAGCTCCTTCAGCATCTTGAGGAATTGCTTCTCCATGGCCTCTTCTAAAATTGGCGCCGTCTCCAGAGCCTGTCCTTGGAGCCATCTGAAAACTAATTATAACAGCATTATAGCATATTAAAGTATCAGACTGCAATAATTTTGTATTTTGAGTTTCTCCATTTTTTTATAATGGCCGATATTATAGTGCCAAAAGATCTTGCACAAAAATCACTCTGGAAAGCTAGCTTTCCAAGATGACTTTTGTGTATTTTGTTTGCATTGCTTTGCAATGGAAACCTTTTGAACAAGTAAATATCTTCGTGCGACACCCTTTGGCACTATGAGTTGCAAAATGGGGAATTTCAAATTTTGCATCATCAAAAGTAATAAAAACGCCTCTAAACCATCTGCCTTAAGCAAGTTCTCAGTTTAGAGGCATTTCCTTTTTATTCTTTTACGAAAACTTCTTTGCCAAGACCGCACCAGGGGCATACCCAATCGTCTGGCAAATCTTCAAATGCCGTCCCTGCTGGAATATCATGGTCTGGATCTCCGACTTCGGGATCATATACATAACCGCATGGTTCACATAAATAACGATTCATTTCACACACTCCTTTTCTGCCGCAATAAATTATATGGCTTTCGCATCAGGCTTGCCGTCATGCCACTATCCATATTTACTTATCGCTTTTTTTAAGTATGCCCTGCAATCCAGAAAATAATCCTGCTGTTTTCTTAGATTCTTTCTTACACGAACCCATGCCATTAAGCAATTACTGCGCTCATAACTGTTACAGAATTTTCCTATTTTTATACAGTTTGACAAAAATCATTTGCTATTTTTTAAGTCTTTCAGTATACTAAATATAACAATGCACTCTGATTTTAGCAGCGATTGCATCCTGCTAGAGAGATAGGAGGTTTTGCCATGAAAAGCACGGAATCTTCTGAAAATTATCTGGAGACTATTCTTATTTTGAGCCAAAAGCTCCCCGCAGTCCGCTCCATAGACATCGCCGCTGCCCTCGGCTTTAAAAAATCGAGCGTCAGCGTCGCCATGAAGCATCTTAGAGAGAACGGACATATTGTGGTATCAGAAGCGGGATACATTACGCTCACAGCGACGGGAAAAGAAATCGCCGAAATCATCTATGAACGCCATCAGTTTCTCTCTTCCTGGCTGGTCAGCCTCGGCGTAGACGAGAAAATTGCCACAGAAGACGCCTGCCGGATTGAGCACGTCATCAGCCCGGAAAGCTTTTCCGCCATCAAGAAAGGGGTAACATTTTGATTAAAAGAACCTTTGTCAGAACGAGGTCTGTAAAAGAAGGCATGAAGATTGATCAGGCTATCATAGACCGGATGGGGCGCATCCTCATTGCCCGGGGCGCCGTTTTGAACGATTATTTAATAGACTCTTTATTAAAACTTGGCATAACCAGCATTTATATCCGGGAAGGAGAAGAAGATCCAGAGGACATCGAGATATCCCCTCTGGCGCAAAGCGTCATTGAAAAAGTACGCGTGGACGACCATGCCAAGGTAAAATTATCCGAAAGCGTGAAGCAACGAGTGGCACAGGGCATACAATATCTCTATAACAACACGGAATCCCAAGACTTTACCGATACTACTAATAATATTGCCAATGATCTGATGCGCGCCATTTCAGATAATGACGCCATTGCCGTTGATATCGGGGCGCTCAAGATCAGCGACGAATATACGTTTAAGCACAGCGTAGACGTGGCAACGATGTCTATGATCGTAGCCAAGCAGCATGGACTAAAAGAGAATCAGATTTTTGAAATCGGCGTCGCAGGCCTCCTCCACGACCTAGGCAAATCTAAAATTCCCAATGAGATTTTAAACAAGCCAGCACGGCTCACTGAGGAAGAATTTGAAGTCATGAAACAGCACTCCGTATATGGCTATAAAATATTAAAAGAAAAAGATAGCGTCTCAAACCAGGTGCTGCTTGGCGTCCTGCAACACCATGAGAAAGTCAATGGCGCCGGATACCCGATGGGTGTATCGGACAAGCAAATGCATCCTTTTGCAAAGATCCTTTCTGTGGTAGACATTTACGACGCGCTTGTCACTGCCCGCCCTTACAAGAAAGCTTTTTCTCAGAGAGACGCTGTAGAAATGATCATGTCGATGACGCAGGAACTGGATTGGGCTGTAATGAAAAGTTTTATGGAAAGTATGATTCTCTATCCGGTGGACTCCATTGTCCAGCTCAGCAACGGAGAGCAGGCAAAAGTCGTGGAAAACAATTCGGGCTATATCCTAAGGCCTAAAGTCGTGGGCATTGAATCTGGAAAAATATACGATTTAGGCAAAGATATGAAATGCAATAACATTATCATTTTATAACATACAAGCTCTCTTCAAATCCCATTCTCGCTTTACTGGGGCAGACCCTGCGCATATTGTTTTAATTCTATGGTAAAAACGCCTGTAACGAAAAGGGGCTGTTGCACGAATGTATTTGCTTGTTCAAAAGGTCTTGCCGCTGATGCGGCAAAGACAGAATGCACAAAATTATTCTGGGAAGCT
Source organism: uncultured Lachnospiraceae bacterium (assembly GCA_910576975.1). Lineage (GTDB taxonomy): Bacteria > Bacillota > Clostridia > Lachnospirales > Lachnospiraceae > Petralouisia. The sequence goes on from CAJTJY010000030.1 coordinate 20,903, forward strand.
AGCTTCCCAAGATAATCTTTGTGCATTTTGTTTGCATTGCTTTGCAATGGAAACCTTTTAAACGGGTAAATACATTCGTGCAACAGCCCCTTTCTCACTGCAGGCGTTTGCCCTCACGGAACGCTTATGACAATATTTTACTCAATGTATCAAACAGCATTTCCACATTGATCGGCTTCGCCAGATGACCGTTCATACCGCTCTTTAACGCCTCCTGACGGTCTTCCTCAAAGGCATTGGCAGTCATTGCCAGAATGGGGATCGATGACAATTCTCTATTTTCAAGGCTACGGATTGCCTTGGTAGCCTCATAGCCGTTCATCACGGGCATCCTCACATCCATCAGTATAAGCTGATAATACCCGGGTTGAGATTTTTTCAACATCTCTACGGCAATCTGCCCGTTTCCTGCCACTTCCACAGAAAAACCTGCGTCTTCTAAAATTGCAATCGCAATCTCTTGATTGAGCTCATTGTCTTCCGACAGCAGAATGCGCCCAGTATGACGTTTTTTAACACTGTAATCTGTTTCTTTCTCTCTGCCGTCCACAATCGAATACAGGCAGTCCCTCAGTTCAGAGGCAAACAACGGCTTACTGCAAAAAGCTGTAACTCCGGCCTCCTTTGCCTCTTCCTCGATCTCCAGCCAGTCATACGCCGTCAAAAGGATGATCGGCACATCCTCCCCCATTTCCTTGCGGACCCTGCGCGTGACTTCCACGCCGTTCATATCTGGCAGCATCCAGTCAATGACATATACCGTATAGACGTCTCCTCTGGAAACCGCCTGACGAGTGCGCAATAATGCCTCTTTTCCTGATAAGGTCCATTCCGCGCGCATCCCAATCTGTCCCAACATGTCTGTGACACTGTCGCAGGTATTAAAGTCATCGTCCACCACTAACGCCCTGCAATTCTTCAATTTCGGGATATCTTTGGGCCTCTTTAGCTCTGGATCCAAACGGAACGTAAACCAGACATTTACTTCTGTCCCGACTCCCTGCTGGCTCTTTACCTCAATCGTGCCATTCATGATGTCAACAATGTTCTTAGTGATCGCCATGCCCAGCCCGGTTCCCTGGATCCCGCTGATCGTACTGCTTTTCTCTCTCTCAAATGGTTCAAAGATGTTCGATACGAATTCCTTGCTCATGCCGATTCCAGTATCTTTGATGATAAATTCATAAGCTGCGTATCCAGAGGGCGCGCCAGGTTTTTGAATGATTCGCAAAGTGATAATGCCGCCTGCCTTGGTGTACTTTACTGCATTGCCCAACAAATTCAGCAGAACCTGATTTAGCCGGAGCTTATCGCAATAAATCTCTTCGTTTACAATATCCACCGCATCAATATATAATTCCAACTGTTTGGCATGAATGTCTGCCAGCAGGATATTGCGCAGACTATGGAGAATATCTGGCAGGCTGCAAGGCTTTTCGTCCAAATGAATCTTGCCGCTTTCAATACGGCTCATATCCAGCACGTCATTAATCAGGCTCAGTAAATGATTTCCTGAGTTCATAATTTTCTTCAAATATTCCTCTACCTGATCTCTTTCGTTGACATGTGCAATCGCAAGAGCCGTAAATCCCACAATGGCATTCATCGGCGTACGGATATCGTGAGACATGTTAGAGAGAAAAACGCTTTTGGCTTTGCTCGCCCGGTTTGCCTGGGACAAGGCATTTTCCAACAAGTCTTTCTTCTTCATCTCATTGCGGGTCTCCTCGTCTACGCTGCAAAATCCAAGGACTGCCACATGCCGTTCTTTCCATTCTCCCGCCCGCACTACTTTTAACCGAAAATATTTTGTCTCGCCATGCAAAACAATCCGGTAATTAACGATATGAGGATTTTTCTGTGCCAATTCTTTCTTGAGATTTTCCATGGAAACTGACTGTTCCATTAATTCCCTGTCATCCTCATGGACAAATTCTTGAATATAGCGTTCGATACAATTTTGAAACATAATCCTGCCAGAATTATTCGGCTTAAAAGCGAGGCCTTCTTCGTTATTATTGCGCAACGGCATTCCAAGCCCCGTATCCAAATCAAAGCAACAGACAATGCTGTAATCGATGCTCAACGCCTGGATCAGCTCCATCTCCCGCTTCTCATTCCTCTGCGCCTGAAGCTTCTGCGCGGTGCAGTCCAAAAGAAATCTCTGGTAAATCAATTCTCCGTCTTCTAACAATAACTTGACATTGCCCATCACATGCCGAATCTCGCCATTCTTATGCCGCACCCGGTATTCTACGCTAATATTTTCATTCTCCTTTTCCAGGGCCGTTATGTATTCTGTGATCCTGGCTCTGTCCTCCTCCACGACGCTTGATGCAACAATGTCAAATCCATCCGCCATCATCTCTTCCTGCGTCTCATAGCCCAAAATCTTCAAAGCGGCACGGTTGATGCTCAGCACTTGCTTTCCATCTTGCGTATGACGCATTACCCCACAGTCAATGGTAGTAAAAATCTTTTCCAACGTCCGATTCTTTTGGATGATTTCCCGCTCATACTCACGTTCCCTTGTCACATCGATGCCCACTCCCACAGTCCCCATGACGCTGCCGTCCAAGTCATACAACGGGGATTTATAGGTTGTAAGCGTCCGCTGACCTGCCCCAGTTTGAATTAACTCCTCGGAAATACAAGTCTTGCGTTCCTCCATTACTTCCCGTTCCGACTCAATGCAGGCAGGATCATCCTGTTCTACATCCCAGATATAAGCATGTCTGCGTCCTTGCACCTGCTGTTTCGTCTTATTCACCATCTTGCAAAAGCTATCGTTAACTTTCTCATGAACGCCGTTTTTATCCTTAAACCAGATGAGATTGGGAACATTGTTGATCGTGGCTTCCAGGTACTGGCTGACCTGCCAATAATCTTTGCGCATTTTACAGTCCCGCTGCCATTTTAAGTAACGAAAACGAATTTCTTCGTCTGACATAGGACTAACCCATAGATCATCAATCCCTTCTAACTCACTCTCAAGAACACTGACTTGTTCTTTTTCTGCCAGCAATATAAGCTCTGCCTCTTTGGCCTTGCATAAAACAAGTTCCCTCACCGTCTCCTTTGCATCCACCCCCTGTAAATTGGCAATGATCACATCCGCCTTTGACGCCAAAGCTTTCTCACTCTCACTGCTTTCCATATATTCATGGGTAAAATGCTCCAGCGGGGCAATATCTTTCACAACTTCAAATACTCTGTGCCGTCTGCCCAGCAGATAAACATATACATGACAATGGTACATACCGTTTCCTCCTTAACGTTCTAGTAATATAATCTTTTAAGCAGGCATTACTTCTTAATATTCAATAAAATTATACTTCACTGGCAATATAAAAACAAGTACATATTTCAACGGCAAGCTCACTTTAACGCCCTGCCTCGGCTTTGAGGAACGGCACGCTTTGATGAGCAAAGAGCCGTCTTGTAGTGATTTCCTTTCATATAAAATACCGCCCCGCTTCAGATATCGCTATCCAAAGCGAGGCGGTACTTCACTTATCTCTTAATGAGCTGCGACGGCTTATTTTACAGTCGCCTTTTTGTTCATTCCGGCTTTCGTCATCATCGTCTTGATGCTGTTACGCTTCTTAGCGGCTGTTCCCTTAGGAAGCGTAACTTTCATCTTAGCGCTTGTGTTCTTGAATGCCTGAGTATCAATCTTCTTAATGCCGGTTGCAAGATACTGTACTTTTGCCAGCTTCTTGCAGTTATAGAATGCTTTCTTACCAATATTGGCAACTTTCTTACCAAACACTACTTCTGTCAAGGCTGAGCATCCCTCGAAGCTGGAAGCCTTGATCGCTGTCACATTGTCACCGATCGTAACTTTCTTCAGCTTTGTAAATTTGTTAAATGCCTTTGCTTCAATAGAAGTAACGTTGCAAGTCACACCCTTGATGGTGATCGTAGCAGGTATAGTAACAGATGTTACGCTCTTCTTGGTTCCCTTTACAACAACTGCTGTCTTCTTAGCTGCGTTGGTTACTTTGTATTGTACATTGTTAATGGTGATCTTATCTCCATTTGCCAGTGTCTCCTCAAGACCCTTGAACGCATTGTCAAGCTGGCTTGTCAAACGCTCCAGTTTGGAGATGCCGACAGACTTCACACCATTGTTTGCTTCTACATATGCTTCTTCGAATGTTTCCCAGCTTGCCTGCGTATATTTGCTCTTGCCTGCATCATAAGCAGCTTTCGCTTTGCTAATCGACGCTTTCAATTTCTCCTGTGCAGCTTCAATCTTCTTCTCTGTTTCAGAAGGACTCTTCAGAGAATCCTGTGCTTTCACAAGGTACTCTTTCATAGTTTCTACTTTGTCTGCATCTGCAGAATTGAGGCTAGCTTTTGCTTCTTCATATGCATCTTTAAAGGTCTCCCAGGTTGCCTGAGAATATCCATTCTTGCCATTGTCATAAACTGGCTTTGCAATTTCAAGTGCTGCGTTAAGCGCTTTGAGACCAACCTCAAGTCTCTTCTCTGTCTCTGACAGTTCTACAAGTTTTTTCTTTGCTTTTTCCAAAGCAAGCTTTACTTCTTGCAGTCTTGTCAGATTTGAAGAATTCTCTAAGGCGAGCGCTTGATTATATGCTGCCTCGAACGCTGCCCAGCTCTCAGCAGAATAGAAGCTTTCTCCGCCAGCATAGATCTCTTCCATTTCTGTAAGAGTTTCTTTAAGGTCGTTCTGAGCTACGTTGGTAACTTCCTTGTTTTCTGTCATCTGCTCTTCGTAGGACTTCATAGCTGCTTCAGCCTCTGGCGTCCTATAGCTGAGAACTGTTTCTCCTAATACCTCAGCCATTGCTGCAAATCCTCCATGTCCTTCCAGAACCTGGATCTGGAGGAAAGTGCCTTTTACGTCTTTTGGAACTTCAAACAGCTCTGTTTCGCCGCTGCCTGTCTTTTGTGATGTAATCACATCTGATGCATAAGTTACATCTGTGATAGCGCCTGCTTCGTCAATTCCATTACCAACGATGACTTTATATTTCTTAACAACACCATTGACGCCGCCGCCACCTCTTTGCATGATTCCTAATGTATCAAATGCTGTAACGTCTTGCGCATATTCCACAGTGATAATTGCCGGGTTCTCTTCGGAAACTGTAAATTTTGTCGGACTATACTGTGAATGCCAAATGGTGCTAGAATTTCCATCAAATGCATTCCGAGCTGAGCCATTTTCTGAAGCAGTCTCCTCTGTGTTAACCCAAACATTCTTCGCCTCATTGCGGCTGGAATAAATTTCTTCCAGATATACTATTGCGTCTGCAGTAACTTTTTTGCCATTGATCGTAGCGGTTGCACGGATTCCAGCGCTTCCGAACTCTACAAATCTTACGAAACCATTGCTGTCTACCAGAGCTACGTCTTCATCCAGGGAAGTCCATACTACGTCAGTGTTCTTATCTACGCCTTCTGGGAATTCTACTTCCAGTTGAATGGGCTCTGTTACCTTTTCACTATTTCCTACTACATAAGTCTCTTTTAGGGAAATGCCTGTGCCTTTTTCTACTTTTTCAATCCTCAAATTATCAAGGACGAAATCAGCATAACCTGCAAAATTAAAGATGTTGCCTTTATAACCGCCAGTCTGCGGCGCATTTGAGGTAGAGAAGATACCAATCCAGTTATTTCCGCTCTCGCCTGCTGTAAAAGTTGTGCTAAAACGCTTGGTCTTGCCGATTGCTGCTGACATATCCCAGCTCTTTACATTACGGTTCGTTCCATCACCCAGACGCAGCTCGTATACTCTGTCGCCGCCCATCTGATAGTCAAAGGATACCTGGTAAGTCTCCCCTGGCTCAAAACGGAAGTTCTGCGGAATCGTCTGATAAATCAGGTTATTGCGCTGTGCCAGTCCGTTTACTTTGACAGACCAGTTGCCATCTAAAACGTCGTCGATTTGCTTGGACATAAAGCCTGCCTGCGTGTACTTGCCATGACGCTCAGAAAGATGGATTCTGTTATCTTCTACGTTCTCTGTGTCAGAAATTACAAACGGCCAGATTCCCTGTGCATTGTCCTCAAAATCATTGAACAATTCTGTCGGATTGCCATTTTCGTCTGTCTTTACAATTGGATCCATCGTGGTCTCTACCACGCGGATATCGTCAAAATACGTAGCTCCTTCACCTGCTTCGCGGTCAAAGCTCAAGGTTGCTGTTCCGCCCTCTGCAGTAAAGAATACATACATATTCTGGAAACAGCTGCTCTTGTCATCAGTTCCAGATACCGTTCCAACATCAGTATGACGCCAATAAGAGGTATGATGCTGATCAGAAGCTACATAATTCTGCGCAAAGGATCTGGTAGCATAATTGCTTCCCAATACCTTTTTGCCATATTTTACAGTTACATGAGCCTTTGCATCGCTCCTATTGTCCACGCCTACGTACAGCGCATATTTCTGTCCCTTCTTGAGGTTGGTAAGCTTGGTGCTTACAGATACTTCGCCTTCCAGCTTCAGCATGTTGTTAGCAACAGCATTATCTACGATTGACGCTGTTCCTGTGCCACTAACAGTTCTGTGGCTGTTTACGTCGGTATCATTAAATCCTGTGTCATAGACATACTTTGTCGTCTGCCAGTCTACTTTCAGAGGTTCTTTCTCACCCTTGTAAATTACATAAGGAATTTCTGCCTCGATATCTGTCAGAGTGATCTTGCCATCTACAACTGGAATCTCTTTCTTGTCTGTCTTTCCTTCGTCTGTCAATTTGTATAATACTACGCTGGAAAGCCCTGTCCAGTCTTTGGTCAATGTCCACTCAGTGGTTCCGCCATTGGTATTCCAATGATACAGTTTCTGGTCGTCCGCTGCAAGCGTCTTACCATTGCAGTCCCAATTCCATGGAATCAAATAGGTCTCGTCTCCAGGATTGGTTCCATCGCCGCCTGTAGGCGCGCCTTCTGAGATCTTAACGCCGTTTAAGGTAATGGTTCTGCTTCTGTACTCTGCAAGATTCTCATAATTAGTTGAATCTCTAGTTACTACAAGTTCTGTATTATCTGCCGCATCCTTGGTGTTGCGCAGAGTGATCTCCTTTTCAGGCAACCAGGACTCTCCTGTCGGCAAAGTTACAGCTTCTTCTGCATCTTTCCAATCTACTACCTGATAATGCTGCAGGAATTTGGTGATTAAGTTGTGACGGAACATAACGGTAATATAATTCTTATAGTTCGTACGTCCCTGCCATCCTTCGAAATCCGTCATGTTAAGACCGCCAAGCAACGGAGCCTGTGCTGCTCCGCCGTAGCTTGGATAGTCAGCAACCCAGGAATCTTTCTGATGGTTTCTCAAGAAACGCATTACCTCGCTGTTCTCACCCTTTGCCCCATAGCCGCCGTATTCCAGGTCTGCTGCCCAGTGCTGCAGAGTAGAATCATACTCCTGGGTGGGACCCCATTCGGTAGTCATACGCCATCCTAAACGGTTGATCTCGCGGGCGAGCATTCTGGAAGCCCATGCGTCTTCATAGGAGTTGTCTCCGCCACCGCCGGAATTGTTTACGCCATTGCCCCAAACGTCCACATAGATGAAGTCGAGATTCTCGCCTACCTGAGCATGCAGCTCTTTGAAACGGTTTTCTCTGGATTTTGTTGCCAAGTCATAACGGGCGTTGATTCCGATACCCTGGTCAAGCCAGTTCCATCCTACCGACATACCGCTATATCCTCTGGAAAGCTCGTCACAGAATGCCTTCGCTTCTGTATACATCTCGCTGGCATTTACATGAACGCCAAACAATGCGCCCATCTTCTTGCCTTCTATCAGAAGCGTGTTCATATCGTCCGCACCACCGATACGACTACCAATATCGCCATAATCGGGATGTCCGGAATCATGACCCTCAGAGCCATATCCTTTCAGCAGGACGCCCTGTCCCAAGCCTTCGGTATTCAGGTATACTCTCTTTACGCCGTCTAAGTTCATCAGGAACGGGTTTGCCGCCTGGCTGCCGAAGTTCATAGCGATACGGTAGTTTACCAATTCCGGCACTTCCTCAGATTTATACGGGTTATGCATGATAGAACGGAATGCCACTGCGCCGTCCTGCCAGTCGATGCCTCCATCTCCATTCTCATCGCCAGTAATTACCACTTTGGCGCTTGGCATGATGTCATGACCTACGACATATGTACGCTCTTCCGTGGTGCTGTTGCCTTTATTATCGCTTCCAACAACTACCGGTGTGCTGACTCTTCTGTCATAGTACCATTTTGCACTGGACAAGCCCAATGTCGCTACATCGCCCTCGGTTACAGCGCTTGCAATGACACGTGTATTATCAGCGCCGCCCTGCCCAATATAAGCCGCTACATTGGTACCACTGTTCTCGGAGTTACTCCACAAGCCTGCGCTCATCTCTGAGTTGGAAACAAATGCGTACATGAAGTCCTCAGTGCTCGCACCGTTGGTAAGAGTCATATCCTTTACCACGTCAAAAGCTCTGTCACCGCTTATTCTGGTGTTGGAAGACATCTTAGCGCCTTTCAAATGAGCGTTTTGCTGACCACTGTTAACAGAAAGCAAATTGTGGTTCGGAATTTCAATGGACTGTACTGGGTAAAGCGCGTAGCCATTGTCATCCACCTCTGTCATATTGTTCTTAACTTTTGTAATGTCAAAAGATGCCGTGTTGCCTTCTGCAGTGATAACAGCCGTAAGCACGCAGTCAACATTTACAGTTTCATCTTTTAATTTTATTTCATACGTTGCCGTATTCTCCGTAAAGGAAGCCTTGACATCATTTTTACCAACGCCTATCGGCTGGCCGTTGATCTTGATCACTTTGATGCTCTGCGGCTGTCCAAAGAAAGTTTTCCCAGCCAAATCACCTTTCATATCATATTGAACGATGCTCGGGAAATTCTCTGCCACTTTGACATCCATCTTATCGGTCGTCAAAGTCCTCGTATTAGCAACCGTCTTGGAATAGAGCACAAGATTTTTTTCGATACTCTCAATCTCACTCATATCCACATCTACCGTTGTATCAAAATATCCAGCTTTGGTGACAGCGAGACTATACGAACCAGTGGGAACTTCCAGGTCATATGTTCCGTCTTCGCCTGTCTCAGTCTTCCATCTTCCTGCCGCTATCTGCGCGCCGGAAATCGGATTGCCATCCTCATCGGCAACAGTACCTGTGATATGCTTGCCTTCTTCTGTTGCCTCCTGCCCTGAATAATAGATGCCTTTCAGGTACACGTGAGTACGTGCCGAGCCCCATGTTCCACAGCTGACAGCAATCTTTCCTTCTGCACCAAGTTCCATATCACATGAAACATCTTCAAAGATCTTCTGTTCGCCAACGGTCAAGCTGAACTTACCGTCCGCCGTCCAGTCTATACGCACTCTGTCGTTCCATTTTCCTTTTACTGGCAAACTTTCCTTTACATTATTACTCCAAGGATTTCCGTCCACCCCATACTTCTGCCAGTACCATCCGTCCCCATTATATCCAATGAATAATCCTTTTCCAGGGTTCTCGTAACCAAAGCGGATGCCAAAACGGGTATGTGTGGCATCTTCCATCGGCCAGATCACATACTCAAAATAGCCGTCTTTGGTAAAATCAAAGGTATTTGGATTGACAAACAACGCCGGATATCCAGCTTCATTAGTCGGATCATTACCATTAGCGGAACCAGACTGAATATGCAAGAACTGCATCTTTTCAAAAACAGTGTCGTCCCCTTTTACCGTCACCGGATCCTGTGTCCATTCATCTGCTACTCCGTCAGACGGAACAGCCCTTGCCTTATCCTCTTCCGGAGCCGCAACCGTCTCTGTTGCATCCGCAGCTTCTTCTACCGCCGCCTCTTCTACCACTGCATCCTCTTTGATATCCTCTTGCACTTTTTCTGTGTCTTCTTGAACCGCTGCTTCTTCCTCGTCGTCAACGACAGGCTGTTCTCCAGCATCTTCCAATTCCTCTTCGGCTGCCGGAACCTCATCCGCCCATGCTGTAACAGGCGCAGCAGTGGCTACCATGCTAAATGCCAGCATGCAGCTCAACAACTTTGTTACTGTACGCTTTTTCATAAGCAATTACCTCTTACACAATAAGCCCGATCCCTATAACTTCGGCTTATTCTTTCTTGGTGGTATGGTTGCAGGCTTTTTCAAAGGCAATCCCCTCTTACACCTGTCCATACTGTCAATAGTTTCTCACAATCTTGTCACAAGCGCTTGCAGCGCTTTTGCCGTTATTATAACGGCGTGCTGGTTAATAGTTACATACTTTATTAAAGTTCGCCTTTAGACACTGAAAGACAGCGCCCAATGTTAAAAACATCTTCCCTGTCAAATCCTAAAAGCAAACTCTTGATACTCGTGCACAATACCTTGCCGAAGAATTCCAAAAAACGAAAAGAGACTCCGCAAATTCTGAAGAATCACCTCCTAAAATCTTGTTAACGTTGAAGGCTGAAGCTCCTCTCATACGATCCTCCTTGCAGGATATGCCGACAAAAGCATCACCCAAAACTGTATTCCATGGAAAACAAATACTTTATCCCAGGCAGCTTTTACAAGCCATCAGGTCATCGAAATGTCCTTATTCTTTTAAAGTCAGCTTTTTGTGCACTTTAAATATAAAGTAATTGTAGTATATCAGAAAAGTAACTCTAATTCAAGCTAAAATTCAATAAAACCCTCCAGAAAAATATTACCAAAATGATATTCCATTTAAAAATTATTTTCGGCACAATTTCCCCTGTCAGTGTCAGGCGCTGCATATTGTATAGAAATACTGTTCATGATACACTCTCTACTTTATTATCGGATACATTATATCACTATTTTAGGCAAATGAAAAGATGCTTTTTGATTTTCTTAATTTCAATAAAATTTTTTCAAACTGGCAAACTATCCCTCAAACACAGCACGCCCCAGCCCGCTGATGTCAAGTAATTATCACGAACTTTTTTCACTTTTTTAGAGGTCAAAAGTCCGCAAACCCGCATAACTCCGTTAGGGTGATGGGAAATTATTGCTAAGTACAGTAAAAATTGATGGGAAGTTATTGCCAAGTTATTTTCAAAGCTAAAATCCCCTACTCCCCATTATCAATTCCCAACAATAATTTATCAAAATCACTTTGATACAACCCATCCTGAATAACTCTATACTTTTCAAATTCACTTTCTGCAAAACTTTTGGCAATTTCAGCAGATACCTTTCCTTTATTTCTCAATATTTCTTCCTCATTGAATTCAAGAAATATATCCAGTCTTTTCGCCCAATCTTCCATTGTCATGGGAGTCTTCCGCCTCGCCTGTCTTTCTGCATAATCAAGATACATAGTAACAAACTGGAACCCACAGAGATAATCGCATCAAGATTATAAAATTTCATCCTATATTTTTTACCATCAGAAGCAGTTGCCGAGGATTTCTCGGTAACTGCTTCTGGACTCAGCTCTCCACTGGCAAAAATATTTTTCAAATGTAAGCTAATATTATCTGTTGAGCAGTCGAAAAGCTGAGCCATACTCTTTTGTGTCAGCCACACATCTTCATCATGAATCCTGACCTCTATACCATCTTCCCCATTCTGTTCTGTAAATACAAGAAAATCAACAGTACTGTTTCTAATCTGAATTTTTTTGTCCATAAAATCACCTATCCTTATTATGGCAGCTTTATTACTTCTATCTTAATCTTTCTAATCCATAAACTACTTATATCCAAAATTTTCAATAATTTTCTGAACTGCATAAGGCTGTGCATATTTAATACAGAAATCGCTAATATGTATCACACCTTCTTGGTTCATCGTAATCATAAAATATATCCCGAAATCCTGTAACAGCTATTTGTTCTTTTCCAGATGATAAAGCCATTTTATCTTTCATATCTTTGATACTTACTCCAGATCTGCATTCCAATATTTTTTCAGCTTGTAAACAAAACTCTGCATCATCTAGCAAGTCTGTAAATCTGCCGTATTCCATATTCCCATAATAAGAGGGATACTGACAGCCCAATCCGTTGCTAAAATTTTTCTTCCCACTAATTCTATGTAACCTGCCGCTTTCATTGGGAACCACCGCACATTCTCCCTGCTGATTCCCAAAACAGGCTGGAATTCCCCTGACAACAGAAGAACTGTATACTCAAACCAGCTTTCCTCCCATCCATAAACATTCTCCCATGCCGTTTCAACACATATTCCGTTATATGCTTTGTCAACTCTGTTATTATCGATATATTTCGCCCCAGAATCACATCTTGGCAGAATAAATCGTTCCATGGCTTTATTTAAATCCTCATTTACCATAAAGGGAATAGCCGCCTCTACATGGACTTCATCTGAATTTATCCTCTGGAAAAGATTTTTTAAATCCTTATAATCATTCCGATCACCATACCGATGTTCAAACTCTGTCAATCCTATCATATCATGGTTCCTTTCATAGAAAAACGAATACCTTCACCGCTGTTGAAGCGCCTTGTACTGACCTCCATACGGTCTCCTTTCAAAAAGCAAGAAAGAATTCCAATTCCAAACTTGCTTATGGGCGTAAAATCATAATTTTTTTATTATCATATCTTATTGAACTACTAATGTTCAATAAGTATAAGATATTTTAATACCATAACTATTATATTTTCAATTGCTGAAAATTCCTACATATTTTATATACATCAAAAAAATTTTCCACAAGAAACAAAAAACATAATAAATAATAAGGTATAT
>CAJTJY010000031.1:0-224 GCA_910576975.1 uncultured Lachnospiraceae bacterium
TGCCAGATTCATCCATCATGGAAGCGACATGGTTATTTTTACCGATATCAATACCAACAAAAAACATAAAGCCACCTCAGAAGAAAAATTTTAGATTGGGAGACCACTCAGCTAATAAGCGCCACTACCTTGTGCTAAATACGGAGAGAGGCCATAAGGCAACCAACATCCAACTCATACGCGGAAAGCTTATTAGCGAGAGGGATCAGTCTTTCAAGTACGAG
>CAJTJY010000031.1:248-31325 GCA_910576975.1 uncultured Lachnospiraceae bacterium
CTCTCAATCTAATAAAACGATTATCTCCTATCAGACAGGAGATGTAAAGAAGCAGGTCTGAGGGTTTATAGGTATCCCTTGAACAACCTAAATACATTATACAAGGGAGGTGAGACAGGATGGGAAAATATAATCGGATATTCGTAATCGTCCTTGATTCCTTGGGAATCGGCGCTATGCCGGATTCTGAAAAATTCGGAGACACAGGGGTTGATACTTTTGGACATATTTTAGAGCACATGGGCTCCTTAGAAATTCCTCATCTGAAACGCCTTGGAATGCTGAATCTTCATCCTGCAGGAAACATGGAGGAGGAGAAAGACCCAGAGGGATGTTTCATGCGACTGGGCGAAGCCAGCAATGGCAAGGACACGATGACTGGTCATTGGGAAATGATGGGGATTAAAACGGAAAAGCCATTTCAGACATTTACTGATACAGGATTCCCCCCAGAGCTGATTGCAGAACTGGAAAAACGCTGCGGCAAGCGGGTAATTGGCAATAAGAGTGCAAGCGGCACAGAAATACTGGAGGAGCTTGCAGAGGAGGAAATTCGTACAGGAGCCATGATCGTGTATACTTCGGCAGATTCCGTCCTTCAGATTTGCGGCAATGAAGAAACGTTTGACCTAGAGAACTTGTACCGCTGTTGTGAAATTGCAAGAGAGCTTACGCTGAAAGATGAATGGAGAGTGGGACGGGTCATTGCAAGGCCTTATGTTGGGAAAAAGAAAGGCGAGTTTCAACGGACCAGCAACCGCCATGATTACGCTTTAAAACCTACAGGGCCTACCGTGCTCAACGCATTAAAGGATGCAGGCATGGACGTGATCGGCGTTGGAAAGATAAATGATATTTTCTGTGGCGAAGGCATTACTAAGACCCACCATTCTGACAGCTCTGTGCACGGCATGGAGCAGACCATAAACATTTGCAAAGAAGATTTCCATGGGCTTTGCTTTGTCAACCTGGTAGATTTTGACGCCGTATGGGGGCATCGGAGAAATCCCGAAGGATATGGCAGAGAAATAGAGAAGTTTGATAAAAATCTTGGCGTATTGCTGGAAGAGCTGAGAGAGGATGATCTATTGATTCTCACGGCGGATCATGGCAACGACCCAACCTACACTGGAACGGATCACACTAGGGAATATGTTCCGTTTTTGGCATATGCAAAGGGCATCCATGCTGGAGCGCTTGCACCCGAAGATACGTTTGCCGTAATCGGGGCGACCATTGCAGACAATTTTGGAGTTGCAATGCCAGAGGGCACGATTGGGACGTCCATTTTAGATAAGCTGGTGCAAGGATGAAAGGAAAAGACAAAAGAGAACAGATTGCCAGAATAATCCTGGCATTGGCAGGCATCTTGCTTGTGGGGGTAGGCATAAGCTTTAATGCCGCCGCCTCCTTGGGAAATGATCCGATTGGGATTGTGTATGACGGAATCAGAAATGCGGCGGGACTTTCTGCGCATCAGCTGGGAATGGCTTCTAATATTACCAACATTGTATTGCTGGTGATCGTATTTTTCGCGGGCAGGCGTTATGTCAATATCGGAACGCTGATATACCTGGCGCCCTATGGCGTCGTGGTAAGCCTTGGAAGCTGGCTCTATCCTTTGATTTTCCGCTCGCAAACGCTTGTTACCCAAATTTGCGGCGCAACCATTGGATGCATGCTGTTATATACGGGAGTGGCGATGTTTATTGTGGCGGATATCGGACTGGATCCATTTACTGGCTTTGTGATGGTGATTCAAGATGCTGTGAAGAAAGAATATCGGTATGTAAAAATTGCGTTTGATGTTTGCTGCGTTGCTTTAGGATTCTTGCTGGGGGGAAAATTAGGAGTTATTACAATTATTACCGCCTTGGTGGCGGGACCATTGATCCAGTTTTTAGCTGGGATCATAAAAAAATTGATAGGAAGGAGATTAGAATTACAATGAACCAGATTTATGAGAAGACAATCAAATGTGCCGAGATTGTAAAGTCTAAAGTGGACTTTAAACCAGAAGTGGCGCTGGTTCTCGGCTCTGGATTGGGAGAGTATGCAAAAAACATGGATGTGAAAGCGGAGCTGCCCTATTCTGAGATTGAGGGATTTCCAGTGTCAACGGTGGCAGGTCATGACGGACGTTTCCTGTTTGGCTATGTGGAAGGCGTGCCGACCGTCTTGATGAAAGGAAGAGTTCATTATTACGAAGGGTACGAGATGACGGACGTGGTGATGCCAACCAGGATTATGGGGTTGATGGGCGCCAAAAAGCTGATTTTGACGAATGCGGCTGGCGGCGTAAACCTTTCTTATAAGCCCGGAGATCTGATGATGATCACAGATCATATTTCCGCTTTTGTGAAAAGCCCCTTGATTGGCCCCAATTTGGAAGAGTTGGGAACCAGGTTTCCAGATATGAGCAATGTCTATGATGCAGAGCTTTGTGACAAGATTCGTAAAGCGGCGAAAGAGCTTGAGGTTCATATTCAGGAAGGCGTCTATGTCCAGTGCAGCGGTCCTAATTATGAGACGCCTGCAGAAATCAGGATGTACCGTACGCTTGGGGCGGACGCCGTGGGAATGAGCACTGTGTGCGAGGCAATGGCTGCCGCACATATGGGAATCAAAGTCTGTGGTATTTCCTGTATTACCAATATGGCTGCTGGAATCTTAGACCAGCCTCTGGACCACAAGGAAGTGCAGGAGGTTGCAGACAAGGTGAAAGATACCTTTGAAAAATTGATCACGCAAATTATAAAAACCGTTTGAAAGACAAGGTAAGCTTATTAGGAAATGACAATCCTCAGGCTATGATTATCGGGTGCTTTTGGAAGGGTTGTCTATTATTTTACCTTTTTTTATACGTATTCACTAATTTTTAGTAGTTTTTACTGTTTTTATGATCCGCTGCGGGAGCGGCGGCAAAAGATGAAAGGAGAATTTGAATGGAAAAGAAAAAGCAAAGAAAACGGCTCTATGCCTTGCTGATGGCGTTTTTTGTGTTTGTGACGACGGTTGCTGGCAATGGCACGAGCCTGTACCTCAATGCTGAAAATCTTCCCGAAGACAGTGTGTCTGCGCAAGAAGATGAAAGTTTGGATACAGCTACGCTTGTTACGTCCACAGACGGTCTCAAAAAGGCTGCCGCTGATGGCAAGAAGATTGTTTTGTATAGTCCAAAGGCGCAGCAAGCCCTTACGGCAAAAACAAGTGCTAACGGCAAAGGCCTCGCCGGCACGGAAGTTTCCCCGACAGATGGAAAAGTTATGGTTCCTGATGACGCCGTAAGGATGAATGTGGAGGTGAAAGCGGCAGAAGGAGAGAAGCCAGAAGCTTATAGTTTCAGCTATCCCAGCGGTGAAAAAACCTTATTCCTTACCTCGGGTCCGACAGGCTCCACCCTGACTTTTGAGGAAGCAGCCAGCGATTATAGCTTGTGGAATCTTGCAGAGGTAGAGAACAAGGAAGGAACTTATTTTATTGACAATGCAAACGCAATATATCATGACGACAAAAATAATGTAGATAAAATTCAGTCTCTGGAATATTACAATGGCTTTACGACGTATAGCAAAGGCACGACTGATATTTATCAGTTCCAGTTTTATGTGGTGGAAGAAGCTACAGTTGGATATGTAATTTATAACAAGGAATATAAGAAAGCGCTTTCTTCTAATTCCAGTTCCAATGCAAACTTTTTGGCAGGCGTTGACTTAGAGGAAAGTTTTGCAACCGTGAAAGACACGGAAGTGTGGAAAATTAATGAAACAGGCACAGATGGAGAGGTAAACATTGTCACATATAAAGATGGCAGAAAACTGTCTATGAAAGCGGAAAAGAGTGACACGCTTTTGGATCAGGTAAATGATATATGGACGATGCAGGAGCAGGAAGACGGCTCTTACTATATTGTAAATGTGGCAAGAAAAGCTGGCGGCGGTAATAATCACACCTTAGAGTGGTATGCCAAGAATAATTATTTCAGCTCCTACAATCCAGAAGCCAGCCAGCAGAACGTTAATGATTATAGAATGACGCTGATTCCGGTAACAAGAAGCCAGATAGAAGCTGCCGGACCCGAAGAGCCAGAACCAGAAGACACTATCGTGAGTACCAAGAATTATGTCATCTATAATCCAGAACATAAAGTAGCTCTTTCTTCTGTATACAGCGGTTTCTATAATAAGAGCGTGCCGATGGAGAGTACGTTCACGACCGTAGTGGAAACTGAGGTATGGAAGGTAAATACCCATCAATCTGGCAATGTAACTATCAGCGCTTACACAGGAAAAGGCAATCTTGCCATGGGCGATAGTTTTGCCAGCACGCCTCTTGATGAAAAGAATGATAAGTGGAAACTGATTGCGCAAGAAGACGGTTCCTACTACATTGAGAACGTGGTAAGAGCGGGTTACACACTGCAGTATCAGGCAGATAAGGGAACATACAGTGGTTTTAATAAAATTGAGGCAGGCAAGGAAGGAGACTTTAAGATGCAGCTTCTTGAAGTTCAGGAAAGCCAGATCGAGAAGCTTCCCGAAGAGCCGCCCCGAGAGCCAGTGATGGAGGATGGAGATTACTTCATTTACAGCCAGAAAGCAGAAGGCGTAATGCGTTATATCCTTACAGGCGGAGCCGCAAGCCAAGTTCCTGCTGTCCCAACTGAGGACGGAAAAGCAGATTTTGGCGATGGCGACGGCACCGGCGCAGCCGTATTCCATTTTGAATGGCAGAGCGAGAGCCAGACATACCTGATCAAATGCGGGACAGAATATCTAAGCTTGGATACAAGCAATAATGCAAGATTGCTGTATCGTTCCGAAAAGGCAATGAATACGAAGACCAACGGAAGCTATTGGATCATTCAGAGGAATGAGGAGCTGAATGGATATACTATCATGAACGACACTGCAAAATCTAGCGGCGCAGATGTATATCTGGAGTACTATCCAAGCAGCGGTTTCTGTGCATATACGATCAAAGACAGCGTGACCGACATCTATATCTTTGATTTTCTCGACGCCACCGGCGTAGCAAACGATGGCGGACATGTGGGAACAAAGCCTGATCTGGTTGCACTGCCAGAAGTAGGAAAAACGTATGCCATTTATAATGAAAGCGGGGCAAGCATTATTGGCGGGCAGGCAGACGCCATAGACGGTTCTGCAGCAACGCTTGCAGCTGCCATCACCACAAAGAAAGAGGATGGAACGCTGTCTCTTGGAAATGGCGGACTGATCTTTACGCTTGAAAAAGAGGGCGATTATTATCTTTTGGAGAACAAGGGCAAATACCTGGCAACCAACACCAAAGAAGAATTGCTTCTTTTGACGAAAGAAGAATGTGCGGCTGCAGAGCTGGAGACTGATTATAAATGGGAACTGGCTGCGACGGAAGACGGGCTTGGCATCACGATCAAGAGCGCTACCATCCGCTATAATGGCAACGCTCCCATCTTTGTAGAATATTTCTCTGGAGGATTTTCCGGTTACAGCTTTAAGGCTGGACAGCCAGAAATCTTTACGTTCCAGTTTGTCGAGTGTAACGATGAGTATGGACTTGGTTACGTGGTTAATCCCAAAGTTGTATTTAACTCTTTGGCAGAGGCTAACCAGGATGTGGATTTTGATGCAACCTTTACGCTGGACGATATGGGAACACCTTCTGAACTGAAAGCAGAAGTTACGTTTGAAGACAATACAAAGAAGACATATACGCCGTCCATGGATGAACCAAAAGAACAGGGCGAAGTAGTGAAAACCGGAAAAGTAACCGTTCCGAAAGCTGACTTGGTGGGACATACGGAAATGACTGTCGTTATCTCTGTAACCAGTGAGTTGGAAGGGAATGAAATTTCTTACAGCGGAACAAGAAAAGTCGCTATTCACGACGAGCCGTTGATTCTTTCCGTTTCCCCGGCGCCAAACAGCAGTACAGGCACGCAGAAACGTCCGACAATTAGCGTTGTTTATGCAAACATCGGCGATAATGCCGAGGCAAAACTGGCGTTTAACGGCAAGGAAGGGCTGGCAATGGTACATGATGCCGCTTCCAAATCTTACAATTATACGCCAGATACTGCCCTGGTCGACAATAAATATACTGCAGAAATTACGATCACCAGGCAGGATGGAAAGAAAGTCTCAAGAAGCTGGTCTTTCTATATCGGGGAAGCTGGCTACAAAGTGAAATTTGGTCAAATCCATTCTCATACGGCAGAATATTCCGACGGTTCTGGTACTTTGGAAAATGCTTATGAACATGCAAAAAACAATGCAGATGACATGGATTACTTGATTGTGACAGATCACTCCAATTATTTTGATACCACAGGCTCTGCAACCAAGGACAGCATTTATGATGACGCAGCGTCCTCGATTAACAAAGGTACTGGAGAGTATCCGGGGGCAGATGCATCGAAAAATCTCAACTTGTGGCAGGAGGCAAAGGCTACGGCAGCTTACTACGACAAGCAGAGTGCAGATTTCGTGGCAGGCTTTGGATATGAAATGACTTGGTCTGGCGGTCCTGGTCATATCAATGTATTTAACTCCAAGGGCATTGTATCCAGAAACAATGCAGAATTGAATAACAAGAAAGATAATTCTGGAATGTTAGCATTCTATGACTTGGTTGTGGATGCAGACAACAAGAAAGCTACATCTACTGGAAATGGAAATATCAGCGCGCAGTTTAACCATCCTGGCACGACATTCGGCTTCTTTGACAGCTTTACAGGACTGACGCCGGAACGTGACAAGGTGATGACTCTGATCGAGGTAGGAAACGGCGACGGCGCAGTTGGTGGAACCGGTTACTTCCCAAGCTATGAATATTATGACATGTGTCTGTCTTTAGGCTGGCATGTAGCGCCCACCAACGGACAGGATAACCATAAAGGGGCATGGGGAAGCATCAGCCCGACAAGAACGGTTGCCCTCACAGAGAACTTTAGCGAGGACGGCGTATATGAAGCTATGAATCAGAGACGGGTTTATTCTACTGAAGATCAGAATTTGACGATGATTTATACGCTGGATGATTATCAGCAGGGAAGCATTATAGAAAATTATGACAAAGATACCGTGACTCTGAATGTCAGCCTCAGTGATGAAGATCAGGAAGCATTGGGCAAGGTCTATGTAGTCGGCGAAGGCGGAAAGATTCTCAATGAGAAAAATCCAGAAGAAGTCAGCGGCAACACGGCGGACCTCACTATCACCCTGGACAATACGAGCCCGTATTATTACATTAAAGTAGTTCAGGCAGACGGCGACATTGCGGTGTCCGCACCAATCTGGGTAGCAGACGTAAGCGCAAATAAGGTAAAAGTCAAAGCGGCAGTGACGGATGTCGTTAATGAAGACGGCAGCAGCCCGGTTGAAAACAAAGAAACTTCGATTAAGAGCACGCTTACCAACGGAGAGAGTCAGTCTGTCAATTTGATCAGCTATTCCGTTGCCGTGGACGGCGAGACGGTAAAAGACGAGACTTTAAACGAAGCGTTGGCAGCAGGTGCCGAGAAAGAGATAGCCTGCCCATGGACGCCGGCGAAGTATGGCGCTCATAAAGTTACCATAAACTATGTAGTGAAGGTAAATGGCGAACAACATAATATTACAGCCAGCAAAAACATTCATGTGCAGGGCACAAATTACAATACTGTGTCTGCAATCAGCGAGACAAAAACAGCACAGGAAGGAGAAGAGTTCACCGTAGAAGGCATTATTACGGCAAACACTTCCGGCTTTGACCAGAACACCGCATTCTTTGACTGTACTTATGTGCAGGATGCTACAGGCGGAATCAACATTTTCCCGCTTTCTGGCAATTACAAGATTGGACAGAAAGTACGCGTGCATGGCGGAATCACCTATTACTGCGGCGAGATTGAGCTGAACCTTTCTGAAGATTACGGCGGATTTGTGGAGATACTGGATGAAAATCCAAATCCTGTGGACCCGACAAAAGTAAGCAGCAAAGATGCGATGGCGGATAGCAATGTGGGACTGCTGATGGAAGTGTCTGGCACGGTAAGCAGAGTGCATGAGGCGTCTGGCGTGATTGACCGGATTTATGTGCAGGATGCTGCTGGAGATGAGGCATGTGTATACATCAATGGCTACATCTGGAATTCCAAGACGCAGAACTATGACTTTGGCAGTGATGGAACAACCGTCAAGGAAGGCGACAAGGTAACGGCTGTCGGCATTGGCTCTATCGACGTAGACGAACTGGGTGAAGCAGAATTCTTGCACCGCCTCCGTGTACGTGACAGGGCGGAAATCAATGTTTTGCCATCTTCCGAGGAGGTAAAAGTTGAAGCGGCGGTTACGGATGTCGTTAATGAAGACGGCAGCAGCCCAGTTGAAAACAAAGAAACCTTGATTAAGAGCACGATTACAAACAAAGGGGAACAGTCTGTCAATTTGATCAGTTATTCCGTTTCTGTGGATGGCGAGACAGTAAAAGATGAGACAGTAAATGAATCGTTGGCAGCAGGCGCTGAGAAAGAGATAGCTTGCCCGTGGACGCCAGCGAAGCCTGGAGATCATAAGGTTGCTATAAACTACGTGGTAGAGGCAAATGGCGAACAACATAATGTTGCAGCCGACAAAGACATTTATGTGCAGGCCGCAAATAACGATGCCATATCTGCGATCAGCGAGACAAAAACAGCGCAACAGGGAGAAGAATTTACCATAGAGGGCATTATTACGGCGAATACTTCCGGTCATGACCAGAACACGGCATTCTTAGATTGTACTTATGTGCAGGATGCTACAGGCGGAATCAACATCTTCCCGCTTTCCGGCGATTACAAGGTAGGACAAAAGGTACGTGTGCATGGCGGAATCACCTCTTACTGTGGCGAGGTTAAGCTTAATCTTTCAGAGGATTACGGCGGATTTGTAGAGATACTGGATGAAAATCCAAATCCTGTTGAACCGGCAAAAGTAAGCAATAAAGATGCGATGGCAGATAGCAATGTGGGTCTGTTGATGGAAGTATCTGGAACGGTAAGCAGAGTGCATGAGACGTCTGGCGTGATTGACCGGATTTATGTGAAAGATGCTGCCGGGGATGAAGCATGTGTATACATCAATGGCTACATCTGGAATTCCAAGACGCAGAACTATCACTTTGGCAGCGCTGGAACATCTGTCAAGGCAGGTGACAAGGTTACGGCTGTCGGCATTGGCTCCATTGACGTAGACGAACTGGGTGAAGTAGAATTCTTGCACCGCCTCCGTGTACGTGACAGGGCGGAAATTGATGTTTTGCCGTCTTCCGTAGAGGCAACGGATGTGAAACTTAATAAGAGCACGCTTTCTGTATATGTCGGAAAGACGTCACAGCTTAGCGCAACCATATTGCCTTCTGATGCGACTGATAAGAATGTCACCTGGACCACTTCAGATAAGAGTGTGGCAACTGTAACCAGCTCTGGCTTGGTGAAAGGTGTAAAAGCAGGGAAAGCAACCATTAAGGCGACGACGTCAAATGGAAAATCTGCGGCTTGCGTGGTAACGGTCAAAAAGCATACGGTAACCTTAAAGAGCAAGACGGCGACCATTTGCAAAGGCAAAACAGTAAGCATTAAGATTAAGAGCAAGTCTCTGAGTACGGATAAGGTGAAATCCTATAAGAGCGATAAGACAAAGATAGCCACTGTAAGTAGCAAGGGAGTGGTAAAGGGAAAGAAAGCTGGAAAGGCGAAGATTACCGTAACCATGAAGAGCGGTGCAAAGGCAACCTTTACTGTGACTGTTAAGAATCCTTCTGTGACATTGAAGAAGAAGTCAGCTACGGTTAAAGTGGGTAAGACGGCTAAGATTCAGATTAAGAAGAAATTCCCATCAAGCGATAAGGTGAAATCTTATAAGAGCAACAAGCCGAAGATAGCTACCGTAAGCAACAAGGGAGTGGTAAAAGGAAAGAAAGCCGGAAAGGCAAATATCACTGTGACCATGAAGAGCGGTGCAAAGGCAACCTTTAAGGTAACAGTAAAGAAAAAATAAAAATTAAAAGCCTGTAACGGGAGCTGCTGCAAAGGCAGACGAATTGTCTGCCCAAGCGGCAGCTTTGTTCTTATAGGAAATTTTAGTTGAAATAACCGAATAAAAATAAAAAATGGCAAAAGGATACCGCAAAATCGTCTGTTCTGAGGATTTTGCGGTATCCTTTTGCTATGTATCTGTCATATTAATTTTTATGTGTATAGAAGAATGTGCCGATCCATACCGTCAGCGGCACAGAAACAATGACGCCGATGCTGCTGGCAATGCCATGCACGACTTCCGTGGCTACAAGGGTGGAACTGAGCAGCTCGTAGACTGGGACTCCTAAACTGTAGATATAAAGCACCATCAGAAAGCTGCTGCCCACAAATGCGAGAATCAGGGTGTTTGTCATCGTTCCGATCATGTCACGTCCGATATTCATGCCAGATCTCCATAAATCTTTCCTTGTGAGGCTGGAATTGACAGATGTCAGCTCCTGCATAGAGGAAGAGATGCTCATGGCGACGTCCATGACTGCGCCCAGGGTAGAAATTATCATGCCCCCGATCAAAAGGCCGCTGAGCTGAATAGGCGTGCCTTTTTGCTTTAATTGCAACAATGCGTCTACATATTCTCCCATGCGCATGCCGTCGACTTTGACGAGCCATTGGGCAAGAAGTCCGAAAAGCACTGCTAGGGCAAGTCCAGCGAAAGTGCCTAGCATGGCGCAAGCTGATTTCTTTGTTACGCCTGCGATAAAAATAAAGCTTACCACTGCGACATACACACAGACAAAGAATGTCGTGATCAGAGTGGGGAACCCTTTCATTAACAAAGGAATTAAGACGAAAATCAGGCACAGCACGGTAAAAGCAAGGCCGAGCAGAGACTGTAGCCCTTTTTTTCGTCCGATGATCACAGTGATAGCGACAAAGCCTGCAAGAATCAACATAATATGAAAGGTACGGTTAAATTCATAAACCGTTATGCTGTTTACTTCCTGGTCAGTGGTAAAGATAGACACTACTACGGGATCTCCTTCGGAAAGACGGGTGCCGTAAAGAGCGCCTAGATAACTTATCGCCGACATGGTCATGCCTTTATATTGTCCTGAGTTGATCTTTACCATCAGGGATTGATTTCCGGTATATTTCCCTTCGAATATTTCACTTGGCTCGGTAGTGTCTTCTGTGACTGACAGCACGGTGGCAAGTTCATATTCTGAGTACGAAGAGTGGCCTTCCGTGGCTGAAATATCTTCCTTTCCAGACTGCGCATAAAAGTAAAAGCAGAAAAACAGGACGGCGCAGAGGAACAAGGCAAGGAAATTCCAACGATTGTTTTTGACCCAGCGGATCAATGGATTCCCACGTTTAGAGGGATTGTCTTTCTTCATTTGCTTTGGCGTGTTACTCATGTTCTCTCCTGTTCTTTACTGCGGCTTCCACAAATCCTTTAAACAGGGGATGCGGCCGGTTGGGCCTGGACTTTAGTTCCGGGTGAGCCTGGGTAGCGACAAACCATGGATGATCAGAAATCTCTATCATTTCCACGATCCTGCCGTCCGGCGAAAGACCGCAAAGGCTCATGCCGTGTTCCGTAAGAACAGAGCGGTAATCATTGTTGACCTCATAGCGGTGACGGTGTCTTTCGTGTATCGTTTCTTCTCCGTAGACTCGAAATGCTTTGGAAGCCTTGTCCAAGATGCAAGGATAAGAACCAAGGCGCAGCGTTCCGCCGATGTCTTCCACGTCGTTTTGATCTGGCATCAATGCGATCACTGGATGGGTGGTGTTGGGATCTAGCTCAATGCTGTGAGCGTCATGAAAACCGCAGGCATGGCGGGCATGTTCAATGATCGCTACCTGCATCCCAAGACAGAGTCCAAGGTAGGGAATTTTACGTTCGCGGGCAAATCGGGCTGCGGTAATCATGCCCTCTACCCCCCGGTCGCCAAACCCGCCTGGAACGAGGATTCCCTGCATGTTTCCAAGAATTTCTTCTACATTATCTTCATGGAGCAATTCGGAATTCACCCATTTGATATTTACGGTGGCACGTTCTGCAATTCCTCCATGTTTTAAAGCTTCCACAACAGAAATATAAGCATCGTGCAGCGCCGTATATTTTCCCACTAGCGCTATATCTACTTCTTTATCTGGATGACGCAGGGCGTCTACCATGTCAATCCAGTCTGTGAGATCGGGCTGGGGGCATTCTAAATGAAGGCGTTCGCAGGCTACCTGGGCAAGATTTTCTTTTTCCATGGCAAGCGGCGCCTCATAGAGATATTCCACGTCTAGATTCTGCAAAACCCGGCTGGAGGGAACATTACAAAATAAGGCAATTTTGTCTTTGATTCCCTGGTCTAAAGGATGTTCAGAACGGCAAACAATAATATCGGGCTGAATACCCATGCCCTGCAGCTCTTTTACGCTTGCCTGTGTGGGCTTTGTCTTCATTTCGCCAGAGGCGCTAATGTAGGGAATCAGGGTTACATGGATCAGGATGGCGTTCTCATGTCCGATTTCATGCTGAAATTGACGGATGGATTCCAAAAACGGCTGGCTTTCCATATCTCCGACCGTCCCGCCTACTTCGATAATGGCAATGTGCGTGTCTTTCGTGGTAAAATTCCGGTAAAAACGGCTTTTGATCTCGTTGGTAATATGAGGAATTACCTGAACTGTCCCGCCTCCGTAATCGCCCCGGCGTTCTTTTTGCAACACGGACCAATATACTTTTCCAGTGGTGACATTGGAATTTTTTCCTAAATTTTCATCAATAAAGCGTTCATAATGTCCAAGATCCAGATCTGTTTCAGCGCCGTCGTCGGTGACGAAGACCTCTCCATGCTGAATAGGATTCATGGTTCCTGGATCGATATTGATATAGGGATCAAATTTCTGCATGGTAACTTTGTAGCCGCGCGCTTTCAGCAGGCGTCCTAGGGAAGCTGCTGTAATTCCCTTTCCCAGGCCAGATACGACGCCGCCAGTGACAAAGACGTATTTTACGGACATAGTAGCCCTCCTTATACTTTTCTTTCTTATTTTATGTAGCGTTCTCGATAACTAGTATATTATACAACCTAAGTGAAAAGAAATCCAGGACTTTTACAGAAAAGTTTATAAAAACTTTAGAAATATTGTAGAAAAGTTTAGAAAGAAATAGGTTGCTTTTCGAAGGAATTGCACATATAATAAAAAGGAGCTTGTTTGCGATATTC
This sequence comes from uncultured Lachnospiraceae bacterium, assembly GCA_910576975.1. GTDB lineage: Bacteria > Bacillota > Clostridia > Lachnospirales > Lachnospiraceae > Petralouisia. The sequence goes on from CAJTJY010000031.1 coordinate 13,482, forward strand.
AGGAGGAAATAGATGGAGAACAAAGGAAACAATAACAATCATGGAAATGGCGGTAATAACAATAATAACGGCGGAAATAACCGGAATGGCATGACGGTTATGATTTTTATACTTGCCGCGCTTCTGGTTCTGTTTTTAACAAGCTTGTTGAACAGTTGTGCCAGGGACGCTACCAATAAGGAGATTTCGTATTCGGAATTTGTCAGCTTGGTAGAAAATGACAAGGTGGAGGAGGTAACATTTACTTCCAACAAAATTAAAATCAAACCCAAGACCGAGAATAAATTATACCGTATCACATATTACACGGCGCAGCTAAATGACGAGGCATTGCTGCCGCTGCTAAGAGAGCATGGAGTTAAGTTCAGCGGCACGGTGGAGGACATGTCCTCGGTCATCCTTTGGAACATGGTCAGCTATATCCTGCCCCTTGTGCTGGTATGGGTGCTGTTGTATTTTCTAATTTTCCGTAAAATGGGAGGAGGCGGCGTCATGGGCGTTGGCAAATCCACTGCAAAGGTTTATGTGGAGAAGTCCACAGGCGTGACCTTTAAGGATGTTGCCGGTCAGAACGAGGCGAAAGACTCTCTGCAGGAGGTTGTCGATTTTCTGCATAACCCAAAGAAATATACGGAAATAGGCGCAAAATTGCCCAAAGGGGCTTTGCTTGTGGGACCTCCTGGAACTGGAAAGACGTTGCTTGCAAAAGCAGTGGCAGGAGAGGCGAACGTGCCATTTTTCTCTCTGGCAGGATCTGATTTTGTAGAAATGTTTGTGGGCGTGGGAGCCTCCCGTGTCCGGGATTTGTTTAAGGAAGCACAGAAGCAGGCTCCATGCATTATTTTTATTGATGAGATTGATGCGATTGGAAAAAGTCGTGATACCAGATACGGCGGCAATGACGAGCGGGAACAGACACTGAATCAGCTTTTGGCGGAGATGGACGGATTTGACACTTCCAAGGGGCTTCTGATTCTTGCTGCTACCAACCGCCCGGAAGTATTGGACAAGGCGCTGCTGCGTCCAGGACGGTTTGACCGCAGGATCATTGTAGATAAGCCAGATCTCAAAGGACGTGTGGAGACGCTGAAAGTACATGCTAAAAACGTGCTGATGGATGAGACTGTAGATTTAGATGCAATTGCTCTTGCCACTTCTGGAGCTGTGGGGTCCGATCTTGCTAATATGATCAATGAAGCGGCGATCAACGCAGTAAAGGATGGAAGAAAATATGTAAATCAGGGTGATCTCTTTGAGTCTGTAGAAGTGGTAATTGCAGGTAAAGAGAAGAAAGACCGCATTATGGGACCCAAAGAGAAAGAGATGGTTGCGTACCACGAAGTCGGACATGCACTGGTAACGGCGTTGCAAAAAGATACAGAGCCAGTACAGAAGATTACGATCGTGCCAAGAACGATGGGAGCTTTGGGCTATACGATGCAGGTGCCAGAAGAAGAAAAATTCCTGATGACCAAGAACGAGCTGTCTGCCCGGCTTGTCACTTATATGGGCGGACGTGCGGCAGAAGAAATTGTGTTTGACTCTGTGACCACCGGGGCGTCTAATGATATTGAGCAGGCCACAAAGATTGCCCGTGCAATGGTGACCCAGTATGGAATGTCGTCCAGATTCGGACTGATGGGGCTGGTGACGATCGAAAATCAATATCTTGATGGCAGAGCGAGCCTCAATTGCGGAGAAGATACGGCAGCTCAGATTGATCAGGAAGTTATGCGGATTCTCAAGGAAAGCTACGACGAGGCAGTGCGCCTCCTTCAGGAAAACAGGGGTATCTTGGATGAGATTTCGCAGCATTTGTATGAAAATGAAACGATTACTGGAAAGGAATTTATGGATATTTTCCGTCGCTTAAAGAAGATTCAAGAATCAGAAAAGGAGTCAGAGGCTGGCGGGGAAAACGATCTTGAAGAAGCTTTGAAAGTTCGTTTTTCTGAGAAGCCGGCGCAGCCAAAGTATCTGCAGCGGCAGCAAGAAGCGCTTGCGGAACATATGCCCAGCGAAGAGGAGTCATTTGAAGTAAATACCTTAGAAGAGCCTTTTGATCTGAGATTGGACAAGGAAGAAGCAAAGGAAGAACCATTCGAGGTAAATACCTTGGAAGAGGATCCGCCAAAGGAGCAGCAACCTTGCAAAGTTTCAGAAATGGCTGAGGAGGATATTGAGGTAAATACCCTGGATATGCCGCTCGTCAGAGAAGAGATTCTGGAGGTAAATACCTTAGATATGCCGCTCGCCAGGGAAGGGGTTTTGGAGGTAAATGCCTTGGAAGAATTGGTTGCCAAGGGTGAACCGATTGAGCCGCACATTCAGAAAGCGCCAGAGAAAGAACGCGTAAAGGTTCATAATCTCAAAGCTCCTGTAACGGAAGAATCCCCGATTCAAGCGAATACCTTGGAAGAGTTGATCCAGGAAGCAAAATCTTCTAAATCAAATTTGGCAAAAGAGCCAGAACCAGTAGAAGATGCTTGGGAACGGGCGAAAAAATTAATCTCCATGCAGATAGAGAAAGACGGCAATAAGAAGCAGGAAGCAGATAGCTCCCAAGCTCTATTGGCAGATCAGGCGAAAGAGAGGGAAGCTGGAATTACGCTTCAGGCAGAGGCTTATATGGATAAGGTTTCCCAACAGAAGCCACAAGTAACGCATAGCGCTGTAGTTCAGAAAAAAACGATCGAAGTTATGGCGCAAGCGGGAGCAACCAAGAAGCCTGAGCCATTGTTGGAACAGGAACATAATTCTGCTCCAGAGGATGGGGAAGATTATCTGGATCAATTGTTGAAGGGAATGAAATGAAGAAATCATGTTTGATATTCAGGAAGAGTTAAAGAAGCTTCCCCAGCAGCCTGGGGTGTATATTATGCATGATGCAAAGGATGCCATTATTTATATTGGAAAAGCGGTCAGTCTTCGAAACCGTGTGCGCCAGTATTTCCGTCCCAGTCATAATGAGGGTCTGAAAAAAGAGCAGATGGTAAAGCAGATTGAAAGATTTGAGTATATCATTACGGATTCTGAGCTGGAAGCGCTAATTTTGGAGTGTAACTTAATCAAAGAGTACAGACCAAAATACAATACGATGTTGCGGGATGATAAGACATACCCTTATATTAGAGTGACCCTGGGAGAAGCCTTTCCCAGAGTCCTCTTTTCACGTCAGATGAAAAAAGACAAATCCCGGTATTTTGGTCCCTATACGAGCGCTGGGGCAGTAAAAGATACCATAGAGCTGATCGATAAGCTCTATTGCCTGCGCACTTGCAGCCGCAGCTTGCCCCGCGACGCAGGGAAAGACCGTCCCTGCCTGAATTACCATATTCATCAGTGCATGGCTCCATGCCAGGGAGTCGTAAGCCAAGAGGAGTATCGCAAGAATGTTGACCGCGCCATCGAATTTTTAAACGGCAATTTTCAGCCAGTCGTCAAAGAGCTGGAGGAACAAATGCAGGCGGCTTCGGAAGATATGAATTTTGAAAAAGCAATTGAATACCGAGAGCTGCTAAAGGCAGTTAAGCAGATTGCTCAGAAACAGAAGATCACCAATTCGGACGGAGAGGATAAAGACATTATCGCCATGGCTTCGGATGGGGAGGACGCCGTGGTACAGGTATTTTTCATTCGGGATGGAAAGCTGATCGGGCGGGATCATTTTCATATAAATATAGGAAGCGAGGACACCAGGTCTCAGATCCTTGCCACATTTTTAAAACAGTTTTATGCTGGAACCCCTTTCATACCAAGAGAGCTGATGATTCAGGAGGATATAGAAGAGTCCCAGGTCATTGCAGAATGGCTTACAAAAAAGCGGGGACAGAAAGTTTACATCCGGGCGCCCAAAAAAGGATCCAAGGAAAAGCTGGTAGAGCTTGCTGCACAGAATGCCAGCATGGTGCTGTCTCAAGACAAGGAAAAAATCAAGCGCGAAGAGGGCAGGACCATAGGGGCGCTGAAAGAAATTGGGAAACTTCTTGACTTGGAGGATGTGAGGCGGGTAGAAGCGTATGATATCTCCAATACTAGCGGGTTTGAATCGGTCGGCTCGATGATTGTATATGAAAAGGGAAAGCCGAAGCGCAGTGACTACCGGAAATTTAAGCTTCGTACCGTAACGGGGCCAGATGATTATGCATCAATGTATGAAGTGCTGACCCGGAGATTTACGCATGGAATGAAAGAACGGCAAGAATTGGAAGACCGCGAAATGGATAACGAGTATGGAAGCTTTACCCGTTTTCCAGATTTGATTATGATGGACGGAGGCAAAGGACAGGTCAACGTTGCTCTGAAAGTGTTAGAAGAACTAGGGCTTCATATTCCAGTATGCGGCATGGTCAAGGACGATAATCATAGGACACGCGGACTGTATTTTCATAATCAGGAGATTCCCATTGACCGTCACAGCGAGGGGTTTAAGCTGATTACCAGAATACAGGATGAAGCTCACCGGTTTGCGATTGAATTTCATCGTTCTCTCAGGGGCAAGGAACAGGTACACTCTGTCTTGGATGATATTCCTGGCATTGGAGCAGTCAGACGCAAGGCTTTGATGAAGCGCTTCTTGTCTTTGGACGCCATTCGTCAAGCGGATGTCAAGACCTTGGCAGCGCTGCCTTCGATGACGGAACGTGCTGCCAGGCAAGTCTATGAATTTTTTCATCCCGCTGTTGATGGGAAATAGCTTCTATGATAAAATACGCATAACAGCAGAGAGCATGGAACCCTTTCTCAACTCTCTGCCTTCGGAACACGATAACCATATAGAATGCCGGATCATCAGCCGGAGAAAAGGAGCAGCAGAATGGATGGCGTAAGTGTAAAAAAAATCGTTGATAAAATGAAACTAAAAGTATTAAATCCTGATGTGGATATTAAATCCCGGAAAGTAACCACGGCAGAGGTGAACCGTCCGGCATTGCAGTTGACAGGATACTTTGATTATTTTGAAAAGAGCCGTATAGAAATTATCGGTATGGTGGAATATACTTATATACAGAAGCTAGCTCAGGAGGAAAAGCTTGACGTCTATGAGAAGTTTTTCTCTCACAATATTCCCTGCGTCATTTTTAGCCGGGATTTGCATCCAGACGAGGATTTGATGCGAATTGCCACAAAATATCAAACCCCTATCCTGTCCACGGATTATGGAACATCTGCGTTTATGGCGGAGCTGATCTACTTTCTGGGAGAAGCGCTTGCGCCCTGCATTTCTATTCATGGAGTGCTGGTGGACGTTTATGGCGAGGGGCTTTTGATCATGGGCGAGAGCGGGATCGGCAAGAGCGAGGCTGCTTTGGAGCTTGTCCGCAGGGGTCATCGCCTGGTCAGCGACGACGTGGTAGAAATCAGAAAGATCAACGAGCATACCTTGGTGGGAACGGCGCCGGATATTACAAGATATTTTATCGAGATGCGAGGCGTGGGCATTATAGATGTCAAGACGCTGTTCGGCGTGGAATGTGTCAAAGAAAAACAGAACATTGACTTTGTGATTAAGCTCGAAGATTGGAAAAAAGAAAATGAATATGACCGTTTAGGTCTGGAAGAGGAATACACGGAATTTCTGGGCAACAAGGTAATATGTCATTCCCTGCCGATCCGCCCAGGGCGGAATCTCGCCGTGATTTGCGAGACTGCGGCAGTCAATCATAGACAAAAGAAAATGGGTTACAATGCGGCACAGGAGCTGTACCGACGGGTACAGGCAAATCTCCAGAAAAATTCCAACGAGGAAGAGGACGAATAAGAATAGAAATAAAAACAGCGGAGCGCAGGTTTCTTTGACAAAAGAGCCTGGCGTTCTGTCTGGCAATTTTGTAGTTAAAGCAAGGAGGAGTTGCAGAAGAATGGAACGTAAAAATGCGTGGAAAAAGTATTCCAAAGAGCAAAAGGAAGAAGTTTTTGCTTTCGCAGAAGCATATAAAGATTTTATTTCCAGATGCAAGACGGAGCGAGAGTGCGTCGCAGAACTGACGATTCGTGCAAAGGAGGCTGGATTTGAGGATTTGAACGAAGTGACAGCTTCAGGGCGGCAAATTAAAACAGGAGACAAACTGTATGTGGAAAATATGGGCAAGACGCTCGCCCTGTTTGTGATCGGCAGACAGCCTTTGGAGAAGGGCATGAATATTCTGGGCGCTCATATTGACTCGCCGAGGCTGGATTTAAAGCAGGTTCCCTTGTATGAAGACACGGAGCTTGCAATGCTTGACACTCATTATTATGGCGGTGTCAAGAAGTATCAGTGGGTGGCGCTGCCGCTTGCGCTTCATGGCGTGGTCGTCAAAAAAGATGGATCCAAAATCAACATCAATATCGGCGAACAGGAGGACGATCCAGTATTCGGGATCAGTGACCTTCTGGTACACCTTGCGTCAGAACAACTGGATAAAAAGGCTGCGAAGGTGATTGAGGGTGAAAATCTGGATGTTCTGGTGGGAAGCATTCCCTTTGATTCTAAGGAAGAAAAGGATAAGGCAAAAGAAGCGGTAAAAACCAATGTACTGAATATTCTAAAAGAACAATATAATATAGAAGAAGAGGACTTCTTATCTGCAGAGATCGAGGTGGTGCCGGCAGGAAAGGCGAGAGATTACGGACTGGATCGCAGCATGGTGATGGGATATGGCCATGACGACCGGGTATGCGCTTATCCATCCTTTGCTGCAATACTAGAGGCAGGGGCGTGCGAAAAAACCAGCGCATGTTTGCTGGTGGATAAAGAAGAAATTGGAAGCGTGGGAGCAACCGGCATGCAGTCGAAATTTTTCTCTTACGCCGTGGCGGAGCTCTTTGAGGCGATGGGAGGCTACAGCCAGGTGAGCTTTAACCGTTGCATGACCAATTGCAAAGTATTGTCTTCGGATGTAAGTGCAGCCTACGATCCTTTATATGCGTCGGTGATGGAGAAACGGAACTGCGCTTATTTTGGAAACGGCCTGGTATTCAATAAATATACGGGTTCCAGAGGAAAGAGCGGATCGAATGACGCAAATCCGGAGTACATGGCATTGTTGCGCAGGATCATGGAAGATAACGGAGTGTCTTTTCAGACTTCTGAGCTGGGGAAAGTGGACCAGGGTGGCGGCGGCACTATCGCATATATTCTGGCGAATTATAACATGTCGGTGATTGATAGCGGCGTGGCGGTTCTGAATATGCATGCCCCTTGGGAAATCATCAGCAAAGCAGATCTCTATGAAGCGAAACTGGGATATACAGTATTTTTGAGAGAGGCCTAATTGTGGAAGAGTCATTTTTGGAAAGGTTACAAAAGATTACCAAGCATTGTCTGACGGAGGAGAGCATGAGCGCTCACACTACGTTTCGGGTAGGGGGGCCAGCGGAATATTATGTATCTCCAAAACGGAGCCAGGCAGCAGAAATTATTTCCCTGTGCAAAAGCTTCGGTATTCCTTGGCTGGTAATTGGCAATGGAAGCAATCTGCTGGTAGGAGATAAAGGAATACGGGGACTGGTCATGGAATTGGGCAAAGAGGCGGCTCAGATAAAGGTCAATGGCAACAAGATTAAGGCAGAGGCTGGGGCAATGCTGTCGGCAGTGGCTAGACACGCCGCAGATCATGGGCTGACAGGCATGGAATTTGCGTCAGGGATCCCAGGGACGATTGGCGGCGCCGTGGTGATGAACGCAGGCGCTTATGGTGGAGAGATGAGGCATATTGTCACAAAAGCAACGGTTCTTACCCCTGAGGGCATTGAAAAAGAGCTTTCCCTGACGGAGCTAAATCTGGGTTATCGTTATAGCTGCGTGCCTAAGAATCATTATATTGTCTTGGATACAGAGTTGGAACTAGAGCATGGAGATATGGAACAGATTAGGGAAGAGATGGCCAAACTGCGCAACAAGCGATGTGAAAAGCAGCCCTTGGAGTATCCAAGCGCTGGAAGCACTTTCAAACGTCCAGAAGGATATTTTGCTGGAAAGCTAATCCAAGACGCCGGGCTTAGGGGATTCCGGGTCGGAGACGCCCAGATATCAGAAAAGCATTGCGGGTTCGTGATCAATCGGGGAGCAGCCAGCGCCGCAGACATTCGTCAACTGATCCATGCCGTTCAGGACAAGATAGAATCCCAGTTTGGCGTTCGTCTGGAAACAGAAGTACGATTCGTGGGGCAATTTTAAGCAGAGCTACTCTCGGAATCCCTCTTACGCTTGCGTTTACGGCTGATTTTACGCCAAATGCATACAAATTTGATTAACGTGCCATTCAGGCACGCCTTGTGAATTTGTGCACATTTGACACAAATCTTCTCGCAAAATCAGGCGCAAAGAGAATCCGAGCGTACATCAGGGAAGATGGAGGATAGAGATTGAAGTTTGTGATTTTAACGGGGATGTCTGGGGCGGGCAAAAGTACGGCATTGAAGATGATGGAGGATATTGGTTATTTTTGCGTCGATAACCTGCCGATAGCCCTGATTGAGAAATTTGCGGAATTGGCTGGCCTGCAAGATGCGGAACTGCAGAAAGTGGCGGTAGGAGTAGATATCCGAAGCGGACAGGCTTTATCGGAACTACAGGTTATCATGGACCGACTCAGGCAGAGTGGAAAGCAGTTTGACATCCTTTACTTGGATTCGGCGGACGAGGTGTTAGTGAAACGTTATAAGGAGACGAGGCGCACACATCCTCTTGCAGGCAGCGGGCGGGTAGATAAAGGCATACGGGAGGAACGGCGCCGTTTGGAATTTCTAAAGAATCAGGCTGAGTATATTGTGGATACCAGCAATATGCTGACCAGGGAGCTGAAAGTGGAGCTGGAAAAAATCTTTCTCCAGAACCAGGATTATAAAAACCTTTTTATTACCCTTGTGTCGTTTGGATTTAAATATGGGATTCCTACAGACTCTGACTTAGTCTTTGACGTGCGCTTTCTTCCTAATCCTTATTATGTGGAAGGGCTGCGTGCTAAGACGGGCAATGACCAGGAAATCCGGGAATATGTGATGCAATTTCCGGAAGCGGGGTATTTTCTGGATAAGTTAGAAGACATGGTGAAATTTCTGATTCCTCATTATGTCACAGAGGGAAAAAACCAGCTTGTGATCAGCATAGGATGCACGGGAGGCAAGCACCGTTCAGTGACGCTTGCCAACGCCTTGCATCAGAGAATGCAAAACCAGAAAGAATATGGGTTAAAGATTGAGCACAGGGATATTCACAAAGATGCCCTCCGCAATAAATAGGGCGGGAGGATGGACAGATGTCGTTTTCAAGTGAAGTGAAAGAAGAACTGTCACGCCAGTTTCATAAGAGCAGACATTGCCAAATTGCTGAGATTTCGGCTATTTTAAGCTTTGCTGGGAAATTGGAGGAATATCAGGAGGGAGTACAGCTTTCTGTCTATACAGAAAACATTTTTCTGGCACGGAAATATTTTATTCTGATACGGGAAACATTTCATGCCCAGGCAAGCATTGTGGTGCGCCGCAATGTTTATCTTCACAAAAACAGGATTTTTGTGATAACCATGCACCAACAGGAAGAGATCCGCAAGGTTCTCTTGGCGGTAAAATGGCAGAATGAGCATCGAGAGGATATTCGCCCCAAGGGGGTAGCCAACGGGCTTTTGGTACAAAAATCTTGCTGCCGCAGGGCATTTATCCGTGGGGCGTTTCTAAGCGCAGGTTCCATGAGCGATCCAGAGAAATCATATCATTTTGAGATTGTCTGCCAAGAGGAAGAACATGCAAATCAACTCCAGGAAATCATCAATAGTTTTGAAATGGATGCCAAAATTGTGCGGCGTAAAAAAAGTTATGTGGTATACTTAAAAGAGGGCGCACAGATTGTCGATATATTGAATATCATGGAAGCCCATGTGGCATTGATGAATCTGGAAAATGTCCGTATTCTCAAGGAGATGCGCAATTTTGTAAACCGTCAGGTAAATTGTGAGACTGCAAATATCAATAAGACAGTAAGTGCGGCGGTGAAGCAAGTGGAAGATATCAATTACATAAAATCCATAAAGGGCTTAGACAGCCTGCCAGATAGCCTAAAGGAGATCGCTTTGCTGCGGCTGCAGTATCCCCAGGCAGCATTAAAAGAGTTGGGAACGCTCCTCAATCCCCCGGTAGGCAAGTCCGGCGTCAATCATCGGCTGCGTAAATTGTGTCAGATAGCGGAGGATTTAAAACAAGCAAAAAAGAGGTGACCCAGGATGAAAAAAAAGAAGCTTTTATTCGTATTTAATCCCTTTTCAGGAAAGGGGCAGATAAAAAACAAGCTGATGAACATTGTAGATCAGTTTGTCAAGAACGGATACGAAGTGACGGTCTATCCCACTCAAAAGCCCCAGGACGCCATGGAACTGGTAAGACAGGAGGCTGGAAGGTTCAGCTTAGTCGTGTGCAGTGGCGGAGACGGTACGCTGGATGAAGTGGTGAGCGGAATGATGCAACGGGAGTGTAAGGTTCCAATCGGTTACATTCCTGCGGGAAGTACCAATGATTTTGCAGGATCTTTGAAAATACCCAAAAATATGGATAAGGCAGCGCAGGCTGTTATGAGCGGGGTTCCCTTTGCCTGTGATGTCGGCAGCTTTAACGGGGAATATTTTGTGTATATTGCGGCGTTTGGCTTGTTCACTGATGTTTCTTATGCCACCCGGCAAGAACTAAAGAACAGGATTGGGCATATAGCATACATCATTGAAGGGGTAAAGCGGATCGCTTCCATTCAATCTTTTCATCTCAAGATTTCTGCAGGGGAACAAGAGATTGAGGATGAATTTATATATGGAATGATTACCAATTCCACTTCGGCTGGAGGATTCAAAAATATCACTGGAAAAAATGTAAAATTGGACGACGGCATGTTTGAGGTAACGCTGATTCGTATGCCCAAAAACCCCATGGAGCTAAATGAGATTATCGGAAGCCTTACCAACCTCATTGATGATACGGAGCTGATCTATACGTTTAAGACAGATTATATGAAAGTGAAATCACTGGAGAAAATTTCCTGGACCCTGGATGGAGAATACGGAGGAGAACATTTGGAGGCTGTGATCGAGAATCAGAGACAGGCGGTAGAAATTATGGTGGCGCATTGACGGCAATATCATAAACGGCAGCGTTTCTGGTTACAATGCCAAGGATTAATAGGTAATCGGTGAAATTTCTTCCAGAAAATACTTTTCTTTTTATCGAAAATAAGGTAAACTATAGTTCAAGCGGGAGTTTTATGACTCTCAGAGAATATTACCCTGTTCATATTTCATTGACAGAGTAATGGCTAGAAATTAATACAGGTTTTCTGCTGGGGGCAGAAGACAGAAATGGAGGAAAAGAAATGTTAGTATCTGCAAAAGAAATGTTACAAAAAGCAAAGGCAGGACATTACGCTGTTGGACAGTTCAATATCAATAATCTGGAATGGACCAAGTCTGTCTTATTGACAGCGCAGGAGTTGCAATCCCCGGTTATTCTGGGCGTTTCTGAGGGAGCGGGAAAATACATGGCAGGATATAAGACTGTGGTTGGCATGGTGAACGGCATGTTGGAGGAGCTCAACATTACGGTTCCGGTAGCATTGCATTTGGATCATGGAAGCTACGAGGGATGTCTGAAATGCGTGGAAGCAGGATTTTCTTCTATTATGTTCGACGGCTCCCATTACCCAATTGATGAGAATGTGACAAAGACCACGGAGCTTGTAAAGATTGCTCACGACAAAGGGATGTCCATTGAAGCTGAGGTTGGCTCCATCGGCGGTGAGGAAGATGGCGTGGTTGGCGCTGGAGAATGCGCCGATCCCAATGAATGCAAGGCAATTGCAGATCTGGGCGTGGATATGCTTGCAGCAGGAATCGGCAATATCCATGGCAAATATCCAGAAAATTGGGCTGGTCTGAGTTTTGAAACTTTGGATGCTGTTCAGCAGAAGACGGGCGATATGCCTCTGGTGCTTCATGGTGGAACAGGAATTCCTGAAGATATGATTAAGAAAGCGATTTCTCTTGGCGTGGCTAAGATCAATGTTAACACAGAATGTCAGCTTTCCTTTGCAGATGCAACCAGAAAGTATATCGAGGATGGCAAGGATCAGGAAGGCAAAGGATTTGATCCCAGAAAGCTTTTGGCGCCCGGTGCAGAGGCGATTAAAGCCACTGTGAAAGAGAAGATGGAATTATTTGGTTCCGTTGGAAAAGCGTAGGCATGGCGGATTTTCAAGAAATATAAAATAAACGAGTAGAACAAGGGTGTTCCAAGAAGCTTGGAACGCCCTTGTTTCTCTAATTTTCAATTAGAGAATTACGAAGACATTACATAAGATGCCGTGCGCATATGTGAGAGAGGATGTAGAGACCATGAGTGAAAATTTTAATGTATCAGAAGTTTTTGGAGAAAATGTATTTAATGATGCAGTAATGCAGGAACGCCTGCCGAAAAAGGTATATAAGAAACTAAAAGAAGTCATCCAGGAGGACCGGGAATTAGATCTGGAAACCGCTGATGTGGTGGCGCATGAGATGAAGGAATGGGCAATTGAAAAGGGAGCGACACATTATTCTCATTGGTTTCAGCCACTGACAGGTTACACAGCGGAGAAACATGATTCCTTTATCACAGCTCCTATGTCAAACGGCAAAGTACTGATGAGTTTTTCGGGAAAAGAACTGATCAAGGGCGAGCCGGACGCCTCATCTTTCCCATCCGGTGGCTTAAGAGCTACTTTTGAGGCCAGGGGATATACGGCGTGGGACTGCACGTCTCCGGCATTTGTCAGGCAGGATGCGGCAGGCGCAACACTTTGCATTCCGACGGCTTTTTGTTCCTACACAGGAGAGGCTTTGGATCAGAAGACGCCCCTCCTTCGTTCCATGGAGGCCATCAATGAACAGTCCTTGCGGCTGATTCGCTTGTTTGGAAACGCCACTTCCAAGAGGGTGACGCCGTCTGTAGGGGCAGAGCAGGAATATTTTCTCGTTGACCATGACAAATATTTAAAAAGAAAGGACTTGATCTTTACTGGTCGAACCTTGTTCGGTGCAATGCCTCCCAAGGGGCAGGAATTGGATGATCATTATTTCGGGGCGATTCGTGAACGTATTGCAGCGTATATGCGTGACGTTAATATTGAGCTGTGGAAGCTGGGAGTAAGCGCAAAGACTCAGCATAACGAGGCGGCTCCGGCGCAGCATGAATTGGCGCCGATCTATGCCGAAGTTAATATTGCTGTGGATCACAATCAGCTAGTGATGGAAACTTTGAAAAAAGTTGCCGGGCGTCATGGGCTGCGCTGCCTGCTCCACGAGAAGCCGTTTGCAGGCGTGAATGGCTCCGGCAAGCATAACAACTGGTCGCTCATCACTGATGACGGCATTAACCTGCTAGATCCAGGCAAGACCCCTCATGAAAACATTCAGTTTCTTTTGGTTTTGACTTGTATCTTAAAGGCAGTGGATAAACATGCGGATCTGCTAAGAGAATCTGCTGCGGATGCAGGAAACGACCATAGATTAGGGGCAAATGAGGCTCCGCCTGCGATTATCTCTATTTTCTTGGGAGAACAGCTTCAGGATGTAATGTCACAGTTAATCAGTACGGGAGAGGCGACCAGGAGCTTAAAGGGCGAAGTACTTCAAACGGGAGTTAAATCTTTGCCAGACTTCATGAAGGATGCTACAGACCGAAACCGTACCTCGCCGTTTGCCTTTACTGGAAATAAATTTGAGTTCCGCATGGTCGGTTCTAATGATTCCATTGCAGCTCCTAATGTGGTGCTAAACACAATAGTGGCAGAGGCATTTTCGGACGTTTGCGATATTTTAGAGAATGCAGAAGATTTTGAGAGAGCAGTGCATGACTTAATTAAAAAGCAGGCGTCAGAACACCAGCGGATTGTATTTAACGGAAATGGTTATTCTCATGAGTGGATTGAGGAGGCAGAACGCCGGGGGCTTCCTCATATCAACAATATGGTGGATGCGGTTCCAGCATTGACAACGGAGAAAGCAGTTGCATTATTTGAAAAATTCAATGTATTTACCCGGGCTGAATTAGAGTCCAGAGGGGAAATTTTGTATGAAAATTATGCAAAAGCTCTAAATATCGAGGCACGTGCCATGATAGACATGGCTGGAAAACAGATTATTCCTGTTGTAATAAAATATACTACCTTGTTGGCAAATTCGATCAATGCGGTAACTGCGGCATGTGATGCCAATGTCAGTACTCAGATAGAACTGTTGCAAAAGGTTTCCGACTTGCTTGTAGAAGTCAAGGAAGCGCTTGCAAATCTTATTGAGGCTACGGATAAAGCTAGCGCCGTCTCAGAGGGCAGAGAGCAAGCGATTTGTTATCGTGACGAGGTAAAGACAGCGATGGATGCACTGCGCGCTCCTGTTGATCAGTTGGAAATGATAGTTGACAAGGAGATGTGGCCAATGCCGTCTTATGGGGACTTGATTTTTGAGGTATAGTGATCTTCGAAATATTATATTGCCAATCAAGGCTGCCTAGCCACAAAGGAAAGGCATCCCAATATGGCCATGCGGCCGTATCATAAGGTATAAAAAGAGAGTTATTTAGGCATGTTTAGGAGGAGGTAGGGCATGAAGAATAACTTGTTATTTGTCAATCATAATCAAGGTATTATTCGAGAATTTCTAGAGGCAATGAAAGGATATTCTGTCGAAATTGATACGGCAGATAAAAGTGACAAAGTAGCTGCCTTATTGAAAAAGAAAAAATATAAAGTAGTAATAACAGGCATGAATCTAACGGGTTTTGACGGTTCTAAAATTATAGCTTATCTAAATCAATATTGTCCCCAGACTGTTTGCATAGTCTATACCCGCAGGCTGGAACTGGCTCATCTGAAGCTATTGGTGAATGAAAGAAAAGTATTTCGCATATTTCAGAAATCTTCTGATATTGGAGGAGAAGTTTGCAATGCAGTAATGGATGCTTTTGAATATTATGATATGCAAGAGAAAAAGAGTCAGGAAAGACAGATTTTAGAGCAGAAGCTCAAAAGCGCTAGGGCAAATGTCAGGAACCTAGAAGAAGGGGCTTTGATTCGAGAGCAGGAAAAGCAGGAGCTGGCTATCTTCTTGCGCACAATACTTCATACATATACCCAAAATGTGGAGACTGTGCTGGATCATAAAGAAAGAAAAGTATTGCTTTTCTATGAGGCAGAGCTGATGAATCAATTGCTAAAGGAATCCTGTAGTTTGGAAGAAATCTTGGAAGTAAGAAAGCGGATTTATGAGGCATGCGATCATAACAAGAAAGAAAAGCTTGAGCCCATTGTGGAACGGATTCACCAGAATTTTGTTGCGATGATTAAGTAAAATATGATGTTAAGATCACTTGTGGGCAATAGACAGCGTGGAAAGCAGAAATGCTTTTGCGCTGTCTTTCGTTTCTTTATTATGAAAAACTAGGGCTTCAAAAGGTCAATTTTCATTGCAGAACAATGCAAACCAAAGGTACAGAAATTATTTTGGGGCTATCGTACTAATGTATTTACCTGTTCAAAAGATCTTGCCTCTGATGCGGCAAGGCTTTTAGAACAAGTGAATATATTAATGCGACATCCCCTCAGTAAAGTGTGTGATCTATGGACATAAATAATGGGTAATTGCGAAACTGCTAAATGATCAAAGTTTATTTATGACTATTATTACACTTTTTTGGAGATATTTTCATTCTACAAAAGCCCAAAATGCCTGGCGCACCAAGCATTCTGGCAAGACTCTCATTACAATGAGCCATGTTTAGAAAAGGCTTCCATGGTTCTTTGAGACTTGCCTCCATGGTGCTAAAATGCATTTCTTACTTTAAACGATTGAGTTTTGCAAACACCTAACACAAATGACAATAAAAAGGAAGTTGTAAATTTGTCTTGACAGTTCTACTATTCAGTGTTACTATATAGCAGTAATAAGTAATACTGCATATCTGCCATACATTATAGGAGGTGCTTGTTATGGATAATTTAACAGAAATGCTAAAGGGGGTTCTCGAAGGCTGTGTACTTGAAATCATTAGCCGCAGGGAAACATACGGATATGAGATAACAAAGCGGTTGAATGCACTTGGATTTTCAGATGTTGTAGAAGGGACAGTCTATACTATTTTAATTCGGCTTGAAAAAAACAAGCTCGTTGAAACGACAAAAAAGCCTTCAGTAATGGGACCGCCGCGTAAATTTTTCAAATTAAATGAAGCAGGTGAAAAGGAGCTTGCCCAATTTTGGAAGAGGTGGGGATTTGTTGTGTCAAAGCTTGAGCAGTTAAAGGAGGAAAAGCAGTAATGAAATCGCTATTTGAACTTATAATAGGGAATTTGGACGAAAAAAATGCTTATCGCCAGATCAATAAGCGGGCAAAAGCGCTGCCAAGAAATTATTACGCGGCATACAAAAAAATCTGCAATTATTTATTTTGCTATGGCGAGGGCTGTTCCATGGAAATGCTTTCAGAACTTTTAGACTTGCTTGAATCGGGTGCAAGAGACCAGAAGAAAGTTTCAAAGCTTCTTGGAGCTGATGTAGCAACATTTTGTGATGAGCTTATTTCAGCGGTAAATACTAATAAAAAGACAAGACGTGATAAATTGAATCAGGAAATTGAGGAATATTTCAGTAAAAGGGGGCAAGGTGATGTTTTATCTAATGAAAAGAATCAAAGAAGATAAAAAAATTTATAAGGAGCACTTAGCTACTGTTCATTCTCTGCCAGAAGATTATCAGTTTGTGTTTGAGAAAATGACAGAATATATTTGGAGCTCTGCTGGTGGAAGCGGGATGGATACACTTCAAACACAATATGATTTGGCGAATATGTTTGCGGAAGCCGCTGCAAATGGTGTTGCTGTGCTTGAAATAACAGGAAAAGATGTTGCAGGGTTTTGTGACGAGCTGATTCGCGATAATATATCTTGGATGGATCAAATGCGAAAAAGATTAAACCATTCTATTAAATAAGAACTAAAATCTTTAAATGCGTTGACAAATCTCTCTTTTTGCATGGGGAAAGGGCAGAACAATAGCAAATATAAAAGGTCGAATTATAATCATCACAAAAAATATGAAATTATTAATAAATATCTATTGACAAATAAATAGAGGAATGCTATTATAAAATTCCACTGCGTTGGATGTAGTGGGAAAATAAAAATCAAAAAAGTACTTGACAGAAGACGGTGGCTGTGATATAGTATGCAAGTTGATTGCCGTTGGTCAAGAAACAAGGCAAGAAGAAATAAAAAAAGTTGTTGACAAGAGTCGAAAGATGTGATAAGCTATAGAGGTTGTCGCATGAGACGAGGCAACAGCCAGGGACCTTGATAACTGAACAGTGAAATAACCTTGAAAGATTCGAAAAGAGTTTCCGCGCAAGCGGAGAGGGCCGGGAGACCGGCCGGATTATTCAAGAACAGGCATTCAAGAGAATGCGACCTAGAACAGTAAGCCAGACGAGGCCCTCGAAAAGAGGGGCGTCAGGAAAACACTTATTTATGAGAGTTTGATCCTGGCTCAGGATGAACGCTGGCGGCGTGCCTAACACATGCAAGTCGAACGAAGCGCAGGGAGGGAGCCCCCACGGGGAGGACGTTCCTGCGACTGAGTGGCGGACGGGTGAGTAACGCGTGGGCAACCTGCCCCACACAGGGGGACAACAGCTGGAAACGGCTGCTAATACCGCATGAGCGCGCGGCCTCGCATGAGGCTGCGTGAAAAGCTGCGGCGGTGTGGGATGGGCCCGCGTCTGATTAGCTTGTTGGCGGGGCAACGGCCCACCAAGGCGACGATCAGTAGCCGGCCTGAGAGGGTGGACGGCCACATTG
>CAJTJY010000032.1 GCA_910576975.1 uncultured Lachnospiraceae bacterium
CACTTTGTGATGGAAACACTTTGGCACTATGAATTACAAAATGGGGAAACTCAAAAAATAACATAAACTTTACCCTCTGACGCATAACATGACGATCATGCAAGGATGCCCCAGAGAGTATGATTTAGGGTTTTTCTGTCATTTTAAGAAATAATTATTAGTAAAAAACTTTAACTTTCATTATATCTATAATGCCATGATTAATGCCTGAATTACGCAAACATTGCCATTTTTACTTTTTATCTTTTAGAATTTGAAAAGCACGGATTTCGCATGTTTGCGTTTTTTCTTTGATTAAAATTAAAAAAAGTTTACTAAAAAATATAATATATTAAATAAAAGTAGACAAATAATTGCACAATTTTTCTTTCTTTTCTTTGTAAAAACTAGATATATTTTATAAAAACATCTTTTCTTAATTCAATTTTTGTGTTAAAATGTGTGGCAAAAGAAAATATGCGGTTTAGTAAAATGCGTAATTTAAATAAATATTATTTTTCATTAAAAAATTAAAATAGCCGACCGCGAGGATAGGCAATTTTTAATTTATAAAAATTAAAAGGAGGATCATATTTATGAAGAATGCATTTGTATCTCGCAAATGGAAGCGGATTGCAAGCGCCGGCTTGTCTTTAGCCATGTGTGTAAGCTTGTTTTCCTCTGTGCCCGTTTCGGCTGCGCCTTCAGAAAAGGCCGCGCCCCAGCAAGCGGTGGAGAAAGTACCTGTAAAAGATAAGACGCCTGTCACGGACAAGGCGGGCCCTGTCTTCATGTCTCAGCTGGATGGAAATGAGACGCAGGGCCATCCGTTTCCCAAAGGGACGGCGGGGAGCAACATCTTCCGCATTCCAGCTATGATCACCATGGAGACGGGCGAGCTGCTTGCCATTGCCGACATTCGGTACTCGCAGACCGTGGACGGCAATGGCCTTGACACCATCGCCGCCATTTCCGGCGACGGCGGAAAGACGTGGGAGTACGGGTTCCCGTTCTATTTCCCAGACAGCTACAGGGACTCGTATCAAAACGCCACGGCAGCCATCGACCCTGGCCTGCTGGAGGGGCCGGACGGGACCATTTACTGTATTGCCGACATATTCCCCACATACTACTCCCTTCAGAATGTCGGTCCGAGGCTCGGCACTGGCTACGTGACCATAGACGGCGAGGAGCGCCTTGCCTTGACGGACGACTATGCCAACGTGGGGACAAAGCCGGAAGACGAGAACGACACGCGTTATTTATATTATGTGGGCAATTTTCTGGACGGCTATGCCCAGATTCTCAAACGGGAGGACCACATGCCCACGGGATATGCCGTGGATGAATGGTACAACCTCTACACGGTGGACGAGCAGGGAGCATACCATGACGACCTGACCCAGCCGCAAATCAATAACGAGGATCACCGGGTGCAGCAGAACGTGTATTACAGGGATTCCAAGTTCCATGTGTTTGAGACGGGCTACCTGTGGCTCATTACGTCCAAGGATCATGGGAGGACCTGGGAGCATCCGAGGGACATCGCATCGCAGGTGAGGCGCGACAGCGACGGATCGCTGCTGATATCTCCGGGGTGCGGCCTTACGACTAGCGACGGCACGCTGGTGATAGGGGCGTATCATCACACCGCTGACCCGGAGAATGCGCAGAACAGGATGGAGGGGGCAAGCCTGCTGTATTCCTCCGACAACGGCATTACCTGGAACCGGACGGAGGACATCCCAGGCGTGATGTCTTCTGAAAACGAGGTCGTGGAGCTTGAGGATGGCACGATCCGCATGTTCTACCGCGGACATTCCGGAAAGGTTGCCTATGCGGACTTTGTCAAGAATGAGCAAGGCGGCTATGACGTGGGGAGCGCCGTCACGGTGGACGAATGTTCCGTGACGTCCACCTGTAACATGGGAGCCATCGCATACTCGAAAAAAATCGATGGAAAGCAGGTGATCCTGGTCTCCATGCCCCAGGGTCCTAACAGGGCGAATGGAAAGGTGTTTACGTTCTTGGTGAATGACGATGCCGGCAAGACAATGAGGCTGATCCATACGCTCGACGTCGAGGGCGGCGGGGAATCGTTCACTTACTCGAACATGACGGAGCTGCCGGATGGATCCGTCGGCCTGTTGTGGGAAGGAGGCGGTTACAATACTGAGATATGGTACGAAAGGTATGATATTTCGGATTTTGCACCAGGACAAGTATTGGAAAGCGCAGATGGTTCGGAGAACATTGCTGTGACGGTTGAAAAGGGCGAAGATTTTGTAAATGCTTTCAATGTTTCTGGCAATGGAGGAAACCTTGCTGTCGAGACTGAACCGAATCAAAATGTTGCCACTGCAAAGGTGGATAAGAGCAACGCTACTTCTGTGAAAGCTCCTGTCTATTCCTATGTATCACAGAGCGAGAGCATGGCAGATGCTTTTAACATTGCGTCTTCGGAGCCAAGTACGTTAGAACTTACGGACCTGGAATTTACCTTTAATAAAAATGAAAATGGCTCCTGGCATGTCAAGAATCAAGCTTCTGGACAATGGCTGACACTTAATGGGGGAGGAGATAATCATTTTGAAAATCAAGCCGAAAATATGGAGTTGGAATTATCTGTCGAATCTGGGGGCAGAATTACTTTGGGGCGTTCTGGTAGTGATAGGAATGGTATTCTCATGTTTCATAAGCCTTGGATGAGGTTTAACCGGCTTAATTCTCAATTGGATGGTTCTCAGCCCGAGTTAACTTTGTGGGAAAAGGGAGCAGATGCCTCTCAAAATAGCAAAATTCCAGGATATCAAAAAGTAGAAGTTACTGAACAAAGTCTTGAAAGCCTTTCTGGAAAAAGCTGTTTGATAACCGCAGAGGTAGACGGATGCATTATATTGCTGAATCCGCAGAATGGAATGAATGGTAATACAAAGCTTTTAATGCCTCAAGCTGCAGTTCCAGTATATAGCCATGCTCAAGATGCGTCTGACATGAATACTGCTTTTGCGACGGACACAGCGACGCCATATATGTTGGAATTGACAGACGCAGAATGTACGTTTACAAAAAACAGTGACAAATACCATGTATTTAATGAGGCAACACAGCGATATTTGACATTTAATACAGGTACTGCTAGTGAATACTTCAACGAAAACGCCCATGACATAATCATAACGCCGCAAGATGACGGCACTGTCCAGATGAGCAATGAGTACCTGAACAATACGGGGTGCATTCTATTCTTTAAGAACCAGATGAATTGGAACAGGACGACGGACAATACAAATAATGCTGGAATATATAGCCTTGCACTTTGGGAGAGAACTGAAAATGCTCCTGCTGACAGTAAGATTCCAGGCTATCAGAAAGTGATTGCTACCAATGCAAACATCGATGGCAAGAGATATTTGATCACTGCAGAAGTGAACGACAAGATCGTTTTGCTCTACCCAGACAATAGTAAAAAGGAAAGACTGCTGGGTGATATTGAGCAGGCGATTATCAGGACGCCTGTCAAGGTAGAAGAGGCTACGAAAGCTACGGTGACCATTACCGGCGTCAATGAAGGCTTCACAAAAGCAGTCATTGCTGGGATAGAATATTACATACAGGTCACTACGGACCACACTGTGTATGGCAAGGTTGGGGAGAATATCGACATAGCTCTTTCTGGGTCTTATGAGGTAAAGGAAGGTCAAGACAAGGCGACTGTGACAGAAGTGGGAGAAGGAACATATTCGCCGTATGACCATGTTGCTCAAAAATCCGAGAGCCTAGATAGTTTTTCAAAAGAGAAAAATCAAGACATTTCTCTTGCTGATGCGGAGTTTGCCTTTACCAAAGATACGGAAAACGAGAATCAGTGGTTTATTAAGAGGGGCGACAAATATTTCATAAATGATAAAGAGAGCAGGGAATTGTTTGGAACGGATCCTGTATCGATGACGGTTGCCCGAACAAGCGAGGGCGCTGCCACTTTCCGATTCTCTAGAAATTTTGACGGAACTGACAGATATTTTATATTTTATGCTCCGCAGATGAACTTTAATGCATGGGGCGGCTTAAACGGTGCAGGTTGCAAGTATGATTTGACACTCTGGAAGAAAGATGCTTCCGTGACGGATGGCGTGCTTCCTGGATACCAAAAAATGGCTGCGAGCGAGGAGATAGAAGACGGTGGCGTGTATTTAATGACCTATATTTTTGAGGCAGATGGCAAAGAGCATGTTATTCTTTTTTATCCGAAAGATGGCGCGATCAATTCGATTGCAGATGATATTACCAAGTTGTACCGTGCTGACAAGTCGGTTCGCATTACGCCGACGGCTGCCGGTAAATTCCAGATTGTCGTGGATGGAGAGACTTATAAATATCAATTCTCTGAAGTAAATTGCACTCATGCGCAAACACAGGTCAAGGGTTATGTGGATGCAGACTGTGAAAGTGACGGTTACACGGGAGACACCGTTTGCGTCGCATGTAACGAGGTGACAACGCCAGGAAAATCTGTTGATGCGCTTGGTCATGCATATGCAGAGGCAGTGGTTAAGCAAGCGCTTACAGAGGAACGAAATGGAATTGCCTTGAGCGTTTGCAGCAACAACGGTTATCATCAAAAGAAAACGGTTACATACGCTTCGGCTTACAAGCGCTTGAAAGAGCTTTTCCAAGAGGCGCCGGAAGAAATCTCTGAAGCTCAAAAAGCAAAATACAGAGAGGCAGACGTTGCTGCAGTGACGGAAGCGTATAATAGCGGAAAAGCAGTTTCCCAAAAGGAGGCGGCGCAGCAGACGAACAAGGAAATGTATGGCAGCATTGACGCATTGGTGTCCGCAAAGACGAAGATGCATGCCTACAGGAAGAACGTGGAGAGTCAACTAGCCATAGGCATTACTGATGCAAAGCCCATTCATGACAAAGGGCAGCAGGGCTACTCAAAGGAAACATGGGATGCGTTTGAGGCGGCGTACACGGCTGCCGTCGCAGTGACGGATGCCGCTCAGAAGAGCTATGCCGAGCTGGAAGCCCTTGTGACAACGCTCAAGGAGACGTCCAGCGTGTTGAGCTTTGAGAGCCACAAGGCAAGCCTGCAAGAATATTATGACGCTCATAAAGATAAAGATCAGAATGACTATACTAGCAAGACGTGGAAAATTTTTGAGGACGCTTTAAATAAGGCAAAAAGTGTATTAGACCAAGATAAGCCAGCCATAAGGGAGATTGAGGAAGCTGAGAAAGCGCTGAGAAATGCAGTGGAAAGCTTGCGGAGACTGGCAGAGGAAATAATTTCTGTTCCAGGCAGCATCGTATACACTGCTCCTGCAGCAGGACAATACCCGAAAGCTGCGGCTATCGCCGTAGGCGAAAGCGATACCAAGCATACGTTTGACATTTCAGACTGGACTGAGGAGACCCCGACCTTGGTACGCAAAGACGCAAGCGCTGCGGCAGAGATTGTCAAAAAGGACGGGATCTGGGGATTTAATGACCAGTTGAAATCAGACGATCAGAAATATGACGTCAATGGAGAAAAATCCATGGCGGTCACTTTCAAGCTATGGCTGAATGCCATCGAGAACAGCAACACAGTGGAGATCCTGGCAAAGGGCCAGCAGTATTCGATTCAGCTCAAAAATGGAGCGCTTACCTTATGGATGCTGTACGACGGATATCCTACAGAAGAATTTACATTAAATGCGGAGGAGCATGCCGGAAAGTGGCTGGATGTCGTGGCGGTTATCAATGGAAAAGACAGGCGGCAGCGCCTGTATGTCAACGGCAAAGCCTCCCAAAGCATCAACGAGGGCGAGGTTAATTTATACCCGGCAACGGAGCCATTCACGGTGGGATATCGTGATGGTGGCGACGGAATACCATTTACAAAGGACATTGGTTATCTGGCAGATATTAAGTTTTATGATTGCGGGGCGGACGACGTGACAGAAGGACTGACCTGTGACTATGAAGCAGTTGTGAACTCTTTGAATGTAAAAACACCAAACGCAATCATCTCGGCAGATCCGTTTGATGCAAATACAGTGTGGAGCGTCGTTACTGGAAATACGTCTACCATTATTGAAGGAAACGCAAAGTTTGCAGAAAATACTTCCTATAAGGCGGTTACGACACTTCAGGCGCACGAAGAATTCACTTTCCCAACTACGGAAGAATTCCGTAATGTGGTGAAAGAGAAAGTAACCACGGGCAAGGAAGACGCAAGCGTGACGGTAGCTGTTTCAGAAGATGGACGAAGCATGACGATTGAAGTCTCATATCTGACAGAGGGGGCGGTAACCCCGGCAGAATGCACTTGCGGCATCAGCGGGCTGAGCATCAGCGGTGGCACGGAACTTGTGATACCATCCGACGCAGAGCAAGGCACGCTTGAGCTGAAAGCAGAAGCGAGCGTAGAGGGTTCTTGCCAGGTTGAGGGCCACCCAGGGGCAAACGCGGTCACATACGCCTATGCGATCAAGGAGGGCGCTGACAGCAATACTGCAGGAGCATCCTTGCAGCAAGAGCAAGACAAGGCCATTGTGACAGCGACGCAGGAAGGAAGAGCAGTGGTCACAGTGACGGCGACGCTGGCAGATGGGACGGAAAGCGCAAAGAGCAAGACGGAAGAAGTCACCATTACGGTTACCAAGGCAAAAGCTGGTGAATTCATTGTGAGCTTTGATAAAAATGCAGGAGAAGACAAGGTAGACGGCATGCCAAAGAATGCGACCGTGAAAAGCGGGACGGCGTTTGCCAAGCCAGCAGAAATTCCGACAAGAACGGGACATGTCTTCAAAGGCTGGAGCAAGACCGCGGACGGTGCAGCGATTGCCGACGCCGATTGGCCGCAGACCATCGAAGCAGACACGACGTTTTACGCGGTATGGGAAAGTGAGGCGGCAACGCCGGGCGAGTGCACCTGCGGCATTACCAAGGTGACGATCAGCGGCGGATCACGGATCACGATACCTGCCACGGCGGAAAGCGGAACGCTGCAGCTGGGCGCGTCAGCTGAAGTGGGCTCCTGCCAGGTGGAAGGACACCCAGACGGCAACACGGTGACATACGCCTATGCAATCAAGGAAGGAGCCGAGAACAATACGGCAGGAGCAAGCGTCGACGCAAACACGGGGTTTGTGACAGCAACACGCGAAGGAAAGGCAGTGATCACGGTGACCGCAACGCTGGCCACCGGAACGGAAAGCGCAAAGAGCAAGACCGAAGAAGTCACGATCACCGTGACCAAGGCAGAGGAAGGAACGCTCGTGGTGAGATTTGACGCCAACGCGGGAGGCGACAAGGTGGACGGAATGCCGGAGGAGACGAGCGTGGAAAGCGGAAAGACACTTGCCAAGCCGGCGGAAGTTCCGACTAGGGCAGGTCACGTCTTCAAAGGATGGAGCAGGACCGCAGACGGAGCGGTGATCGCCGACGCCGACTGGCCACAGACCATCAGCGAGGATACGACATTTTATGCGGTATGGGAAAAAGAATCTGGCAACATCACGCAAGAAGAGGCGGAAGCCGCGATGACAGAGGCGATTTCCGCAGCGGAAAGACTGCTCAAGTTCGCGCAGGGCAATTACACGGCGGAAAGCTGGGCAGTGTTCGAGGCAGCGTACAATGCAGCCAAAAACCCGGCGGCAGGGATCAGCGCGGCAGAGCTGAAGCAGCTGGCTGACAGCCTGGCAAGCGCACAGGGCCAGCTCGTGCTGGATCAAAACGGCGTCGTGGAGAACGCAAACAAGACCATTGCGGCAGCCGACGCCAAGTTTGCAGAAGTCAGCAAGGGGACGAAAGCGTACGAGGCAGGCTCCTGGGCGGCATACCAGACGGCGTACGAGGCATTGAAAAAGGCGATCGCCGAGAACGCGGACGCAGAAACCCTCAACGGGCTCTACCAGGCGCTTGCCGAGGCGGAAAGCCTGCTCAAGGAGGACACCGCCTGGATGGATGCCAAGGGGGCGCTGACAAAGGCGCTCAAGACGGCGAAGCCAAAGCATGACAAGGGCGCAAAGGCGTACACCAGCGCAACCTGGAAGCCGTTCAAGACTGCGTATGACAACGCAAACAAGCAGAAGAACGCCACCGCGTCAAGCTGCACGGCCAGCAAGCTCAAACAGCTGGCAGAGAGGCTGGACAGCACGAGAAAGGCGTTGAAGAACGCCCCAGTACTGAAAAAGGGAGACTCGATTGTAAAGAACAACGTCAAGTACGTGGTGACCAACGTCAGCAAGAAGACGGTCCGCGCAGAGGGCGTGAAGTCAAAGAAGAACAAGAAGTTCAGCGTCAACATCCTGTCAACGGTAACGATCAAGGGATTCAAGTGCAACGTCACGGAGGTCAAGGCGAAGGCGTTCTACAAGTTCACGAAGATCACCAAGGTGACGATAGGAAAGAAAGTGACCAAGATAGGAAAGCAGGCGTTCGAGGGCTGCAAGGCGGTGACGACGCTGACGGTGAGCGGCGACGTGAAGACGTTTGACAAGCAAAGCTTCAACGGCTGCAAGAAGCTGAAGAAGGTAGTGTTCAAGGGAAAGAAGGTGCCGGCATTCAAGTCGAAGGCATTCAAGGGAACGGCATCGAACATGAAAGTGACCCTGAACAAGAAAATGAGCAAGAAGAACAAGGCAAAGATGAAGACGGCGCTGAAGAAAGCGGGCGTCAGCAAGAAAGCAAAAATTAAATAGGCCGTTATAGAGCAAATAGCACATGGGACTGCCGTACTGATTTTTGGTACGGCAGTCTTTGTATTTTAGGAATATCATAGCAGCCTGTGTTATTGTTTAAATTTGAATTTCTGGAAAAGTGAGGCGATTTTTTCTGAATCTATGTCTAGGAGGTTGCAAATATCAAAAAAGCCCTTTATAATGATGAAATCAAAAGAGAAATGAGGGCTTTTAGCGTGACAAGGAACAAAGGAAAACGTTTGAATCAATATCTCAGCGACTATGTGGTGTTTGATTTGGAGACAACGGGCGTTCGGCCGGAAGTGGATCAAATTATAGAAATTGCTGCTCTCCGGGTACGGGAGCATAACATTGTGGGGAAATATTCCACCCTGGTCAATCCAGGGATGCATATTCCGCCATCTGCGACAGCGGTCAATCACATTACAGATGATATGGTAGAGGACGAGCCAAAAATAGAAGAAGTTCTTGGAGGATTTCTGGAGTTTGCGGGAAATGATGTTCTGGTAGGGCATAATATTCACAGCTTTGATTTGAATTTTATCATTGACGCCGCCATGGGTGTATTTGGAAGAGATGTGCGCAACAATTACGTCGATACGCTTTATATGGCGAGGAATTGCCTGCCAAAGCTGCCTCATTACAAGCTGTCTGATGTAGCGAATCACTTTGGAATCAGCGCCGTAGGGGCTCACCGGGCGTTGAATGACTGTGTTATCAATCAGGGCTGTTATGAGTCATTAGGAAAGATTCTAATAGAGCGGCAGAAAGTCGAGCCAGAGGCGATTTGCCCTAAATGCGGCGCAGAGATGGTGAAACGCAGCGGGAAGTATGGAGAGTTTTATGGGTGCAGTGATTTTCCGCGCTGCCGCGGCACTCGAAAGTTATAAATGAAACCTAAAATGTAAGGAAAGTGTGAGACATATATGAAATCATTAGTAATTGCAGAAAAGCCCAGCGTGGGCAGAGATATTGCGAGAGTCCTGGGATGCAAACAGGGAGGCAATGGATATTTGGAAGGAAACGATTATGTGGTCACTTGGGCTCTTGGTCATCTTGTGGAACTGGCAGATCCAGAAAGCTATGGCGACAAGTGGAAAACGTGGAAGATGGAAACCCTTCCCATGCTGCCAGAGCGCTTGGAAATCCAGGTCATCAAGAAGACGGGAAAGCAATACCAAACGGTAAAATCTCAGATGTTCCGAAAGGATATCGGGCAGATTATCATAGCTACAGATGCAGGACGGGAAGGGGAGTTGGTGGCGCGGTGGATCATCCAGAAATCCGGGGTCAAAAAACCCATGAAACGATTGTGGATTTCTTCTGTCACAGATAAGGCGATTCGCCAGGGATTTTCCAGCCTGCGGGACGCAAGAGATTATCAAGCATTGTATGAGGCTGCCGTTGCCCGTGCCGAGGCGGACTGGCTGGTGGGTCTGAACGCTACCCGCGCCTTGACTGTGAAACATAATGCCCAGCTTTCCTGCGGCAGGGTGCAGACGCCTACCCTTGCGATCATTGCAAAGCGGGAAGCACAGATCAAGGAGTTTCGCTCAAAGCCATATTATGGGTTGAAAATGAAGAGCAAGGAGGCGTCCTGGATCTGGAAATCAGAGAACGACAGCAGCAGTACTTATTATAAGGAAGAGATTGAGAAAGTGAAGTCCGATGTTTGCAATGGGACGGCGACGGTCAAAGAGGTGAAAAAGAAGCAGCAGAAGTCTTATGCGCCGCAGCTTTATGATTTGACCTCCCTGCAACAGGACGCTAACCGGATGTTTGGCTTTTCTGCAAAGCAGACGTTGGATTATATGCAGAGCTTGTATGAACGCCACAAGGTAGTCACCTATCCTAGGACAGATTCCAGGTATTTGACGGCAGATATCGTGGAGACGATCCCAGAACGGCTTCGGGCATGTCGCAGCGGCATCTATGCATCTATCTGTGGAAAGCTACTGAAAACGCCCATCAAGGGAAATAAGTCTTTCGTGGATGATAAGAAAGTTTCCGATCATCATGCCATAATCCCCACAGAGCAGGGAGTAAATCTCAGAGATTTGGAATATGGGGAGCGCAAAATTTATGAGCTGGTGGTTTCCCGTTTTCTTTCTGCACTGCTTCCCCCCTGCCAGTATCAGCAGACGGAAGTAACGGCAGTGTGCGAGGGTCATCGTTTTACGCTTAAAGGACGGATCATGGAGCAGCCAGGATGGCAGGAGATTAAGATGCTGCAGAAAGAGGCAGGAATGGCGCTGGCAGAATCTGAGGAGGATCAGGAGTCAGGCGCTATGCCAGGAGAGGTGATCTCTGGCAGCATTCCTAGCTTTACGCTGGGGCAGAAAATATTATTTACACAGGGAAAGATCAGCGAGGGCAAGACGAAGCCGCCCTTGCCTTTTACAGAGGCTACGCTTCTTGCAGCTATGGAGAATCCCGTCAAATATATGGAGGGCGCAGATCAGAAATTAAAGAAGACATTAGGAGAGACAGGTGGTCTTGGAACAGTCGCAACCCGGGCGGACATTATCGAAAAACTGTTTCACAGCTTTATGATTGAAAAGCGTGACGCCTATATTCACCTTACTTCCAAAGGAAGGCAGGTGCTGGATTTGGCGCCTCAGGGTCTTGCTTCTCCGGAACTGACGGCAAAATGGGAACAAGAGCTTGCAGATATTGCGCAGGGCAAGAGGAAAAAGAAAGACTTCGAGGCGAAAATCCGTACTTATACGGTGGATATCGTGAAAGACATCGAGGCGTCTTCTAAAACGTACCGTCACGAGAACTTGACCGGGAAAAAGTGTCCTCAGTGCGGCAAGCTGATGCTTGAGGTAAATCATAAGAATGGAAAAATGCTGGTGTGCCAGGACCGGGAATGCGGTTATCGGAAAATGTTGTCCAAAGTGACGAATGCCCGCTGTCCCCAGTGCCATAAAAAGATGGAATTGATTGGAGAGGGAGAAAACCGAAGGTTTACCTGTGCCTGCGGTTACAGAGAGAAGTTGTCTGCGTTTGAAAAGCGAAAGAAAGCAAGCGGCGGCGGGGTGTCCAAAAAAGACGTTTCCCGCTATATGAATCAGATGCGACAGGAGGCGAAAGAATCAGTCAATAATGCTTTTGCGGATGCATTAGCTAATATAAAGCTGTGAAAACATGCTAGGATCGACTTGGCTGCGCATCAATTTTAAAGCTTGTGTGATGTTATTGACTTTGCAAATTATAGTATGTTAGAATGATTGAGTAATTTTCTGATATTATGATGCAGATATCTTGACAGTGGAGGTTAAGGATGGAGAAGAATGTTATTTTGATTGCGGATGATGTGGAAATCAACCGAACGATGCTCAGTTTTATTTTTGAAGAACAGTATGAGATTTTGGAAGCGGCAGACGGCGTGGAAACCATCGAGCTGTTAGAAAAACATCAAGATACGCTGTCTCTGATTTTTCTTGATTTGATTATGCCCAACAAGTCAGGATTGGACGTGTTGGAATATATGTTTGAAAAAGGATATATGAATTTGATTCCTGTGATTATGATTACTGGAGAGTCTACGGCGGAGAGCGAAGTGAAAGCATATGAATACGGCGTTTCCGATATTATTTATAAGCCGTTTGACTCCAAAGTAGTGATGCGACGCGCCCAGAACATTATTGAGCTGTTCCAAAACAGGATTGATATTGAGCGGAAGCTGGAAAGGCGTACGAGGCAGCTTCGTGAGAGTAAGGAAAAGCTGGAACGAAATAATGAATTCCTTGTAAACGCATTAAGCTCCGTGGTGGAATTTCGTAGCCTGGAGTCTGGCGAGCACATTCAAAGAGTCAAGTACTTTACGAAAATTCTGATGAAATATGTAATAAGCGAATTTCCAGAGTATGGTCTTACGGAGGAATCCCTGAATCTGATTGTAAATGCCTCTGCGCTTCATGACCTTGGCAAGATCGCTATTCCTGACAGCATACTTTTAAAGCCTGGGAAGCTGACCAACGAAGAATTTCAGGAGATGAAGAAGCATACCATTTATGGCTGTCAGCTTCTGGAGAACTTTAAACAGGAAGAAAATGAATTTTACGGTTATTGTTATGACATTTGCCGTTACCATCATGAGCGTTATGATGGAAATGGTTACCCAGACCGATTAAAGGGAGATGAGATACCAATCTGGGCGCAGGTGGTTTCCATTGTGGACGTCTATGATGCGCTGGTCAGCAAACGTGTCTATAAAGCAGCGTTTGCGGTGGAAGAAGCGGTGGAGATGATTAAGAATAATGAATGCGGCGTGTTTTCACCCACTATTATGCAATGTTTTGATATGGCGAAAAGCGAGTTCTTCCAGGCTACGGAGACCAAGTTTTCTTATCTGGACAGAAGCTTGTAAATCGAGATGATTTGGTAAGGCACAATAAACGACGATCACTGTCATAACCAAGGCAAATTCTTCATACATT
Organism: uncultured Lachnospiraceae bacterium; assembly: GCA_910576975.1. Lineage (GTDB taxonomy): Bacteria > Bacillota > Clostridia > Lachnospirales > Lachnospiraceae > Petralouisia. Next base: position 13,118 of record CAJTJY010000032.1, read on the forward strand.
ATAAAAAAAGCAGTGTATGAGGGTATTTCGTTGAAAGGATATATAGAAGAACGTGCCATTAATATCGCCAATTATATTATTGAGGAGAATGCCACGGTACGCCAAACTGCGAAGAAATTCGGAATTAGCAAAAGTACCGTACATATAGTTGTAACAAAATAGAATGTTTGATAAAAGAGAATTATGGATGGTTAGATTACAATTTTATATGAGAGAGGATTGAGATAATCCTGCAGAATGAATATATAAAAAGCAGATGTGAAGTGAGCATCTGCTTTTTATTATATTAGAAATGCAGATAGATGAAATCATTTTACGTCAAATGGCATGTTGAAAAATATTGGACTATTTTAGAAGACATTTTCATAGTTATAGAAAAAGAGGCAAGATGGTAAGCAGGAGGTGGCTTCATTATCGCTAAAAAAACAAAGCTTCATTTTCGTTTTCATAATCCAAATTCAGCGGAGGAGACCGCTAATTACATAGCAAGAATATTTATTGAGGTCAATCAGGTTAAAATTAATCAAGTATTAAAAGAGACTGCAGAAAAAATGGAAATACAAAGTAAAGAGAATCGGGGGCTGTCGCATTAAGATCTTCACTTGTTCAAAAGGTCTTGCCGCTTATGCGGCAAATACAGAATGCACAAAATTATTCTGGGAAGCTAGCTTTCCAAGATAATCTTTGTGCATTTTGTTTGCATTGCGTTGCAATGAAAACCTTTTAAACAAGTAAATATCTTAATGCGACAGCCCCATTAATTTTGTGAGGACTGTTGTATAATGACTTGATTTAGGATAAAATGGTTTTAAATTAGTTCTAGAAAGTCATTGATTAGTCATAGAATTTAGTCATAGAATAATAAAAGGCGGTGGATGCTATGATTTATACAGACGTTCAGCTAAAAGAGAAGATTATAAGGTTGATGGATATATTTGAAAACGAAGTAATTGAATTTAAAGAAGCAAGGAGCAATTATTCTTTTAATGACATTGGAAAATATTTTTCTGCGTTGAGCAATGAAGCTAATTTACGAGGATTACAAGAAGCATGGCTGGTTTTTGGGATATCTAATCAGAAAGAGGTCGTTGGAACAGACTTTCGGAAACAGGGAGGATTGCATAACTTAAAAAGGGAAATAGTGAATGGAACAAACGAACGACTGACATTCATGGAGATTTATGAACTAACTTTGAATAAATGCCGCATTATTGCATTTCAGATTCCGCCAGCAATACGAGGCATACCAACGACATGGCAAGGAGCAGCTTATGCAAGAGAACATGAATCTGTATCGCCATTGCCCATGAATAAGGTGGATTTAATCAGAAGCCAGATAGGAATGGACTGGTCAAAGGAGATTGTAAAAGAAGCATCGGTTGCAGATTTGGATCAGGAAGCAATTAAGCGAGCGCGTCAACTTTTTTCAAAACGTCAAAAGGACCGTAAGAAAGCGCAAGAGATTTTGAAAAAGTTATCAGACATTGAAGTGTTAAATAAGGCAGGAATAACAATCAAAGGAGAAATTACCAGAACAGCATTGCTTCTTTTGGGAAAAAGTGAATCCAGTTATTTTTTTGACGGCTTTATTCCAAGATTAACTTGGACACTATATAATGCTGATAACACGGTGAAAACGTATGAGCATTTTGATATGCCTCTTCTTTTAGCAGTAGATGAAGTGTATTCTCGAATTAGAAATGTAAAGTATCGCTATATTGCTGGGCAGCAAACATTGTTTCCAGATGAAGTTGACCAGTATGAGCCGGAATTAATAAAGGAAATCATAAACAATTGCATTGCTCATCAGGACTATCGTCTGCGTGGAAAAATTAATATAGAAGAGTTTGAGGATAAACTTATTTTTATTAATGAAGGAGCATTTATCCCAGAGACTATTGAACAAGCGTTGGAGCCAGGATATAAGCCGCCTTATTATCGAAATGTATTTTTGTGCAATGCAATGGTAAACTTGTATATGATTGATACTAACTCTATGGGAATACCAATGATGTATCAAATTCAAAGAGATAAGTGCTTTCCATTGCCGTCATATGATTTAGAGACGATCAACCGAGTCAAGGTGACAGTATTTGGAAAAATCCTAGATAAAAACTACACGCAACTTCTATACTCCAATGGTGATTTAGACATACAGACTGTATTTCTGTTAGACAAGGTTCAAAAAAAAGAGATAATATCTAAAGAAAGCTTAAGAATATTAAAGAAACAGGGGTTGGTAGAGGGACGGTATCCAAATTTATTTGTGTCATTGAAAGTAGCAGATATAGTCGGACAAAAAGCGGACTATATACGGAACAAAGGATTAGATGATGATATTTGCAAACAGTTAATAATAAAGGCTTTGGAATCTATAGGTGAAGCAAGTAAGCATGAATTGATGGATATATTAGACAAGGCATTGCCAGAGGTTTTAAGCGAAAATCAGAAATCGAAAAAAGTATCGAATCTATTGCAAATATTAAAAAATGAGAATATTATTGCGATAAGAGGTAAGAATCGGTATGCAAAGTGGTTCTTAAAGTAGTGCGTGTTTAGAGAACGAGGGAGAAAATATGGACAAATACAATATATTGGTAAATATAGTGGATCAGATCATGGGAGAGGCGCCATCGAGGTACAAAAGATATTATCCAGAACCTCAGAATATTGAAAAAGTTGATCAGGCGAGATCACGAGTTTTTATACATTTATATTTGAAGGTTAAATATGGTATTGATGATTTTTCTGAAAGAGAAACTTATATTACAGATGAAGTAAATGATGGGGGAATTGATGCCTATTATATTGACAAAGAAACTAAGTCAATCGTATTTATACAATCAAAATACAGACGCAATAAAAACAATTTTGAAAATAAGAATATTGAGTTGCATGAAATATTGAAGATGGATATAGATCGGATTACCGATGGCGAAACAGAAAATGAAGATGGCATATCTTATAATAGCAAAATACAAAATATGATTCAAAAAATAAGTTCTATTGATGATATTGGAAGATATAGTTACCAAGTAGTTATCTTAGCTAATTTGGAAGAGAAAAAATACAAAGATTCTCAAATAAAAAAACTTACAGGGGGATTTTCAGCAAAAATTTTCAATTATGAAAAATGTTACGATGAGTTGGTTTTTCCGGTAGTTACAGGTTGTTATTATAATGCTGATGAAATAAAAATAAGATTGTCTTTGGTAAATAAAGAGAATAATGATGGAAGAATTAGCTATACGGTTGAAACCAAATATGGAGCTTGTAAGATAATGGTGGCTTTTGTTCCTGTACTTGAAATTGCTAAGGTAGTAACAAAATATAAAAACTCGATTTTAAAATATAACCCGAGATGTTTTTTGAGTCTGAAGAATAATATCATTAACCCCAAGATCAGAAGTACTATAAAAAACAAGAAAACAAATGAAATTGCTTTGTATAATAATGGAATAACAATTTTATCTGATGATACGCATTTTAATTCTAAAGTGGCATTAAAAGATACGGCACAATTGGTTATCAAGAATCCACAGATTGTAAATGGCGGTCAGACTGCGTACACACTGGCGTCAATATACGAGGATGATCTGGAGTATATGGAACACTTCGAGGGAAAAGAGGTCCTTGTTAAAATCATCACCTTTTTAGGTGAATATAAAGAAAGTGATAAATTATCGTTGATTGAAGAATTATCAAAAGCAACAAATGAACAAACTCCTGTAAAAGAGGTTGACCGGAGAGCGAATGATAAGATTCAGATAGAATATCAAAAAAATATTTATAAAGATTTTGGATATTTTTATAATAGAAAAATGGGAGAATTTTATGATGGTCTAAATCACGATTTTATTACACGTGATAGAATTGTTGAACGAACTACATTTATGAGAGTTGCGTCCAGCATACAAGGCGAAGTGGCTAAAGCACGAAGAAATGGCGATGAAGTTTTATTTAGGCCAGAGCATTTTGAACAAATTTTTGTGGATACAGATATATACAAAAAATACATGTATGGATATTTTTGTCATATGTACTTAACTGAAATAGAGAAAAATTTTTCAAAAACAAGAAACAATAAATATGGCATTAATACATATGGTAATGCGCTAAGATATGGAAAATATGCAGTAACATATGTTGTTTCCCAATATTGGTTAGAATCATTAGATCCATCTGAATATTATGAAAATGTAAAGATGTATACGGATATCATATTAGGACAATGGAGTGATTTTGAGAAAACTATTTCAAAAAAAGTACATAATAGAGATTATTTTTATCAAGAGATCGGGGAGAATGGACAAAATGAATACTATTATAATTACGATGGGTATTATAAAGGAAGAACAATCAATAACGACTTAAAAAAGTTTCCCTTTGATATAAATAAAAATAATTTAAACCCTAAGAACACATAAAATCTTTTCATGCAGGAAGGATATTTAGATCATGAATATAGCCGCATACTGCCGTGTATCCACGGACAAGGAAGACCAACTAAACAGCCTTGAAGCTCAAAAAGCCTTTTTTGCTGAATATACTGCGCATACAGGTGACACCCTTGTTAGATTATATGCAGACGAAGGCATTTCTGGAACTAAAATTAAAAATCGGAAAGAATTCTTGCGCATGATGTCTGATGCTGAGCATGGCTTGTTTGATATGGTAGTGGTAAAGGATATCTCCCGTTTTGCCCGTAACACAGTGGATCTTCTTCAAAATATCCGCAAGTTGAAATCATTAGGCATTGAAACGCAATTCCTCACGGCAAATATGACTAGCATGGGAAACAGTGAATTTGTCTTGACCATTTTTGGCGCATTGGCGCAGGAAGAAAGCGCCAATACATCCAAGCGGGTGAAGTTTGGAAAAAAAATGAATGCGGAAAAAGGGAGAGTTCCCAATATTGTTTACGGCTACAATAAAACCATAGGCGATTATTTTAATCTGGAAATTAATCAAGAAGAGGCGGTCGTCATTCAACAGATTTACCAGTGGTATACCAAAGAAGGCTATGGAGCCTCCAAGATTTCTAACATGTTAAATGAACGTGGACTAAAAACAAAGCGCAACTGCCAGTGGAGTCAGAATGCGATCTGCCGTATCCTTACAAACGAATTATACACAGGTAAAATCATCAATGGCAAGCAGGAAGTAGCTGATTTCCTAACCGGAAGACGTACTAAGAAGGATGAAACAGACTGGGTGGTTGTAGAGCGGCCAGATTTACGGATCATTGAGCCAGAAGTATATGAAAAAGCACAGCAGATACTGCAGACCAGGAACAAATCCTTTCACATCAAGCATCAACGCCAGAGTAATAAACATCTTTTTTCCACGCTTGTCAAGTGCAAAGAGTGCGGCTGGTCGTTTCGGCGTACTGTCCGTACCTATAAGAATACCTATGTCCGCTGGGTATGCTCTGGGCATAACGGCAGAGGCGCCGATAGCTGCCCCAATGCTGTGACTGTGGACGAAGAAGAGTTGATTCAAGCGTTACAAGATTATTTTTCTGAAATGTTGAAGCAGAAAAAGAATATAATCCACAATGTTGTCCGCGAGTTCCAACGTATCTATAAGGCAAAAGACGAAAACATGGAATATGAAAAAGAATTAAGCCATCAGCTAGCCAAACTACAGAGAACCAGACAGAAATATATGGATATGTATACAGATGACCTGATCACCCGAGAAGAACTGAATAGCAAAATTGGCGGTATGCGAAAAGAAATGGAGCGGCTCGAAAGTGATTTGAAAATGGTATCATATCATCTGACAAAAGGAGAACAATTAGAGCATGTCCTTGGTAATACTTTCAAAGCAGTTGAAGATATCACTGACGTACATCAGATGACCAATGAGCAGCTCAAACAGATTATCCAGAAAATCGAAGTGGACAAAGCGGGGAACGTGGATATTTTTCTGCGGCTGTTTGGAGATTTGGGATTGGAAGAAGCAGTACTGATTGAGAATACAGCAAATACGACTGAAAATATGCCCAATACGGCGGGAAACATGCAAAATACAACTGAAACCAATAACGTTCCAAATAACAACAACCATACATAAAGATGTGACAGAACGTCTTGTTCAGATTAATCCAGTGCTGGCTTCCCAGGCCCGCAAGGTTTTGGATCTAAATAAATCGGAACGTCATATCCGTGGAGGCTTGGCAACCAGAGAAAAGTATCTTCACCAAAAAGGGGCTGTCTAAAAAACGGCCCTTAGGTGACAATGCTGTTGTGAAAGAAGATGGTTTTTATGTGTGTGATTAAAATAAATCAAGGGAAATGATTAAAATTATCACTATACATGATGTAGAATCTATGTTAAGATAAAACATGTGAGAAGCGAAGAAAAGGAATAGTAGCTGAGGAAGAGCTTTCAGAGAGCCATCGGGGGTGCAAGATGGCAGCGATGCCGCAGTGAACTGGCCTTGGAGCTTCCGGCTGAAACATTTTTGGCGCTACAGGTAAAATGTGAGTTTGTCAGGAAAGAAGTAAGTCAGGACGGGTTCTCCCGTTATAGAGATAAGCATGGAAGCAGATATTGTCTTGGCCGGGATCAGAGGCTGGCAAAGCGGAGTGCAGATAAGAGCATGGAAACATGAAGCAGAGTGGTACCGCGCAAGATAAGCATATCTTTCGTCTCTATTATCTTCGGATGATGGATGCGAAGGATTTTTTGTTTTAAAAAGCTTTTCAGAGATCCACATGATGAAATGGTATTACGATTGCATAAAATAATTATTACTTATGGAGGAACAGATCATGAAGAATTATGAAAAATATGAGAGGCAGTATTTTATGCCGCCGCAAGTAACCTATGAGTGGGTGAAAAAGGAATATATTACAAAGCCTCCCATATGGTGCAGCGTAGATTTGCGGGATGGAAATCAGGCATTGATCGAGCCGATGAGCTTGGAGGAGAAATTGGAATTTTTCCAGCTTTTGGTTGACGTAGGATTTAAAGAGGTTGAAGTAGGGTTTCCAGCGGCTTCCGATACAGAATACAATTTTATGCGTGCGCTGATTGAGCGGGAGATGATCCCGGACGATGTAACAGTGCAAGTGCTGACGCAGGCGAGAGAGCATATTATTCGTAAAACATTTGAGGCAGTAAAGGGGGCGCCCCATGCAGTGGTGCATTTGTATAATTCCACTTCCTTGGCTCAGCGGGAGCAGGTATTTAAGAAGAGCAAGGAAGAGGTGAAGCAGATTGCTGTTGAGGGGGCGATTCTGTTAAAGGAACTTGCCAATGAGACGGAAGGAAATTTTACGTTTGAGTATAGTCCGGAGAGCTTTTCTGGAACGGAGGTCGATTATGCGCTGGAAGTGTGCAATGCGGTGCTCGACATCTGGCAGCCGACGCCGGAACAGAAAGTAATTATCAATCTGCCCACTACCGTGGAAAATGCCATGCCTCATATATTTGCAGGGCAGGTGGAATATATGAGTAAACATATGCTTTTCCGTGAGAATGTGATTTTGTCGCTGCATCCTCACAACGACCGCGGGGTTGGAATTTGTGATGCGGAATTTGGGATTCTTGCAGGGGCTGACCGGATTGAAGGAACATTGTTTGGCAATGGGGAGCGTACCGGAAATGTGGACATTGTGACGCTTGCTATGAATATGTTTTCTCATGGGGTGGACCCCCAATTGGATTTCAGCAATATGTCCAAGATTGCCGAGGTTTATGAGCGTTGCACGCGCATGCAGATTTCTCCAAGGCAGCCTTATGCGGGAGAATTGGTATTTACGGCATTCTCTGGCTCGCATCAGGATGCGATTGCTAAGGGCATGGCATGCAGGGAGGAACATCCGCAGGCGCACTGGACCGTGCCATATCTGCCGATTGATCCCAAGGATGTCGGACGCACGTATGATTCTGATGTGATTCGCATTAATAGCCAGTCTGGAAAGGGCGGCGTTGCCTATATATTAAAGCAAAATTACGGTATTACGATCCCCGAAAAGATGCGGGAAGAAGTAGGCTATACGGTTAAAGGCGTTTCTGACCGTCGCCATATGGAGCTTTCTCCTCAATTAATTTACCAGATATTTGAGGAGCATTATGTCAACAATATGCCGCTTTTCAGGATTACAGAATGTCATTTTAAACAGAAAGACGGTATTTTGGCAGAAGCTTCTATTTCTCATGGCGGGCAGGTGCTTACTGTGAATGGAAATGGAAACGGACGTTTGGACGCAGTAAGTAATGCATTGAAGCAATATTTTAACATTAGCTATGAGCTGTCTGTGTATGAGGAACATTCTATGTCTCGAGGCTCTTCTGCAAAAGCTGTTTCTTATGTAGGAATCTCTTGCAATCATCAACTATACTGGGGCGTAGGAATAGACGAGGATATTATTTCTTCGTCCATCGAGGCGCTCTGCGTGGCAGTCAACAAGCTGGAGCAAATTCAGCAGAATGAAGAGTGCAGGGACGAACGGCTGAATGAGATTATGAATTATATACAGGAACATTATCTGACGGTGACGCTGGATGACTTGGCGGAAAAGCTTCATTTGTCCAAGCCATATCTCTCAAAATATATTAAAGAGAAATCTGGAAATACGTTTGGTGAAATTGTCAAGAATGTCCGTATGAAGAAAGCAAGGACGCTTTTGAAAAATACCAGCATGACGGTGGAAAATATTGCCGATAATGTAGGTTATCAAAATGTAGAACATTTTAATCGTCTTTTTAAGAAGAAGTACGGCATGACGCCAGTGCAGTTTCGAAATAGCAAACAGGGAATGAAATAGATTATGCATTGTTTGTCACCCAAAAGCGGCTTTTCTTTGTGACTGAATGTTTTTAATAAAGGAAGCCTGTGTTTGTCAGCAGTTAATAGTAAGGGGACATGATGATGAGATTGTATTCTAGCATGATTTTTAGATCTCATCTGGGGTGTGCCGCTGACCGGACGCACAGCGCAGGTTTCTAAAAAGTTTAGAGAATCTAAGGCTTTTCTTCTTGTAAATGTTTATATCCTTCTATATAATAAGAGGTATTCGCAGAGTGCTCTTGCCCCAGATTCAGAGAGGTGATTTTTCAGACAGCAGTAAACTCATGAAAGAACAGAGTGATAGAGTTGGTGGAAACTGAGAATCCATGGTGCGTAAATCTGAATCCAAATAGAGATGCATTTGATGGAAAGTATAAGCATCTGATTTACAAACATGAAGCAAGAGTGATGGATTTAGTGGAAAATGCGAAGCCATGGGATGTAAACTGAGAGAAAAGAGAGAAGGATTTGGTGGAAATTGTAAGTGGATGGTGTATAAAGATGAAGAAAAATAGAGATGACGTTGGTGGAAACTGAGAAGAGATCGTGTGCAATTAAAAAAAGAGAGAAAGATTTGGTGGAAACTGTAAGCGCAAGGTGTGCAAACAAGAAGGAAAGTAGAGATAGAGTTGTAAAAATCTGCGAAGCCATTGTGTGCAATTAAAAGAAAGTTTTAGTGGAAAATGCGAAGCCATGGGATGTAAATATGAAAGAAAAGAGAGAAGGATTGGTAGAAACTGAAAGCGCAAGGTGTGAAAACATGAAGAAAAAGAAGTATAGAGTTGTAGAAAGCTGAGAGGCATTGTCTGTAACTAAAGGTAAAGAAAAAAGAGGCGTATTTGGTGGAAGCTGTAAGCGCAAGTTGAGTAAACATGAAGAAAAAGAAGTATAGAGTTGTAGAAAGCTGAGAGGCATTGTCTGTAACTAAAGGTAAAGAAAAAAGAGGCGTATTTGGTGGAAGCTGTGAAAGCAAGGGGCGTTATCATAAAACATAGATTAGATAAATAAGTTTAAATTATTAAAATTATCGGGAGTGGTCATGAGGCATATGTTAGAGAAATGAGTTTAATTATGGAAATCGTCGAAAGGGCTCATGAGGAAAAGAAAGAGCAGTAAGAATGAAACATGAAAACTGTTGAAAGGGCTCATAAGGCATACATTTGATAAATAAGTGTGAATCTCGAAAGTCATCGGATGCAAATGCATGTATTGAATAAGAAAGCTAAGAGAACATCACAAGAAGACGGAATAATTTCTACATGGACTATGGCGAAATTGTTTGAAGACAGAAGATATAGGAGGAAAGAGCATTGAAGAGGGAAACAATAGTTGTTCTTGATTTTGGCGGGCAGTATAATCAGCTAATTGCCCGGCGTGTTCGGGAATGCAATGTGTATTGTGAAGTAAAGCCATACACAATTAGCCTGGACGATATCAAGTCTATGGAGCCAAAAGGAATTATCTTTACAGGCGGTCCGAATAGTGTCTATGAAGAGGCATCCCCTCATTATCAGAAAGAGATTTTTGACTTGGGGATTCCAATTTTGGGGATTTGCTATGGTTCACAGCTTATGGCGTATAGTTTGGGGGGAGTTGTGCAGACGGCTCCGGTCAGCGAATATGGTCATACGGAGGTAGAAGTAGATACCTCGGATGTAATTTTTGAAGGAGTATCTCAAAAATCTGTCTGTTGGATGAGCCACACGGATTATATAGAAACCGCGCCAGAAGGCTTTCGGGTTACGGCTCATACTTTGGTATGTCCAGTTGCTGCAATGGCTTGTCCAGAGCGAAAATTGTATGCGACACAGTTCCATCCAGAGGTTATGCATACTGCAGAAGGAATGAAAATGCTTTCTAATTTTGTTTATAAGGTCTGTGGCTGTTCGGGAGATTGGAAGATGGATTCTTTCGTAGAATCAACGATTGCAAGCCTGCGTCAGCAAATTGGAGATGGCAAAGTGCTCTGCGCATTGTCTGGCGGTGTTGACTCTTCTGTCGCTGCGGTACTGCTCTCGAAAGCAGTGGGGAGGCAGCTTACTTGTGTCTTTGTGGATCACGGTCTTCTCCGCAAAAATGAAGGGGATGAAGTGGAAGAGGTGTTCGGGCCTGATGGGGCCTATGAGCTAAACTTTATTCGTGTAAATGCACAACAAAGATACTATGAGAAATTAAAGGGCGTTACTGAACCGGAAGAGAAACGTAAAATTATAGGTGTAGAATTTATTCGTGTATTTGAAGAAGAGGCCAAGAAAATCGGCGCAGTGGATTATCTGGTCCAGGGCACAATTTATCCTGACGTGATAGAGTCAGGTCTGGGAAAGTCTGCCGTTATTAAATCCCATCATAATGTGGGCGGGCTTCCCGAGGTTGTGGATTTTAAAGAGATTATTGAACCGTTGCGTATGCTTTTCAAAGACGAGGTAAGAAAAGCTGGCCTGGAGCTTGGAATTCCAGAACATCTAGTATTTCGTCAGCCTTTCCCTGGTCCTGGTCTTGGCATCCGCATTATCGGAGAAGTAACAGAGGAAAAGGTTAAAATTGTGCAGGAAGCAGATGCTATCTATCGGGAGGAAATTGCCAAAGCTGGATTAGATAAGGGGCTGGGGCAATATTTTGCAGCGCTGACGAATATGCGCTCAGTTGGCGTCATGGGAGATTTCAGAACCTATGATTATGCTGTGGCGCTTCGAGCGGTGAATACCAGCGATTTCATGACAGCGGAGGCAGCTGAACTCCCCTGGGAAGTGCTTTGTAAAGTTACTAACCGGATTGTGAATGAGGTCAAAGGAGTTAACAGGGTGGTTTATGATTGTACTGGGAAACCGCCAGGGACGATTGAGTTCGAATAGTCGGAGCTAAGCCGCAAAGCCAGTAAAATCAATGGTTTGCGGCTTTTTTCTTCATTTTATTGCATTACGATTGCATTTTTTATTTTACTTCTTTGTGGTAGGCTGCAGTGTGTTGGTTGCTGGTATAGTCTGCAACGCTTTGGGTGGCAGGTGTATACTGCAGCACTCCAGTCAGCTTGTTGGCAACTTCAAGATTGGTGTTTGGATACAGATGACCATAAGTTCCCAAGGTTGTCTGTATTTTTTCATGCCCCAGACGCTCTTTGATCAACAGGGGATTTTCGCCCATGCTGATGAGCAGTGAGGCGTGGGAATGCCGTTACGGTATAATAACGACAAACGGAAAAAGCCTTTATTTTCAAGGGGTTTGAGCGTTTGCCGTCATTTATTCAATTCCTTTTCCAAGTTGAAATCTGACGAGAAAAATATCGAAAAAAGGAGGTTGTGAGGTTAACGACAAAACTGAATAATGCCAGCGGTTAGGCAAAATGCCGGGCCGCTGATTGCCATGGGCGTTTCATCTTATCAGGTGGACGCCCCTTTTGTGTGTATAGCCAATAATATTAGACATATAATCTTGGTATAAACGTCTTTATGTATGTAGTATCATTTGCTCCGGAAATAGTTTTAATGATACGAAATTACAAGATTATGATACGAAAACCAAAAAAATGATTCGTTTTAATTGACATCATTTCAAAAATATGATATTATGATACGCACGGAGGATAAGTATCATGTTCTATTCGGAAATTACTAAAATTATAGAAGCCGGTCTTGACCGCGATAAAGAGAAGGTTAAGAATTATGCTTTATTACTTGCAAAGAAATTAGCTCAGGACGGTGATGAAAAATCCAGTAAAAGAATTGAAACTCTATTGTTACGAAAGAATAACGGTTCTGCAATTACGGATGCATTAGTTGCACCACCAGTTGATCAAGAAAGTAGAATGGGAATTGTCGATATTGATTACAAACCTATTGCCCCCAATATTGTTTTATCAGAATCGACTATAGAGCGTTTAATTGACTTTGAAAATACCATTAAAATAAAGGATCAATTGGACGGATTGGGTATGCCATTCAACATGTCCCTACTTTTGTATGGACCTCCTGGATGTGGAAAAACCAGTATAGCAAATTATCTTGCAAACAAGTTAGAGCTTCCGCTTGTAACAGCACGTTTGGACACTCTTATTTCATCATTACTTGGTAATACGGCTAAAAATTTGAGAAGAATTTTTGATTATGCCAGCCGTCAACCATGTGTATTGTTCTTAGATGAATTTGATGCAATCGCAAAAGCTCGTGATGATACGCATGAACTAGGTGAGTTAAAGCGTGTTGTTAATAGCCTTTTGCAAAACATGGATGCTTATTGTCAAAATGGTATTATGATTGCAGCAACAAATCATCAGGAGTTGCTAGATGATGCCATATGGCGCAGGTTTCAAACAATCATTGAAGTACCAAAGCCAGAGGTTCGAGAAATTAAGTTTTTATTTGAGCGGATTACTAGTTCTATGGATATAAGTTGCATAAGCAAAAAGCATCTTTCAATTGTTATCGAACAATTAAAGGGATTGTCCTATTCCGACATACAAACATTAATTCAAAATGTTATTAAGCAAAAGATTATCAAGAACGAGCGAGTACTTTCTGCATTTGACTTTATGCGTGAAATTGCAATCTTCAGATATCATGGAAATGTGTGTCAGGAAGATATGATACGTTACTTCTTAAGATCTAACTTTTCGCAACGTTCAATCGCAGAATATTTTCGTATTTCACAAAGGCAAGTCCGGAATTGTTTACCAAAAGGAGATGAATAAATATGGCTGACAAACATTTGCCAATTCAGTTTTTTGAAAAAAGGAAAGATTACGATGATCGTTCTACCGAGGGTGGTGGTGACTCTAAAATCCCCAGTTGGGTTTTAAAGGGGGCTGATTTATTACAGCGATCAACAATGCTTATGGATGAGATAAGTGAACTTTCAGAAGCATTATATAAACATAAAAGGAATGGAAATAAATTGCCTTTTGTAGTATGTACCACAATAGGAGAAAAAGCTATTGCAAAATCTCATCGTAGTAGTATCGCTTCTATGTATGCTAGCAGGGATAAAAGTAATGTTATAGGATTTCACGGAGATCGTTGTCTTCTGACAATGCTTACTGATGAACATACGATTACAGAGATTAATAAGGCTCTTTCGGATACAAACAATCAGGCAAAATTGATTTCATCTATTATTGACATTTCTCCATTTTATCCTGAAGTAGACGAATATGATGAAGATATGCCTTTTTATAAAATTCGACTATTGAATTACAACAATTTTGACTTAAATCATGCGGCTAACATCATTTTTGATCAAAAATGCACTGATATGGGAATTAAAATAGTACATAGGACAAAATATACGCCTGACATGACAATTTATCGAGTATGTATCGACAGTGCAGAGCAGTTAGCTCTTTTAGGAGATTTTGAAGGTGTATACGCCATAGAAAAAATGATCCCGATTGAAGCTACATTAGATGCCATATCCCAAGAGCCAACTGTAACCCCCAAATCACCAGTTGCAGGAACTACTTATCCAATCGTTGGTGTCCTTGATACTGGTATTGCTCCGAACCAATTTTTGCAGAACTGGAGAGAATCCATTGATTTCACAAGTTATCCTCAAGATTACCGAAATCCTACACATGGAACCTTTGTGGCTGGCATTATTGAATATGGGGACGAGCTTAATCGTAGCGCATATACAGTGTTACCAGGGGTGCGTCTATTTGATGCCACGGTTTATCCTGATGAGAAAAAAGAGCATATTTATCAAGATGATTTGGTAGAACACATTCGTGAGGCCGTAGAACGACACAATGATATAAAAATATGGAATCTTTCTCTAGGCACTACTGATGAAGCAAGCTTGGATGAGTTCTCTGATTTTGGTATGGCGTTAGATAATATTCAAGATGAAAACAATGTTTTAATTATTAAATCCGCCGGAAATTGTACAAATTTTATGCGTCAGCTCCCGAAAAGCCGAATTGCCAAATCTGCGGATTCTGTTAGAGCTCTTGTTGTTGGTGCACTCGCACAAACAAAAAGCACCTATGATTATGCGGAATCTGAAACACCGTCTCCCTTCACGCGGATTGGTCCAGGACCTAGTAGTATTGTTAAGCCAGATTTGGTATTCTACGGTGGAAATGCTGGTATAAATAATGGACAACTTACAACGACGGGGGTTCCTTCATTTACACCTGATGGAAAACTTGCTTATAATGTTGGCACAAGTTTTTCTACCCCATGGGTATCCCGTATGGCAGCCGAATTATCTTATCTGGTAAAAGAAGAATTTGATCCACTGCTGATTCGTGCATTACTGATCCATAATGCAAAATATCCTTCTTCCTGTGGAATGAATATGGCAGATAAAGTAGCGCAGATGGGGTTTGGAATGCCATCTAGCGTAAACGAAATGCTGTACAATTCATCCAATGAAATTACACTTGTTTTGCGTGATACTTTAGATAAGGGAAGTTTTATTCAAATGTTTGATTTTCCTTATCCTCAAAGTCTAGTCGATGAAAACGGTTTTTTTACCGGGCAAATTATTGCAACATTAGTAACCAAGTCATTAATAGATGACAAACAGGCTAGTGAATACTGTCAATCAGATATTAGCATTCTATTTGGAACTTATTTAACAGAACAAGACAGAGATACAACAAAGAAAACCGTTATAAATCCAAAAGGACTTAAAGAGCCACAGAATATTCTTCTTGACAACTGTTATAGTTCAAGGGCAAAAGGCATATATCCGCATTCTGGCTTTGAGAGAGAATGCATTCTGGTGAAATACGGAAAGAAATTTCATCCAGTTAAAAAGTACGCTGTCGATCTGGCTGATATGACTCCATCAAATAAACTGAAATATCTCGTAAAGGGAAGAAAATGGTATCTTGAAGTCAAAGGGTTATATCGAGATTTTGTTGAGCAAGATGCTGCGGAGCGGAATTATCAATTGTCCCAAGAATTCTGTTTGTTTCTAACAATTAAGGACCCTAAGGGAAATGCACCTGTTTATGATGAAGTATCGCAACAATTGGAATATAAAAATTTTGTCCATCATAGTATACAACTTCGTAATGTTGTTTCTATCGATAGAGACGTACAATAAAGTATGTTAAGCTTTCAGCTAAAACATAAAAAGCCAGAACAAAATGTCCGGCTTTCCTTGCCAAAGGTTATTTCTTTGGATTTATAAGTCTCGCAAATTTATATTACTCCTATGAAAAACCTTTTGCAAGAGATTTTTGCAAAGGAGGTAACTGTGATGGCTGTACATCATGGAGGTAAAGTAGGCAAAGCAGCAAAAACACTTGCTTCTAGTTCTTCGTCCAATAAGGCGAAAAGTCAAGCTGGAAAAACTCTTGCCAATCATAAAGCTTTGAAGCATTAGGTAACAAAGTATAAAGAGGGCTCATGTACAGATTTGGTACATTAGCTCTCTTTATATTTAGGAAATCCTTGGACAAATCAGATCTGTATTCATGACCTATGGCTATGGATTTACCGCGTACGTTAAGCTCATGACAAAAGCGATTTTGCTCATGCTTTGCTTACTTTTTCAGCCATCAAATAGGCATGAAGCAAGAAAAACGGAAAATATTTACGAAAAACCAGCCATAAATACGATTAAATTGAGATGAAATTAGTTGCATAGGTGTGCCCTTACGGTATAATAAGGACAAATCGGAAAACCCATTATTACCAAGGTTGCTCAGGTGTTGTAAAGCGCGCATATGACACTAAATACAGAAATAAAAACGTATATATCACTATATGTTGTTGTTTTCTGAAAACGAAGAAATCCATGAGCAATCTTAATCAGAGAGGATTTTCGGATTTGCCACCATTCTTTTTCCATTACAATACGCCCTTTGGTGGGGGCAGACTGGGAGGTGATAAGGAACCATTTCACATAAAGGACAAACGGGCAGCAACCCGGTAATACCGATTTTAATTCATATCAGCCGCACAGTAACTGACGGATGTTCAGCTACTGCGCGGCTTTTTTGTTTATAGATAACTCTGCCCTGGTGACGTAGATCTCCAGG
>CAJTJY010000033.1 GCA_910576975.1 uncultured Lachnospiraceae bacterium
TCGCATAGACAGCAATAAGGGGTATTCTCCTGAAAATTGCCAGTGGATAACATTGTCTCTGAATAGTAGTAGGGCGCATATAGGTGATGTGGAAAATGGTTCTATGAAAATTCTTACATCGGAAAAGATTAGATTTCTTATAAATCGCCGACAGATTACAATGTATTCCGTGGCAGAAGAAACAGGTCAGACACGGCAGAATTTTTCTAATAAACTAAGGCGAGGGGATTTCAAAGAATCAGAACTTCGGGCAATCGCTGAAGCGGTTGGATGTGAATTGAAAATTTCCTTCGTGGACAAAAACACAGGGGAAGAAATTTGACTAATAAAATTAGGGAATGCTGAAAATGCGGCTTTTCTTTTTCCTAGTTACTCACATAGACGGGAAGCCAGCCGACACAGGAGAATATGCAGAAGAAATGGAATTGACGGCAAACAACAGCAGATATAAGAAAGCAGATCGATATGTCGTATTTGTAGGAGAAGAATCTGACAGGTTCAGAGAAGATATGCTGCATTTTGTAGATTATAAAGCAGATAAGATTTTGAAACTGGAAGATTTGACAGGCGAAGTTTCCAAAATTACGGCGATCCTTGCGGCGTTGGAGCCGTAGAACGGCAAGACAGCGCGGCAGGGCTCTGTATTTTGGGATTGAGAGACAAATGATTAGGAAGGAGGAAGTACATCGGCGCCGTCAGGCGCAGATGGAAACTAAGAGATGACAGATGACTTTATGGGAAGTGAAATCTATACGACGCAGATAGATGGAATGACGACCAAAGGGACGCAAAAGCTTTTAAATATATTTTTTATCGTGGATATATCAGGAAGCATGAGAGCAGATGGGCGCATTGACGCAGTGAATGAGGCGTTTACGAAGATGATTCCTACGCTGCGCCAGATTCAGGAGGACTGCATGTCGGAGTTTGAACTTCGGATTGCGATGATGAAGCCATTTGTCTATCAAGCTCCAGCGTATCTGCCGGCGGACAGCAGGTATATGGGTCAGTGTATCTCGGCGTTATTGCAGACGCGTCTCAGGAAAGGGAAAAAGAGCGGGCTGGATCAAGCATTAATGGAAAAGTTCCTTGATCAAGATCCGCAATTATGCACAGGCAAGAGAAGAGTGATGTATTCTGTCTTCTTGCATTATATGGAACATAAATCTTACCAGGCAGATCTCAATACCCTCTCATGCTTGTTGGAAAAATTACTGGACTTGAAAGAAATTTTTGCATTACATGCAGGAAGCGTGGATATCAATGCTTGGGAACAGGGCGTGCGCAGAGGCATTTTAAAAAGAGCGGCGCTCACAGAAGATGAGACAGATCTTGTCCTGTCTGTGGTGATTCGGGCAATGCTGCCAAAAAACACTCATGCCCGCAGCCTCTACGTCAGGCATCTGATGTATTGCAGTGAGACAGAAAGAACAAAGGAAATGGAGTATGCATGATGAGTGAAACAAAGAACGACGCAAATAGGAATCAGCTGCCTGTAAAAGGAGATAAGAGACACAAAGCGCCCTATCTTCACGTAGCGCTGGTAGGTGAGTGCAGTTGTGGAAAAAGTACTTTTTTAAATAACATCATTGGGGAACGCCTTTTAGCGACAGACCTTTTGGTGACTACTGCCATTCCTGCTTATATCAAGTGGGATAGCAAAAGAAGGATCAAAGTAGTCATTTGCGGGGAAGACGGCAGGGAATACTGGCTTGACCAGACAGGAAAGCAAGAACTGGAACGAGAGCTAGGCATTTTTCTGCCGGAGAAATTGGAAGAAATGCTAGATTATGTCACCACCAACAATGAGTTATGCGCAAGAATCCAAAAGGTTCAGGTTCACTTTCCAAAGCAAAAACGGTATGATTCCATCTGCATGATTGATACGCCAGGGGTAAATCCGGGACAGGAAGGGACAGAGCAGCATGTTTTAGAAACGCAGAGAATTATCATAGAGGCTGCGGATATGGCGGTGATTTTATTTCCAGCGACCAAGGTAATGGGCAAAAGCTTCACCAACTTTTTGGAAAAATATACAGCGCATTTGATGCAGGACGCTGTGTTTGTGATTACCCAGATGGACATGATCCCCAACTGGAACGAGAGGGAAAAGATCATTCGGTTTGTGGAGGACCGCCTGCAAAAGACGTTCGAGCTGTCTAAGCCGCTGGTTTATGGCAGTTCTGCCGAACTGGCGCTGCGCTACAAAGGGGATCCCCGAAAGTTCGGGGAAGAGGAGAAAATTTGGTCAGATCGTTTTGACGCAATGTGGGACGAGATTTTGGAACAGTTTTGCGCAAGGAAAATCAGAATGCTGTTTGAGGATATGAATATGGATACACATCAAAAATTAGAGATGATGTCCCTTCTGACATCAAAAGACGCCATCGATTACCAGGCATGCTGGGATATGGAAGCGGAAAAAATTGCGCAGGTGATTTCAAAAGTGGGGAAAATAGCGACCGCCATGAATCTTCCTGGCGTAACGTCCGTGCTGAGAGAAGATTTGGAAACTCTGGTGGCGCAGTGCCGCTCTACGGAGTTTCAGATTGCAATCGTGGGCGTCATGAAGGCTGGCAAGTCCATGCTTATGAATGCGCTGATTGGGACGGAGATTGCGTCGGTGGATATCAATCCCGAGACGGCATCTTTGACCAAGTTCCGTTCCTCTTCATGCGGCTATTATGTAAAAGTAAAATTCCATTCCAGAAGAGAATGGAACAAGCTGTGCAAAAGTGCAAAGGAAAGCTCTGGAGGGAAGCTGCAGGGGCTGATAACTTCTTCAGAAGTGCAAGAACTCTCCGAGAAATGGGTGGATCATAAGCAAATTACGATGTTTTGTGATTCCGCAGAGGAGATCAAAAAAGAGGTTGCCCATTGGACCTCTGCTCGTTCCAACGATCACCTGTTTGCATCAGAAGTGGAAGTGGGGATTGACAACAGCGTGTTTGACATGCCGGATGAGGTGGTTTTTGTGGACACGCCCGGTCTTCATGACCCAGTGCAATACCGCTCGGAGATTACCAAGGGATATATCCGCAAAGCCAATGCGGTGCTGATTGCAGTTCCCACGGGGGCGTTGACGGCAGAAGGGCTTGGGACTATTACGACCGTTCTTGATTATGTGGGCTCTAATAAGGAAAAAGCATATATTGTCGCTACCAAAAAAGATGCTTTAAGCAGTCGTGACTGTGAAAAAGTCATCAAAGGCTGGATCGAGCATTTGGTCTCTGCCAAACGTTATGTGGATCCAAGGCAGGCCGGCTAGCATATCATAGTCACCTCCGCATACATGCATCTGCAGACATATAAATTTCTAGCTTTAGAAGAAGAAGAGCTGGAAGATGAGGAGAAATTCTCGGATGAAGAATATGCACAGTTGGAGAGTTATGCAAAGAAAGTCCTAGGAGGCAGGCGGTATCGGCTTGAGACGCTGCGGGATTCAAAAGAAGATGCAAAGAGCGTGGAAAAAGATACAGGCATTCCCAGGCTTCGCCGATGCCTGGAGCGCAACTTGATCGCAAAGTACCGCAAACTAAAGCGCAAGGACATTGAGGAAGAATATCTGCGCTGCAGAAAAGAACTGGAAAATATCATGCAGGAATTTATAGACAGCCAGAATACCATATTAGAGAGTGCAAAGCAGGGTGCAGGGGAATTGCAAAAACGCTTGGCGCAATCCAGCAAGTCTTATGAGGAAGCAAAAAAGAAAAACAGGCAGATCAGAGATGCGGCAAAAGACGTCAAGATGATTAGCGCACAGATGATCGACTGCCTTAGGGAGGAAGAGAATGGGCTTTTTTAGAAACATATGCAACAAGGCATCAAGTTTTGTATCTTCTGCAAAAAAGAAGATTTCAGAAGCGGGACGTGCTCTGAAAGATGCTGTTTCGCGGGCGAGGAGCTGGTTAAAAGAGAAAGCCTCCAACATAAGGTACGATTCAGAAAGCACCCAAAGCCGCGTGGACGTGGAAAAAGTTTTGGCGGATTTCAAAGCGGAACTGAAGAAAGTGTCAGAGATCGCAGAGAGAGCATTACAGTCGCCATGAATCATTTCGATGCTTTTGCGGAGGATTTGGAAGAGTATTTTCCAGAATTTGCAGAGGTGGTGCGCGCCAGAAAGAAAGAAGCCCAACGAGAGCTGAATGGAACCATCATTGATTATGTCCAGGTTCATGTTTCAGAAAACGATCCTGAGTTTCAAAAGGTGCTGGAAATGCAGCCTGGTCCTGCAAAGCAGAGCATATTAGGGCGGTATATGAACGATATCGTCAGTGAGGCACAGCGTGAATTCAACAGGAAGCTGATAAATCAAATTAAGAGGCTGAACGAGGATCTGTATATCCGACTCGATAAAAAATTAAACAGCCAAGAGGAGATGCTTAGCAACATTGCGAAAAAATACCAGGATTTGCAACGGCAAACGTTAGATGAATCCCTGGATGTAGAAAAGCTGGAAAAGGAACTGCTCCCTTCCATAGAGGCTGCGTTCTGCATTCAGCAATTATTGGAATAGGAGGTGCATGACAGATGAGCTTTTGGTCAGCAATCGGACTGGCGGACCGAAAAACCTTAGAAAGCCTGATGCAGCAAATACAGGAATTGAAATTTAAGAATGGCAAGCTTTGGGAAGAAAACAAGAAGCTGCTTGAGGAAAGCATTATCTGGTTGTCGAAGAAGATGCAAGGTCAGTATGAACATGTGATGCAAGCACAAAAGACGGCAGTTTCTGAAATTGAGCAGAAAATCTATGAAGCGCATGTTCGTAACCAGAAGAAATTCCAGTTGTTCGAGGAGGATTTTGGGAAACTGGAATCGGGACAAGATGTCTTGCGGCAGGAGATCACGGGGCATTACGATAAGCTTGTCGGTTTCGAAGATCAGTGGCTAAAACGTCTGGAGCGGCTTTCTAGCACTTTTGACGCTCTGCAAAAAGAGCAATCGAAAGTCATGGAGCGTTTGTCACAGCTTTGCCAGGACTCGGACCAGTTTCTGGAAATACAGAAATCGATCAACGACATGTGGGAGATTATGAAGATTGTCTGGGTGGATTCTCTGCTGGATGGGTTAGATTGATGATCGTTTGCGTGTCTCTGCTTTCATCGAAGCCGATAACGTCACTGAAAAAATGACAACGAGGAGCAAATGATATGTCACAATGAGGACAACATAAAACTGATGTAGCAGCAAATAGGAGAGTGGGTTATGAAAGATACCAAGATTATTCAGATGAACGACCAATTTGACCAGACAGAAGAAGCTTATTACATCAAGTCCTATCTGTTTATCCGAGGCTTTGCAGTGGGAAAGAATTTAAAGCAGACGATGATGGCGCTGTCTTTGGCGAGGCAGCTTCATGACGGGCAGTACCGCAAGGATGGCTCTCCGTACATTTCTCATCCGCTGAAAGTTTGTACCACGCTGATCAGCTATGGGATTGAGGATGAGGTCACGCTTGCCGCCTCCCTGCTCCGTGACGTATTGGAAGACTGCGGCGACAAGCTCTCATTATGTGGAAAAGAGCTAGTGTCAGAGTACGATCTTAGCCAAGAGATCTTGGACATAATTCGTTTGCTGACCAAGGATTCGGGTCTGAATGACCGGGAGCTTAGCGTATATTTTAAAAAGATTGAGGAGAATCCAAAAGCAGCGCTGATCAAGCTAGGGGACAGGCTGCACAACAGCAGTACCCTCTATACGTTTACTTTCCCTAAGATGCGCAAGTATATCCGGGAGACGTCGATGTTTTTGATTCCCATGGCGTCCTATTGTAAGAAATATTATCCGGAATACACCAACACGTTTAGCATCCTTAAAAACAATATCGACAGCATGAACCGCAGCATGGACGTGATGCTTTGCAAGATTGAAGCCTTGGAGGACGGGGTACAGAAGGAACAGGCGGCGGGAAAGTAAGGACGATACTGATTAAATAATTTTATGAAAGGATTTCCTGCTTATAGGAGCAGGGGATTCTTTTTTTGCGAAACTTTATCCTAAGTCCCTAAATTGCACGCAATTTGAGTTTCCGCATTTTGCAATTCATAGCGCCAAAAGGAGGCTGTCACACGAATGGTATTTACCTGTTCAAAAGGTCTTGCCGCTGATGCGGCAAAGACAGAATGCACAAAATTATTCTGGGAAGCTAGCTTCCCAAGATAATCTTTGTGCATTTTGTTTGCATTGCTTTGCAATGGAAACCTTTTGAACAGGTAAATACCATTCGTGCGACACCCCCACTTTGCACATAAAAGCGCTCTGAAAAGCTAGCTTTTCAAGCACTTTTTGTGCAAGATGTCTATGCTGCCAAAGGCAGCAAGACCTTTTGGCGCTATGAATTGCAAAATGCGGAAACTCAAAAAGGCACGCAAAACTTGCCAAAACCTTAGATATATCATATAATGAAAAGAGTATGCATAGCAGAAAAGAGGAAAATCAATGGAACGATTGGATATATTATTGGAACGTTTAGACTATCAAATCCTCCAAGGAGGCACAGATGTAGAGATTACCGAGCTGGTATATGATTCCAGGAAAGCGGTGCCAGGCTGCCTCTTTGTTTGTGTCAAGGGTATGGCGGTGGATGGTCATGCTTTTGCAAAAGAGGTAATAAAAAAGGGCGCTGCAGCGATCGTGGTTCAAGATGAGATCAAGGCGCCAGAGCATGTCACGGTCATTCAGGTGGAGGATGCCAGATATGGACTGGCCCTTCTATCCTGTGCCTGGTTTCACTATCCGGCAGAAAAGTTAAAAGTGATCGGCATTACCGGAACCAAGGGGAAGACAACGACTACTTATATGGTGAAGTCCATTTTAGAGAGCGCAGGTTATAAGACAGGGTTAATCGGCACGATTGAAGCAGTGATTGGAGTACAGGTCATCCCTGCAAACAATACGACGCCAGAGTCATACATCGTGCAGGACTATTTTCATCAGATGGTAGAAGCAGGATGCCAGTGCGTGGTGATGGAAGTTTCTTCTCAAGGGCTGATGATGCATCGCACGGCAGGATTTACATTTGAGATGGGGATTTTTACTAATATTGAACCAGATCATATCGGACCAGGAGAGCATGCTTCTTTTGAAGAATATATGTCTTGCAAAGGGTTGCTGTTTCGACAGTGCAGAGTCGGGATTGTCAATGTGGATGACAAGCACTGGGAGCAGGTGCTGCAGGGACATACTTGCACTGTGGAGACATTTGGTTTTTCAGAGGGGGCAGATCTGCGGGCAGTCGATCCAAAGCTTGTGAAGAAGCCAGGATATCTGGGAGTTTCCTATACGGCGCAGGGGTTGGTAAACGCCCAGGTGGAGGTGGATGTGCCAGGCAGGTTCAGTATCTATAACTCTCTGACTGCCATTGCCATCTGCCGTCATTTCCAGGTGGCGACACAGGAGATGAAGAATGCGCTGAAAGCGGCAAAGGTTAAAGGCAGAATAGAGATGGTCAAGGTGTCAGATCAATTTACGCTGATGATCGACTATGCGCACAATGCCATGAGCCTTGAAAGCCTGCTGACGACTCTGAAAGAATATCATCCGGCACGTCTGGTCTGTCTGTTTGGCTGCGGCGGCAATCGTTCCAAGTTGCGCAGATATGAGATGGGCGAGGTATCTGGCAGAATTGCAGACTTGACAGTAATCACCTCCGACAATCCAAGGTTTGAAGAGCCACAGGACATTATTGATGATATTAAGACCGGCATGGCGAAGACGGACGGGGCGTTTGTGGAGATTATAGACCGCAAGGAGGCGATTAGGTATGTGATTGCCAATGGAAAGCCAGGAGATGTGATTGTGTTGGCTGGGAAAGGCCATGAAGATTACCAGGAGATCAAGGGCAGAAAATATCCTATGGACGAGCGGATATTAATCCAGGAAGTGCTGCAAGAACTGGAAAATAAAGTAAGCGGGTGATAGAAGATATGGCGACGTATGCCAATGTCATTGTAGACATTTCACATGAAAAATTAGACAAAACTTTTCAATATAGGATACCAGGGCATCTGCAGGAAGAACTTTCCATCGGCATGCAGGTGGAGGTTCCCTTTGGAAACGGCGGTCGCAAAAGCACGGCTTTTGTGGTGGAGCTTACAGACACGGCAGAGTATGACGTTTCCAAGTTGAAAGAAATCATAGGGATAACAGAGACCGGGGTGTCCATTGAATCTCAGCTCATCGCCCTTGCAGGCTGGATGCGCAAAAACTATGGAGGAACCATGAATCATGCGTTAAAGACGGTTCTTCCAGTAAAACAGAAGTCCAAAGAGAGGAAGCAGCGCTTGGTCCGGCTTGTCATCAGCGATAAGAAAGCAAAGGAGCAGCTTGCACTGTTTGAGAAAAAGCACAGTACTGCGAGGGCAAGGCTGTTATCGAAGCTGATGGAGCAAAATCCCCTGCCTTACGAGGTGGTGACGCAGAAGCTAAATGTGACGGCGTCTGTAGTCCGTGCCATGGAAGGTCTGGGGATTCTGAAAATGGAAGAAAAGCGCGCGTACCGCAATCCTCTGGGAGAGATGAAAAAGAGCGGCAGACGCTTGGTTTTAAATGAGGAACAAAATCAGGCGGTAGAGCGTGTTTGGAAAGATTTTTCGAAAGGGCTGCGTCAAACTTACCTTATGCGCGGCGTTACCGGAAGTGGAAAGACGGCCGTTTACATAGAGCTGATTGAAAAGGTGGTGGGAAGCGGGAGACAGGCCATTGTGCTGATTCCCGAGATTGCCCTGACTTATCAGACCGTGGTGCGTTTTTATCAGCGTTTTGGAGAGCGCATCTCCATACTAAACTCTAAAATGTCTCAAGGAGAACGGTATGATCAGTTTGAACGGGCAAAAAACGGAGATTTGGACGTTATGATTGGCCCTAGGTCTGCGCTGTTCACACCGTTTTCAAATTTAGGGATTATTATTATTGACGAGGAGCACGAGACTAGCTATAAGAGTGAGACGTTGCCCAGATATCATGCCAGGGAGGCAGCGGTTGCGCGCGGCAAGATGGCTGGGGCAAGCGTGGTCTTGGGATCTGCGACGCCCTCGATGGATAGTTTTTACCATGCTAAAGCAGGGGATTATGTATTGTTGTCACTGGAAAAACGAATTGAAGAAAAGCCCTTGCCCCAGTGTCATACCATCGATTTGCGGCAAGAATTAAAACGTGGAAACCGTTCGATCTTAAGCGAAAAATTACAGGAGCTGATGGCGCAGCGTTTGAGAGAGCGCCAGCAGATCATGCTGTTTCTAAACCGCAGGGGCGTTGCGGGCTTTGTCTCTTGCCGTGCCTGTGGACATGTGGTCAAGTGCCCGCACTGCGACGTGTCCTTAAGCCAGCATAATAATGGAACGCTGGTCTGCCATTACTGCGGTCATACGCAGGCCGTCTTTCGCACTTGTCCGGCGTGCGGTTCCAAGTATATCGGCGGATTCAAGGCAGGCACCCAGAAAATTGAAGAGATCGTAAAAAATCGGTTTCCGAATGCCAGGGTGCTGCGGATGGATCTGGACACCACTCGCAGCAAGGACGGATATGAGAAGATCCTATCCGCCTTTGCCAACCATGAGGCAGATATTTTGATCGGCACGCAGATGATCGTAAAAGGTCATGATTTTCCGAATGTGACTCTGGTGGGAATCCTTGCTGCGGACTTGTCTTTGCACACCCAGGATTATCATGGGCCGGAGCGCACATTTCAGCTTATCACCCAGGCGGCGGGCAGGGCAGGAAGGGGACGGCTTCCAGGCGAGGTCGTGATTCAGACTTACAGTCCAGAGCATTATGCCATAAAGCTGGCAGGGAATCAGGATTATGAGCAATTTTATGAAGAAGAGATTGCTTACCGGGAGTTGATGCATTATCCGCCCTGCGGGCATATGATGACAATGCTTGTGGCGTCGAAGGATCAAATGACGGCGTTTATCAGCGCAGAGCTTGTGGCAAAGAAGATTTCCCAAGCCAGAGCGAACGGAAAGCTTCAGGGACTTTGGATGATCGGACCAGCAGATGCGGCTGTCGGGAAAGTAAAAGACATTTACCGAAAGGTGCTTTACTTTAAACATGAAGATTATCAAACGTTGGTGCAGATCAAAGACGTGTTGGAGACATTTATTGGCAGTCACAGGGAATTTGGGAATGTGATCATACAGTTTGACTTTGACCCCATGAATGGGTTTTAAAGATTTGGCATAGAATGATTGTATACGAGGAGGAATAACTATGGCAGTGAGAAATATCCGTCAGCTCGGAGATGCGATTCTGACTAAAAAATGCAGAGAAATCAAGGAGATGACTCCAAGAATCCGGGAATTGATTGCTGATATGAAAGATACCATGTATGATGCAAACGGAGTCGGCCTGGCGGCGCCCCAGGTAGGCGTATTGAAACGGGTGGTGGTGATTGACGTTGGAGAAGGTCCGATTGTGCTTTTGAATCCCAGGATGCTGGAATCCAGCGGAGAACAGACCGGGGAGGAAGGATGTTTAAGCGTCCCAGGGAAATATGGGATTGTCACCCGCCCCATGCATGTGAAGATAGAAGCCTGGGATGAGGATATGGAGCGCATCGTGCTGGAGGGAGAAGAGCTTTTGGCACGCGCAATCTGCCATGAGATGGAACATCTGGATGGGCATACTTATGTAGAGAAAGCAGAAGACGGGCTGCATGACGTCGAGGAAGAAGCATGAAAGAACTAGAGAGTTCTTTTATGAACTACCTGTATGTGCAAAAGGATGCACAGAATGGAGGAACAAATGAGAGTGATTTTTATGGGAACGCCGGATTTTGCGGTGGGAACCTTAGAAGCCTTAAGGAGGGCGGGGCATGAGATCGTGCTTGCAGTGACGCAGCCGGATAAGCCCAAAGGCAGAGGAAAATCGATGCAGTTTCCGCCAGTAAAAGAGGCGGCTCTGTCTCATGGGATTCCTGTGTTTCAGCCGCGCCGGGTACGGGAACCAGAATGTATTGATGAACTTAGGCAGTATCAGGCAGAGATCATCGTGGTAGTGGCTTTCGGGCAGATTCTTCCAAAAGAGATTCTTGAAATGCCAAAGCATGGATGTGTGAACGTTCATGCGTCCCTGCTGCCTAAATACCGCGGCGCCGCGCCGATCCAATGGGCAGTGATCAATGGGGAACGGGTGACAGGAGTAACCACCATGCGGATGGATCAAGGACTGGATACTGGGGACATGATTTTGAAAGAAGAGGTGGAGCTAGCGCCGCAGGAGACAGGAGGGAGCCTCTTTGACCGATTGGCGCAGACTGGGGCAGCTCTTTGCGTCCGTACCCTGGAAGCGATTGAGGATGGCACGGCGGTCTATACGCCGCAGGACCATGAAGCAGCCACCCATACCATGATGATTAAAAAACAGCTAGGAAAGATCGACTGGAACAGGCCGGCACAGGAGCTAGAATGCCTGATCAGAGGATTAAATCCCTGGCCCAGCGCTTATACTAGCTTAAACGGAAAAACGCTGAAAATTTGGAAAGCGGTGGTGGAAGCCCAGGAGGGAGGAAAAACTGAGCCAGGAATTGTGACTGCGGTAGAAAATGACCGCATTGTAGTTCAGACCGCACATGGTCTGCTGCAGCTTCTGGAGGTTCAGCTAGAGGGGAAGAAACGAATGACGACAGATGCATTTTTAAGAGGGTTTCCGGTGGAAACGGGAACCGTGCTGGGAAAGGAGTGATCATTATGCCGTATTATGGATTTTATTTTGACCCAACTTATATTTTAGTGATTATCGGTGCACTCATCTGCCTGATTGCTTCTGCGAGAGTGAAGTCTACCTTTCGCAAATATGACCGTGTCCGCAGCATGTCAGGAATGACAGGAGCGCAGGCAGCGGAACGCATTTTGTTGTCCGCTGGAATCCGGGATGTGAGCATTCAGCATGTATCTGGGGAACTGACGGATCATTACGATCCCAGGAACAAGGTGTTGAGGCTTTCGGACAGTACCTATGGTTCTGCCTCGGTGGCTGCAGTAGGAGTGGCGGCTCATGAATGCGGACATGCCATTCAGCATCAAAAGGCATATGCGCCACTGTTGGTTAGAAGCGCCATTGTGCCAGTGGCTAACATTGGATCTACGCTGGCTTGGCCGCTGATAGTGATTGGAATGTTTATCACTTCCAACACGGGAACTTTATTGATCAATATCGGGATCTTATGCTTTTCCCTGGCAGTGTTATTCCAGCTTGTGACTCTTCCGGTGGAATTTAATGCCTCCAGCCGCGCGCTGCGGCTTTTGGGCGATACAAGGATTCTGGGAGCAGAGGAGTTGAAAAGCACCAGAAAGGTGCTGAAAGCGGCGGCGCTGACTTATGTCGCAGGAGCGGCGGCGTCTATTCTGCAGCTTTTACGATTGCTGTTTTTGTCCAGCGGAAGACGGAATGATTAGAGGAGAAAAAGTTATGCAAGGCAACAGGGTCAATCTGCGGGAACTGGTATTGGAGACGCTTTTAGCGATCACCAGGGATCAGGAATACAGCCATATTGCCATTCGCAATACATTGGAAAAATATCAATATCTGGAAAAACAGGAGAGAAGCTTTATCAAGCGTGAGTGCCAGGGAACCCTGGAGCACATGATTTGGATTGATTATGTAATAGACCAGTTTTCCAAAGTCAAAGTCAATAAAATGAAGCCTCATATACGCTGCATCTTAAGGAGCAGCGTATATGAGCTGAAATACATGGACGCAGTGCCAGCTTGCGCCACTTGTAATGAAGCGGTGAAGCTTGCGCAGAAAAAGGGATTTCACAGCCTTAAAGGATTTGTTAACGGCGTGCTGCGCAATATCAGCCGTAATCTTGATCAAGTTTCGCTTCCAGATCCTTGCAAGGACTATTTGAACTATCTGTCTGTCAAGTATTCTATGCCAGAATGGATTTTGGAATTGTGGACAGAGACGTATTCCATGGAAGAAATAGAACAATTTCTGAAAGCGTTTCTTGCAAAGTCTCCGGTTTCTATCCGGGTCAATGACCAAAAGACAACCAGAGAAGCTTTAAAACAGGAGTTGAAAGCGCAGGGGCTAAAGGCGTGGGAAGAGGAAGAACTGCCAGGGGCCTTATATCTGGAAGAATATGATTTTTTGGGGAAGATTGAGGCATTCCGAGAAGGAAAGTTCTACGTTCAGGATGTAAGCTCGATGCAGGCAGGAGTTTGGGCAGTTCCGAAACCGGGAGATTTCGTACTGGATGTGTGCGCAGCTCCAGGAGGAAAAAGCATCCATGCAGCAGAGACTTTGTTAAAGGCGGAACAAGAGCTGCAAGCGTCAGGACAAGGCGTCAAGACGCCAGGAATCGTAGAAGCCAGGGATTTGACAGAGTATAAGGTGTCTTTGATCAAGGAAAACATCATGCGATGCGGGCTGCCCAATATCCGCGCCGTGCAGGCAGACGCAAGGATTTTGGATCACAGCTTGACAGAAAAGGCAGACATTGTCCTTGCAGACCTGCCTTGCTCGGGATTGGGCGTTCTTGGCAGAAAGCCAGACATCAAGTATAAGATGACTGCCGAAAGCTGCCAGGAGCTGTGCATGTTGCAGAGGCAGATTCTACATACGGTACAACAGTATGTGAAGCCAGGGGGAATATTGTTATATAGTACCTGTACGATCAACCCGGCGGAAAATCAGGAAAATACGGCGTGGTTTTTACAGCGGCATCCAGCGTTTCAGTTAGAAAGACAGGAGCAGATACTGCCAGGAAAAGGAAAGAACGATGGATTTTTCCTGGCAAAGATGCGGAAGGAATCAAAGAGTGAAATAATTTATTAATTCTTTCACAAACTATCTGTTTGTGCTGAAATACGCACAGAATGGAGGAAATTATGGCGGTAGACATTAAGTCGCTGAATCGGGAAGAATTGGAAAAACTGCTGGTTTCTCTAGGAGAAAAGCCGTTTCGGGCAAAGCAGATTTATTCCTGGCTGCATGTAAGACAGGTGACTAGCTTTGAGGAAATGACAGATATTTCCACGAAATTGAGAGAGATCTTAAAAGAAACTTGCGAGCTTACGGCGCTTACCAAGATAGAGGTGCAATGCTCCAAACTGGATGGCACTAGGAAATATTTGTTTGGACTGGCGGATGGAAATATGATAGAGAGCGTGCTGATGCGGTATAAGCATGGAAACAGCGTCTGCATTTCTTCTCAGGCAGGCTGCCGCATGGGTTGCCGCTTTTGCGCCTCGACGCTGGACGGGCTGGTGCGCAATCTGACGCCTGGGGAGCTTTTAGATCAGATTTACCGCATTCAGCAAGACATTGGTGAAAGAGTGTCTCACGTCGTGGTGATGGGAACGGGAGAGCCTCTCGATAATTATGACAATCTTTTAAAATTTATTCATCTGCTCTCAAGCGAAGGCGGGCTGCATATCAGTCAGAGAAACATCACCGTGTCAACTTGCGGAATTGTTCCCAATATGCTCCGTCTGGCGGAAGAAAAGCTGCAGATTACCCTTGCCCTGTCCCTCCATGCGCCTTCCCAGGAGAAGCGGCAAGAGCTGATGCCAGTCGCCCGTAAATATGATATTCAACAAGTGATCGAGGCATGCAAGCATTATTTTGAACGGACCGGACGGCGGATTACTTATGAGTACAGTCTGGTGGGCGGATTCAATGACAGCCAGGAAGATGCAGATTTGCTTGCGAGACTGCTCAAGGGGCAAAACTGCCATATCAATTTGATTCCGGTTAATCCTATCAAGGAGCGGGAGTTTGTGCAGCCAGAATCTGGCGTAGTTTTGGAATTTAAAAATAAACTTGAAAAATATGGAAGAAATGTTACTATAAGAAGAGAAATGGGCAGAGATATTGACGGAGCCTGTGGACAGTTGCGGAAACGCTATAGGAAAGGTAGGCGAGAACCATGAGGGCTTTTTCCAGGACGGATACAGGGAGAAGGCGGAAAATGAATCAGGATTATATGTATACCTCCGAACTGCCGGTTGGAAATTTGCCGAATTTGTATATTTTAGCGGATGGCATGGGCGGGCATAATGCAGGAGATTATGCTTCGCATTATACGGTAGAGATGATGGTGCGGTCTGTGCGGGCCAGCCAGGAGAGCTCCCCGGTTTCCATTTTGCGTTCGGCCATCAGCGAAGCAAACCTTGCAGTGGTGCAGCAGGCAGGCATGCATATTGACCTGGAAGGCATGGGCACCACTGTCGTGGCGGCGACTTGTATCGCCGGAGAACTTTGCGTGGCAAATGTAGGAGACAGCCGGTTGTATATTGCCGGAGATGGTTTAAAACAAATTACAAAGGATCATTCTTATGTGCAGGAAATGGTGCGCAGCGGAGAGCTGAGCCCCGAGGTTGCCAGAGTGCACCCAGACAGGAACATTATTACCCGAGCGGTGGGCGGAGGAACAGAGATAGAGATTGATTTTTTTGAAGTTGAGCTTAAGGAGAATGAACGGATTTTGATGTGCTCCGACGGATTGACAGACATGTTGGAGGACAGAGAGATTTTTAAAATTATAGAGGA
Organism: uncultured Lachnospiraceae bacterium; assembly: GCA_910576975.1. Taxonomy (GTDB): domain Bacteria; phylum Bacillota; class Clostridia; order Lachnospirales; family Lachnospiraceae; genus Petralouisia. The sequence goes on from CAJTJY010000033.1 coordinate 15,496, forward strand.
AAGGAAAGATACACAGTCTATCGTGGATGAATTAGTTATAATGGCGAATGAACATGGCGGCAATGATAACATTACGGTGATTTTGACAGATCCATTTGCGGAAGATGCGGACTGGAGGTAGAAATGTTAAAAGCAGGAGTTTATATTGCAGACAGATATGAGATTGTAGGGAAAGTAGGAGCCGGGGGCATGGCGGATGTCTACAAGGCGAAAGATCATACCCTGGGGCGGTTTGTAGGCATCAAGGTTTTGAAACAGGAATTTTCCGAGGACATGAATTTTGTGACGAAGTTTCGCACAGAGGCGCAGTCAGCGGCGGGCCTGGAACATCCCAACATCGTAAATATTTATGATGTTGGCAGTGAAAACGCCATGTATTATATTGTCATGGAGTATGTGGAAGGAATTACGTTAAAGACATATATTGAGAAAAAGGGCCAGCTTTCCTTTAAAGAGGCGGTGAGCATTGCCATTCAGGTAGGGCGGGGGATTGAGGCTGCGCATAATAAGCATATCGTGCATCGTGATATCAAGCCTCAAAACATTATTATCTCTACCGAAGGCAAAGTGAAAGTCACTGATTTTGGAATTGCAAGGGCGACAAATAATAATACCATCAATTCAGAGGTGATGGGATCTGTCCATTATGCTTCTCCAGAGCAGGCGCGCAATGGGTTTGTGGATGGAAAAAGCGATATTTATTCTCTGGGGATCGTCATGTATGAAATGGTTACGGGGCGGGTTCCTTTTGACGGGGAATCTGCAGTGGCGATCGCCATCCAGCACCTTCAGGAAGAAATGGTAAATCCCAGCGCCTATGCGCCAGATCTGCCTGTCAGCCTGGAGAAAATTATTTTAAAATGTACGCAGAAAAGCCCAGACCGCAGATATGCCACCATTAGCGATCTTTTGATGGACTTAAAGAAAGCGCTGATCAGCCCAGACGAGGACTTCGTGGTGCTGGTTCCGATCGGGCATCAGGAAAAGACCAGGGTCATGAAGCAGGAAGAAGTGGAGAGCATCAAACAGCAGACCAGGGATATTTACTATGAAGAGGCGGCACAAGACGAGGATCAGGAACCAGAGGACGAGGACGACGAAGACGAGGACGACGAGGGGTTCTTAAATCCCAAAATGGAAAAAGCAGTGACCATCATGGGAATTGTGGCAGCGGTGATTATCGTGGTAATTATCGTTTATATCGGCGGCAGTTTTTTAGGATTATTCCGATTTGGTGCAAAGAAAGACGATGCCAAGGCGCCAGATAAGGTGCAGAGCCAGGACCAGGAAGACGAGGACGACAAAGTAGGCAAAAAGGACCAGGAAACTGTAGAAATGATTGAACTGCGGGGCAAGACCTACGAGGAGGCAATGAACGCCTTAAATACCATCGGGCTTGGAATTAGAAGGGCAGGAGAAGAATCATCCGACCAGTATGAGCAGGGGCAGATCGTAAGCCAGAGCAAGGAAGCGGGAAGCGAAGTAGAAAAAAATACCACCATTGATGTTACGATTAGCAGCGGCGCTGGAGAGTTTGAAGTGCCTAGCCTCGCCGGACTTGACAAAGATGCGGCGGAATTGAAACTCAAGGAATTTGGCTTGACCGGAAATTATGATTTTGTATACAGCGATGATATTCCCAATGGGATCATGGTGTCACAGACGCCAGAGGCAGGGGCGAAAGCGAAAAAGGGAGATACCATTACAGTCATGCTCAGCAGAGGTCCAGAGCCGATTGTCATGATTGACGTGCAAAACCTGCCAGAAGCAGAGGCAAAGGCGCAGCTGCAGGCCCTGGGATTGGGCGTTACCACCAATTCAGATTATAATGACGAGATAGCAGAGGGTCATGTCATCAGTCAAAGCATCGTGGAAGGCAAGACGGTAGAAAAAGGGACTACGGTGACGCTGACGATCAGCATGGGCAGAAAGAGCCTCTATTATTCTGTAAATAATTATTCCATAGACAAACCCTCGTATATTCCAGATGACTCCACAAGCATAGAGGCAAAAATCACGCTTTATAAGTCCACAGGGGAGCAGATAGGAACCTGGACGGCAACCACCTTTCCTTATAGCCTGAGCCAGGGAGGCATTGAGAATTGCGCTCAGGGTTATATTACCATTGACTGGACCTGGACTTATAAGGATGAAGAAGGGGTGGAGATTACGGAAACAGATACCACGAAAATAGAGAACGTTGATTTTGCCCAGGAATAAGGAAACAAGTGCATATGCAGGGAAAGATTGTAAAAGGAATTGCGGGCTTCTATTATGTCTATGCCGCAGGGGCCGGGGTATTTGAGTGCAAGGCGAAAGGAATTTTCAGAAAAGACAAGATAAAGCCTCTGGTGGGCGACAATGTGGAAATGGATTTGCTGAATCTGGAAGAGAAGACGGGAAATATTACAGCGATTCTTCCCCGTCAGAATCATCTGATTCGTCCAGCGGTTGCAAATGTCGATCAGGCGCTGGTGATATTCGCAGCGGATAAGCCGAAGCCTAATTTTAATCTGCTTGACCGGTTTTTGATCATGATGGAATATCAAAAGATCGACACGGTGATCTGTTTTAACAAGCAAGACCTGGTTCAATGGTCGCAGCTACAGAAGATGCAGATGATTTATCAGGAGTGCGGATATCAGATCTTATTTGCCAGCGCCAAGGATCAAAAAGGGCTTTTAGAGCTCCGCAGGGCTTTAAGAAACAAGACCACAGTGGTAGCAGGACCTTCGGGCGTAGGAAAATCTTCGTTGATCAATTTGCTTTCTCCAAAGGCTGGCATGGAAACCGGGGCTGTCAGTGAAAAGATCGGCAGGGGAAAGCACACTACGCGGCATTCTGAGCTGCTGCGCATAGAAGAACAAACTTACATTATGGACACGCCTGGATTTAGCTCCCTCTATCTTACTGGGGTTGAGAAAGAGGAATTGAAACATTATTTTCAGGAATTTGCAGCCTATGAGTCCTGTTGCCGTTTTTTGGGATGCAGTCATATCCATGAGCCAGGGTGCGGAGTAAAGAAAGCGCTGCAAGAGGAAAGGATTAGCTCAATACGCTATGAAGACTATAAGACACTGTATGAGGAATTACAGAGCGTCAAAAAATATCAAAGAAAAAAGGAGAAATAAGAATGAATTATTTATCACCGTCGATATTGGCAGCAGATTTCGCACATCTGGGAGAGGAAATTAAAAGAATTGACGAAGCAGGCGCGCAATATGTGCATATTGATGTTATGGACGGGCGTTTCGTGCCCACGATATCTTTTGGGTCGCCGTTGATGAAATCTATCCGCGGATTAACCGAACGGACCTTTGACGTGCATTTGATGGTAGAGGAGCCGATACGCCTGGTGGAGGAAATGGCAGAATGCGGAGCAGACATTATTACGGTTCATGCAGAGGCATGTGTTCATCTCGACCGTACGATTGACAAGATCAAAGAAAAGGGAATTCTTGCATCTGTGGCATTAAATCCTGCCACAGACTTAAGCTGTCTCGAATATATTCTCCCGAAGCTGGACATGGTGCTGCTTATGACTGTCAATCCTGGTTATGGCGGTCAGAAGTATATTCCCTATGTGACGCAGAAGATTTCTGATCTTCGCAAAATAATTAAGGAGCGGGAATTGAAGGTTGACATTGAAGTGGACGGAGGAATTAATTTAAGCAATGTCCAACAGGCATTAGACGCCGGGGCAAATATCATTGTTGCAGGCTCTTCTGTATTTCAGGGGGATGTCACGTCTAATGTCAAGGATTTCCGAAAGATCATCGGGTAAGGAAAGAGGAGCTAATATGGAATCATTGGTTGTCAGCGGCGGAAGTCTGGAAAGGGAGTTTGCGCTGTCTTATATTAGCAAACATCCTTGCGAGCTTGCAATAGCGGTGGATTCTGGGATGGAATTTTTCTATGGGCAGAAGATCGTCCCTGACTTTATCGTGGGAGACTTTGATTCTGTGGATCCTCTAATTTTGCATAGCTTTCGCAACATTGAGGGAGGCAAAAAACCTGTGATTCTCCAGTTCCAGCCAGAAAAGGATGAGACAGATACAGAACTTGCCATTCGGACCGCTATCCAGAAAGGCAGCAATGTCATTCATCTTTTGGGGGCTACTGGAAGCCGCATGGACCATATGATCGGCAACCTTCATCTTCTTGGAGCTGCAATGTCAAAGGGGGTGGACTGTCGCATGGTGGACAGCCATAACCGGATTCGCATCATACGTCAGGGCATGGTTTTGAAACGAAAAGAGCAGTATGGAAAATATGTTTCTTTACTTCCATTCACTTCCCAGGTCACGGGGCTGACCCTGAAAGGGTTTAAATATCCGCTGCAAAATTATACGCTGCAATGTTATCATTCTCTTGGCGTCAGCAATGAGATTGTGGAAGAGGAGGCAGAGATCTCTTTTTGTGAAGGCGTGCTGCTTGTGGTGGAGGCGAGAGACTAAGATAGAATCTCAAAAAATTTGTTTTGAGTTTGCGTATTCTGTAATTTTATCGTATCAAAAGGCAGCAAGACCTTTTGATACGATAAAATTACAGAATACGCAAACTTAAGCAAAAAATCTGTGGATTGACATTTTTCGCAGGCAGGCATATAATAAAGTTAAGAATAGAACATATGTTTTAAAATTGCGAAAGGAGGGCTGGATATGGAAGAATGCAGGTATGACGCACTTGAAGTGGCGAAGTATGTCATCAATAAATGCACCGTTGAGAATTATCCGGTAAGCAATCTGCAGTTACAGAAGATTTTGTATTTTTTACAGAAAAAATATTTGATACAGCAGGGAAGAAGATTGTTCAAGGACGCAATTGAAGCCTGGCAGTTTGGACCAGTTGTGTCGGAAGTGTATTATCAATATTGCGGGTTTGGCTCCATGACAATTACCATGGAGTATCCGGTGATGCTTAGCTCAGAGGACAGAATGGAGATTGATCCTGTCGTTGAAGAGAAAAGGACAAAAAAGCCGTGGTATTTGGTGGCAGAGACTCATGCACCGGGAAAAGCATGGGATGAGATTTACCAGGACGGGTTAGGAAACAGAAAAGAGATACCGGTTGATTTGATCAGAACGAGGGGATAGATTGGAAATAGGAAATACCGAGGAGAGGCGGAGACAGTTTCAGCGGTTACTGCTTCGCTTAGCAAAAAATCAAAGTTTATTGGATTCTTCTGAGGAAAAAAAGAAAGATATATCTTGAGTTAGAAGAAATATATCAAAAAGAAAGTACAAAAGATATAAAGAGAGCGGAAGGTTTCAGGCATTTTTATTCAGATATTTTTGCCGTGCTGTCTCAAATAGATAATGATGTCTCTCATGGTAATTTGGAGATATTGACACAGAATATTGATATGCTCCGTCGTGAATATAAAGCAAAGAACAGAGACACTAATGGAAGAGTGATTAATATCAACAGACAGATTAATAAATTGTATGACCATGTTAATTTGGAAGTTGCCCGTATAAGTTATCTAAAGAAAACAGAAATGCGGTCCCAGGATAAGCTGCAGAAAGTGACAGATACTTTGGCAGAAATTCAGGACAAGATTGCAGATATGAATAACGTGGTAGAAAGAGCAGATGAGATGCAAAAACAGTATATTACTATTTTAGGGATATTTGCAGCAATTGTGCTGGCATTTACGGCAGGCATTGCGTTTTCTACGTCTGTTTTGGAAAATATAGCAAATGCAAGCATTTATAGAATCATGTTAGTTGTAAATGCAATTGTTTTTGTATTGATTAATGTTATTTATATCTTAACGAGGTTTGTTTTGGAGATTGCCAAGAAAGGTTCGGATGTAGTAAGATATCCGTTGTATATGATTGTTCTCAACGTGTTTTGCATTGTGGCATCGTTGACTGATGACAACGCAGTCTGATGGGCAATCGGGCAAGGAGGTTTGCCTGAATATAAATGTGTCAGTACACTAGATTGAAAGTTTATGCAAAAATGATACATAAGACATTGATGATAAAGGAGATTGAGATAAAATGAAACTAGGAATCGTTATTTACGAGGCTGTTTCATGAAAATCCATGTATCTCTATAAAATGGCTTAAAGGTTGATAAATACTAGGGGTGAGGGCAATTTGATTTCTATGTAATTCTTTATATCTTCATAAGAGTTTATGGAAAATTGGTACGTGATTGGTACGTAGAAAATGAAATGTGAAACTGAAGGTTGAGCCTTAATACCGAAGAAAAAAGGACAAGGCATGAGAGAATGTCTTGTCCTTTCCATAATGTTGGAGGGGTGATTGCATGTCGGAATTGAAAGCAAAGGAATATAAGAAATTTGAGGATATTAAGCATATCAGAGAAGATGGATCGGAGTTTTGGAGTGCGAGAGAATTGTCGGATGCGTTGGAATATTCTAAATGGGAAAATTTTTCCAAAGTAATTGGGCGTGCTATGATCGCATGCGAGAACAGCGGACACAATGTATCTGACGATTTTCCTGAGGTCAGGAAAATCGTAGATGCAGGGGCAACGAACAAGCCGATAAAAGATTATGAATTGTCAAGATATGCCTGTTATCTGATTGTTCAAAACGGAGATCCGAGAAAAGAAGTAATTGCTTTAGGACAGACTTATTTCGCTATACAGACATATCGACAGGAAGTTGCCGATCATTTTAATCAGTTGGATGAGGATAGAAGACGCCTTGTTGTTCGTGGGGACATCAAACAATGGAATCAACTTTTAGCGGAAACGGCGCATGACGCCGGAGTGATTACGAATGAGGAATTTGCAATTTTTCAAAATGCCGGATATATGGGACTTTATGGTGGACTGGATGTAGAGGACATTCATGCAAGGAAAGAACTTCAAGTAGGACAGAAGATTCTTGATTATATGGGAAGCACAGAGCTTATCGCCAATTTGTTCCGCATTTCACAAACAGAGGAGAAACTGCGGAAGGACAGCATACAAGGTGCTGATGCAGCGACAAGCGTACATTATAATGTCGGAAAAGAAGTACGTACTGCCATTGAAAAAATCGGAGGGACGATGCCAGAGGATTTGCCAAAACCAGAGAAAAGCATTCAGGAGATTGAGAGAGAGCAGATGGCGAGATTAAGAGCGAAAGCGAAGAAAGGGACGATAATGCTTGATGAATGATGTGTTATCGACAATAGTTTGAAAAAACATAGTGATAAAAGTTATTTGCAGGTCTGTTCATATAAATCCATATATCGCTATAAAATGGCTGAAAGGTTGATAAATACTAGGGTTGAGGGAAAATTGATTTCTATGTAATTCTTTATATCTTCAAAAAGTTTTATGTGGAATTGGTACGTGATTGGTACGTAAAAAATGAAATGCAACTGTAAATTGAGCCTTAATAATAATTAAGAAAAGGTTAAGTCAGTTGAAATAACATAGCCTTTTTGTGTGAATGCTACATATGAAAGTTAGAATTGTAATAAAAGTAATCAAGTGGGGTGAATAAATGCAACATAGTAAACTGTCAGAACATACATTTAAAAAGGGAAAATTTATTACTCCTTTTAATTCTATTTCTGTTATGCAGGCATTATCTGATGAAAAATCATGGACTTATGGAAGAATGCCAGAATATCTTTGGATTGGATTGATTTTAGACCATTTTGGTCGAGATGATGGTCTGAGAAAATTATATAGTATTATCTCTGAATTGCATAAACTAGCGCCTGAATTGTATACAGTTCGTATTTCGCAAATTTTAAAATTGGAACATTCTGTTCAACGAAAACTATATAACTACATTAATAAAGTAATTTCTAAAGAAACACTTTCTCCACTTACGGTTATTTTAACTTCCAGTAAGGCGCCAATTTTTGCAGAATGTTTTTACTGTCCGGAATTGAGTGTTGAAGATAGATGTAGCGTCTTAACAGAAACAATGCGTAAAATAATGGATCACCAATCAAATGAAGCTACGGATATCAGGTTTGTTGCATTATATTTTAATTTGTTATCAGGAAAACTACATTTGTTAAAAGACCAGATAGACTTGCTTGCTATATATTCAACAACAGAACATACTGAGGAAATAATGCGAACGGTTCGTCCTACAGTCCGTTCTTTAGAAATGATGATATTGCAATTTGAAGATACTAATTCAATATATTTAGAACTTTTTTGGAGGTGTATAAGTGAAATGACAGAATGCTCAATATATTCTATGGTATTCCCGGAAGAAACTAGGGATATAGACATTTATATGGAAAACCTACATGAGATATTTGCATTTCTTGCTGAGTTATTTACTTCATCTTCTCCATTAGATGAAAAAATGAATGTGATATTGGGGATTGCTACATATTCATATAGACGTTTGAAAGAATGTTATGAACATAATCTTTCTAATTCCATTTCTGGAAGAAGTTGCATACGAGTTCTTATTGAAGATTATATTATGATGAAATACTTAATAAAGAATGAGGCATTACATGAAAATATTTGGCGAGATTATCAACTGTATGGAATAGGGCAATATAAACTTGTTTTGGCAAGGCATCGTGAAAATGGAGTTTTGGCTCAATCTCATTTTGATACTAGGTATATTGAAGCATTAGTTAATGAATTCAAGGAGTAAGAGTTCATTGATATGGATACAAAATATTTTGATAAAAGTAATATAAGGTTAAAAGCAGAAAGCGTTGATGAAAAAGAATTGTTTGGATTGTATTATGACTATGATTCGGCTTTTGAACACGGGCTTTGGGGAGCTATCAGAGAATCATCATTGTTAAAATGTAATAATCCTGCACATAAATATCACTGTATTCCTGATGTTGAAGATGTAAATAGACTAAAAACTGTTTTGCCTGATTGCATTATGGTTATGAATAAGACGATTGTTTTTCTGAATGAGTTATACGGAATTCCAGAACAGTTATTGAATGGGGTGACAAATTTTGAAATTAAATCTATTACAGAATAAAATAGTCTTGATACAAGATTCATATGCAAAATTATTATCTGTACTGATTCCTGAATTAGAATCTGGGCGAGTACCGGAAGCTTTAGATGAAATTAATTTGTTTTGGATTCGAAATATAGATGTTGTACAACTATATTTGAAGGCTATGTTTTCAGGAAATGAAAGTTATGTATTTACAGCAGCAACATTTATGGATTTTGATGATAAAGAACATCTTCCTTTTTTGATGATAGGAGAAAAACATATACTTGATGATCCTTTAAATAGGTATTCAGAGATATATAATAAAATTTCCAATAGTAATGATATGGAGTATCTTTATAACCAAATTCGGGTAACTGCCAAAGATAATCTAAAAATTTTGAAAGACGTTAAGAATAATATACTTATATTGCCATTAAGAATTTTAAATCAATCAAGTACATACAAATCTCTTTTCCAAATTGGAGAGCAGGCGTTTATAAGTCTTTTTGATGAAATAGAGAGTCTGAAAGATTATTTCAATAAATGTAATAGCATTAATGATATCATGCGGTATGCTAGAAAAGATTTTGGAAAACTAGTAATGTTTTCTGAAAGTGATGATGAGTCTTTAGAATTTGAAAAAAGATATGAGATTGCATTATCTGAAACACATTACATGGTAGACTCAAATAAATCAGATTCATACAACTTTTTTATATTAGTGTTTGGTTGTATTCAGCAGGCAATTGATATTATAGCATCGTGTATTGAATATGGATGTATTCCATACATTAGGTATCCGGTAGCGTTTCACTATATTTCATTGCTGTCGGAAAATATGACAGATATTGAACAAATAATAATGCTTCGGTATAAAATGAGTATAGCATTTGTGGTGTATAGACTTTGTGATAAGGAAAGACTTGCAACAGTTTCAATAGATGAATTCCTTATAAAAAATCAAGAGTATAATTTCAATAAAAGGTTATTCTGCACATTGGAACAGAATGGAATTAATGAACGCAATTTTTTAGGTCATACTGTTACGCAAGTCGTGATAGATGAACTTGAGAAATTCTATAGTATTTTAAATAACAAAGATACTGATGAATGAAGAATCTAATTTTTCAGATATGATGGGTATAATAGAGTAAGCGGAGAGGAAAATGTAAAAAGTTTTCTATAATACAATGAGTAGGTGCTAAATTCAACTTAAGAATAGGAAGGCGCCCGTTTGCTGGAAAAGGGGTACAAGAATGTGTTTGAGAGTCTATCAAAGGAAAAACAGGCGGAACTTATCATGAGAAAAGACGACTTTGCAAAAAAGGCAGATATTACTCCGTAAAATGATTTTTGCGAAAAGAAAACGCTCTATGTAGAGGGCAAAAAAGATTAGAATGGCTCTGTATATGATAAATATGCAGGGCTTTTCTTAACCAGCAAAATATTTGTGATTGAATAATAGAAAGATAGAATGAATGATGCGGGTTTCACAGTGTAATCATTGAGTTCTTATGGGTTATCGCTTCCTAAATATTTTTTCAATAAATCCAGCGCCAGCTCCATTTGTGGGCTTATCCATTTATTTTTGTGATAAATATAAAAAGAGTTATATGTTTTTTCATCAAGTTCCGTTTTGACTGGCATAAGAGAACCGTTTTTTAATTCTTCCCCAATAGAGTAAGTGGGAACAACCGCAATTCCTAAATTATTCATAACGCATCTTTTTACGGCTTCGATACTCTGCACTTTCATGAGAGGATTAAGAAGAATATCCTTTTCGGAAAGGTATTTATCCATATCCAATTGATAATAGCCGTCCGGCTCATTACAGATTAGACTGAACGGTTTGCTCTGATGTGGTGTGATAAAATCAAGCAGATTGCTATTGGCAAAAGGAGAAGCAACAAGAACCGTCTTATATTTGCCGAGTTTTTTATGTACTATGCTGTCGGGATAACTGTCTTTTTCACAATTTATACCTATATCGGCTGTTCCATCAATGATAGACTGGTTGACTTCCCCCGATGTTAGCGAATTAATTATAAGCTGTACATTAGGGGCTTCATGCGAAAACGCTTGTATAAACGGCTGCATTGTATATATCAGAATAGAGTCTGGAATTGCCAGCTTTAATGAGCCTGATATTTCAGACAGGCTTTTCCCGTAATTGCTGATTTGTTCCGCTCCCTGTAAAATCATATCAATATAAGGCATAATATCTTTCCCTGCCTGTGTAAGTTCCATGCGTCTGCCTATTTTCTCAAATAATTTCAAAGCCAGTTCATCTTCGAGCTGTTTTATTTGGAATGTGACCGTAGACTGTGTATAGCCTAACTTATCTGCCGCTTTTTGAAAACTTCCCATTTCAAGAATTGTTTTGAATGTAACCAAACTCTTTGTATTCACCTTTTATCACTCCTTAATACATTCAATATATCGAATTAAGATATCGAAATTATTAAATTTTTTAATTGTATTTCTTGTGTTATTATAAAACAGCAGGCAGGAAATATCAATCAGTTTTCAAGGAGGTTATATATGAATTTCAAGTTTAATGAGGACGAGCAAAAAGTAATTGACCTCATTCACGAGTTTGGTGTCAATGAGGTTGCGCCATTGGCGGCAGAGATTGACGAGCAGGAGCGTTTTCCCGAAGAAAACAGGAAAAGGTTAGCTGAACTTGGCATGATGGGGATTTGCTACCCGAAAGAATATGGTGGTGGCGGACATTCCTATCTTGCATATATTGCGGTAATTGAGGAATTGGCAAAACATTGTTCCACTACATCAGTTATGTTGTCTGACCATCACTCTTTAGGCTCTTTCCCTATTTCAGAGTTTGGTACAGAAGAACAAAAGCAGAAATACCTTGTTCCGCTTCTGAAAGGAGAAAAGCTTGGGGCATTTGCAGTAACAGAACCGTCTGCGGGCAGTGACTTAGGCAACCAGCAGACATCAGCCGTTGACAAAGGAGATTATTGGCTGCTGAATGGTTCAAAAATCTTTATTACAAATGGATTCTATGCTGATACCTATTTTGTAACAGCTATGACAGATAAAAGCCAACGCAGCAGAGGTATTTCCGGCTTTATCGTAGAAAAAGGAACTCCCGGCTTTACTTTCGGAACAAAGGAAAAGAAAATGGGTATTCGTGGTTCTGCCACATATGAATTAGTTTTCACGGATTGTAAAATTCCAAAAGAGAATTTATTAGGGGAATTGGGAAAAGGATTTAAGATGGCTCTCATGACCTTGGACGGCGGGCGTATTGGTGTAGCAGCACAGGCATTGGGGATTGCACAGGGGGCGATTGACCATTGCAAGAAATATGTTACGGAACATATGCAGGGAGAACAGAGAATTTCACAATATCAGTTTACGCAGTTTGAACTTGCCGATATGCAGGCGAGGGTTGATGCAGCCCGACTATTAGTATATCGTGCTGCACAGGCAAAGCAGGATCATGAGCCGTTCTCACATCTTGCGGCTATGGGTAAACTATATGCGGCAGAAGCCGCTACAAATGTGACACGCCGTTGCGCTCAACTTGCAGGTTATGACGGATATTCAAGAGATTTTCCGTTTGAGCGTTTAATGCGTGATGCAAAGATTACAGAGATTTATGAGGGTACGAGTGAAGTACAGAGAATGGTTATATCTTCATGGATGGGCGTTAAGTAAATTTACGACGCATGATTATATACAGTGGTAATCAAATGCAAAAAAATGAGCTGGTCTATAATATGATTCGGGCGACAAAAGCCCAAAATGGCAGGAAGAGACACGATATATAGCGTTTCTGCGCAGAGACTCCATACAATATGTAGTAGCTTCTTTGAGAAATCTACCCTTTTGTCGATCGAATCATAATATAATAACAGCATTTATTGTGACAGCTATGCACACTTTTTAGGTAAGGAACGGTAGCCTAAGTCGCTACCGTTTTCCTATTGTACCTAAAGTTTATTCGCTGTTTTGAAACAGCTTATCAATTACATTAAGATCGGGGAAAGATACAGAATGAAAATAAAACGAAAAATACATAAGTATCGGATAAAAGAATATTGGAAGATTTACACATCAAGGTGTATCGAAATGAAGCAAAAACTTCAAGACGATACACCTTTTTTAATGTCGAATTTTGTGTGTTTTCAAATTTTTTTGCGGTTTCATTTTCATGGATTTGTAAAGAAAAACAAGCTAACGCAGTATTGATCTGGCAGAGGTTTCAGATTCGGTTTATAGCTTCATGTATGGCTGTTTTGAGAGCATGGACTTTTGTGTATTCCACACTTTTTTCATCAGCTCCTTTACCTGCTTTACATCGGCAGCATAGACGTTTCCTGTGGCATTCATGCGCTTTGCTATCTGATTCAGATTATTGCCGATTCTTCCGAGTGCGGCGTTGCATTCCCGAAGTTCGGAATAGTCAATGTCATAGACAAAACCGTACAAGATTTGGCGGCGCAGGAAAGCAGATTTGCTTTTCATGCCGGACGCTTTGACTTTCTGTTCCAGTATGTATTGTTCATCGTCACTTAGATATATTTTCAACTCGTTTTTGCGTTCTCTGTTTGCCATTTTTGTGTCCTTTCTGTAATGGGATTATGAAAAAATTTTACACTATCTTCTATTCCGTTACGGGGGATATTCGTGCAAAAAAATGAGTGAAAAAAATCAGAAATTCCGAAAGGACATTTCGTAATTTTTGAGAGCAGAGGTGGCTAGGGGGAAACTCCCCCTACAAGCAATTTTTTCAAGTTTCCGCTTTCGGGAAAATTGGAAAAATTCAGCCTGTGAGGGAAGACAGGCAGTGCTTGCTATGACGTTATACCGACTTTTTTGGGCAGCACTGATAAATACGGGATTCTTTCAGAAAAAAGTCGGTATAACTTTTACATTTTTCGAAAAATAATCAAATTTATTTGAGGAAGGTAGCCATAGAGAGAACATTACTTTTTCTATAATAGCCACAAGGAATCAAGCAACGGAAGGAGGTGAAACATGAAGGACAACGCATTCCAGCGGCGGCGTGACATAGAGCGTATGCTGCTGTCGGGGAAAAAGCTGACCACATCGGAAATGATGAAGATGTACGGCGTCGGCAGGAAAGCCATACGCAGGGATTTTGACATCATAGGCGAAGAACTCCCCGTAGTCACAAAGCAGGGATATGACGGAGGCTATCTCCTTGCGGATGGTGTGGGGCAGCACCAGAACACGCTCACGCAGGAACAGTTGGAATGCTTGGAAAA
>CAJTJY010000034.1 GCA_910576975.1 uncultured Lachnospiraceae bacterium
GGGACTTCTGCGGGTTTGATGTTGTCCCGGATGCCTCTAAATTCACCCGGTTCAAACAGGATTTTTTATCGGACTTACAATCCATGTTCGATCATCTTGTTGACCTGACCGAACCAATCTGCCATTGTATTGATACACAGAAAGCTTCCATGCTTCTCTTTGACACCTCTGGCATTGAGGCATGGGTTACAGAAAACAATCCCAAAATATGCCAACCGTATCATCAAACAACTGAAAGCCTTCAAAAAAGCAAAAGGGATGGACGATTCCTTTGACCCTTATAAAGCCGCCTACGGCTCCATGCCTTCCCATGCTGCCGCCAATCCAGCCATTCAGCAGATGTACATTAACGGGCATTTCTGTTATGCTTATAAATTCGGCATTATTACCAACGGACTCGGCATTGTCCGGGATATTTCCTTTTATAACAAGGACTTTCTTGAGGCTCATCCTGACATCATTGTTGGAAAAAAATCTGATTCCCCGGATGAAGATAAGAGCCTTGCCGATTCCAAGGCATTGATTCCCACTTTAAAGGATTTCTTTCGCAAGCATCCGCTTATCAATCCGAAAACTTTTCTGGGAGACGCCGCATTTGATTCCATTGAAATCTACAAATACCTGTTACAGGAAGCTTCCTTTGAGCAGGCTTACATTCCCCTCAACGGCAGAATCTCCCTTCCGGAATCAGACTGCCCGTTGAATAAGGACGGCGTCCCCTGCTGTCCTAAAGACCCGTCTCTTCCACTGAAACGCGAAGGAAGCAAATCTCATCTCCGCTGCGGGCTGCCGACCATGAAGTTTGTATGCCCAAAAATGAAATGGGAATATAATAAAACAACCGGGAAAAGCAAACGTGTCTGCCACTGTGAAAATCCCTGTACAGAATCCCCCTGCGGCAGGATGTTTTATATTTATCCCGAGAAAAACCTGCGCGCCTATCCTGGTACGGTCCGCGGTACGGCCGAATGGGATTCCACCTATAAGATCAGGGTAAATGTTGAGAAATCAATCAACCATTTCAAGGACAGCTTCTGTGTTGCCGGGCGTAAAACGCAGAATGAAAAAACGCTTCATGCTGACCTGCTTCTCGCCGGGATTACCCAGCTTATTACTGTAATGGTGGCTGATAAACTGCACAGGCATCAATATATCCGCAGTTTAAAACCTCTGATTGCATAACCTTACATACCGCATATCATTTCACGGGCAGATATCCTTATCTGCTTTGTTTTCATGTCTTAAAACTCTCGTTATCCACATCCACCTCCTGTAAGTCCGGCTCAACCGGGCCTTTGCCCTATTGGAATCAAGATTTTGAACTTGTTTCGCAATTACCTAGTGATAGCCATATTATACCACGAAACGAAAGAAAATGACAAAATCCCCATTCTATGGTACAATTAGGTATTATACGAAAGGGGATTAGGGTTGTGAATGAGGATAAATTTTATTTTGGAACAGAAACGGACAATATGGATATAAATGAATATATGAAACGTATAAATAGTATAGCTCAGTATTATTTTGAACAGTGCGAAAAATATAAGAAAAGGTTTTATTTTTGCTGTTTTATAAGAATTGTTGCATCTGCAATTATTCCGGTTATTTCTCTTGCTTCTGTGATAAATTGGAGTACAGTGACCGTTTCTATTCTTGCTTGCTCTATAAGCATATCAGAGGCTTATGTAAATGTCACTAGGGCATACGAAAAATGGACTAAATATAGAGATACATGCAATCTGTTGTGGATTGAACAAAGAAAATTTTCAGTAAGAGCAATAAGCAGGCGAAAATCAAGGGCTTAAAGAAAGGAACATCTTACCTGAAAGCAAAGGTCGGGAGCAAGACCTATAAGTGCAAGGTGACGGTGAAAGGCAAAAATAAAGGAAATGGAAGCAAAAAGAATCCGTATTCCGCATATGATACCTACACGACAGACATATTTGGAGCAAGATACTACGGGCAGGCAAAAGTGAAACTGATTGATTATAAAGACGGAAAAGAAGCATTAAGTTATCTTAAGAAAAATGGATTAAAGAAAAGTCCGGGAAAATCAAAAGAATATGTGTATTTAAAATTTAGAATTGATTATTTTGAGGGACAGGAAGAAATTCTTGCGGATTTGGTTGTGAATCCGTATACATGTTTTTATACATCAAATTCAAACAATCAGATAAAATGGGAAAATATAAAATGTAATGATGGAATTAAGGATATTGTTGAAGCAGATATGTCCCCAGGAGATAGTTTGATTTACAAAGTGATATTTTTGGTAAATTCAAAAGAAAAGCCAGTTACATATAAAATCACTGGCTATAATGATGACTGGAATCCGACCGAAACATGGTTTACTACAAAGAAAAAATAATATACGAAAGAGAGGAAGAATATGGCGAAAAGAAAGAAACAAGGCTCCTGCCTTGGGACGCTATTAGGGGCAATGTTAATGATACCACTATTTCCTGTTCTACTTGTAATAAGTTGCGCAAAAGATTATAAGCCCATGAACTCAAAGGGAAGAAAGATAAGCAGGGCAAAGAGAAAAGGTTGGTTTTAAAGAGTAGAGCCGCAAGGCTCTATTTCTTTACAACTTTTGTTTTTGCAAAAATTATAATAATGTGGTATAATTTGGCAAAAATAAAAAGGAGAATGAGGGAAGATGGGAATATCTGATTTTATAATTGGTCAATTTATAGATGTAATAGAATATATTGATGAATCGAATAAATTATTAGTTTATAAATTTACAAGACAAGGAAATGAAATAAAAGAAGGTTCAAATTTAATAGTTCGGAACGGACAGGCTGCGGTATTTGTGCATAGAGGTCAAATCGAAGATATATTCTTACCAGGAAATTATAAATTAGATACTGGAAATTTACCAATTTTATCAAGCCTAAAAGCGGTAACAACTTTATTTAATTCCCCTATAAAGTCTGATTTATATTTTGTTAATACCACACAGTTTATAGGTAACAAATGGGGGACTAAAAATCCGATATTGATGCGAGATAATGATTTTGGAATGGTTAGAATTACAGCTTTTGGATCATTTTCATTCCAGGTGAGTGACGTAAATGTGTTTATGAACGAAGTATTTGGCGCAAGAAAATTGAATATGACATATGATATAATGGAGTTCCTTGAATCATTTATATCTGAATCTATATCAGAGGCTATAGGGCAGAGCGGGGTTCCTGTGTTAGATTTGGCTACAAATTATAGAAAACTTGCAGATTTAGTGCGTGATTATGCAAATAAAAAAGCAAGAAAAATGGGAATTGATGTTTTTGAAGCGGTTATAGAAAATATATCTCTTCCAGAAGAAGTGGAAAAGCTAATTGATGAACAATCTGGAATAGGTATGGCGGCTCAAAATATGGATAATTTCATGAAATATCAAACCGCAAGAGCTATGAGGGATGCTTCAAAACAAAAAGGCGGACTTGCGGGACTTGGTGCAGGATTTGCTTTCGGAAATCATGTATCGAAAACCATTGGAAATAATATGAACACTGGGGATAAAAGCAATGTTGATAAAATTCGAGAGTATAAAAAACTTCTCGATGAGGGAATGATTACAGAAGAAGAATTTCGTGAGGTTAAAAAACAAATTTTAGGAATTTAGGGAGGAAATACTAATGAAGTGCAATGCTTGTGGAGCACCAGTAGAAAATGGAAAATGCACATATTGCGGTAAAATGTTCACAAATGAAGAAATAGCAAAGATAACTTTGGAAGAAAGAAAAAACTTGAATAGATCGTCTGGGAATCAAGGATGGAATGATTCTACATCATCTACGACAACATCTAAAAGAATAGATAAAAGTGTAGCACTTTTATTATGTATTTTTCTTGGGTATTTGGGAATGCACAAGTTTTACGAAGGGAAGGTGGGAATGGGAATACTTTACATATTTACAATGGGGTTGTTTGGTGTAGGATGGATTTTGGATATTATAATAATTGCAGGCAAGCCGAATCCATACTACGTTTAACAAATAACAAAATCTGAATATAAAGAAAAGAGCAGAGAAAAATCTTTGCTCTTTTTAATTTTCCTATTGACTTTTGTTCAACATAAGTTATAATATAATTATGTTGAACAAAAGAAAGGAGATGATAAGTTGTCACCCAGAACGGGAAGACCAACAACAGACCCCAGAGGAACAAACAGAACGGGGGTTAGACTTACTGATAGTGATGTGGAAAAACTTGAATTTTGCATTTCTAAAACGGGAATGTCAAAAACAGAAATTATCAGAAAAGGCATTGATTTGGTCTATAAGGAACTAAAAGAAAATGAGTAGCCGGTCTACTTGGCGGTAAGCGGCTACTCGAAATCAAACACTTCCACAAAGGAGAATGTCTGTAAATAGTATAGCATTCCTCCATGTGGAAATCAACAAAAATGAGTGAAAAACCTAGATTTAATGATCAAGAATATATCAGCATAAGGACTGAGATGATTGAAAGAATATCATTAATAAATTCACAATCACACACAACCATTTTAACCATAACAACAGCGTGGATATCATTTGTTTTCTATATTATATTTGCATTTTTATCACTTGGAAACATCAATAAATACACGAAAGAATATTTTAATGTATTTTTGATATTTTTTTCTTTAATTGGAATCGTATGTGTCATAGCTATAGCTTTAATTCGAAAAAGCTCAGGAATGAAAAATACGTTAATGAAATATACGCCCATTTATGTTCAAGGATACATAAAACGAGCTTTAGAATTGGGATTTATAAAAGAAAAAGATATAGAACATGTAAAAAAGGAATTAAACCCATACAAAGAAATGTATATATTAGTGTGACAGCTCCATACTCAAACATAATAAAAAAGACAAAATTCATTTTGTAGAACAATGAATCGTACTTTTTTGACTGTGTTTTGTACTCATCAGCATGTAATATTTTGAGATATCCGACAGTGATAAAATTAAATATTTTTTTGGAATGTATTGATATATATACTGATATAGTGGATAATTATAATTGTCTAAAGGGAACAAGGACAATAACCCGCAAGTGAGAAGGGAGAGATAAGGCGTTTGAAAATCGAATATAGCAAGAAAGCCGCAAAATATATTGGCGGACTTGACAGACCAACAAAACAGCGGATAAAGAAAGCGATCGAGGGATTGGCGGAACATCCGCCAAAAGGAGATATCAAGACGTTACAAGGCTTTGCAGATGAAAGAAAGCGGTTAAGGGTAGGAAAATACAGGATCGTATATAATTATCGTCCAGGTGGGGAAATAGAGATATTGTATATAATTGATGTGGATTCAAGAGGGGATATATATAAATAATCCCCAGAAAGGAGAGAGAACATGAGCACAGTAACAAAACAGGTTATCGACCTTATGGAGATATTGCCAGAAAGCGAACAAAATTTCGCATTAGAGTTTATAAAAAAACTAGTACTTGCATGGGACCCGGATTTCACAAAAGTTACGCCGTCAGAACGTGTGGAACTTGAAAAGGCAATGGAAGAGATTAAGAACGGGGAAACCGTATCGCATGAGGCTATCAACTGGGATTAAGGAAAGGGTGGTCTTACCGCCGTCCAAACTGTAAAAGCATATAATGCTCAAGCCGCTTATATCACAAGTATAAGCGGCTTAAATTGATATATAGCGTATATCCTTGAATAGGTGTATTATATGCTATATCCGCAATATGTCGTATATTAAACCCATATAATAATATTATATATTAAGAAATTTATTAACGAAGTAGTCTTGATTGACTACAACATTATTATACAAGGTGTTCACATGGAGTTATTTGCATCTCTTTTTCCCTATTGGCATTATAGCGGATGCAAAAAATGTTTTTCAATATACGTTAATTCGAAAATTTTATCCTTATCAGTTATCAACCCAATCAGCATATGTAACATGCATTGCTTCCCCCCACTTTTGCTGATGGCGCATAGATGTGGAGTAATGGATCGGATGGAAAAACGGAAAATAGGGAAAGTATTCAACGAATTACTATAAGAATGTCTGTGATCATAGATTGATCAAGACGTTTCTATATGGAGAATATCTTCTACGCCGCAGCCAAGGTAGAGACAGATTTTTTCTAAGATCTCAAAACTGATCCTGGTAGTGCGGTTATGATTGAGGTTTCTGAGCGTGCTGATGGATATCCCGGTGTCTTTGGACAATTTGTTTTGTGAGATTCCTTTTTCGTCTAAAATCTGGTTAAGCATGACAGTCATATCTGTTTCCTCTTTTCTAAATGATAAGACATAGTATGTCCATAAATGGGAATGCAATTCCATATTTTTAGACGCTATTTTGTCGTCATGTGTTGAATTAAGGTAAGAAATCTAAATTCGAGACTGTAGAAAAAGGAATTTCATAGCGTTTCTCTTGTGTAAACTTCCTCATGAAATATACGATAAAGTATTATGAGAAGTAGTCGCAATGTTAAAATCTTGCTTTTCTTTTTCTTAAAATATTATTTTGCATACATAATTGTGGTATAATAAATAAAACAATGCATTGGGAGGAATTGGGGGCTTCCAGGCTTGTAAAATCTGATTTCCAAGTTGCTTTGTGGTAGTAAGGTGGTTTTCTAATTATAAGGTGGTGAGCTTATGCAAGAGATGGATATTTTGTTGAAAGAAGCTTTTGGAGAGTTGGTCGAACAAGAATATCAGCAGCGTCCCAGGAATCTGCCAAAGCATAGGTTTTCTATGAGATTCCGGATCAAAATGTATCGTCTGCTGCGTCAGGTAGGGGCGAAGAGCAAGCGTCTGGACGGCGGTTCTTCTATGTTGGAATTGTATCGTCCTGTTCGTTCTAAAAGAGGTCTTGTAATAATCTTGGCATTACTATTGATGCTTCTGGGTGGAACGATAACGGCGGCAGAGACATTGGTTCAGTGGCTGAATGAAATTATGTTGGAACAGCACGGGGATCATGTGAAGATTTTCAAAAAGGAAACAGGAGTTATGGATGAAGAATTGTCCAATGGAGAAGAAAGATTTTTCAAATATAATTTAGCGGAGCTTCCAGAGGGATATCGTTTGGTAGAAGAAGTATATAGGCAACGATTTGATGAATACCAAATCACTTATGTCAATGATAAAGGGGATATGATGCTTTTAAGACAGAGTGGGTATAAAGAAGGCATTATGGGTAATATTACGTCTGGTTTTAAAGGTATGGATAAAGTTACAGTGAATGATTTTATGGGATATTATGTCAGAGATGTTGATACAGCAAATTTGGTGTTAACAGATGGGGAATATGTAATTGAATTGTTTGGAAACTTGTCTAAAAAGGAATTGATTTCTTTGGCAAAGAGATTACAACTCGAGGAATAGTATAAAATAAAAAATAAAGTAAAATAATTGTCATATTTTGTCCTGCATAGTTGTTACTATATTGTGCTGGGTGTTTTATCTGGTATAGTACAAAAGATAGGGAAGGAGAAATATGATGAAAAGGAAACTATTAATGACAATGGTAATGGCAGGTGTGTTGGCAGCAATGCCTGTTTGCAGTGTGACTGCGGCGGCGGTTCCAGTGCGGGCGACACAGACGAGAGAGGGGAATGCGATTGAACCAAAATACTTAAATACAGCACATATTGTTGCAAATCTATTAATTGAAGGAAATACAGCTTATGCTGCCAGCAGTGTTACAGCAAAGAAGGTATGTAAAATCTCTGTGGTTATGCGGCTGCAGCGAAAAGAGGGGACTTCGTGGAATACAATATATTCCTGGATCGGATCTAGCACGAATGGAACGAAAAGCATGGATGGATCGTATACATTAAAAGAACGTGGAACTTATCGAGTATATACCAGTTTTGATGTCGGAGGGGAACAGCTTACATATACAAGTCCCACGAGAACCTACTAAGCCATGAAGGAATTCCTAAAAGGCGCTGCGTTTCTACTGACAGTTTTTGTGGCGATCATGTTGTCCAACTATCTGATCAAATTTGTTCAGTTCCTCTTGACGCTGGTTTTTTAAGCCAGCAGGCAGCAGAGGAGTTTGTCGTTCATTTCAGGCGTCATGAAACAGAAACGAATGTATTTGTTATCTAAAAACGGGAACGTGGAACAGTCACGGATCATCATCTTTTCCCGAATGGCGCGGTCAAAGAGCGCATTGGATGTCAAAGCGTCGTCAAGAAGACGTACCAACATGAAGTTCCCGCTGGGCGGATATGCCTTAAAACGGCTGTCTTTAGAAATTCGCTCATAGATGCGGGAACGCTCCCCGGCAATTAATTTGCGGGTCTTGGCAATATAAGAAGAATCCCGGAACATGATCTCTCCAGCAATCACGGCGAGAGAATTGATGGTCCAGGGATTCTTTCTTGTATTAATCGCCTTAATCAAATCCTGGTTCCCAGTAACAGCATAACCCAGCCGAAGTCCCGGGGCGGCAAAAAACTTGGAAGTGCCCCGCAAGATGATGATGTTGTTATAGTATGCAGCCAGGGGAACAGAGGTGATCTCAGAAACACGATCTGCAAATTCCACATAAGTCTCGTCTACCATTACAAAGATATCATGTTGTTTGCATACGTCTAAAATTTTGCGCATGGTATTCTGGGAGACTGCCCCAGAGGTGGGATTATTGGGGTTGCAGATTACAACTAGGTCAATGCTTTCATTGAGCTGGCTGGTAAAATCTTTGGCGTCTAGAGCAAAGTTCTGTTCCTCTTTGAGGGGATAGTAGAGGCAGGTTCCTCCTCCAAGGGCGATTTCCCGTTCGTATTCCGAGTAGGTAGGCCCGATGATCAACGCTTTTTGGGGATGCTCGATCTGGATGAATAGAGAGATCAGCTCCGTGGAGCCGTTGCCCATGATGATATGGCCAGGATCGGCGTCCAAATATGTGCCAATGCATTTCCTGAGAGAGGCGTATTCCCGGTCTGGATAGGCAGTGATAGCGTCAATGTGGCTTGCCAGGGATTCCCGCAGCAGCGAGGAGACGCCCAGAGGATTCACGTTAGCGCTGAAGCTTGTGATTTCCTCTTTCTTGATTCCATAAATTTGTTCAATTTTTTCTAGATCACTTCCATGAAAATGGTCTTTATGCTCAATCATAATTTCCTCCATTCTGTGCGCATTTTGGCACAAACAGGTAGTTCGTGAAAGAAGTAACGAAATTCTTTCACGCTTTCCTCAATTCAGCGCTAATTTCAGCACGACAAGGCGGTTTGCAAACGGTTTGTAAAATCTTTCACTTTTTCCACGATTCAGCGTCAATCTCGGCACGACAAGGCAGTTCGTGAAAGATTTGTAAATACGGCTGTTTACACAGGCGCTGAAATCGTATATAATTTACAAATAAGTAACAACTCATATTATTATAACGATTATTGATAAAAAAGCAAGCAGGTGACGATTTGCAGAACAAAATAGAAGAGCTGGCGCAAGGGAACTGCAGCAGGGAATCTTCCATCCTTGCATTTACGCCAGAAAAATTAGCATTTGAAGTAGTGGAGGGGGCTGCATATATAGGTGAATTTTCAATAAAAAACACCAATAATATACCCATAGAAGGAACGATCTATTCCTCCAGTCCAAGAATGGAGTGTCAAACGCCGCAATTTCAGGGAATCACCATAACGCAGACATTTAAATTTCACAGCGAAGGATTATGTGAAGGGGATTCCCAGAGCGGGAATCTCCATATTGTGAGCAGCCAGGGCGAGTATATTCTTCCGTTCGAGGTTTCAATTTCCAGAAAATATCCAGACAGTTCCCAAGGGAAGATCCATAATATTACCGAATTTGCAAATTTGGCAAGGGAATCTTATGAGGAAGCAGTAAAGATTTTTGCGAAGCCGGAATTTGCTGGGATTTTTGGCATTCGTGAGACAGAGGAACGGCTGATCTACCAGGGGCTTTGCAAAAAGCCTTGTACCAGAGCGCAAGTGGAAGAATTTTTAATTGCGGCACGGAAGAAAAAACGGGTGTTTTTCGAAGTGGAAGAAGCACAGCGTGAGTTTCGCAATGTAAAGCAATGCGAGAAGCATCAAGTTACGCTAAAGAAAGAAGAATGGGGGCATTTGGCTCTGGAAATCATTGCGCAGGGGGAATGGCTTCAACCAGTGAAACAGCGGATTACGGAAGAAGACTTCGTGGGTAATTATGCGGCTGCAGAGTATTTCATTTTACCAGAGAAGCTTCATGGCGGCAATAATTTTGGAAAGCTGGTTTTACAGACGCCTTTCCAGCGGGAAGAAGTGGAATTGTGCGTCGTGGGAGCACGGACTGGAAGGGAGCAGATGGTGCGTACCATGCAAAGAAGGCAGGCGGAGCTTGCGAGGGATTATTTGAATTTCGGATTTCGGAAAATGGTAACTGGCGTCTGGGTAAAGCGGATGTGCAGGAATTTGGAAGATCTGATGGGACTTGAGCCGGATAATCTCTGGTATTTGCTGATGAAGGCACAGGCGCTTTTGGTGAATCGCCAGAGGCAGGAAGCGCAGTGGCTGATGGATTCCTTTCCAAGGAATAAAGTGGACAAGGATTCTTTGCTGTATGCCTATTATCTGTATCTGTGCACGCTGCGGGAGCCAGAACCTGCATATGTCAATAAATGTACGAATCAGATTAAAAAAATTTATCATAAGAATCAAGAACATGCAGTACTTTTGTGGATCTTGCTGTTTTTGGACGAAGACTTGAATTATAGCAAAGGCAGAAAGCTCGAAGTGATCGCCAGGCATTTAAGACGGTTTGGAGACAATATCTTATTGTATATGGAAGCCTGGCGGGCTTTGGAAAAAGAGCCCTTTCATCTGGGCAGGTTCCAGGGATTTGACCGCAAGATTTTGAATTTTGCAGTCAAGCATCAGGCGCTGACAAAGGGAATGGCGGAGCAGGTCGTGCGGCTGGTGCCGGAACTTCCTGTGTACGATCCCATTTGGTATCGGATTTTAGAGGCATGTTACCAGGCGGCTCCTGGGAAAGAGACTCTTCAGGCTGTCTGCTGCTACTGCATTAAGGGAAATTGTTTTGGCAGTCAATACTGGAAATGGTATCAGATGGGCGTTTCAGAGGATTTGCGCATTGCCGGATTATATGAATCCTGGGTGTTGTCCGCAGGCAAGGAGCAAATGCAAAAGCTGCCAAAGGCGATCGTGCTTTACTTTCAGTCTTACAGCAACCTTGCCAGCGACCCACAGGCAATGCTCTATGCAGCGATTATCAATAGCAAGTCGCAATGGAAAGCGGTCTGGCCTCATTATCAGAAAAATATCCAGGAATTTGCATTCAGGCAGTTGAAGCTTGGCAAGATAGACAAGAATCTTGCGGTGATTTATCAGGAAGTCCTTTCTCCGGCGCTTCTGGCAGGAGAGCAGGGAGAGGATTTTGCAAAAGTGCTGTTTGCCTGCGAGGTAGCCTGCAGCAGACCAGAGGCTTGCAATCTCGTGGTTTGCCAGCATCCTTTGAACAAAGAACAGGTAGTGCCTTTTATCCATGGCGTGGGCAATGTCAATATTTACAGTAGTACCTGGCAGGTACTCTTGGAAGATGCCACAGGAAAGCGCTTTCTTCCAGGAGAAGAAGTACAGGTTAGGCCTTTTTTAGATAATGAGAAATTCTTGGAGCAGGGGATTGCCTGCGCAGGAGACAAGCTGCCCTACTTGGTGAAATACTTCGATAAGAAAAAAATCTGGCAGACGTATGAGAAGGAAGATTTGGCGTTGTTGCAGACGCTTGTGGATTCCAGGGCAATCAGCGAGGCTTACCGGGAAGAGCTGCGCCCGCAGATGGTGGCGTATTTCTATGACAACTATACGGGAGATTCTCTGGATGAATTTTTACTGAATATTTCTTTTCAGGGCATTGACAAGCAGACTAGGGCAAAGCTGATGAACTTGCTGGTTGCAAGAAAGCATTACAGGCGAGCCTATGAATTGTTGGAAAG
Source organism: uncultured Lachnospiraceae bacterium (assembly GCA_910576975.1). GTDB lineage: Bacteria > Bacillota > Clostridia > Lachnospirales > Lachnospiraceae > Petralouisia. The sequence goes on from CAJTJY010000034.1 coordinate 11,942, forward strand.
TTACGGCTGTGAAGATCTTTCTCCGGTGAAATTGGTATATGTAATCTGTCACCGCCTGGAGGAGCAGGATAGGGACACTGGAGATCAATTTTTGCTTGGATTGTGCAGAAACGTGCTGCTCAAAGGAAAATATAATGAACAGATCTTGGTCTACATGTGCCGCAACTTCTACGGAAGCTTGGAAGAAATGCTGATTCTATGGAAAGCCGCCCATAATTTTGAACTGGATACGTTTGACTTGGAGGAACATTGCCTGGAACGGTTCTTATATACCAGGGATTTTTTGCCGGATTTGGAAACAGTATTTGAACATTATGCCAGAAGCCAGGGCAGAGAAAAGCTGATTACGGCGTATTTGACTTGGATGTCACATCAGTATCTGATTCATGACGCCGTGGTTTCGGAATATGTTTTTCACAAGCTGGCGAGCTTGCTTGAAGATCAACAGCAGTTGAACAACGCATGTAAACTGGCATTTTTGAAATGGTGCGCGCTTAAGGACAATCTTTCCAGAGAAGAGCTGGCTCTGGCAGAGGATATCTTAAACGAATCATTGAAGAAGAAAAAGTATTTTGAATTTTATGAAATGCTCCCGGAATCGCTAAAACAAAAATATATGATTCAAGACAAGATCATATTGGAATACCGTACCAGCGCCCCGGAGGTGACGATTTCCTACATACCCTGCGGGCATACGGAATATGTGGAGTGCCAGATGGCAAGGATGTATGATGAGATTTATGCCAGAGAGTTTCGGGTGTTTTTTGGAGAAGTCATTCCCTATTATATCAAGGAGAAGCATGAGGAAGAATGGAAAGTGACAGAAAGCGGACAGCTTGCCAGGCAGCAGCTTACGGACGGAGGCGAAGACGGCCGTTATGAGCTGATCAATGATATGATGGCTGGCTGGCAGATGAAAGACGAGGCGACGGTTCTAAAGCTTTTGGAATCCTACATGCAGTTAGAAGAATTGGTTAATCGGGAATTTATGGTGATTTAAGGCAGGTGAAAATATGAAACCGCAGAAAGAGGAATGGTTTATTGGGATTGAGGTCAGCAGGCGCTGGCTGCAGATTAGCTGTTACCATGCAAATCTGGAGGAGCCAGAGACGAAGGGTACCATTGCCGGGACGGAGGTCTTTCAGATCCCCACGGCGCTCTGCAAACGCAAGCAGACGGGGCAGTGGTGTTTTGGCGAAGAGGCACGAAAGCTTGCGGAGGCGGACGAGGGATATTATGTCGCAGATCTTCTCAAACGTGCCTATGACAAGGAGACGCTTTCTTTGGACCAGGATTATCCGGCAGAGGAGTTGCTGTTCTTATTTTTCCGCAAGGTGATCCGGCTTGCGCTGCCGCCGCAAGGCGTTCAGGCAGTGACCAAGTGCGTATTTTCCCTGGAAAGCATTACAAAGGAATCGACGGAGTTTATAGGAAAGCTGGCACAGCGGCTGGGATTTCAAGCGCAGCAGCTTTTGATTCAGGATCACAGGGAGAGCTTTTATGCCTATGTGGTCTCTCAGGAAGAATCGCTGTGGCAGCATCATGCGGCGCTTTTTGAGGAGGAAGGAAACGGCGTGCGCTGTTGCCTTTTGTTTTGTGATCCGAAGACAAAGCCCAGGGTTTCAGAGGTGGCGGAGGCATATCTTGGAAAGCTGCCGCAGGAGGAGCATGAAAGGGACCAAGCGTTTTTGAATATGCTGAAAAAAGTTTTTGCAGGAAGAATTGTGTCGGCAGTGTATTTGATCGGCGCTGGTTTTGAGACGGGATGGATGAAGGAATCGCTGCAGATGGTATGCAGGGGGAGAAGAGCCTTTCAGGGAAAGAACTTATATACCAAGGGAGCGTGTCATGCAGGGGTTTTGCAGGTACGCCAGGATGAAGCGGAAACGGTATATTTTTGTGAGTATAAAGTCAAGGAACATGTTTCATTCAAGGTAAGCAAGGGGGACGGGGAGTACTTTTATCCTTTGGCGGAAGCGGGATGCAATCACCATCAGATAGCAAAGGAATTGCGGATTTTATTAGAAGGCGAGCCTCTTTTAGAACTGTGGTTTCAGCAGCCGGGAAGCCGGGAGGCCAGGGTCGAGAGCTTGGAATTGTCTGGATTGAAGCTTTCGGAGCGGGAGCGTTGCAGATTATCTGTTTCTGTGGAACCAGGAGAAGAGGAAAGCATCATTTTGCAGGTCAAAGATCTGGGATTTGGAACGCAAAAGCCAGGAAGCAGGCTGGAGTGGGAGTATGAGATTGGGAAGGAGCAGCAGGCATGAGCAAGGTTTGGCTATGCCAGGATTTTCTGGCAAAATCTCCGCTGAGGGTAAGGGCGGATGTCAGTGTTTATTCTTTTGAAGAGCTGTGTTTTTATCTGTACCATCATGCGGAGACGGTGGAGGAAAGCTTTTTTAACGAAATGCTGTGCCAATGGCTGGATCAGGAAATTGGCAGGACAGAGCTGGCACAGGTGCTTTCGGACGGTTTGAAAAATGAAAAAAGCGGTTGCTGGTGCTTGGGACAAGTGCTGACGGAGGGAGGCTTTTATACCAGGCAGGAGATTACCAAAGCAGTGCAGCTGGCAAAGACCATGGAAAATAAGAGTCCTGCACAGCGGGCAAAACTGCGTGGGGACCGTCTGCTGCGTTCTGGAAAATATCAGGACGCCTTGTGGGAGTATCAAAATGCGCTGGATGGAAAAGAGGATGCTTTTTTTCAGGGGAAAGTCTGGCACAATTTGGGGACCGCCTATGCAAGGCAGTTTCTGTTTACGCTTGCTGCGGGATGTTATAAGCTTGCGTACGAGATTGGTCAGCAGACCGAAAGCAGCGAGGCGTATCTGCTTGCTTTGTCCTGCAGAGGAGGGCATGTCCCCGGGAAAAAGGATGCGCAGCTGACAGGGGAAGTGTCAAGGCTGCGGGAGATGAAGCTGTCAGGGGACCGCAGCGGTTATGAGGCAAAAATCGAAAAATTTTTGTTGCAATTAAGAACAGAATATAGGAAAAGTGAGTAAGATGGGATTATTCAGGAAAAAGAAAAAGCCGAAATATGTAGAAGATATTTTAGAATTTGATCTAAGTCAGCAGCAAGAACAGGGCAGACCGCAAGACAAGGCAAAGCCAAGAGCCAGCAACAATCCGGCGATGGAGTATTGCGACCAGATTTTGAAAGCTGCAAAAGGGCTGGAGGAGACAAAAAAAGATTATAAAATCGTCACCGATTATTTGACGGATATACAGATCATTGAAAATCTTCCAGAACAGGAGATCTCAAAGATTCAGGGCGTCGCCCAAAAAGTGATGGCGCTGAATGAATCCAGGGACGCCTATTTGAACAAGTCAAAGACCATTTCTGATGCGCAGTTTGCCCAGATGGAACAGCTTGCAGATCAGATTCCATATATTATCAAACGCCTGAAAGAGAATGAAGCATATCAGACTACGGTAAAGCGGGATATGCAGTATCTGGAGGGGGAGCGCGAAGAGTGGCGTTATTATAAGGAAGCGCTGGAACAGGAGTGCCGCCTGCTGCGCCGCTTGCTCTACCTGCTTGCCGGAGGGTTTATTGCCGCTGCGATTTTAATCGTCGTACTGAGCCAGATGATGCGCTTTGATGTTCGGATGCCATTTTTGCTGTCCGTGGCTGCAGCGGGAGCGGCGGGAGGACTGCTAGTTTTGCGTTTGCAAAATGATGTGGCGGACATTAAGAGATCTCAAGCAAATATCAACCGTGCCACCACTCTTTTGAATAAGATTTCTTTTAAGTATGTGAATGTTACCAATGCTGTGGACTATGCGTGTGAGAAATACCATGTGGAGAATTCTTATGAATTGAACTATATCTGGGACCAGTATTTAGAGGCAGTCCAGGAGAGAGAGAAATATCAGCGTACCAACGATGACCTGGAGTATTTTAACGATAAGCTGATACAACTGCTTCATGGTTACCGCCTTTATGATGCAAGGATCTGGATTTATCAGGTACATGCCCTGCTAGATAAAAAGGAGATGGTGGAAGTAAAGCATGAGCTTGTGGTGCGCCGCCAGAAGCTGCGCTCTAGCATGGAGACGCAAGTAGCGAGAATCCAGGGAGCGAAAGAAGAAATCCTAAAACTGGTAAAAGCCCATCCGGGCAATGAGTCAGAGATTCAGGCGATCTTAGAAGAACTGGACAGAGAGTGCGGGCTGGCATCCTAATATCAGCGGCATGGGAATTAGCAGCGGACGGCAAGCCGCTGCTTTTTTCTAATCAGAGTGTCAAAAGAATTGAAATTTCCTTATTGGACAGGGGGAAAGAACGTCAAGTAGAGGTGAGAATATGAGAAAAATATCAGAACAATATATTACAATGCTTGCGCCAAATGCCAACGCCGTCAATAATGGCAGGAAAATTTGCCAAAAGGGCGGTTTTGTGAAACGGTACCGTTCCAAGGATGATACCTTTTATATGGGGGAGTGCAGCGGGAGCGGAAAGACAAACTATATCACATCGGCAGATTTTGTGGAGGAGGATCATCCGGTGTTCCGCTGTTCCTGCCCCAGCAGGCAATTTCCATGCAAACATAGCCTGGGGCTTCTCTTTGAGATGAGCATCGAAAAAGATTTTGAATTCTGTGAGATCCCAGAAGATATTCAGCGCAAAAGAGAGAAGAAAGAGGCCCGTGCGGCAAAATCTTCTGCAGAAAAGAAAGAGGGAAAGCCCAAGGTAAATAAGGCAGCCCGCACGAAGAAGATTAAAAAGCAACTGGAAGGATTGAGGCTGACAGGAGAGATCATGAACCAGCTGTTGCAAGCGGGACTGGGAACCATGGGCGGAAGTTCCATTAAGAAATACCGTGATTTGGCAAAGCAATTGGGTGATTATTATCTTGCAGGACCGCAGCTTTACGTAAACCGCCTGATTCTGGAAATGGAAGCTTTCCAAAAAGACGGGCAGGACAGCCATTATAAGAAAGCCATTCAGATCCTGGTTCAGCTTCGGGCATGTGTAAAAAAGGCGGAGGCTTATCTAAAAGAAAAGCTAAAGCATGAGCAAGTGGGAGATGACGACACGATTTTGTATGAAGAGCTGGGTGGAATCTGGAAGCTGGACCAGCTTCAAGCGCTGGGACTTATGAAAGAACATGCTTGTTTGCTGCAACTTTCATTTCAGGTGGTCTATGATCAGGCAAGAAAAGAATATATTGACATTGGCTGGTGGGCAGATGTTGACACGGGAGAAGTATCTGTGACCCGCAATTACCGTCCTCTTAAGGCAATCAAATATGTCAGGCGGGAAGATACCGTATTTGAGGCGGCATCCGTTCCAGTGCTAACTTATTATCCTGGGGATTTAAACCGCCGCATCCGCTGGGAGAATGCTGTTTACAGCCCAGTGACAAGAGAGCATCTTTCAGGGATTAGGTCTCATGCCCAGTCTAGCCTTGCGTCAGTCGTAAAAACCGTAAAAAACCAGATCAAGAATGTGCTTTCGGATCATTACGTGGTATTGCTTTTTGCCTTTGAGAAGATCGGCAAGATTCAAGATGCCTATGTCATGAAAGATTTGGAGGGCAATACGATTTTGCTGGAAGACATGCCAAATGCAGAGGGTAGCTCTGACCGCCTTTCCATGGTGACAGATCCTTCTCTTTTACAAGGACAGGTTCTTTTAGGGGCGTTTTATTACCTTGAAGATCAGCATCGCATCTGCGTGCAGCCTTACAGTATCGTAACGAGCGACAAAGTGGTTCGTTTGTTGTATTGAGAGAAATGTGAGATGGTACAGAATGGAGGAAACAGAAGATGAATCTTAATCCGCTTTATGAATTAAAGGAACGACTGGAATCTGGCATAATTGCAGGCGTTTCCCTTCTATCCGAGGATTTTCGCCTTGCGCGGGCTGTAGAGCAGATCGAGCCTTTGTCCAAAGCGTCACCGGTATTTCAAAAGATTTACCAGTCAGCGATGCAGCTATTGTCAGACGAGGGAGATAGAAAAGGAGATATGTTGCTTGACATTCTCGGATTTGTGGACGCCGTGCTGACCACCCAGGCGGTGACCGAAGTGGAAGGAAGCTTAGAACCGCTTGAAGTCGCAGAGGGCAGCTTGTGCTGTGAGGTTCCTTATAGCCAGCTTGCTCCGTTGCTTTTGGCTTTGTCAACTTCCGGGAGCGGCCATTATAGCATGATTGTGGAAGCTCATGATAAAAATCCAGAGATTTTTTCTGATTATCGTTTAAAGACAGCTCTCGTGGCAGGTCTGAATGCGGGATATTCGGAACTTGCAGAGCAGATTGAACGGTGGCTTTGTGAGCAAGACGCTTCGCTGCTTCCCTTGCTGAAAAAGGGATTTGATCCAAAAGGAAAGAAAGAAATGGCGCGCCGGGTTCATGTAGTCGAAGCTATTGCCGGGGCAGGGGAAAATGCATGGTATCTTTCGATGCTTCCAGAGGCAGAGAAGGAGGTTCGCACCGCCCTGATCCAGGCGATGCGCCACAGTCAGGAGAATCGGGAGATTTTGCAAGGGTTTACTAAGACGGAAAAGGGAAACTGCAAGAAAGCTGCCTTGTGGTCGATGGCGCGCATGGAGGGAACGGAAAACCTGGAATTTTGGGAGTCGCAAATTCGAAAAAACCCTGCGGCAGCGTCAAAATATCTGGCGTTTTCTGTTAGCGACGAGATATCTGACCTGATTGCGGACGCAGTCTGTCGAATGTTGGACGGATTGGAAGAACAAGCGAAAAACGAAACGATCGTCTTAGAGGAGAAAGATCGTGCAACGCTGCAGGCGTTGTTTGATTCCCTGCTTGGGAAGTCTTCTCAAAAGATGCTTGACTTGTACCGCAGGCTGGCGTCGCAGAACTTGCTGGCGCAGATCAAGACCGAGGACGGAAAGCAGGTTGAATTTGACAGTGGCGATACGTATTATGCTTATCATGACAATGCAAAGATACCAGCGCCCCAGTATCTTGCAGAGCTTCTTTTAAAGTCTATGATTTTTAATTGTGACAAGCGGCTGTTTGCCCTTGCAGAGGAATTGTATCAGGAACATGCAGAGCGTTTTCTAAAGCCAGCGCTGGCAGCTTCCTTGTTGACGAAAGGGGCGGCGGAGACGTACGATAAGTTTTCGGTCTGGCTCACAGAGGGCAGGCAGCTCAAAAAGGAATCGCAAAGCCAGAAGCTGGCACGTCAGGAAATTATGGATACCTTTGCCAAAGTCGCATGGAGAAAAGAGAAAGGATGTTATCAATTCCTGGGATGTTATCATGATGAATTCCAGGATCAGCAAATTCAGGTTCGACATGACCTTTTTGAGAGACCAGATATCCGCTGGATAGAGCTTTTTACTGATCCTGCGATCAAAAAGACAGGGATGTTCCATACCTATCGTTGCGTTTACTCTGATGCCGATCATTTTTATGATCATTTTACAAGGGACTGGGATTTGATCCTCGAAAATCTGATTTGTCCTTTCGATGAAGATGTTTGCCGTATGCTGGGCAATTATTTTTATAAACGTGCGCAGATAAACGTTAGTATTAATAACTATAGGAAATTTTTCCCACTATTGCAAAGGTGCAAATTTTCGGGTGGCAGAGGACTTGTGGTAAAAGGCGTGCAGAAAGTAACGTTTCGTTTTTGGGACTTACTGGATTTACTGCAGTCTTGCCCCATGCCGTTGTCTGACCAGGTGAAAGAGCTGGAGGAAATAAAGATGCTGGTAGATGATCACAAAGTCACGATTTCTGGCTGGAATGAGGAAAAATATCAGGATTTGCGCACGGTCCTATTAAAGAAGCAGGAAGAACAAGAGACACAGAAAGAATAGAAGAGAGGAGAATTGCGAGATGGCACAAGAGACGATGGTACAGCGTCTGCCGGCAGAGCAGATGTTTCAAAAGGAAATCAATGCATTAATCAAGGCGGAACAGGATCCCATTCCCACCGGATGGAAGATGTCCCCCAAATCGGTCTTGACTTATATAACAGGGGGAAAAGCGGGCAGGACGGTGATCACGCCCAAATATATCGGACATAAACGCCTGGTAGAAATCGCCATTGCCACCCTGGTCACAGATCGCGCGCTGTTGTTGATTGGAGAGCCCGGCACGGCAAAGTCCTGGCTTTCAGAGCATTTGTCGGCAGCTATCAATGGGGATTCTACCAAGGTCATTCAGGGCACGGCGGGAACCACGGAAGAACAGATTCGTTATTCTTGGAATTATGCGATGCTGATTGCCCAGGGTCCTTCCCCGGAAGCGATGCTCAAAAGCCCGGTTTACCATGCCATGGAGACAGGGACCATTGCCAGGTTAGAAGAGATTTCCAGATGTGCCTCAGAAGTGCAGGATGCGCTGATTTCCATTTTGTCAGAAAAGCGGATTTCTGTGTCGGAGCTGGGATTGGAGGTTCCGGCGCAGAAAGGATTTTCTGTAATTGCCACGGCAAATACTAGAGATAAAGGCGTAAATGAAATGTCTGCCGCACTGAAACGCCGTTTTAATATCGTAGTGCTTCCTGCGCCTGCCGATCTGGAATCAGAGATGGATATTGTAAAGACTCGTGTGACGCAGCTTTCTGAAAACCTGGATCTGAATGCCAGTCTGCCGCAACAGGAAGTGGTGGAAAAGGTATGCACGATCTTCCGGGAATTGCGTCTTGGCGCAACCTTGGATGGCAAGCAGAAATTAAAGCCCACCACCGGGGTTTTATCGACCGCAGAGGCGATCTCCCTACTTGCAAACAGCATGGCGTTGGCGGGAAGCTTCGGCAATGGAACGATTACGGATTATGATTTAGCCGCCGGACTGCAGGGAGCGATTGTAAAGGATGATGAGAAAGACAGCCTTGCCTGGAAAGAGTACCTGGAAAATGTGTTGCGCAAAAGAGGGGCAGCTTGGTCAGGCTTGTATAAGGAATGCAAGGAGCTGAATTAAACATGGGAGAGAACTTACAGAGACATCAGTCAGATCAGGCTGATCGGACAGAAGAGTTTCAAGGAGATCTGGCAGATTGCAAAGGCGGGCCAGTACTATTTGGAATCCGTCATTTATCTCCGGCTGGCGCATGGAATGTTAGAAAGCTTTTGGATCAGGTGAAGCCGCAATTGGTCCTGGTGGAGGGGCCAAGCGACTTCACGGAAGAACTGGAGGTATTGGCAGACGGCAAGGCAAAGCCGCCCATCGCCCTGATGGCATATACGAGCGAGTCGCCGGTTCGCACCCTGCTGTATCCCTTTGCAGAATATTCTCCCGAATACCAGGCTATTTTGTGGGCGCAGCAACATCAGGCAGAATGCCGCTTTATTGATCTTCCGTCCAGCGTGTTCCTGGCTTTTTCCGATGCAAAGGAAAATAGCGAAGACGTCGGCGAGGAGGAGCGGATCAGCGTCTACCGCAGACTGGACGAGCTGTCAGGAGAGGATTCTCATGAGACTTTCTGGGAGCGCACGATGGAGCATTTCAGTGAAGGGGACGGATATCGCAAGGGTGCAAAAGCTTTTGGGAAACAGCTTCGGGAACTGACAGAGGGCAGGGGATGTGAAGATGCAAAAAACGTTGTGCGGGAGGCCTATATGAGGCGCCAGATCCAGGAAGCTATTAGTTCTGGCATTTTGCCAGAAAAAATCGTGGTGGTGACAGGGGCGTATCATACCGAAGGATTGAGGGGCGGCTTGCCAGGCCTTAGTGACGCAGAATGTAAGCGGCTTCCGATGGTGGAAACCCAGAAAACTTGGATGCCATATTCTTATTATCGCTTGTCTTCCCGCTCTGGTTATGGAGCTGGGAATAAGGCCCCAGCTTATTATGGGCTGCTGTGGCAGGGATATCAGAAAGGGGAAGCAGATTATGCGGCCCGCAGCTATTTGTCCAAGCTTGCATTTTGGCAGCGACAGAATGGCAATGTGGTATCATCCGCCGAGGTGATCGAGGCGGTGCGGCTTTCTTTTTCGCTTGCCAGCCTGCACGGATATCAGATTCCGGCGCTGCGGGATTTGCGGGATGCCGCAGTTACCTGCATGGGACATGGAAATTTTGGAGAAATTGCCCAGGCGGTTGCAGATACGGAGATTGGCACAGAGATAGGCTTTCTCCCTCAGGGAGTGAGCCGCACGTCTGTCCAGAATGATTTCTACCGTCTGTTGGAGGAATTGCATTTGCGGCGCTATTGTTCTGTGACAGCGGATGAGCTTGATCTTGATCTCAGGGAAAAGCTGTCAGTGAAGTCGGAAAAAGCAGCGTTTCTTGACCGAGAGCGTTCGTTTTTCCTGCACCGCCTGCGTGTGCTTGGAATTTCTTTTGCATCTTGGCAAAAGGTGCAGCAGGAGAAGGCGACTTGGGCGGAGCATTGGATCATGCGCTGGACGCCGGAAGCGGAGATTGAGATTGTGGAGGCTCAATTAAAGGGAGACACGATCCTTCTGGCAGCGTCTTTCCAGCTAAAGGAGGAGGCAGAAAAGGAAGAAGGGATTGCGGGCGTTGCAAAGATGATTGAGGAATCTTTTTTGTGTGGAATCCCCCAGATGATAAGCTATGCCACATCTATCCTGCAGCGGATTGCCGTGGAGGCCGCAGCAGTGGGGGAAATTGCAAAGACGGTGCAGAGCTTGTCGCTGGTGATTCAATATGGGAGCATCCGCAAGCTTTCTGGCGAAGCGCTGGTCCCGGTGTTGCAACAGCTTTTCCTGCGGGCCTGCCTGCTGCTTCCAGAAAGCTGCGTTTGTGATGACCCTGCGTCCAGAGAATTGACAGAGTCGATCGGGATGCTCAATGAGGCGGCGTTAAGCCATGAATTCCTTTCAGAGGAGGAATGGATTGCCGTTGTCAAAGAGCTTGCAAAGAGAGATGACTTAAATACCAGGATTTCAGGTTATGCCGTAGCTATTTTGCTGGAAAGAGGGCAGTTTACAAATGCAGAATTAGCGCTGCAGGTGGAACGAAGGCTTTCGAAGGGGGTTCCTGCAGATCTGGGAGCGGGATGGTTTGAAGGACTTTCCCAAAAGAACCGTTATGCGCTGATTGCCCGTATGAGTCTTTGGGAAAGCCTGGATCAATATCTGGCTACTTTGGACGACGAAGAATTTAAACGGGCTCTTTTATTTTTGCGCCGTGCGTTTGCGGATTTTACAGCCAGGGAGAAAAGCGATATTGCAGAAAATTTAGGCGAGCTGTGGCAGTTAAATCCCAGCCAGGTCAGCGAGGCAGTTAATGCGCCTCTTACACAGGAGGCGTTAGGAATGCTAGAAGAATTGGACGACTTTGATTTTGGGGATATTTGAAATTTTAGTAAGAAAAGAGAAGGGATGATACAGACATGGATGAACTGGAACGTATGAAACGCTGGAGGCTGATTTTGGGGGCGGAGAGCAGGGAGCGCTTTGCGGTTATCAATCAAGGAGATGAGGCTGAATTATCAGAGGAACAAATACTGATGGACCAGGCGTTAGCGGCGATTTATAACCGTAGGGAATCTGGAGGATTTGGTTCGGGAAGAGGGGCGGGAAGCGGGCCTTCCAATCCCCAGATTACCAAATGGCTGGGAGATGTGCGCACCTTGTTTGAGAAAGATTTGGTCACAGTGATTCAGGGGGACGCAATGGAACGCTGCGGCCTGCGCCAGCTTCTGTTTGAGCCGGAGCTTTTGGAACATGTGGAGCCGGATATTGGACTGGCTTCCACTATTTTGATGCTCAAAGACCAGATTCCAAAGCGTTCCAAAGAGAGCGTGCGCATGTTCATTGCCAAAATCGTGGAAGAAATCAATAAGCTTCTGGAGACAGATATCCGCCGCGCAGTTACTTCTGCAGTGAACCGCAGGCAGCATTCTCCGATACCGTCTGCCGCTGCGATGGATTTTCCGCTTACCATCCGTAGGAACCTCAAAAATTATAACCCGGATCTTGGAACGATAGTCCCAGAGCATTTCTACTTTTTTGACCGCACAACCACGGCAGCTTCCAGACAGTGGACGGTGATACTGGATGTGGATCAAAGCGGTTCCATGGGGGAATCTGTCATATATGCTTCGGTTATGAGCTGCATCCTGGCAAGCATGGCGTCTATCAGGACTCATATTGTGGCGTTTGACATTAGTGTTGTTGATTTGACGGAAAAGTGTCAAGACCCGGTGGATTTGCTGTTTGGTTTTCAACTTGGAGGAGGCACGAACATTGAGCGCTCTGTGGCATACTGTCAGAAATTTGTGGAAAACCCTTCCAAAACATTATTTTTCTTGATCACAGATTTAGAGGAGGGCGGCAACCGGGGGGCGCTGTTGCGCCGCCTCAAAGAGTTAAAAGAATCTGGGGTAACTGTGGCGTGTCTGCTTGCGATTGCCGATGGAGGCAAGCCTTACTATGACGCACAGATGGCGGAGCGGGTGGCAGGTCTTAAAATCCCCTGTTTTGCATGTCAACCACAAATGCTTCCGGCATTGCTGGAACGAGCACTGAAAGGCCAGGATTTAGAATCGTTTCGCAAAGAGTTTGAGAAGCGCAAGCGATGATAAAATAGAAATTTGATTGCGGCAAATATCATGAATGAAACAGAGGCTGATATACAGCGGCTTAATGACGTTGCCGCTGTGTATCAGCTTCTGAAAGTAAGGATATTTATTTACTGGGGCAGTCAAAGGCTGGATTAAAAGCATAGAAATTCTTGGAATCCAGGTGATCTTGCACAATGCGAAGCCCTTCACCGAAACGGGAGGATTGAAGTAAATTTATCTGTTGATTTTCTGCATCTTTTTGATAATAGACTGCCAATACATACGGTCTTTCAAGACCCGGATTACCGTAATGGTGGAATCCTCCACGACAAAGAAAATTAAATATGTACTGTAAGGTTTGAAATAAATGCTCAATCCTTCAATCACATATCCCGTAGCTTCATAGCCTTTGGGGAAGGAATCCAATTCTTTAATTGCCTTTTTTATCTTCTTTGAAAAGTTTTCCGCATATTCCCGATATTTGAAAGTATTGAGAATATATTTTTTTGTTGATTTAATATCCAAGAGGGCATCTTTGGATATTACGATTTTATATTTCTTTGGTTTTTCCGGCATTATATTTTGTCAATTTCCTCCCAAGCTTCATCGATTGTATAAACATCGCCTTTTTTCATGCTGTCTATTCCCTTGGAGAGTTCGTCATATAATGCGCCTATGGCTGCTTTTTCGGAATATTCAGTTTTTAGGATTTCCTGATTTCTGATTGCCTGTGCTACAGGTGCCATAGTATCACTTCCTTTCGATTGTTAATTTCCGCGAACAATGAGCCAAGCAGGGGCGTTTACGCACATATTGGGCGAATGTCGCGAGAGTAAATAATTCTGTGCTTTTATAGAATTATTTACTCCATTATACGGTATTTAGTATTGGCTTATCAACAGATTTTTATTAAATTGTTCTCAAAACTGTGTGGCTTAGACTTTCATGGCTGTTTGTTAAATGTTCCAAGTGACTTCAATGTTACCGTCTGCAATCTGAATGACTTT
>CAJTJY010000035.1 GCA_910576975.1 uncultured Lachnospiraceae bacterium
ATGATTATGTCAAAACTTTTCCTTGTAAGTGTTACAAAAAAACTTGACCATCTCAGCTCCAGATTCCACTCACAGACATCGTGGATGGCATCATCTATGGAATAAGGCTGATATTCCGATGGTTCCTCTCCCATATCTCTTACCATCAATTCCCGACTGCATACAGCCAATGCCATGTTATGCTCTTTCAAATAATCCAGAATAATTTCTGCCTCACCCTGTTCCATGCTGACCTCTGATTCCGCCAGATAAAGCCACATCACCAGCTCACCGGGCGTGTTTACTCCCAGCACTCCCATGCTCCCTTGCACCTCCTGTTTTCATTTCCTTACCTGTCTGTTTTCATCCGCTGCCGGTCCACTCCTGCCCTGAAAACTTTGGCCCGCTTTCACTCCCAAAGTTTTCGCCAGATACGCATTTTGTGTCACAAAATGCAAGCCGCCCGCAGGTTCGGCTTTCTGGTTAGGGACACACTCCCTAAAACCCTGATAATATACGGATAAACAAAAAATCTACACCATTCCTACACCATTTTCTTCATTTTCTACACCATTCCTACACCAAAAATCTGCAAAACTACACCATTCCTACACCATCAAAAAAAGGCTGTCCGAAAAAACTACATCATTCCTACACCATTTTTTGCATTTTCTACACCATTCCTACATCAAAAATCTGCATAACTACACCATTCCTACATCACTTTTTCCGTTTCCCGGATTTCTTCCTGTTCCTCTGATTTTTTCAGTCCCACATTCCACTGGTTGAAGTCTTTATACGGTTCCGGAGGCAGAAAAATCTCAGCCGCATACCCCTTTTCCCCATACTTCTGCTGCAGTGTTTCCGCCGCTTTCCTGCCCGGCCCATCATTGTCCAGGCAGAATTTAATTCTTTCTACCTCCGGGTGCTGTGCAAGGAATGTTTCCAGCGGGGCATCCGCCAGCATCCCAAGCGCCACCATGCTTGCCCTGTACGCCGGGAACATCGTGATATGGCTCATCAGGTCGATTGCTGCCTCAAATACAATGACTTCCCTGCTGCCCTGGCAGTGGAAATGGAAACCGTACCGTTTGTCGTTTCCCGCCACGTCACACTTAAAGCCTTTCCCATCCCTGTCAAAGACGCCCCGCATACTGGCAAACTTTGGCACACCTTTCCCATCTGTTCCTACAAAGACAATGTTGTGGTAATTCTTCGCCTCATACAGAATCCCTTTTCTCACAAAAAAGTCAATGACCGGCCGTGCAATCCCGCGTTCATGCTCCAGATAACGGTACAGATAAGCGTTGCTGCCCGCAGGCTCCGGCAATATGAAAGGCTTTGGGCGTTCCTCTTTCCCTCTATCCGGGGCAATGTTCCGAATGCCCCTCTCGCTTTCCTCCCTCCAGTATCCCGCAAAATCCAGCAGCCAGAACACCGCCTCTTTCACATCCATGCCTGCAAACACCCGCAGGAAATCAATCTGGCTGCCACCGTTTTCCCCCTTGTCATACCGCCTTGAGAAACGACACCAGTGGCTCCTGTGATAAATGCGGACGGAATCCATTTCCTTTAATGTGTGGTAATTCCCAATCCTTTTCACGGTATATCCCAAGTGTTCCGCCACTTTGCACAGGTCAACCTGTTTGGCAAGAGCCAGCTCATCCGCTGTAAACCTCATCTTCTCACTCCTCCCTCTGCCGCTTTTGCCGGACTGTCCCACTCTATCTGACGGTAATCGGAGCGGTACTGCATACACGGATTTTTTACCAACCCTTTTTCATTGAAACTGAAATACCGGCTGTTATCCCCTCCCACAATTACATGGTCCAGCAGTGGAATCCCTACTAATTCACACACCTGCTGCATCCGGTCTGTCAGCCTCACATCCTCCTTTGACGGCAGGAGATTTCCCGAAGGGTGGTTATGGCATAAAATCATCCTTGCTGCATTTGAAAGGATGCCTGCCTTCAACAGTTCTCGCGGATGTGCTATTGCATAATCCAGCCCGCCGACACTGGCAAAGTGACAGTTAATTGGCGTCTGGTCCGTTTTCAGGTTAATGACACACATAACTTCCCGGTCCATGCTGCACAATTCCTTTCCCACCAGATTGATAATATCCTCGGAAGTGCGGATTTTCGTTTTTGACATGATAGAGGCCTCCTGAACCAGCCGAACAGACACAACTTCCAGTTCAAAACTGCCCTTTATCCCCATCTCTTTCCTCCTCCCCAAAGATTACCGTGACTACCACATTTTCCAGCATGGATTCCAGCAGCCCTGCAAGCTCTTTCTCTGAAATATCCCTTGCCTGATTTCCATCCATATGCCTCTCCTATCTCTGCCCTCTGTCCTCCTGAATCAGCGACAGCTCTGCCTCTCTGCCATCCAGTCTTTTTTCCGGTGATTCCACAGCCAGCACGATAGTCCTTGCATCTTTGTCATAACAGTAGACACTGTTTGATAAACGCTCCTCCAGTTCCACCATATCCATGTTTATGCCATGCACCAGTTCCGCAAGTTCAGACGGATCTCCCTCTGCCATTCCTGCTGGAACAGCAATCACCTCATGGACAGACGATGGCAGGAGCAGAAGATTATCGCCTACCTGTTCAGCAAGCTGGTGCAGGTTCTCCTCAAACAGCATGGATACAGCCCCATTGATTCTGCTTTCATTAGTGATAACCCATCTGCCCTCTGCATGACTGCTTTCCTGCATGAACATGCTTTTCATTTCATCAGGCAGCAGTTCAAGCATAAGCTCCCGCATGGGCATAATACTGACCGGGCTGATTCTTCTGGTATTTTCAGAGGCATGCCGGAACAGTTCCTCCTCTGTCATGCCGGCCATTTCTGCAATCTCATTTGAAACGGTTATGCTGCCTGCCCCACCGGGTATGGCTTCAACACCCCAACGGTAGATAACCGACAAATCATGGAATTCCCTGCTCGGAACCCCTGCCAGAAACTCCCTGTTCTGCTCTGTATTCACAAGGCACATGACGACATTGTCCTTCAAATGCCCAATGTCAATATTTAGTGCATGGTCTTTTAAATTTTCCAATCCCATAGCATATCCTTCTGCCGCAGCCCACAGCACGACATCAAGGCTGCCGCATTCCCGGTAATGCCTATACATGTCATTGATATAAATAGTTGGGGCTATCTGCGTATCTTTCCCTTTATACACCGTCAGGGAATCCAGCGTTCGGTTCACTTTCTGTACCGGCCTTATATCTACAGCCGCATCCCTGTATTCGGGCGGCATATAACTTAAAAACTTCCCTTTTACAATGCTTTTGAATACTTCATAATCCATCATAACAATCATTCTCCTTGCTTAAAAAAGGAGAGAAACCGGACCGGCCCCTCTCCCAAAATCATACTGACAGTCTGCTATCTTCTTTTCTTCCTGCGTTTCCTTTCATACAGCACGCCGCCGGCAATGCACATACCGCCCAATGCGGCAGACATCCACGGATGGTAGTTCCCACCTGTCTGCGGCAGCCCTGGCCTGTCCGGCTTATTCTTCAGTTTCAGCATATAAACCACTGTCTCCGCCACACTGTCATCGTATTGCAGTAATATCTTATGCGGGGTACTGTCAAGGATATACCCCGCCGCAGCTTTTGTCTCCACGATATAATACGGAATGTCCTCACCAAAGCTGCCATCCTTATGATAAGTGCAGATGTCCAAAAGCCCCGTCTCTGCACAGCCTGTCTTGTCCGTCACCAGCGTGTCCAGTTTCCTCCCCTCCTTGTTGCGGAGTTCAAACATGACGCCCTCCAACGGCTTTCCCGACTGGCTGCAGGTTTTGCAGACAATGATTTTTCCTTTTACCCTTTCATCGGACATGAAGACTTTCTGAATCTTCCCTGTCTCCCCCACAGTAAAATCTACTTCATTGGCAATCAGATAGCCGTACGGCGCCGCTGTCTCACGCAGGGTATACTTTCCCGCCGGGATTGCCTCTAAACGGTACGGCTTTCCATCCGTTTTCCATGAGGCATATACATCCCCATTGGAATTGGTGACCTCCAGCGTTGCCCCCGGCAGCTCTTTCCCTGTCGTAATGTCCGTTTTGGACACCTCCACAATTATCGGCGTGTCTTTCACTTCCAACTGCTTTGCCACGGCCGGTGTGGCTGCCATTTCCTGTGTGTAGGAAAAATCCACGTCATATGCCGTTTCATCCAGCAGATACCCCGCCGGGGATTCCACTTCTTTCACATAGTACAGCCCCAGCGGCAGGTCAGCCTCAAATTCTGCTTTCCCATTTTCATCCGTTACAGCCGTGTCCACAAGGCCATCCGCTTTTACAAGGACTTCCCTGGATACGCTCACAATCTCCTCTTTCGCATAAATGCCATAAACAGCGCCGGCTACCGGGCAGGCGGTTACGCCGTCCGTTTTCATCAGCGACAGCTCTGGCCTTACCCTCGCATTGACGAACCCTGCCTCCCCGAAAACTACTTCCGTATGCTCGTCTGCATAGGAAAGTGTAACCTCCTTTGGTTCCCCGCAGATGGCAAACCCTGACGGCGGCTGCACCTCTGCCACCAGGTATTTCCCAAGCGGAAGGCTGTCAAGGAAAGCCTCCCCATTTTCATCCGTGGTAAGCGTCGCTACAACTGCCCCCTTGCCTGCCGGAATGCCGTTTACCATTTCCAATATGCGGTTCCCATCTTCATCCGTCTGGCGGTCCGGGGTATAAATATCCTCCGCTGCAATGACATTGAATACTGCACCGGCAAGCGGCTGTTCCTCGTAATTGAAATCCACGCTCCTGTTTTTGCCTGTAACTGTACTGAGGATACGGTCAATAATGGTATCGTATGCCACGGAGACCGGCACTTCCCCTGACTTTTCAATGGAAATGCTGCCCTTGACGGGCTGGTTTTCAATGACTGCCTCAATGACCGGAGCGCCGTCTATATCCTCCACGACTTTCAATGCCCCATCCGTGGTAACTTCCAGAGGGAAACCCTCATCTGCAATGACATATCCCTCCGGCGCCGTAATTTCTTCCACCACATAATTCCCATAGCCCAGCTGCAGAGGCGTGGTTACGGTTCCCATCTCATCCGTGGCAAACTCACTGATTTTCTTATCCCCCAATTTCTGCTCCACATACTCCCCGGTATCCATATTTTTAATCTTAAAGGTCACGCCGGGAATCAGCACCGTGTTCCCATTTTCCGCATCCTTTTTCACAATGCGGATATAGGCTTTGAAAGGCGCGTCATTGAACACCCTCCACTGCTGCGGCTCCCTGGAATCCTCCGTAACCGTCACAGTGAAATCCTTTGTTTTATATAAATCCTCCGGCGTCTTTGTTTCCCTTACCAGATACGTCCCATAAGGCAGCTCTTTGGAAAGCGCGCATCCCTTTTCGTCCGTCACAAGCACGTCATGGGTTTTTGCATTGTCCCACCCGTTCTTGTCAATATCCGACTGCAGTTTTACGGTAAATTCTGCGCCTTTTACATAATCTGTCTCCGTGCTTGCGCCATCAGTGGATACCTTGATAATTTCAAATGCCTGTTTCTTTGCCGTTTCAATTACGGCTGTATTGAGGGAAATATCCTGGTGGATTTCCTGCGCCCCTCGGAAATTGACCGGGTAAATGGTCCCGTCAAGCAGGTACCCCTCGCTCGGCTCTATCTCACGGATATAATAGCTGCCGAAGTACAGGTTGCCGAAGTTAAATTCCGCCTGCTCCCCTGTCTTTACCGTTGCAAGCAGCGCGCCTTTCTCTGCCGGGATGCCTGTTGACGCAAAATCCGTCCCCTGTGTGCTGGTAATGTCGTCATCCCCCGCATAGGTTACGGTCCCCCTGCCGTCCGGGTAAGTGATGGTCTCCGCCGCATACAGCCCATAGGTTGCCCCTGACAGTTCTGCATCCCCCTGGGGCTCCTCCCCGGTCTCCCTGTCCTCCTTTTTCGCTGACACGTCGCATCGGATTGGCGTGTTTTCCGCACGGAAATCAGAAATCTCCCCATAGTCCGGCCTCACTTCCCACACCTTTCCGTCATCCCGGTACCCATCCGGGATGACAACCTCTTTCACATAATATTTGTCCTGCGTTTTCACAAACTTTTGGGAGGCAGCCATGCCTAAGTCCTCATCATAATAGAACACCGGCACCTCCGCCTTGCCGTCCCCGCCCACGGAAACACGTTTCGTGCATCCGGCATCGGTGAACACGGCAAACCCGGCTCCTTTCACAACATTTTTCGATTCCGAATCCGTCTTTTTTACCATGACGCCCACCGTGTCAGGGTATTCCACAACCGGCATGGTTTTCCCTTTCTGGGTTACTTTCCCATCACTGTCATAAAGGGTAAAATACTCCAGCCCCACCGGGTAGACCGTTTCATCTTTCAAATATCCCGGAGCCGCCCTGACTTCCTTCAGGTAATAGGTGCCCTGTGTCAGCGTCTCCTTCCCTGAAAGTGCCTGGCCATCTGCGTTTGTCCTCCCGAGTTTGCACAGCAGGTCCGTACACTCCGCATCCTCATACAGGTAATAGGCTGCCCCCGGTACCGGCCTGCCGTTATATACGTTCGTCTTACGGAGTTCAAAACTTCCCTCCTTAAATTTGGAAGTCACTTTCACGCTTGCAGTCACAGTCCCTGGCTCAAACTCCTCCAGAAAGGTGATTTTCTGCTGCGATACCACCGTCGGCGTCCATTTCCTCCCGCCATGCTCCTTTGACTTTGCGGTCGCCGTCAGCTTGATGGTACTGTCTGCCGCGACAATCTTTTCCATTGCCTCCTCATTGCAGTACAGGTAAAAGTTGGAAGACGGCTGGCTCGCATCCGTCTGTGCCACGCAGATGTCATACTTCTTCAAATCAGAATCGTCCTCAATCTCACTGGCGTCTGTTTTCAGCTCTCCTACGGTCAGGCCGTCCGGCTGCCCCGTGATTTTATAGGAAACATTGGTAATGCTCCCCGTTTTGGTGCGGACAAACTTCTCCTTTGACCTGTACAGACCGTCCCCCATGTCCTGCCACTCCGTTTTCTTTGGGGAAATCGCATAAGCGATGGACTTTGTAGTCCCGGTTGCCTCGTCATACTCGTCCCGGTTATAATTTTCCGCATCCGACACAAGGGCTGCTATTTTATTATAGACGCCGCTGCCATCGTTGTAATAGCCCAGCTTTACTTCCCCATTCAGCACATGGATTGCCGCACCGGTAATGAAGTAATCAGCCGGGGCAGAACCCTCGGAATACCTGCTGTTGTAACAGAGCCCATTCAGCATCCTGGCACCGTTTACCATGCAGAACGTGATTTCCGGCTTGATGCTGCTGCCCGCACCGGAGGCGCCCACAGCCCCATCCGTGGTATTCTTGCTCAGCTCCAGACAGTAAACCAGATGGCTGTTGTAAGCCCCGGGTTCTGAAATATACTTAATACCCATGCTGTGTCCGCAGTATTTTGCGTAACCGCTGCATGACACCGCCATGCTGTCCGGGGCGCCTGCTGCCATTAACACCGGGGCAGAGGCCGTCTGGATTGTCATTGTGTCCCCCGCGCTAAACATTTCCGGTTCCCCATCTGACAGTGGAACCACTTTCCCATCCTCTGTTGGGGCAGTTTCCTCCTCATTGAGGGCAGGCTCCTCCTCCCCGCTGTCTCCGTCTTCTTTTTCCTGCTGCCTGCCGCCGGATTCCCTGCTTTCTTCCTCAGCCGGCTCCACAATCTCTGCAGACTCCACTTCTGTCCCCGCCGTTTCGTCGTAAAGTGCAGGTTCCGGCTCCATGTCTGCCTGGATGTCCCCGTCAATGTCCACTGCCGCATCTGCATCTGTTCCATCTGCATTGGCATAAACGGCAGTGGGGATGGCAGCGCCCACTGTCAGGACAAGAGCCATTATAAGAGCCATAACCCTTTTCCATCTCTTTTTTGTCATATACGTCCTCCATTCATATCTGGTATTCTGTTCCCTGCGGATATTCCCTGCCGGCACAGACGCCGGGCATATCCCCGGCATTTGTGCAGAAAAAAAGCACGCATATTTCAGCGTGCCTTTTCAACCCGTAAAGCCGGTCCGCATACCGGGCTTTCCCTTATTCCATTGCCATCCTGCCACGGATAAAGGCAGAACTATTATTTCTTTCCATAAATCCCTCCTAATCCTCACTCCATGCCATTATCTTATCCATGACGTCCGGCATCCCGCTAATGCCTGCCGCCCCATCTTCTTCCATATCTTCTGTATCTTCTGCCTCCGGCTCCCCGCCGGGAAGATGCGCCATAACCGGCTGCCCTGCCACTGCATTCCCTAAAACGATGCGGACAACCTCATGGATTACTTCTGTCTTTATATCCTCTTTCACCTCGGACAGCCTCTTTTCAAAATAGGCAGGCGTCATTTCTTCCGGCAGCCCATTCCCATTCCCCGCCTCCTGTGCGTCATAATACATTTTCAGCGCGTCCATGACCACCTGGTTCTTTGCCCTCCCGCCATTCAGTTTATCATCCTCAAACTTTTCCAGCAGCTGGACATGCTCTCTTTTTGTCATGGAAAAACGTATCGTGAAATTGCGGAACAGGTCCCCATAAGCCATTGCAATCCCCCCTATCCAAACCTGCGTTTCTGCGACTGTGCCAGATATGTGTTCCCAAGCAGCTCATATCCCCTTGCGTTTGCTTTCACATCCTCAATATACTGGATGTTCTTCTGCTCCAGGCCGCCAAAACGTTTCATCACCCCGGCGCCACCGCCCACAAAGATTATCTGCGTGAGGTCCATGTTATAGCCAAGCTCCCGGAGGCTGTGGTAAATCTGCCGGCAGTAGCCACGGATTTCCTTAATGATAATCTTCCGGTACTTCTCCGGCAGGTCTCCCCCGCCGCTTACCATGACTTTCTGAATGTCATACTCGTCCACCTCCGCATTCAGCTGCCTCACACACTCCTTGTTAATCTGCTGGATGCAGGTGATAATCCCATGTGGCTGCGTCACACATGCCGATTCATCCGGCAGGCCGTTGACAATTGGCATAATGTCCACTGTCCAGGAACCAATATCCACTGCAAGCTGTTTCTCCGGGAATCTGTCAATGCGGTCAACCACTGCCGCATAGCATTGCGGGTAAACGCAGACATTGTCAATGAAAATATGGTACCTCTCTTTCTCAAAGGCAAATGAGACTTCCTTTTTCTTCAACAGGTAAGAAACGAAATCTTTTTTCTCGTCCCCGAACCTTGTCAGCGGCAGCCCAACCGCCAGCAGCACATGGGCTGTCTTTCTGCCCCTGATTTTCAATTCCTTTGCCACCGCTGCCAATGTCAGCATATAATAATTTTCATCCGTTACCTTTGTGTCCTTTACCTCAAGACGCCTGCTGCCAATCTTGTAATACTTCCCGGCAAACTCCAAAACGTTTTCTGCAAATGCCGGCTCCGTGCTGATTTCCTTACAGCCTGATGTAAATACCTCATGTACCGTTTTCATCCCGGACCAGCCGTGGTCTACCCCAATCACTTCTATTTTGTTATCCATTTTGAATGTCCTCCTTTTCATATAACCAGCTCCTTATCTGCTTTTTACCTGCATCTGTTCCCGATGCCATTCCTTAACAAGTGTTTCTATCAGTTCAATCTTCTGCTTGTCCGTATAATCCTTTGGGAAATATGGATTCAATCTGTCAGAGCGAATCCTTATCTGTTCCCTCTGGTTTGGTTTTTCTTCTTCCAGCACCAGATAGATTGCATCCATGTCCAACTTCCCAGACTGGCTCATGCGTTTCAGCCTGTTTGCCTGTGACAGGGATGGCGTACACTGTTCTATATCCATCACGGCATGGAGCTCATACTGCTGCTCCTCATTCAGATAGGATAATTCCACTGCAACAGTGAATGCTATTTTACCCTCGTCAACCCAGTCTAATATCTTAGGAATGAGGTATGTCAGGCGAATGTACCTGTTAACCTGCCGCTGGCTTTCTCCCACCTGCTTTGCCAGTTCCCTATTAGAATCTACTTTTCCCGTTTCATTTGTATTTCGCAATCCCCATTCACCGCTTTCAGATATAAAAGTTTCCAGTCCTGCAAGCTCCACGGTTGGATTCTCTGACTTTTTGCCAACTTGGCAGGAAGTTAAATCCGTCCTTTTCCCCTGCTGTTTCATTGCCTCTAATTTCATCCGGTAGGCAAACGCCTTTTCACTGGGCTTGATATGCTCCCTCTGCAGGTTGCTGTCAACCATTGCGATTACCGCCTGGTTATCATCCAATTCCACAACCATAACAGGAACTTTATCCACCCCTGCCCATTTACTGGCTGCCTTTCTTCGGTGTCCCGCTATCAGCTCATATCCCTGCCCTGCTGGATTCGGCCTTGCAAGCAGCGGCACCAGAACACCCTCTTTTTCAATACTCTGCATCAGTTCAAATAATTCCGTATTCATTTCCACTTTAAACGGATGATTTTTGAAGTCTGCCAACTGATTTAAGGACAAATATTGGATTTTTCCATCAAATGTATTCTGCTTACTTCCAACACCCTCTTCTTGAACGATTGAAGAATTATCCTGCTTTTTCCCTGCCATATCCATCACCACCTCTCATTTCCAATAAACTAATATAGAAACTAAAAAAGACCGCCCATCCTCAAAGCCTTGAAAATGAACGGTCTCCCATACTTTTTTCTCTATTTGAATAATACAGTTTTTGATGAATTATGAACTTTACTTCGATGTGTTCCGTGATACCATATCAAGAACCACGGAGACGTTTACACCATCGGAAATCGCTTTTTTATACGTTTTCCGGTCACTTTTTGAAAAGCTGAAAAACCTCTCAAAGTGCCTAAAATCAAGGATTTTCACGAATCCTTCCGATGTAGTAGACATACGCTCTCCACATGTGTCGTCTGCGGAAACATATCCACCGGCTGCACCTCTCTCACTTCATATCCCCGTTCACATAAATACTTCAAGTCCCGGGCAAGCGTCGCGGAATCACAGCTCACATATACCACCCGTTCCGGAAGCATAGCGACAATGGTTTCCAGGCATTTTTGATCGCAGCCTTTTCGAGGCGGATCTACCACGATGACGTCTGGACGCATCCTGTCATTCTCTGAAAAAGATGGCACTACCTCTTCCACTTTCCCCACAAAAAATTCCACATTTTCAATCCCATTAATCCTTGCATTCGTTTTGGCGTCATCAACCGCATTCGCAACCACTTCAACGCCATAAACATATTTTGCCCTTTGTGCCAGAAATAGAGAAATCGTGCCGATTCCGCAATACAGATCCCACACGACTTCCTTTCCCGAAAGGCAGGCAAAAGCCAGCGCTGTCTCATATAATTTCTTCGTCTGGACAGGATTTACCTGATAGAAAGACAAGGCAGAGATCTGATATTTTACATCTCCGATACAATCCGTAATATAATCCTGACCCCATAAATTTATCAGCTCATCCCCGAGAATCACATTGGTGTTCTTGTCATTGACATTGAGCATAATGCTGGTCATTCCCGGAATACGCCGCAACTCCTGCGTCAATTGATCTGCGTAAGGGAGCTTTCTACCATTAAGCACCAGGCAGACCATGATTTCCCTGGTGGCAAATCCATACCTTACCAGCACATGGCGCACCAGTCCCTTGCCTTGAACTTCATCATAAGGCGGAACATGGTATTTCTCCATGAAAAAAACCACAATATCCAGTATTTCCTGATTTTCCCCGACTCCAAGACAGCACTTGCGGTTAGAAATAATTTGATGGCTCCTCGCAGCATAAAAGCCCGTGATAATCTTTCCCTCTTTGTCCGTTCCTATTGGAAACTGAGCCTTATTCCGATAGAAAAAAGGCTCTTTCATACCGATAACCGGATGAAAGAGAATCCCTTGTGCTGTTGCTCCTATTTCTGTTCCCTCTATGGAAAGTCCCCCGATACGTTCTAAATTATTTCGCACTTTGCGCTCTTTATACTTAAGCTGCTGCGCATACTCTAACGCCTGTATCTGACAGCCACCACACTGACGATAACATGCGCATAACGGCTGTATGCGGTAAGGAGAAGGCGAAATCACCTCCAAAAGCCTGGCATATCCATACCGCTTCTTCATTTTCATAATTTTGACCCGGACATGATCGCCAATTACGGCGTCTTTCACAAAAAACGCCGCACCGTCCAATTTGCCAATGCCTTCGCCATTCACGCCCATATCTTCAATGAAAAGCTCAAGCTCCATATTTTTCTGAAACATATCATTCCTCACTTGTCTTTCGGATATTAGATTCAAATAACCGGTTATATCCCAGCCAGCCAGTATTTCCATTTGTCGCCTCCAATGCCTCCTTCATCGTCTGCATCTTGGCATCTGTATTATCTGCAAAACTGAGCGCAAGCGCCTCGGCAATTGCTGGTTTCTTAGGAGAACCATATTCTAACTCGCCATGATGCGATAAAATACAATGCTTTAATTCATTCGCCAGCTTAACTGGGAAGCCGGGAATGGCACGAATTCTCTCTCCTACCAGTTCTGCCCCAATCAGTATATGCCCTAAAAGCTGCCCCGCATCTGTATAATCATTTTCTGGGAATACCGATAATTCCTCCAGTTTTCCTACATCATGAAACATGGCTGCCGCCAGCAGCAAGTCACGCTGAAGCATCGGATAAGCCTTTGTATAATATTCACACAGTTTCACCACGCTAAGCGTATGCTCCAGCAGCCCTCCAACAAATCCATGATGCACATTTTTAGCGGCGCTATGAAATTTAAAACGCCGCTCAAAATCTTGATCCTCCAAGAAAAATCCAGAACATAGCTTTTTCAAATAAGGATTTTTCATATCCTGAATAAATTGGGTAAGTTCCTGATACATCAGATCAATATCCTTATCGCTGACAGGCAGATAATCTTTTGAATCATATTCGCCTTCCCGCGCTTTTCGAATCCGTTTGACATTAAGCTGCAACGCTCCCTGAAAACTAGTGACATCTCCTACAACAGCTATGTAATCCAAAGTGTCAAAATCATCAATTCCTTGTGAATTGGGATCCCATACTTTGGCATCAAGCGTTCCTGTCTTATCCTGCAATATTAAAGATTCATAAGGCTTTCCAGCCTTGGTGAGCGCAGTCTGCTTATTTTTACATAAATAAATCTCTGCAACACGTTCCCCTTCCCGCAGGGTCTCAATATATTTCATAAATTTCCTCCATTCTCTGCCGTTCCTATTGCAAAACTCCAACAGTCACCGCACACTCCAAATCTACATAATCTTCCCCAATCTGACGTTTTATATGAATGTTAATCACGTCTTGCGGCTCTTTGGCATAAATTTTTTGGAAGTATTGCTCTACCGTGGCAACTTCCTCTCCATCTATTGACGTAATTACGTCTGCTTGCTGCAGTCCTGCCGCCATGGCTGGAGAGTCCAGCGCCACAGACTTAACATATACGCCTTTGGGTATCCTATATTCTTTTGCGATATCATCTGTTACCGTACTGATCCGCAGTCCCACATATGCGACATTGCGATTATTCGCCAAATCCTCTATCATCTGTTTCAATTCGGATATCGACAACGCCGTGATCGTATTCCGGTCATTCTGGCTACTATAATCTTGAAGCACCAGCCCGACAATTTCTCCCTGCAAGTTTATCAGCACGCCGCTTCCATTTTCACTTCCGATAATATCCGTGGTGAATACCGTATAATTGGTATCAATGGTGGAAACCTTGTTTTGAGAAGAAGTCACCGTTCCACAGCAAATCGAATAACTGGTGCCCAATGGGCTGCCAATTGCAATTACAACCGTCCCCTGGGTTACCGTATAAGAGTTTCCCCACGACGCAACTTCAATCTTTTCCATTGTTTGCTTGGAAATATCTGACACCGGGACGCAGATCACGGCAATCCCCGTATTGCCATCATACTTTTTCAGAGAGGCTGACACTTCCTCTCCATCTATAAATGTGATGGTGATCGATTGGGCATCCACAATGGTCTTCTTTTCAGTAAGAATCAGAAGCTCTTGTTCATTACTTCCAAAAATCACGCCTGCCGAACGGCTCTCGCTTTCATAAGGAGTATCGAACCAATCCATTCCGCTAGTGACCCCTGTAACAGTAACTACGGATTTATTGGCTTCCTTGCCGATCGCATACAGCTTACTCTGCAGTTTTTGAAAATCTTCCAGTTCCAATTGCGGCTCCACGGACTGCCCGGGTTCGTGAACGTTCTCCTCAGGCTTTTGCTGTGTGGAAGATTGCTCTTTGTCATCCTTTTCTTGGCTCTCTTGCGTCTGTCCAGAACTACCCCCCTGGGAAAAATCTTCTTTTTTCACAACCCCTCCGTCCAGAAGAATATCATCTTTGGGAATGCTGATAGCAGAACCCTTTTCAGGATAAAGCCAATCCTCCATATAGGGCCTTAACCACACAAATACAAAGCAAGCTGTAGATCCAAATATCACTGCGCACAGAAGGTTATATCCCGCCCGGATCAACAAACGTTTCTTATTAATTGGCTTGTCCTTAATCTTCTCCTTGATGAAATCAAATTTATCTTCCATCTTCTCCTGTTGCTTCATAGCCGCCCTCCTGAAATACATTACAGTACCATGGACCATTACGATTCAACTTCCAAAATACCAAGCTCATCACTGTCTGCAAACCAAACAACAGCGCACCTCTTTTTCTATTATACGTTTTTCCGGCTTTTGTTGCAAGATTTTTATTTATACGATATAATGTCCACAAAAACAATCAGTAAAGCATTCCCTGATTGGGGGGAAACAGCTGCCAATACAATACTATAAGGAACAATTTTATGAATAAAAAAGTATTTCACACATTAGAATATGACAAAATTATCAGCCTGCTCTGCGAACATGCCACCTGCGCCTCGGGCAGAGAGCTCTGCAAGGTCTTGGAACCCTCCGAAAACCTGGAGCAAATCGAGCTTGCACAGCGGCAAACTTCTGATGCTCTGACAAGGATATATCAAAAAGGGACTTTGTCATTTTCCGGCACTCACAATATCGGCGCTTCTCTAAAACGTCTGGAAATTGGAGGCGTGCTCAGCATCGATGAGCTTCTTAAGACAGCTTCCCTGTTAGAAGTTGCAAAGCGGGCAAAATCCTACTCCCGCAGTGACCGAGAAGATGCAAAGGCTGATTCCCTGGATGAGTTATTTACCAGAATCGAGCCCTTAACGCCGCTGTTAGAAGAGATCCGGCGTTGCATCCTGTCAGAAGACGAAATTGCAGATGACGCATCCGCAACATTAAAAAACATCCGGCGCTCCATAAAGAACATCAATGATAAAATTCGTAGCCAGATTAACTCGATGCTGAACAGTTCTGATACACGAACTCATTTGCAGGATACCGTGATCACTATGCGTAACGGGCGTTACTGCCTGCCTGTCAAAGCTGAGGCAAAAGGGCAGGTTCCTGGAATGATCCACGACCAGTCTTCCACCGGCTCCACGCTGTTCATCGAACCCATGACCGTAGTAAAACTGAATAACGACCTAAAAGAACTTTTCCTAAAAGAGCAAGAGGAAATTGAGCGCATTCTTGCCAGCCTTAGCAGCCTGGCAGCAGAATACATTCCTTATTTAAAAGACGATTATGACATTCTGACCGAATTAGACTTTATTTTTGCAAAAGCTTCTCTTGCCAAAAGTTACAACGGCACGGCTCCTCTTTTTAACTTGGAACACCGCATAAAAATTCGAAAAGGACGGCACCCGCTTTTAGACAATCACAAAGTGGTTCCGATCGATATTCGCTTAGGAGACGACTTTAATCTGTTGATTGTAACAGGACCTAATACCGGAGGCAAAACCGTCTCTCTTAAGACTGTGGGACTATTTACCCTGATGGGGCAGGCAGGGCTTCATATTCCAGCCAACGACCGCTCTGAACTTTCCGTATTCCATCAAGTATTCGCAGATATCGGGGATGAACAGAGCATTGAGCAAAGCCTCAGCACCTTTTCTTCCCATATGACAAATATCGTTTCTATTTTGGAACAGGCAGACGAACACTCCCTGGTATTATTTGACGAATTATGCGCCGGAACAGATCCTGCCGAAGGCGCAGCGCTTGCCATTTCCATTTTGTCAAAGCTGCATGACTGCGGCATAAGGACCATGGCAACCACCCATTACAGCGAATTAAAAGTGTTTGCCTTGTCTGCACCCGGCGTAGAAAACGCCTGCTGTGAATTTTCACTGGAAACTTTAAGTCCCACTTATCGTCTTCTAATTGGCATTCCTGGAAAAAGCAATGCTTTTGCGATCTCTGGCAAGCTTGGACTCCCAGAAGATATTATTGCAGATGCAAGGCGCCGCATGTCTGAGCAGGATGAAAGCTTCGAAGATCTGGTCTCTCATCTGGAAGCAAGCCGCATTGCCATGGAGCAAGAACGACTGGAAGCAGAGCAATACCGCCAAGAGACTGAATCCATAAAACGCAAGCTGAAAGAGAAGCAGGATAAGCTGGAAAGCCAGCGGGACAAGATCCTTCGCCAAGCCAGCGAAGATGCGCATGCCATTTTAAGAGAGGCAAAAGAGATTGCCGACCGCACCATTAAAAACTTTAATAAATATGGACAATCTCACCCCAGTGCCAAAGAGATGGAACAGGAACGAAGCAAACTGAGGGGGAAAATGAACGATCTGGAAAAGAATATATCATTAAAGCAAAAAGCGCAGGAACCCAGTCATAAGATTCCCAAAAACCTGCGCATTGGCGATTCCGTGAAAGTATTAAGCATGAATTTGAAAGGAACCGTCCACACCCTGCCCAACAGCAAAGGAGATCTGTATGTGCAGATGGGAATCCTCCGCTCTCTGGTAAACGTGCGAGACTTGATATTGCTGGAAGATACCCCTGCGCTGGGAAATCAGAAAAAAAGCACCAGTGCCGGAAAGCTAAAAATGTCAAAATCCTCCTCCGTCTCCACAGAAATCAATCTCATTGGCAAAACGATTGACGAAGCGCTGCCTTTGCTAGATAAATACTTAGACGATGCCTACCTGGCACATATGCCCTCGGTGCGCATCGTACACGGCAAGGGAACTGGCGCTCTGAGAAATGCAGTACAAAACCATTTAAAACGACTGAAATATGTCAAATCATTCCGGCTTGGAGAATTCGGAGAAGGCGACTCTGGGGTCACCATTGCGGAATTTAAATAAAGGAGGCTTCTTATGGCTGCAAAACAAAAAATCCTTATCGTAGATGATGACGTAAATATAGCGGAACTGATTTCTTTGTACCTCACAAAGGAATGCTATGACACCCGCATGGTTCATGATGGCGAAGAGGCACTTCATGTATTTGAGCAATACAACCCTAACCTGGTCCTGCTAGACCTGATGCTGCCAGGCATCGACGGTTATCAGGTTTGCCGGGAAATCCGCACAAAGTCAAATCTCCCCATTATCATGCTCTCGGCAAAAGGAGAAATCTTTGACAAAGTGCTGGGACTGGAATTAGGCGCTGACGACTATATCATGAAACCTTTTGATAGCAAGGAGCTGGTTGCCCGTGTAAAAGCAGTGCTGCGGCGCTACCAGCCCACAAAGCAGGAGCCTGCCGCCGTCAATCTTAAATGTGTGGAATACCCAGATCTTGTCATCAATCAAAGCAATTATTCCGTGCTCTATTATGGCAAACCTGTGGATATGCCGCCCAAAGAGCTAGAGCTCTTGTATTTCCTGGCCTCGTCACCCAATCAGGTATTTACCAGAGAGCAGCTCTTGGACCATATCTGGGGATATGAATACATTGGTGATACCCGGACCGTGGACGTCCATGTGAAGCGGCTCCGAGAAAAAATCAAAGACCACGGTTCCTGGAACCTTGCCACCGTTTGGGGTATTGGCTATAAATTTGAGGTGAAACAGTGAAACGCACATTATACTTAAAGTTATTGCTAGGATATGTCATATTTGGAATTTTAAGCTTTTTGACCATTGCCACATTTACCGCCTATATGGCATTGCTTCATATAGAGGAAGACACCATCTCTAGCATGTACCGGGAGTCAAATCTGCTTGCTGGAAGTTATGCCTCCAACTATTATCAAGGCACCATGACGTTGGAGGACATCACCTCTCATTTGCAGTCTGTGGCAACTTATTTAGATGCGGATATCTGGCTGGTCAGTACCGATGGCTCCATTCTCATCAATACAAGTCCAAACGCTGTTGCAAAGAATACCATCGAGGGCTTCGATATTTCTGATTTCGGTACCAAATACTACCAAAAAGGAACTTTTTTTGACACATTCTCTGAAAAAACCCTTTCCGTATTTTCACCTGTTACCATTAAATATAAAGTACGGGGATATCTCATGGTCCACAAACCAATTTCCGACCTGATAGATTTGAAAAACGGATTTTTAGATATTTCTTACATGACGCTTGCGATTATCTTTCTCTGTGCTTTCGTGATGCTTGGGCTTTTCACTTTTACCGTTTACCTTCCAATCCGTAAAATCACCAATGCTGCGAAAGATTATTCAGAGGGTAACTTTGATACCAAAATCAATATTCGCTCCAATGATGAAATAGGCTACCTGGCAGGTTCTTTTAACTATATGGCAACGGAGCTATCCACGCTCGAGGAAGACCAGCGAAAATTCATCGCCAACGTCTCACACGATTTTCGTTCTCCGCTGACCTCCATCAAAGGCTATATCGAGGCAATTATGGACGGAACGATTCCCCACGAAATGCAGGACAAATATCTGAACATCATCCTTTTTGAAACGGAACGTCTGAATAAGCTGACGCAAAGCATGCTGGAATTGAACAAATACGGAACCAAGGGCTCTATCATGGACATTACTAGTTTCGACATCAATCATACCATCAAAATGGTAGTACAATCTTTCGAGGGCACATGTAAACAGAAAAAGATTTCCTTTGAACTAATTCTTACAGGCGAAGAGTCTTTCGTATCAGCAGATATCAGCAAAATCCAGCAGGTACTCTATAACCTGATTGACAATGCCATCAAGTTCAGCCATCCTGGTTCCTCTATCACGATTGAAACAACGGAAAAGAATGACAAAGTTTTCATTTCCGTCAAGGACGCTGGCATCGGCATCCCGAAAGACAGCATTAAGAAAATCTGGGAACGCTTTTATAAAACAGATTTATCCCGAGGCAAAGATAAAAAGGGCACTGGCCTTGGATTAGCCATCGTCAAGGAAATCATTTCTGCCCATAACGAAAATATCAATGTCATCAGCACCGAGGGCGTAGGAACTGAATTTATCTTTACATTGCCGCTGACACGGCAGGAAGCAGATCTATAGATCAAAAAGGAGCTGCTTCCGTTTCAGCGACATCTTATCATTCACCTTTAAACCACGATATCGACTGCCACCGCTTCAGCGGTTGTGCCAGAAGCTGCTTCCGGCATTGCAAGGCAAGACAGATCAGGGATCGCAGCCGTTATTCCCATCATGTTAAGCTCTGCTTGAATCATCATTTCTGCCTGTTGTTCTAACTGCTCCTCTGTACGCCCCATTACGTCTTCACTGAGTTCCAGCTCCACGCCGTCCATCGGCAGGCAAACCGCATAATAATTTGCTGCAGAATCACTCTGAGAATCCCGATCCATGTTCTTCTGGTATTCCATATCGGCCTCATCCATCTTTCCTTTTTCTGCCAGCCGGTTCATCCTCCTCTTTCTAATAACTTCCTCGTGATGCTGCTTCTGCCTGCGCATCTTCTGAAGCTTTTCCATTTTCAGCTTCTGTTCCAAGACATGCTGTTTCTGTTGTACTTTTCGCTTTACTTCTCTTCTTTGCTTTTGTTCTTCTGCTTCCTCCTGTTTTGCATAGCGCTTCTGAAGCTGCTCTTCTTTCTTTAAATTGCGATTTTTCATCTGAGCGCAGTAAACCATGCGCCTGGCATGAATGACCGCATTGGCAAGCTCCCTTTCATTATACATCCCGGTCCCTTTGCATTTCAGCAAACTGCTGAGCTTTGCTTTCGCCTGACAGACTACCCTTCCTGCACTCTGTGACTTATTGGCAAGCATTAGGCTATTGCGAATCTCCCTAGGATTATAATTTAATCTCTTCTTCGGTAATTTTTTTTGATTATTTTGCTTGAGATAGCTGGAGCATCTGTTATTTTTCTTGCGTGAAACATTAACGCTCTGTGGAACCCCTGCATTCTGGAGTCCGCCTGGCAGCATTCCCCCATATTGATAAGACGTTGTTTTCATATTGTTTCCTCCCTGAAACTTGACAATCAATCATCGCTACTCGATGATTCGGATTCCTTTCCGATAAACAACAAATATATGAGTTACATCGTCATTTTGTGGCAAAAAAT
Source organism: uncultured Lachnospiraceae bacterium (assembly GCA_910576975.1). GTDB lineage: Bacteria > Bacillota > Clostridia > Lachnospirales > Lachnospiraceae > Petralouisia. Next base: position 20,335 of record CAJTJY010000035.1, read on the forward strand.
AAACCATGGGAAAAAATACATTTCAAATATTCTTTCCCATGGTCTCTCGAAGCCTATCCAGATAAAAAGAATCCATGAATTCAAATTATCTCTGGACAGAACAACATGCAATTTTCTTAATTTCGATTCTTATACTAACTCAAGAAGAACCTCTAAAGCTCCGTCACCTTTACGCTGTCCAATTTTAACAATTCTGGTGTAACCACCATTACGACCTACATACTTTGGAGCGATTTCGTCAAATACCTTGGTTGCAACGTCAATTTTCTTGGTGTTCTTCTTCTTTCCTGCGTTTTCTGCTGGAACAGATGTTACTGAATATAATACTTTGTTCATCTGACGCCTTGCATGTAAACGGGAAGGAAGGTCTTTTTTGATCTTCTTTTCCACTTCGTCATAAACGGTACGTTTCTTACCGTCTATCACTTCTTTCACTCTCTTGCCGCTCTCATCTTTGCGCGGAACCTTTGCCATTACTGTTACTTCCTCAAAATTGTCTTTCTCTCTTACTGCCATGGCAATCAAGCCCTCTGCTACCTTGCGGATTTCTTTTGCCTTAGCCTCTGTAGTGACAATTTTGCCATTATATAACAGCGCTGTAACCTGATTCCTGATTAATGCTTTTCTCTGATCGGAAGTTCTTCCTAATTTTCTATATTTTGCCATTGTTTCCATCCTCCATTTGTGGAATACCCGCCAATGCCCTTTGGCCTTATTCAACGAATATTGTCTCTTGTTCTATGCCACCCATTGAGGCAATGCCCCGATACCTGGGACATACAGGGCTTCGCCTTTTGGTCTTATAAACCCTGCCATCTATGAGTTGTAATCCGTGGCATTCTCATTTTGCTCGGAATGCCTAAGACTACAAGCGAATGTCAGCCATCCGCCTAGCGTCTGCTTTTAAAAAATTTTACTCTTCTCCGGGATTCAGCTGCAATCCTAATTCTTTTAGTTTTGCCAATACTTCTTCCAAGGACTTGCGCCCAAGGTTCCGCACTTTCATCATGTCTTCCGGGGTTCTATTGGTCAGCTCCTCAACTGTATTGATCCCTGCACGCTTGAGGCAGTTGTAAGAACGAACGGATAATTCCAGTTCGTCAATGTTCATCTCAAGAACTTTCTCCTTGGCATTATCCTCTTTCTCTATCATGACTTCCGCCGTTCTTGCATTCTCGGATAAGTCAATAAACAGATTTAAATGCTCGCTCAAGACTTTTGCCGCCAAGCTAACCGCTTCATCTGGCTCCAAAGTGCCATTGGTATATACATCCAGAGTAAGCTTATCATAATCTGTAATCTGTCCCACACGGGTATTTTCAATCGTAAGATTTACACGCTCTATCGGCGTATAAATGGAATCAACCGCAATAACGCCGATAGGCACATCTTCACTCTTGTTCTTGTCGGCGCTGACATAGCCCCTGCCTTTGGTGATTGTCAGTTCCATATACAATCTGGAATCCGCCCCCCCATTGAGATGGGCAATTACCAAATCCGGATTCATCACCTGAATATCAGGATCAACCTGGATATCCGCTGCTGTTACTACGCCTTCGCCTTCAAATTCAATGTAAGCAACTTTAGACTCGTTTGTTGGGCTGGTGTTTTTTAAAGCCAGATTCTTGATGTTCATAATAATTTCAGTCACATCTTCTTTGACGCCGGGAATGGAACTGAACTCATGCAAAACACCTTCGATTTTTACCTGGCTGACTGCTGCGCCTGGTAATGAAGAGAGCATAATTCTCCTCAAAGAATTACCAAGTGTAGTACCATAGCCTCTTTCAAGTGGTTCTACGACAAATCGGCCGTACTTTTTGTCTTCTGAAATTTGCGCAATTTCAATTTTCGGTTTTTCAAAATCGAACACTACAAAGTCCCTCCTTTTCGGGTATCGTTGCTTGTTACTTATTATTTAGAATATAACTCGACGATAAGCATCTCATCAACAGGAACATCAATAGCTTCTCTATTTGGCAATTCCTTTACTGCACCCTTCAGGTTTTCCTGGTCAACATCTAACCATTCTGGTACTAATCTTCCTCCGGTTACTTCAAGAATGTCCTTATATCTTTGGGAACCTTTGCATTTCTCTTTGATTTCAATAGTATCTCCGGCCTTTACCCGGTAAGACGGAACCTTTACCTGCTTGCCGTTTACCAATACATGTTTATGACCTACAATCTGCCTTGCTTCCTTGCGCGTTCTTGCCAGGCCTAAACGGAATACGACGTTATCCAATCTGCTTTCCAGAATGGTCATCAGGTTTTCACCAGTCATTCCTTTCATTCTGTCTGCTTTGAGATAGTAATTATGGAACGGTTTTTCCAAAACGCCGTAGATAAACTTTGCTTTCTGTTTCTCTCTCAACTGCAGCCCGTATTCGGACACTTTCCTATTCGCTCTTTTCAGCTGTCTGTTGGACTTCTTATCTATTCCCAGATAAACGGGATCTAAACCAAGAGATCTGCATCTCTTAAGAACTGGAACTCTATTTATAGCCATCTTAACCTATACCTCCTAATTAGACTCTTCTGCGTTTGGGTGGACGACATCCGTTATGAGGTACCGGAGTAACGTCTTTGATACTGGTTACTTCAAGTCCACATGCCTGAAGCGCGCGGATTGCCGCTTCACGGCCAGAACCAGGTCCTTTTACCATAACGTCTACTGTTTTCAAACCATGAATCAAAGCTGCCTTGGTAGCAGTTTCTGCCGCCATCTGCGCAGCGTACGGAGTAGATTTCCTTGAACCTCTAAAGCCAAGACCGCCAGCACTTGCCCATGATAAAGCATTTCCTTCAGCATCTGTTATAGTAACGATTGTATTGTTAAAAGATGACTGAATGTGCGCCTGTCCACGTTCAACGTTTTTCTTTACGCGCTTTTTTGTCACTTTTTTTGCAGTGTTTTTCGCCATTTCTAAACTAACCTACTTTCTTCTTATTTGATATTTTCCATATAGTAATTGTGTTCGTCAACCTTAATGCCGCGCTATACTGTGGCTATGCTAACCAGCTCGCCCTCAGGAAGCGCTCTATTTCTTCTTATTTGCAACTGTTCTCTTCGGACCTTTTCTGGTTCTCGCATTGGTCTTCGTTTTCTGTCCACGAACAGGAAGCCCTTTCCTATGGCGGATTCCGCGATAGCATCCAATTTCCTGAAGTCTCTTTATATTGAGCGCAATCTCTCTTCTCAGATCACCCTCTACTGTCTGAGTCTTGTCAATCACTTCACTGATTCTCTTTATTTCTTCGTCAGTCAAATCTCTGACACGAGTATCTGGATTCACTTTTGCCTCTGCTAAAATACGGTTAGAACTCACTCTGCCAATACCATAAATATAAGTCAATCCTATCTCAACACGTTTTTCTCTTGGTAAATCTACACCTGCGATACGAGCCATGTGTGTCGTACACCTCCATAATTTTTTCTAAACGGAACATCATTCCATTTGGTTTAAACATAAAAATTTGCAGAATCCGCAACAAAATCTGCAGACGTCAGCCAACCATATACAGCTGCGGTTGCTCGCCCTGAAATGTGTGTATACTGTCGCTCTGGTCTCTCTGTACCGTTCTATCCCGGTTCCCTCGGTAAAAAACCGGCATTCCAGCCGTACATGCTGTTATTATGAATAGCAAGGGCAATTACGCCTTGCTACAGCCGCACATAAATAAATCTCTAAACAACAAGCAGGGGAGCTGTGTTCTCACCCCTGTCTCTGCTTATGCTTTGGATTCTCACAGATCACTCTGACGCTTCCTTTTCTCTTAATGATCTTGCATTTTTCACAAATAGGCTTTACGGATGATCTTACTTTCACAGTGGTTCCTCCTTTCTACCTTTCGCCCTCAATGGGTCCTTCTCAAGCTTGATTTTACACATTTTCATGTATAAAAACGCTATGCTCCAAAAGCGTTCAGCTAGTATTATAACACTCAACCCCAGAAAAATCAAGGGTATTTTGCACTTCTCTTACAATTGCTTCACTTATAATCTTATTGTCCACCTCTATGTAAATTTACAACATCTACGAGCCTTTTCTACTCACTGATTCCATATTTCTTGAGCATGATCTGTAGTTTCTCTTTGGCTCTTTTGGAAATATGCCTGATATTGTCCGGCGTGGTATTCATAATTTTTGCAATCTCATCGGTTCCCATTTCGTGATAATATTGCATCAGCAAGACGTCCTGATAAGATTGTTTCATCTCTTTGATTAATTTGAGAATCAATTCTTTCTTTTCCATCCTCTCTAATCTTTCATCCAGCCCTTCAGGAAAGACTAAGTCAGGACGTTCCTGTTCCATATCAGCATCAATCTCTCTTTTCTTCTTTTTATAAAGGTTATAACATTTATTTTTCACTGTAGCCGCTCAAAATTTTTGTCAAAGATTTTCAAAATAAATGTCAAAAACTTTCGGGAAATATTTCCCGATTTTACTCACAGAAAAAGGGGCAGTGATTTTATCACTGTCCCTTTCCTGTCTTCCGGTTCCCATGCTCTTCGATTACCAAGTGCTTTCCCGTTTTCGGTACCTTGTCTGGAATATACTCTATCAGTTCTTCAACAGAGCAATTTAACACCTCACATATCCGGTCTATATGCTCTACCTTCAAACTGACAACAATTTCATGGTACCATTCATTGATGGCATTTCGCCTTATTCCAGTCAGCTCTGACAATCTTTTCTGCGTCATACGCCGTTCCCCAAGAAGCTTTGATAG
>CAJTJY010000036.1:0-4600 GCA_910576975.1 uncultured Lachnospiraceae bacterium
GGAACACCTGCTTCTTACAACGGAAATATTCTTCGATTTTCCATCTGGAAAAATAGAGTTTTGTAGCAGTGTTTTCTGAACCATCCGAACCCATCCGAGGTAGAGTTAGACATAAGGAGTCCTCCTGTTTTTGTTTACTAAGTTTTTGATTAGACGCCTTAATTTTACTAAAAAAATGGATATATCCCCTCATTTTTGAAAGTTGTTTATAATCCGCATGGCCATTTGACAGTTTTGTGGACAGAACTGCGGAAACTCAAGGATATCAATGCCCTTGACAAAATATGGATATTTAACTAAAATTCAGATATAGATATTTTAAAATGGGAAGAATCCAGATTATTAAATTTCACTATTATTTCAGAGGAGGACTCAGAAAAATAATTGTCTGATTTTACAGACATAATATTTTCCCAAGGGGCAGTATTCGATTATACAGGCAAAGAGATTAGACCAGAGATTCTCGTATATCGGCTCAGTTGTCCGCCGGATGCGGATATTGTGATAAAAGATGCAAAGCTTCCATTCCCAAAGAATGGGGATGGCAAAGAATATTTCTATAAGGGCGTGCCCATTGAGGAAATATCGTCCTATGATCCAAAGACAGGAATCTGGAGCGGTTTTACAAAATTCAGCTTTGATGAATACAGCGGTAGCTTGATTGCTTCTGTCTATGACCATGCTGTTTGCCAGGATGAAAATACCCGGGAATACTTAGCCATAGAATAAGGGGATTTTGCGGATGCATGTATCCTGACATTGGATGAAGTGAAAAATATGTCTGTAGACAGGAATGCCAATACAGATCCCCAAAGCCTTTACCGTTATGAAAGCATCGTACCTCCGGGAACGAGGGCAGCTCTTTCAGAACTGAAATAAGAACGAGATTCTTTCTATAGCTTTTCCATAAATTCAGAGACAATCTGCTGCTGAAGAAGCTATACAAAATATTGTATGGAAAAGAGGAATAGTGGATTGGCATGGGAAGACTTTGGTAAAAAGAGGAAAATTGCAGGAGAATAAAAAGGGAGGAAATGTGCCATGAAGAAAAAAAGCAAGGTATTTCGATTGATCAGTTGGATGCTGGTGTTTGCGCTGGGTATCTTTAGTGTGCCGCTATTTGAAACTCCGGTTGTAGAAGCGGCAGGCAGCGTCCTTACAAGCAGTGATGGTCTGTGGAAATACGAACTTAAGGAAGAGTCGGGAGAGACCGTTGCCGTTGTAGATGAATACAATGGAACGGACAGGGATCTTGTGATTCCGGAGGAAATTGACGGGTATGTGGTAAAGTATATTGGAAAACCAAGCGGATGGAGCACGGTTCGTTATAATCGTTTTGACAGTATTACGATTCCAGACAGTGTTGCCGGACTGTCAAATGTGCCGTTTTTTACCCATTCTCATAATTTAAATTTTGTGTCCTTGGGGAAAAACTTTGCAACATATAATTATATCAGGGACATCAATATGATCATGGCCGATGAGATCTATGATATTCAGACCAAGGAATACCGTGTATCTTCTGAGAATACCGTGATTACTGCGGTGGACGGCGTACTGTATTCCAAAGATATGACGGAATTGAAGATATATCCGGTACTTAAGGAGGATGTTGAATTTACCGTACCAAGTGGGGTCACGTCCATTGACGACTATGCCATGAATAACCTGCAGTATTTGGAAAGCCTCATACTCCCCGAAGGGCTTCAGGAAATCGGCATGTATTGCTGTATGGGAGCCTCAATCCGCTCCGTCAGCCTTCCGAATAGCCTTACGAGTCTGAACGGTGGGATTTTTTATGAGTCAAAGCTTGAGTCCATTGTGTTTCCCGAGACCATCACAGAAATCGGTGGGTACGTCTTTACAGGAACGCCGCTTGAATCGGTCGTGATTCCAGATACCGTCGTATCACTTGGAGCAGGAGATTTTATGGATTGCGGCAAACTGAAAAGCATTGTAATCGGCTCAGGAGTAGCATCGATCGGAGGGAACTGTTTTTATGGGCTCACAGCATTGGAAACATTTGAAATTTCGGAGGCAAACCCAAACTTTAAATCGGAAGGAGGGATGCTGCTTACAAAAGACGGCCTTACGCTGATCCAGTATGCCGCAGCAGGAAATACACAATTCATACTTCCAAATGGAGTAACAGCCATTGCGGATAAGGCTTGCTATGGGATGCCATTTACCGAGATTATAGTACCAGATACGGTAGTCTCCATTGGAAACAATGCGTTTGAGAACTGCACCAAGGCAGAGACAGCTTATATCCCGTCCTCGGTGACGAAGATAGGAAGCAGCGTCTTTTCCGGGTGTACTTCCCTTAAGACAGCGACGATAGATGCGCAAGTTACGAGTATTAACGATTTTAGCAAATGTAATGCGCTTACGGAACTCACATTGCCGGAAACTGTTACATCTGTGGCAGACAACGTCTTTTTCGGTGACTCTTTACGAACTGTCCGTCTAAGGTCGTCCCAAGCCCCGTCCATCTCCTACAGTATCTATCTGCAGGGAGAGGATGCCCAGGCGGAATTGATTAAACAGGCCGCAAATGTACGGATTTTTGTTCCAGAAGGCGCACAAGGCTATGACGTACTGCCATGGAGCCGGATGCGCATCGTACATGGCGATGCCATTCCAGCAGAACGGCTGACGCTGAATCCCTCTTTCGTGATTCTGGATGTGGGAGAGACGGCAGTGCTTCAGCCTGCAGTGCTGCCGGAGGACGCCGTAGTGCAAGAATATGTCTGGGATACATCTGAGAAAGGTGTTGCTTTTGTAGATCAGAATGGCCAGGTTAAGGCTTTATCAGCCGGAACGGCAAAGATCAAAGTGACTGCCGGCGAACTTTCCACTGAATGCTTCGTCACAGTCCGGGGAGAACAGCCTCCACAGGATTTCCGCATAGAAACTTCTGGAGGAACGGCGAGCAGTAATTACAATGCGCAGAATTATACCAGTTGGTCAAGCCCGATGAAGTCCTATCTGTTTGAGAACCAGGAAGGGTGCCTGGAACGGGCAGAGTTTATAGATGGCAAACTGGTGCATGAAACATATGGAATGGACGGAACATTGAGAGAAAGCGGCAATATTCCAGATGAACTGCCTCTTGTCGGCGGATTCTATGTTTCAGGCATGTATCGTTTCGCTATTTACGGACAGACAAACAGCGCGGGAAGTGATGAGATGGAGGTTATGCGTATCGTTAAATACGATCAGGATTGGAACCGTGTATCTTCCTGTTCTTTATACGGCGAAAATACCACAGTACCTTTCGACGCCGGAAGCCTTCGCTTTGCAGAGAATGGGGATAAACTCTATATCCGCACTTGCCATGAGATGTACGACGGTCATCAGTCGAACCTGCAAGTCACTGTAGATATGCCTTCTATGGAAATTACGGATGTATTTTCAAAGGTGGCAAATATCGACCATGGCGGTTATGTATCGCACTCTTTCAACCAGTTCCTTCAGATGGATGGGGAAGATTTGATTGCGCTTGACCACGGAGACGCCTATCCGAGGGCTGCCGTGCTGATCAAATATCCGGGTATCAAAGACACAACTTTTGCAAGAGCATCTGTAGAGCATTGCAACGCACTGGTATTTCCAGGAACTATCGGGAACAATACGACCAGGGCGAGTCTTGGCGGACTAGAAGTATCAGAACATTATTATATTTTTGCCGGAAATTATGCCAATAACAGCAGCTCTTCAGTGCGGAATATCTTTGTAAATATCACAGACAAGGATCTTCTGCGCAACCAGGATACACGCATGGTATATCTGACAGATTACGATGCGGACAGCGGTGTGACGGTTTCGACGCCGCAGCTGGTGAAAATCAACGAAAAGACCTTTCTTGTCCTTTGGAATGAGACAGATGCATCGGGAACAACTGTACATAGCCAATTGATTGATGAGGACGGAAATAAAGTCACAGCAGAACAATCTTTCCATGGTTCCCTTTCTGACTGCCATCCGATCGTGCAGAATGGGCAGGTCGTGTGGTATTATACTGGAACGAAAACTGGAGAAAGCGCTCCAATATTCTGCAGGATTTCCGTAGATGGAAGGGAGACCACCGATAATCTCCTTGAAACAGAAAAAAAGACATCGATTTCTGCTGATCACGTAAGCTTAAGCCAGACGTCCTATGTTTTTGATGGAAAAGCCAAGGAGCCAGAGGTTACTGTCAAGGTTGGCGATAAAACACTGGTAGAAGATATTGATTATACGGTGGCCTATGAGGATAATATCAATGTAGGAACCGGCAAAGTAACGGTAACAGGAACAGGAGATTACACCGGGACGGTAACAAAGGAATTTGCAATTACAGAGGAGGAGCCGCCGGTGGAGGAACCAAAGGAACTCTCCCAATGCAGCATAACGTTAAGCCAAACTGCTTATATCTATGACGGGACGCCCAAAACGCCCACGGTCACAGTCAAGGACGGAAACAAAACATTGTTAGAAGATACTGATTATACGTTGGCCTATGAGGATAATATCAATGTAGGAACCGGAAAAGTAAGCGTAACAGGAACAGGAGATTACACCGGGACGGTGACAAAGGAATTTGCAATTACAGAGGAGG
>CAJTJY010000036.1:4697-24476 GCA_910576975.1 uncultured Lachnospiraceae bacterium
ACGGGAACAGGAGATTACACCGGGACGGTGACAAAGGAATTTGCAATTACAGAGGAGGAGCCGCCGGTGGAGGAACCAAAAGAACTCTCCCAATGCATCATAACGCTAAGCCAAACTGCTTATATCTATGACGGGACGCCCAAAACGCCAGCGGTCACGGTCAAAGACGGAAACAGAACATTGTTAGAAGAAACCGATTATACGCTATCTTATGAGGATAATATCAACATAGGAACTGGGAAAGTAAAGGTAACAGGAACGGGAGATTACACCGGGACGGTGACAAAGGAATTTGTAATTACAGAGAAGGAGCCGCCGGTGGAGGAACCAAAAGAACTCTCCCAATGCAGGATAACGCTAAGTAAAACTGCCTATACCTATGACGGGAAGCCCAAAACTCCCACGGTCACGGTCAAAGATGGAAACAAAACATTGTTAAAAGAAACCGATTATACGCTGACCTATGAGAATAATATCAATGTAGGAACCGGGAAAGTAACGATAAAAGGAAGAGGAGATTATAAGGGGACAGTAAAGAAATCCTTTGCCATTACCATAAAGAAGGGTGCATCTTACAAAGTTGGCTCCTATCAATATCGGGTGACATCTGCATCCACGGTATCAATGACGGCAGTAAAGAATAAGAAAACCACAAAAATAAAAGTTCCCTCAAAAATGAAAATTGGCGGGAAAACTTTCAAAGTAACTGCTATTGGAAGTAAGGCTTTCAAGAATAATAAGAAGATCAAAAGCGTTGTAATCGCAGATAATGTAAAGCTCATAGGAGCATCCGCATTTGAAGGCTGCACAAATCTCAGTAAGGCAACCCTTGGAAAAGGGGTTACGGAAATCGGCAGCAATGCCTTTAAAAACTGCAAGAAACTGGGATCTATATCCATAAAATCTAAAAAGCTCAAGAAAATTGGTAAAAATGCCCTGAAAGGTATCAAGTCTACTGCAAAGATCAAAGTTCCGGCACAGAAATTATCTTCCTATAAAAAGTTACTTCGGAACAAAGGGCAGGGGAAAAAGGTGAAAATTGTAAAATAATTCTGGAAAGAAATTCGAAATCAAACGAAGTCTGTGAGCATCAAAATAAGGCTTCCTGTGAATGAAAACAGGGGAATTTAAAATAGGACTGCCGTAAGACAGGGAGCAGGTCAGGATATGGCTTATTTATAAAAATATTCCATATCTTCTGATCTCCTCTGAATACGGCAGTCCTTTGATCATTAGTGTTACCTATAACCGTAAAGCGAAAATTAGAAATCGGTCAAATCAGCGGCACGTCTCTCTAAGAAAGCAGTCATGCCTTCTGTCTTGTCATGTGTGGAGCAGGTAATGCCGAACAGGTTCGCTTCCATTTCTACAGCATTCTTGATGTCCATGTCATAGCCGTTGTTGATCGCAGCTTTTGCGATGGAAACAGCGTAGCTTCCTTTGGAGATAATCTTTGAAGCCATTTTCTTTGCGGTATCCATGAGTTCTTCTTTGGCAACTACTTTGTTCACCAAGCCGATGCGGTAAGCCTCTGCAGCGTCAATATTGTCACAGGTGAAAATTAATTCTTTGGCACGTCCCATGCCTACCAGGCGGGCAAGCCTCTGGGTTCCGCCGAAGCCAGGAATGATGCCAAGGCCAGTTTCAGGCTGTGCAAAGGTGGCGTTGTCAGATGCGATACGGATATCGCAAGCCATGGCGATCTCGCATCCGCCGCCCAGTGCAAATCCGTTGACAGCAGCGATCGTTACCTGACGCATGTTCATCAGTTTGAAGAACGGCTCTGCAGCCCTCATGCCAAAAGCGCGTGCCTCAGCAGCGGAAAAGTTCACCATCTCAGCGATGTCAGCGCCAGCGACGAAAGATTTGAATGCGTTTTCTTTTTTGTCAGGACCGCCGGTGAGGATTACGACTTTAACGTCGTCTCTTGCTTCAATTTCGCTGAGCACAGTGTTCAGCTCGTCCAAAGTCTCGCTGTTCAAAGCGTTTAATGCGCCTGGCCTGCTGATTGTCAGGACGGCGATCTGATCAGCTACGTCTAATTTTAAGTTATTCATGTGTAGGACCCTCCTAAAAATTATGTATTTAATGATACCTATAATATATAACTTTGACAAAAATATGTCAATATATAGAACCTTTGAGTTTCCCCATTTTGCAATTCATAGTGCCAAAAGGTCTTGCAGCCTTTGGCAGCATAGACATCTTGCACAAAAAGTGCTTGAAAAGCTAGCTTTTCAGAGCGCTTTTATGTGCAAAGTGTTTTCATCACTTTGTGATGGAAACCTTTTGGCATTATGAATTGTAAAATGGGGAAATTTAAAATAGGGAAATTTAAAATAGAACTTTCTTGAGTCTCCATATTTTATAATTTTATAACATCAAAAGAGGGGCGTCTCACGAATATATTTACTTGTTTGCATTGCTTTGATTTGTAGCAAAAAATTGACAATGACATAATATGTCGTTGCCGGGGTGTATAATGAAGATCGATATGAGAAGGGAGGAAATGCGTAAAACAATGGCGTAGCAGAAGGAAGACAGAGAGGAAGATCATATGAGAGAGAAAATGCTAGAACAATTAAAAGAGAAAGAAAAGGAACAGGGGCAGGAGGCGCAGAAATTTGGTGTAAATGAGAGAACAATACAAAGGGATATCGATGATATCAGAAATTTCATGGAATCAGATATTGGCAATACAGGGATCGTTAATTCAGTGATATATGATCATGTGAACAAGGGGGTTCGTATGGAACAGATCTATAAGCTGAAGCTGACAAATGGAGAGATTCTTGCAATCTGTAAGATATTGCTGGACAGCAGGGCTTTTCCAAAAAGTGAAATGTCAGATGTCTTAAGTAAGCTGATTTCCTGCTGCGTTCCAGAACACAACCAGAAACTGGTAACAGAACTGATCAGAAATGAGGAATTATTGTCAGTGCATACAAATGGAATACTTAAGGACGAAAGACAAAGCTGTGGTAAAGCGGAAAGTAAGACCTGTCGCAATCATGTTTTCTGAGTATTATTTTTATCTGACGGCATTTATTGATGATAAAGAGGTCTGGAAAAATTTTGACGTGTTAAACGATTCTTTTCCGACGATCTACCGGATGGACCGAATCAAAGGTTTGCAGGTGCTGGGGGAAAGATTCCATATCCCTTACAGCAGCCGTTTTGAGGAAGGAGAGTTTCGAAAGAGAATACAGTTTATGTATGGCGGGAAATTACAGAAGATAAAATTTAAATATTCTGGCAATGATATTGACGCCGTTTTAGACAGGATTTCAACGGCAAGAATTTTAAAAGAGGAGGAGGGGATTTATACGGTCAGCGCCGAGGTTTTTGGAAAGGGGATTGACATGTGGCTTAGAAGCCAGGGGGAAATGGTAGAACTTTTGTGATAAAAGTATTGGCAAAGTCTGATTATCTCGTTAGAAGTTCTTATATGTCAGAATAGTCCGTGATCCCGGGCTTTTCCGGCATTTCAGATATGGGGAGAAGTTCTTATGTTTATCATAAACCTTTTCAGGTTTTCATTTTCAAAGGTAGTAAAAAAGTAGTAATGGACCTATTTCACTTGAGCAAATGATAGCGATAACATCGTTACTGTTTAAGCAGGATGGAACGAAAATGCTATTAATTGTCGGGACTCAAATTCTGATTTTATCGAATTGCTGGAATTCTGTAAAGGCGCAAGCAATTGCCTTGGCAGAATTCGGCAATTCGAGCTGTGGCAGCAAATAGTCACTGAGAATGTTCAGACAATTTATGGGCGCAGATTATTTGACAAAGCCGAATGAAAGTTCTGCAGTGTTATCTTCTTATGAAGATATTACCTACAAATGCCAGCGGATGATCTTTTATTTCTTTATAGAGGTTCTTCGTCCTCGAAATATTCAATGATTTCCCAGTATAGATTTTTTGTTTTTTTCTATTGCCAGCGTATAATCTGCATGTGTCTGTTTTATCTTCGCCGCTATCCTTGTCTGCGTTCCCATGGCGTCAGCCTTTATAACGAAGCCTATTACTTGTATGGCATCCAACAGTTGCAAAATGGGAAAGAAATAGATTGTAAAAAAATGAATATAGAAATATAATGATTTGGTAATATTTTCCAAAAATTTAAAGTTATAGTTGGAAAAATTATGAAATATGCATAAGGAATTGGAGGATGATGTAATGTCAGGAATCAGAAAACGTATCTTATCGATGCTGCTGGCCATAGTGGTATCTGCAGCAGCCCTCCCCGCAGGAAACGCAGCGGCGTCTGTTCCGGCAAATGATGAGCAGCAGGGGAAAGCATGGCGGGAAGAACGCCTGTGGGACAAAGATATTGTGACAGAGGAGGAAGGACTGCCTGCTTTTGGCACAGAAAAAGGAACTGTGGGAACAGAACCCGTATGGTATGGCAAATTTGCGTATTGGGTGTTGGAAGACGGAACCGTGGAGATTGTGCGGCATGCGTATTTCGAAGAGGACATTGAAAAGGATGTGATTGTGCCGTCTGAGATTGACGGCAAAAAGGTCACCAGCATTGCCAGGAGTTGTTTTCGTCAGGAGGGCATAGAAACCGTAACCATTCCTGAGGGGGTGACCACAATCGGCGAGCAAGCGTTTTACGATTGCAAAAGCCTGAAAACAGTAAAGCTTCCAGAAAGCTTAAAAGCGATAGAAGATTGGGCGTTTTATGGCAGCGGCTTAGAAAGCATCGTCCTTCCGAAAAACCTGCAAGAGTTGGATAAGAGTTTTGAAAACTGCATCAGACTCAAAAACGTCACATGTTCCGAGGGATTGTCTTCCATAGGAAATAGCGCTTTTAAAAACTGTGTCAGCCTTGCAGCCATAGAGCTTCCAGAATCAGTGGAGCGTATTGGCTCTTCCGCTTTTTCTGGCTGTATCAGCCTTGCAGCCATAAGGATTCCCCAAAATGTGACAAGCATTAGCGGAAGCAACGTGTTTTTTGGCTGCAGCAATCTCAAAGAAATTCAGGTGGACAGCAAAAATGCGGCGTTCGTTTCCCAGGATGGAATGCTGTTTGATAAAGAGAAAAAGCGACTGATTTGTTGTCCGGGCGGAAAAACTGGAATTGTGAATGTCCCAGGCAGCGTCACGGAAGAAGTATATTTCCAGAGCGCCTTTTCGGGCTGTGGCAAGGTAACCGAGATTACGGTAGACAGCAGCAACGAGGTCTATACGTCCAGGGATGGGATTGTGTATAAAAAGGATATGAAACGTTTGGTTTGCTGTCCCGCTGGAAAGACTGGGAATGTCTCCGTTCCCGAAAATGTTACGTATATAGGGTCCGGAGCCTTTTACAATTGTGAACAAGTGGCTGGCGTGACACTTCCCGACAGCGTGGTTGATATTGGGTCAAGCGCCTTTTATGGCTGCAGCAAGCTTACGTATATGACTCTTCCGCAAGGTGTACGGGGAATTGGCATGAGTGCGTTTCAAAACTGCACTAGTCTAAAAGAAGTAAATATTCCAGAAAGCGTACGCGTAATCAATATGGAGGCTTTTCGGAACTGCAGCAGCCTTGAAAGCATTCAAATATCTAAAAATGTGGAGTGGATCGAAGAATTTGCTTTTTATCTCTGTGATCAATTGTCCAGCATAGACGTGGACGACGCCAATGAACATTTTACTTCCGTGGACGGGGTGCTCTATAACAAAGAAAAGACAAAGCTGCTTCGCTGTCCGGGAGGAAAGACAGGCGAAGTGACAGTTCCTGGAACAGCTTCTATGGATGAATCGGCATTCTATTATTGTAAAAAACTGAATGGAATTACGATAGACGGCGAACATGAAAAATATGTGTCTGTGGACGGCGTATTGTATGATAAGGAGATGAAAAGCGTGCGCGTCTGTCCGGGAGGAAAGACAGGAAGCGTAGTATTGCCTGAAAGCCTGACCTATATCGGATACGCTGCCTTTCGTTACTGTAACAGTTTGGAGAAATTGGTATTCCCGGTCAGCGGCTTTGTGATAGAGGACGGAGCATTTCAAGGGTGCGAGGGACGCATGGTCTGGGTTGGAGCCTACGACAGCGCTGCAAAATTCTATGCACAGAGACTGGGATTCACATACCAATATGCACCCTGTACGCCTGACACCCACGGATATGAATTCTCGTTTCAAAAGGCGACTGCTAAGAAGAATGGGGGCAGATTCAAAAAGTGCGCAGTGTGCGGAAAAGAAGAATGGATATCTGTTGTCTACGCAGCGAAAACGATAAGTCTTTCCAAGAATTCCTATACCTGCAACAACAAAGCGCAGACCCCGTCGGTGACGGTAAAGGACAGCAAAGGGACGGTATTAAAAGCAGGCAAGGATTACACAGTTTCTTATCCCGCAGGCAGGAAGAACGTCGGAAGCTATGCTGTCACGATTCGGTTCCAGGGCAATTACGCAGGGACGGCGACGAAAAGCTTCACGATCGTCCCCAAGGGAACCTCTGTGACTAAGGCGACGCCTGGAAAAAAGGGATTTTCCATAAGGTGGAAGAAGCAAACACAGCAGACGACGGGCTATGAGATCGCTTATTCCACGGACGGCAAGTTCGCCAAAAAGGCTACCAAGACGGTGCAGGTGGCGAAGAACAAGACCGTTTCCAAAAGCATCACCAAGCTGAAAGCGAAGAAGAAATATTATGTCAAGATCAGGACGTATCAGACGGTCAAGGTCAATGGAAAATCCAAAAAGCTTTATTCTGCCTGGTCGAAAGCAAAGACGGTGGTTACCAAGAAGTAACCTAGAAAAAGAGGAGGATTATTTATGAAATGTCAGAAATTATTGTGCCTGGGCATGGCGGCGTCATTGGCATGCGCCAGCCTGCCACAGGCGACGGCCTATGCAGGGAAACAAGCAGTAGAGACGTTGACGCAGGCAGTCTCGCCGGAAATTGGCAGAATCGGACAGAGGTCTGTCACCGAGAACGGCATTGGCTATAGTCAATTGGAGGACGGCACCCTGGAAATTACCAGTTATACGGGCGCAAGCGCCGAGCTTATGATTCCGGCAGAGATAGACGGAGCTAAAGTGACGGCGATCGGGGAATATGCCTTTGAACTCTGCGAAGAGCTTAAGAAAGTAGAACTGCCAGAAGGGATCACGGAAATTGGGCGACGCGCCTTTAGCGACTGCTGCAGGCTGGAAACCATCAACCTGCCCAAGAGTCTGAAGAGCATAGGAAGACTGGCATTTTCCGGCTGTACCAGCCTTAATAACCTGGAGGTTCCAGAAAGCGTTGTCAATACGGCAAATCAGACTTTTCAAGGGTGCCTGGGACTTACTTCTGTCAAATTGCTGGGAAATCCAGAAGCCATTGGAGCAGGCATGTTCCAAAATTGCACCAGCCTGACAGAAATAGAGATTCCCAAAAGCGTAAAAACGCTGGAAAACAGCGTATTTTCCGGGTGCAGCAATCTGAGAGAGCTGAGCTTGCCAGACAATTTGGAAACGATTGGCAACGATGTGTTTTCTGAATGCCGCAATTTAAGCGCAATAAAACTTCCAGGGAGCGTGCAAGTTATCGGAGAGCGGGCGTTTAAAGACTGTGAAACACTGGACGCCATTGATATTCCCGCAGGAGTAAGCAACATTGGCTATGGCATGTTTTCCGGCTGCAGCAAACTAAAAAGCGCAACGCTTCCACAAGCTATTACAAGCATCGGGCATGATGCGTTTTACAGGTGCGCCAGCCTGGAAGAGATCGTTATTCCATCAAAAGTAGAAATAATCGATATTAATGCATTTTACGGGTGCGCCAGCCTGGGAAGGGTAACGATTCCAGAAACGTTAACAGATATCGGAAGCTGCGCTTTTGCCAATTGTAGCAAGCTGACGGATATCACGGTGGCAGAGAACAACCCTGTTTACCAGTCCGAGCAAGGGGCGCTTTACGATAAGGAGGCAAAGACGCTGCTTTGCTACCCAGGCGGAAAGACAGGAAATGTAACAATTCCCTTGGGAGTGGTAAAAGTGGAAGATTATGCTTTCTCTGGATGTGCCAGCATCAAGTCCGTGGAACTGCCAGAAAGCGTGACAGAGATAGGAAACAGTGTATTTTCAGGCTGCAGCGGCGTTACGTCTGTAACGCTTCCGAAAGGATTGACTCAGATGGGACAGCGCATGTTTGAAAGCTGCAAAAACTTAAAAACGATAAATCTTCCAGAAAGCATTGCCCATGTCAGCAGCGCTGTGTTTCAGGGGAGCGGTTTGCAAGAATTGACAGTGGCAGAAGCAAATCTTGACTATGCGGCACAGGATGGAATTTTGTATGATAAAAATGGATCAACGCTGGTCTGCTGTCCTGATGGAAAGGCAGGAATGATAACCATTCCAAGCAATGTCTCCAAAATCGGAGAAGAAGCGTTTTTTGGCTGCGCCAATATAACGAGCGTCGTATTCCCTGAGAACCTGGAAGAAATCTCTTATCAGGCATTTTCTGGATGTGCTGGACTGCAAGAGGCAAATCTTCCAGCCAATGTCGTCAGTATAGACAGAGGTGCGTTTGCAGCATGTGAAAGCCTTACGGAGATATCTGTAAATGAGAACAATAATGCTTATGCGTCCAAAGATGGAATCTTATACAATAAAGATATCACTGCGCTGATCTGCTGTCCGGCAGGAATCGCCGCAACCGTTCAATTGCCAGACAGCGTGAGAAGCATCGGGGATTTTGCATTTCAGGGATGTAGTCAACTAAAGAAAGTTGCGATACCAAAGGGCGTATCTGATATTTCTTTTTATGCCTTTGAAGACTGCGGCAGCTTGATGATGATCGTAGAAAGAAACAGTGTGGCGGAAGACTATGCAAAGCAGAAAGAATATAAGTACAGTTATGCCGGAGAGTGTTCCCATGATAACTATGTAAGCGAGGTCACGAGGGCTCCTTCCTGCACGGTATATGGCGTAAAGACTTTTACTTGTGCAGAGTGCCAGAACAGCTATACGGAAGAGATTGCGGCACCTGGTCATGCAATCGTCCTAGAGGCGGAGGTTCCAGCCGCTTGTACCCAGGAGGGAAAACGGGAAGGAATCCATTGCTCTGGATGTCGCTTGATCATCAGTGGATTTGAACCGATTGCGGCTGTCGGTCACAATTATCAGAAGAAAGTCGTCCAGGCTGACGCTAAGAAGAATGGAAGCGTGTCAGAACAATGCACCCGATGCAAAGATCAGAGAAAGAAAACCGTGATCTATGCGGCAAAGACGATAAAGCTTTCCCAGAATTCTCTTACTTATAATAAGAAAGTGCAGAAACCATCGGTCACGGTAAAGGACAGCAAGGGCAAGGCACTGAAAGCCCAATCGGATTATACGGTTTCCTATCCAAAGGGGATGAAGAATGTCGGAAGCTACGAAGTGGTTGTCAAATTCAAAGGCAATTATAAAGGAAAGGTTATAAAGAGCTTTACCATAGCGCCTAAAACCACGTCTATCGTCAAACTGACGCCTAAGAACAAAGGATTTACAGTGAAATGGAACAAGCAGCCAGACCAGGTTACGGGCTATGAGATTGCTTATTCCACGGAGGGCAAATTCAGTAAGAAACAAACAAAAATTGTTTCCGTCGCAAAGAATCAGACGGTTTCCAAATCCATTTCCAAGCTCAAAGCAAACAAGAAATATTATGTGCGTATGCGCACTTATCAGGCAGTCAAGCAAAAAGGATCATCCGCAAAGATCTATTCACAATGGTCAAAGGCGAAAAGCGTAACTACCAAGAAATAGCGATATCACAATGTGCAAAAAAACGCACGGAATGGAGGAAAGAGAGAAAAAAGCGTTCTCTAACTACCTTTATGTGCAAAAAAACGCACGGAATGGAGGAAAGATTGAAGAATTTAATGAGAAGCAGTAAAATAGGAAAAACAACGCTTTCAGTATTGTTAGCGGTGGTTTTAAGCATTTCTTTGTTTCCAGCAGAGAAAGCACAAGCCCAAGAGAATGTTTATTTTGATTGGCAGTGGGGATTTGCTAGCGATGAAAAGCCGATCCAAGTTGAAAAAGGGCAGAAGTTCAATATCGGTCATTATGCCCGTGTGACCATTTCAGATAAGACGATTTGGATCGGATATGTCTCGCAGAAAAAAGCAGCTTATGCATCCAGTAAGAAATCTGTTGCCACCGTAGATCAGAAAGGAGTTGTGACAGCAAAGCAGAAAGGAACCACTAAGATCACCATTAAGTTCAAGGGAAAAGAGCTGACGCAGAATATTCGGGTGGTTCCAAAGGGAGCCTTTGGCTCTGCTTCTAAAGTTACTAAATTGGCAAAACTGGCAAAAGAGATTGATAAAAAGCTGCCGGCGAAAATTACGGAAAGTAATGGATTTACTTTGAGCAATCTGGAATTTGATTTTAAAGAATGTGCGAAAGATGGAAGAACCGTGAACGACAAGGGATTTTTGACAAAGAAAGAATCCTATGGGTATCAAGCGACCAATAAGCTTGCCGTTCCCCAGGCAGGAAGTTATCAGGTACTATGCAATTTGTTTTGGCTATATGGAGAAAATCACTGCGTATCGCGCAGCTATCCCTATGAAAAGAATACGGACGTATTAAAAGTAAAATCTGTATCTGCCACGACAAGCGGACTGACAGTTACCTTGAAGAAGCAGGTTACCGCAACACAGCTATTGGCGGCGACATACGGATATGACCGATGGAACAAGGGCACTCGCATTGCCGGAAAGAAAAAAGCGTATACGGAGATATACATTGACGGCAGCTTGTTAAAAGGCAGGGCAGAATTGGTAAAAGGCAGCAATAAAGTAAAAATCACTCCATACAAATGGAATAAGAATTATACCAAATTAGTAAAGACAAACTTAGTAAAGGGCAAGACTTATACGTTGCTGGGATGCGACGGAGAAGGAGAGTTCTGGCTCAATGGAAAAAAAGTCACCGTAAAATAGGCGTTGCTGCGACAGAATTTCCAGCCAAGTTAGCAAAGTTTTTATGATTACCATCAATATTTTGCATATCTGGAACAATTGATGGTGTCGCACTAAGATATTTACTTGTTCAAAAGGTCTTGCCGCTGATGCGGCAAAGACAGAATGCACAAAAATCACTCTGGAAATCTAGCTTTCCAAGATGACTTTTGTGCATTTTGTTTGCATTGCTTTGCAATCAAAACCTTTTGACCAAGTAAATATCTTAGTGCGACACCATCGATTTTTCTTGTCGTATGATGTAGACAAATCTTTGTAAAACCGGACAACAATTTGACAAAATAATCTGTCCCTTTCCGATATACTATGTTTCATGGCGGGTTAAAGTAAGATAGAAAGGGGAAGGAGGGCGGTGTGGAATATGAACTTTACGCAGACGTCTGGTTTCTGACGAATTTTGTTATGGACTGCATTGCGCTTGAGATTGCAGGGCGCTTGATGAAGCAGCGGATCCGTTTTCGAAGTCTGGTGTTGGCAGGCATAGCGGGATCGGCAGGCTCTTTAATCCTTTTTTTGCTGATGCGGCGTTATCTGTGGTATCAGCTTTTGGTGCATCTAATCATAAATCCGCTAATGATCTGGATCTGTTTTCGGTGCAAAAGGGTCAGGGAATTTTTGGCAGAGTGGGTGATGACTTATCTGTCCATGATTCTGTTGGGAGGAGCCATGGAGTGGAGCGCGGCAAATGTTGGCGTCCGTTATTTTTGGATTTGCCTGTTTGCGGCTTCGGTGTTTTTATGGTCTGCAGAGAAAATACTGGCTTATTTTAGGCGGCAGAAAGATATCACCTATGATTTGCTTTTGATTACCAGGCAGGGCAAGATTCCGGCAAAAGGCTTTTTCGATACGGGAAATCTTTTGGTGGATCCGATAGTGGGAAAGCCAGTACATATTATAAAAAAGGAGATGTTGCAAGGGCAGGTGGAACAGGGGCAGCTTTTGGTGCGGATGATACCCTTTCACTCCCTGGGCAGGGATCATGGGCTTTTGGAAGCTGTAACCATTGAGGGCATGTATATTTTCAGGGAGGATCAGCCGTTGTATCTGGAAAAGCCGATACTTGGGCTTGCAGAGGAAAACCTGTTTCAGGATGACAGATGTCAGGTGATCCTGAATGGAAAGAGTATGGAATATTAATCAGGGGGGTAACAGGAAAGGAGAACAGACATGTATATTAAAATAACAATACCGCAGCATTTTCAATTAAAGCTTATTCCCAAGCTGCACAACCTGTTGTTGCTGCGCAAGGGGGATATCCACTATATCGGAGGAGCAGAGATCTTGCCCCCGCCCTTAGAGGCAAGAGAAGAGAACCGATATATCCAGATGCTGGATGGAGAGGAATCTGAAAAGGCGAGAAGCGTATTGATTGAACATAACTTGCGCCTGGTGGTATACATAGCAAAGAAATTTGATAATACGGGGATTGGCGTCGAAGACTTGATTTCCATTGGCACGATCGGCCTGATCAAAGCCATCAACACGTTTAACCCTACAAAAAACATCAAGCTTGCCACTTACGCTTCCAGGTGTATTGAAAATGAGATTTTAATGTACTTGCGCAGAAATAATAAGACACGAATGGAAGTATCCATTGACGAGCCTCTTAACGTGGATTGGGACGGCAACGAACTGCTTTTGTCCGATATCCTGGGGACGGACGAGGATATTATTTACAGGGATATTGAGACGGAGGTAGAGAAGAACTTGCTCAAACATGCAGTCGATAAACTATCTGAACGGGAGAAAACCATTGTCGAGCTTCGCTTTGGGCTCAAAGATCCCAAAGGGGAGGAGATGACCCAGAAAGAGGTTGCAGATTTATTAGGGATTTCCCAGTCTTATATTTCACGTCTTGAGAAAAAAATCATGAAACGTCTGAAAAAAGAGATTGTAAGGTTTGAATAAAAAGATAATTTGTGCTATGATGTCTTTATACAAATAGTATAAAGGAGATGGTGCGATGAGACTAGAATTTTTGGGAGCGGCCCATGAAGTTACTGGAAGCTGCCATTACCTGAGAATGGGGGAGATAAATCTTCTGGTGGACTGCGGGATGGAGCAGGGAGCGGATCTGTATGTAAATCAGGAGATACCAGTTAACGCAGCCGAAATTGATTATGTGCTGATCACGCATGCGCACATTGATCATTCCGGCTTGCTGCCGCTGCTTTACAGCCATGGATTCCGTGGCAAAGTATATGCGACGCAGGCGACGTCAGAACTTTGCGGCATTATGTTGAAAGATTCGGCGCATATCCAGATGTTTGAGGCGGAGTGGAAGAACCGCAAGGCACGCCGTGCGGGAAAGCCTCTGGTGGAGCCAATGTATGACATGGAGGATGCGCTTGGTGCGTTGGAGCATTTCGTTCCATGTGAATATGGGGAAAAAATCACGCTTTGTCCGGAAATCACCATCCGCTTTATTGACGCCGGACATTTGCTCGGTTCTTCTAGCATCGAGGTGTGGGGGACTGAGGGGGAAGAGACCGTGAAACTGGTATTTTCTGGCGACATCGGTCCAGGCGACCGTCCTCTGATCCGTGATCCCCAGTATATCAAAGAGGCGGATTACGTCATTATGGAGTCTACTTACGGCGACCGGATGCGGCAGCATCCCCCAGATTATGCCGCAGAGCTTGCCAAAGTGTGCAGAGACACTTTTACGAGGGGAGGGAATTTGGTAATCCCAGCGTTTTCTGTGGGCAGAACCCAGGAAATGCTGTTTTTCATGCGCAAAATTAAAACAGAAAATCTTTTGCCAGAATTCCCAGACTTTGAGGTGTATATTGACAGCCCTCTGGCGGTGGAAGCTACCAACATTTTCCACAAGAATGTAAAAGAGTGTTTTCGGGACAGGGCGTTGGAACTGATCAAAAAGGGCGTCAATCCCATTGGATTTCCAGGCCTTAAAGTGGCGGTTTCCAGTGATGAGTCAAAGATGATTAATTTCATAAATAAGCCGATTGTAATTATCTCTGCTTCCGGCATGTGCGAGGCTGGAAGGATTCGTCATCATCTGAAGCATAATTTGTGGCGTTCAGATTCTACGGTTCTCTTTGTGGGATATCAGGTTCCGGGCACATTGGGCAACCATCTTCTGGGAGGCGCCAAAGAAGTAAAGCTGTTTGGCGAGACGATAGAGGTCAAGGCGAAAATAGAAAACCTGGCCGGGATCAGCGGCCATGCAGACCAGGAACATCTGCTGCAGTGGGTTAAGGCGTTTGGGAATACGCCCAAACGGGTCTTTGTAGTACACGGGCAGGACGCCGTCTGCGATACTTTCGCAGAACTGGTAACGAAGGAGACGGGCGTCATCGCCACTGCGCCTTATAGCGGAGATATTTATGATTTGCAGGCAAATATCTGCATTGCAAAGGGCAGCAGGGAGCGGGCAGTGAAGAAAGTGAAAGACGCCCGCGTGGTATCCAATGTATTTGCAAGGCTTGTGGCGGCAGGGGAGCGCTTGCTTGCCGTGATTCGCAAATTAGAAGGACATCCCAACAAAGAGCTTGGAAAATTCGCAGATCAAATTAATTCCCTCTGCGATAAGTGGGACCAATAGAAAGATAATTTTTCATATTTTTTAAGGCGGATTTTTCCAGTCTGCTGACCTGGGCCTGGGAGATGTGTATTTCTTCAGCGACCTCCATCTGAGTTTTTCCTTCAAAGAAACGGAGCTTGATGATATAGTTTTCCCGTTCATTTAACCGTTTCATGGCGTCGCTTAGAGAGAGTTCCTCTACCCAGGTCTCCTCTTTGCTTTTCTTATCGCTGATCTGGTCCATGACGTACAAGGTGTCTCCGCCGTCGGTATATACTGGGTCATATAAGCTTACGGGGCACTGTATGGCGTCTAGAGCGAAGACGATGTCCTCTTTGGGGAGGTCGATTTTTTCAGCGATATCTTCAATGGTGGGTTCCCGGGATAGCTCTTTGGAAAGGATTTCTCTGGCATGGATGGCTTTGTAAGCGGTGTCTCTCAAGGAACGGCTTACCCGTATGGAGTTGTTGTCTCTTAAGTAGCGGCGGATCTCCCCGATGATCATCGGGACTGCATAGGTGGAAAATTTGACGCCGATTTCCGGATTAAAGTTATCAATGGACTTGATAAGTCCGATGCAGCCGATCTGGAAGAGATCGTCTACGTTTTCGTTACTGTTTGAAAAACGTTTGATGACGCTTAAGACAAGGCGGAGATTTCCTTTAATGTAGGTTTCCCGCGCCTCTATGTCCCCCGCCTTGATTCTAGAGAAAAGGTCATTTTTTTCCTCCTCCTTTAATACGGGGAGCTTGGATGTGTTGACTCCGCAGATTTCTACTTTGTATGCAGCCATGATGTTACCTCCGGAAAATTTGATGTATTAAAAGAATGCACGAAATTTACTACTTTTATTCATGGAATTTTCGTGGTATACTCTTTGGTATAGAACTGAATTTAATGCTATAGGAGAAGAATAGTATGAAGGACACCATTGACAAAAGAAACGAAAGGGAAAGTATTGCCAGAAGCATCGTAAAGCGCAGAAATATTATATATACCAGTAAGGAAGATTTAGAGCGCAAGCAGGAAGAAGAGCGGCAGAAAGAACGGCAGGCCGCAGATGATCTTGTTAAGAAACTCAAAGATGATGCGAACCAAAAAATGGCTATGGAAATCCAGAGGCTGATTGCTGACCGGGAGATGCTAGAACGCCAGCTTGAGACGGGGATGGACGCCACCGGAAAGAAGCTTATGAACGAGGTAACGCAAGAGAGAGTAGAGGCGATTTTGAGTGAAAAGAGCAAACAGTTGCAAGATCTTATCGCTGCTCACAGCGTGGCGGGCGGGCAGGAAGATTCAGAGGTGGAGCCGTCAGTTCAGACGGATGGATCCACGTCAGAGGGAACAGTTTCGTAAATTGATGCGCCAGTTTCGCAGGCAGGCATCAGGAAAGCTTAGACGATTGTGGAAAAAACATGTTCCAAAAGCCAGAGGAATTGGAACGACCGGATTCAGAGCAAGCGGCAGAGAGGGGAAGAGTGATGAGCGATAGAGAAAACAAGGCAGAATCCCTGGTGAGAGAGAAAGGGAAAGCTGCGCTCTTGAACAAGTTCTGGTCTCATGCCACAAAACAGGAATTGGAGCAGTTTGCTTGGCAGCAGGGAATCTATATCCGGCAGTAGGGATTAACAAAGAAGCACTTCTTAATTATTAGAGGTGCTTTTTTCCTACCAATTGTACGCTCAGAGAGAAATTCTAAGCTGCATATCAAATGACAGGAGGAGAAACTTTGATATACACGGAATTGACAAACAAGGCAATGAAACTGGCATATGATTCTCATGCAGGCCAGCTTGACGCAGGGGGGATTCCCTATATTTTTCATCCGTATCATCTGGCGGAACAAATGGATACTGAGAAACGTGTATGCATTGCGCTGCTTCATGACGTGGTGGAAGACACGCATGTGACATTAAAGCAGATTCAGGAGCGGTTTCCGGCTGAGATTGCCGGACCAGTGGCGCTGCTTACGCATGATCCGAAAGAGAATTATTATGACTATATCAAGAAAGTATGCGCTGACAGGGATGCTTGCTTTGTAAAAATAGCAGACTTGCTTCACAATATGACGGAGGCAAGAGTGAAAGGCTGCGGCGTAGAAGAGAAGGACAAGAACCGCTGGCATGAGAAATACATGAAAGCGCTGTATTTTGTGGTCAACGCCATCGAAGAGGGCGTCAGCGGCCCATGTAAGGACCAAACGCTGTTAAATCGCCTGCTTGAATCATTTCCTGGCAGAGCGCGCAAGAACATTTTGATACATCTGGATCAAGGACAGCAGCAATATTTAAATCCATGTCAGATAGAAACACTGCAAGACAAGCCTGTGGAAGAGCAATTAAAATATTTTCAGGTAGAGTACGCAGAAAGCAGGGAAGGAAGCGCTGAAGAAGATTACCAGCGAACAAAAACGTGTTCTCTGGAAGAGGCTTTGCATGAAAACAGAACCCTTTTTTCTGCGGAAGGCTGCATTGTGGGATTTATGGATATTTGCTGTCATACAGACTGTAAAAGGAAAGTAATGCCGGTATTCGTCAACGGTCAGCCGAGGATGGTCAGGCAAACGTCTTATCTCGATCATGGCAGGGCGGTCTCTGAGACAAAAAGCCTGAAGCTTTTGTGGAATGATGCGGCGGATTGAGAGCAAGCCTGGAATTGGCATAGAAAGAAACGGGGAAGCATAGGATAAAAAAACGGTATCTCTATGTCAATGGAAGGAAGTGCAATGAATGAGATGATCTTGAAAAAATATCATGGCCTTGGAAATGATTATCTGGTACTGGATCCTCACAAAAATCACTTTACGCTGCAGACTCGTAATATTGAAATGCTTTGTCGCAGAAATTTCGGGGTGGGGGCGGACGGAGTCTTGTATGGCCCTCTCTGGGAGGAGGAAAAGATCAAAGTACGCATCTTTAATCCAGACGGATCGGAAGCGGAATGCAGCGGCAACGGAATCCTTATTTTTGCAAAATATTTGCTGGACCAAGGGTATGTGTCAGATAAGAAAATTACCTTAGAAACCGTGTCTGGCAAAGTTTTTGTGGAATTTCTTCAAGAGGATGCAAGGATGATGCGGGTCAACATGGGTAAGCCTGCCTATGCGGGAAAACAATTGCCTATGTCAGGGCTGGAAGGAGAGGTAGTCAATGCGCATCTGCGGTTTCAGGACAATCTTTATAACGCTACCTGCCTGTCAGTGGGAACGCCAAACTGCGTGATCATGCAGGAGGAAGTGACCTCTCAGAAAGCCAAGTCGTTAGGGCCTTACGTGGAGCAGGCAGCTTATTTTCCCAACCGGATCAACATGCAGCTTTGCAAAGTGCAAGACCGGGCGAACATTATAATTGAAATATATGAAAGAGGAGCAGGATATACGCTTGCGTCTGGGACAGGAGCTTGCGCAGCCGCAGCTGCTGCAAAACGCATGGACCTGGTGGACGACAGGGTGACAGTGCATATGCCGGGCGGAAGCCTGCTGGTAGAGCAAGAGCCAGACGGAGATATTTATATGACTGGAATCGTGGAAGAGGTAGGAACCTTTACCGTGGCAGAGAATTTTTTTGCATGATCTGTCTGATTTGAAAGGAAGAATGGTAGAGTCCTGCTTTATAGAAAGAACAAGAAAGAGAAGACGGCAGCGCAGAAGGAATCTGTTGCTGGGAGGGTGATGCGATGAGACGAGAAAAAGGTATGCGTTCCAGGAAGGCTATTGAAAAAGAAATCAAAATAATGGAAAAGCAGGAGGCTTCTTTGCGCCAGGCAGCAGGCAGAACCGCTGCGCCCCAATGGAAGCTTGCCCTTGCAGAAAAAGTTCCAACTAAGGTTTATGACAATCTGCAGAAAGCATTCTGCAAAGCCTTTTGCTTGATTTTTGAAAAGGGAACTGGCGTGATAGAAAGAACATATGACAAGGATTCTATTGCAGAGGATTATGAGATCCGAAATTTTGCGTTCCAGTTGAAAGCAGACCGTAAATCATTGAAAAAGGTACGGGGAGACGTTGGAACGGCAAATATGCGGAACATGGCGCTTGCCAGCGTGGAGGGAATCGGGCTGGGCGTCTTAGGGATTGGTCTTCCTGATATCGTGATTTTTGTGGGCGTGCTCTTAAAGGGAATCTATGAAACGGCGCTCCATTACGGATTTGACTATCAAACTCAGCAAGAACAGTATGTTATCTTGAAGTTGATGGAAACGGCGATGCAAAAAGGAAATGAATGGGAGCTTGGAAATCAAGAAATTGACAGAATCATTACTGGAACAAGCGAAACAAAGGAATTGCCGCAACGACTGGAGCGGCAGATCAAAGATACGGCAGAAGCCTTTGCCGTTGACATGGTATTGCTGAAATTTATCCAGGGACTGCCTGTGGTCGGCATAGCGGGAGGGGCGGGGAATCCGCTGTATTACAGAAAAGTTATCAAATATGTGGAAGTAAAGTACCGCAAGCGGTATCTGTTAAAACTGCAGAACAAGCTTTTGGAAAGCCCTTAGGGGATTTCTTCTAGGGAGCGGGAGCTGTTGCACAAGTAGGAAAAGGGCCTGCGAGTGCAACGGCTCCCTTTTTGTGTCAAACGATAGAAAAAGGACCTTAGAGGTCAAGCTTCACTTAAAGTTCAAGATAATTCAGGACCGCTCTGCGAGGGCGGGTAAGGAAGCTTGTGGTCTGTCCTGTTTAACAGATAGTCTACGCTGGTCTGATAGAAATCAGCCAGGGCACATAGGCTGGAAAGAGGAATCGAACGTTCCCCGTTTTCATATCGGGAATAGGTGCGCTGAGAGACGTTCAGCAAATGCGCCAGATATTCCTGTGTGTAGTCCGCGTCTTCTCTTAAATTTCGAAGTCTTACTAAAATCATTGGATCCTCCATTCTATGCTTTTATGTCAAAGCATGATGTTTTTTTAAAATTATATGAAGACCAAATGTGACGTGCCCTGCAAAACGTGAAAAAACCTTGAAATATGCCCTACAAACTGTGAAAAACCGCCCCTCTGGGTTGCTTTTTTCTCAAAATACCTTAAACTTATCCAAAAATAAGTCAAAGGTTTTCAATGCAAGCTGAAAATAGCTTGTGTGACATGAGAAAGGAGTGATGCAGATGGGTGGTTTTTCTAATTCAGAGGTCAATGCTTCTGTCAGGGGCTACATATTGAGAAGTCTTGTAAAAGGCTATCATTTTTCCCTTGCGGTAAAAACATTGTCCAATAAGATGATGTCCTGCGGTCTGATTGACACGCCGGATATTTCCAATCAGCTCTATTACTTGGAG
>CAJTJY010000037.1 GCA_910576975.1 uncultured Lachnospiraceae bacterium
GTACAGTCGAGGGATTCTTCTTTTCTTTTTATAGTGGCAAAGCGTCCACTAGGCTATTTGTTGCCTTTGTCGTGCCTGTCTAGCCATTTGCTGATGAGGTGGCAAACCACACCTGCCGCGACAGTTACAAGAAATGTGAAGAATAACTCCATGCAAACACCCCCTCCCGTTGCCGGGGGTAGGTTGGACAACACAGACATTATAACATATCGGTAGATAGTCTTCTATTACTTTCTCGAAGAACTTTACAATTCGGATTGTGGTTTGCACAATCCGATGCTCGTTATCATTGTGGACGCTGTTGCAAAGTGATTTCCTCATGTAGCTGATATTTTTGATTTCTGCTTTTACCATCCGAGTAAAAAACGCTACTCCTTTTCTCCTCGGCTTTATATCATCTGCTTTTAATATATTTTTTATCCTTATCTGGTTTCACACTTCAATTCATCTTCAATACGAATTTTAAACCGCATTATCTTCAATTTATCTTCAAAGAGCATCGCATCCGAAACGACTTCCTTGACATTTTCTTTTTCTTCCAGGATATGATTATATACCTCCAGCACCATTTTTTCCGTGTCGCCTAATAGCTGGGAAATTTTCTTTATGCTGATGTTCGGCATCTGGTAGCATAAGCTTGCGCAATAATTATGGCGGAACATATGGGCCGTAAGCCCGGTTACTTTCTGATCATGTTCCGTGCCCCCTGCGGCAGCGTTCATTTTCTTCAAGATGGATTCCAACGTTTTGTGATATACGGATGCGGTCATAAGCCCGCCAGCTCTCTGGCGTCTGCCGGAAGCAGCATGTGCAAATTGCACCTTTATGTTTCCTGTGTCACGCCTTTTCTTATATTCTGCCATGTTTTTTTTCGAGGTCTGCGCTCGACTTGTCAGAGTAGAGGCTTATGTGATGCTTTAGATTGTTTTTGGCGTAGGTTTCATCCCAGACCGTTGTCTGGAATTTTCTTTCTGTTTATAGTATTTTCTTGCCATGGCATCATCCTCCGTAAAAAGGTGTAAAAAATAACAGCTGGTCTATTGCCACCTGTTACCGAAGACGATACAGTATTATTAGTCTAAATTTAATTTGGCATCATCTTCGGGTGTATCTCAAAGCCGTTCCTGTTGGCAGCAGGGGCGGTTTTGAGTTTATGAATTTAAATCTAATTCTTTTAGTAAATCTTCTTGTGATATAAGGTCATGGCAATCTGGACTTTTATCTATATCTTCAAGCATTTTTTAATCCCGTTCGTTGGGAGGAACTTTCTTGATATTCTCCCAGGAACATGGTGATAAGTTTTCAATTACATAATTCTGAGTTTTTTTGCGTCAAAATCATCCATGACAGCAACAGCTCCAAGATTTTTGAAAGATGGCATGATAGTAAGCTTATTCTTCTTTCTTAGTTTTTATCATTGAGATTACTGCCAATACTGCATTGATAGCACACCATGCTGCCCAGATATATAAGTCTGTAAAATTTCCAGCCAGAGCAAATCCTACTAATGTTCCTACTCCAAAAAGAACTATTAAAGCAATATTTCCACCTTTTCCAGTGCTTTTCCTTGTAGCGATAGAAACTATTCCGCCAGACAACATCATAACAGCAACAATAAAACCTGCGCTTCCGCTAGATTGTCCATTATCTTCTAAGGCATTTAATACGCCAGCAGCACAAGACTGAAAGGCTACCAAAATAAATAATACAATTGAAATAATTCCAGATACAAGTTTCCATGTTTTCATAAATAAATTCTCCTTTGTTATAATTATGACATTAAGTTAATAGTTTAGTCTGCGAAAACATACTCGCCGTGTTCATCATAAGCCTTAAGTAAAAAATCAATTTGCTCTACTTCAGGAATTCCGTTTTCCTCAAAATCCGTATTGCGTGCTTCTTTGACGTATTGTGCAGCCTTTTCCTCCCACGGTGGGTAAACATGCACGTTTTTTTCCGCTACATTATCTGCTTCATAATCGTTAGTATCATAAACACGAAATCAAAGTTTAATATCCGTATATTCAGTTATTCCATGTTAATGGAAGCACAGGAAACAGAGAACATGTATGTTTCGTCAGAAGATTTATTCTCTCGTGTTGTTCTTATCTCATATCCCCATATACTTTCTGGGTCAATGATTGTGCTTTTTAGGAATAAATTCTTCTGAAAATTCTACTGTATTGTTTGCGCTATCACCTTCTTTCGTATATTTTGGGAGGTGCGTCAATTCTTCGACAAGCTTTTCGGCTTCATGTTATCTATGTCGTTGAGTTGACTGTAATATCGCATGATTTTGGGAGAGGATTATTCTGGTGTTCTTTATCTTTCCAATCCATGAGATAAGCAGGGGATGGTGTCTAAGGCTTTCTGAACGCTGAAATTGCATACCCTTTGGTGCATCCCGTTATGTCCACCTCGCTTTGAGAGTGATTATACAGTAAATGTGTCTTTTGTACAACAAAATAGCTAGGTAAATTAAAGAAAGTGACAAAAAAAGACATTTTCTGCGAGATAGAGCAGAGGTGGATGGAAGAAAAAATCACAAAGACAATCAAGAAATCATTATATTTTGAAAAGAGTACAGAAGCATCATTTTGCTCAGAAGAGCTGTTTCTCAAGATCACATAGTCAGCATATTCACTTTGGATCTTGTTTTCATATGCAATACGCTGTTATATTGCTAAAAACCCCCAGGATTGTATGCATCAACGATCCTGGGGCTTTATTATTTTTACGTATAATCGTCTTTCTGCCTGCTGACTTATAGAAAATGCAGGTTGCTAATAATCTTCTCAGAAAATTTTTAAAGAGCTATGATAGATTGCATCAATCATATTAGCGTATTTTAAATTTTATTTTATCATTGCCAGATGAAAATTCAATCAATAATTCATCTGCAGAATCTGCAACAGTGCTTGGAATCTCAAAGGCTATTTCACCTGTTTGGGAAGATAATGGATTGATACTGGAATCATGTAATTCGTTATCATATCCTAATAAGTTTGTCGCACTGAACTCATATCCGTCTGAATATAAAACTTTAGCGCTTACATCATCTCTTAATCCAAAGCTTGGAAGAAAGTTATCAGCCTGTTTTCCTTTATTTTCAACAGTGACATATACCTGAAGAAACTTATTTCCCTCTTCCTTAGGGGAGAATACGATATAGCCGGATGAAATAGAATCTACAGTCTGAGCGTCCGTTACATTGATGTTCCAATCTTTTAATAGTGCGCTGTCTCCGATATTGTAAATCGTTTCGGGACTTTCTTCCGGCTTCGGTTCTTCTTCCGGCGCAGCATCTTCGCCGTCTGGTTTAGCGTTGTCAGCATCTTCCTGGCTCTCTTCTGATTCAGGGTTCTCTGGTTCGGAGCTTTCATCAGCATTTGTTGCATCTTCATTTTGGTTTTCAGACGTTTTGGAAGTTGCGCTACTGTCTGTGTTGTTATTTCCGCAAGCAGAAAAATTTACAGATAATGCGCACATCAATAAGAGTGTTACGATTTTTCGTTTCATTTCTTTATTCCCCATTCTTTTGTATTTTTATTAAAGCGCCTGCGGCGGTTTAATCTACTGTTTTACATCCAGCGCAGGAATAAAAGTAATTACATCATCTTCCACACGGATGTTACCTTTATTCTTGTATCAAGACAGGATGTTAAAAATCTTCGTGACTTCCAATCAGCATAGTGCTTAATCATCAGCTTCCTGTTCTGTGCTGGTAGAATATACCTGTCGCTTTCTTGCCATCTCGTCGCTTTCCAGATATTCGTCATAGGTGGTAACCTTGTCGATCATAGCGCCGTTTGGAAGAAATTCAATGATGCGGTTGGCAGTGGTCTGGACTACTTGATGGTCTCGGGAGGCGAATAACAGCACGCCGGGAAATTTCATTAATCCGTTGTTGAGAGCAGTGATGCTCTCCATATCCAGATGGTCAGTAGGTTCGTCCAAAATCAGGATGTTGGAACCTTCGATCATCATCCGGGACAACAGGACGCGCACACGCTCGCCGCCGGACAATACGCGCATTTTTTTAACACCGTCTTCTCCAGCAAAGAGCATTCTGCCTAAGAACCCGCGGACGTAGGTAGCGTCTTTGATTTCTGAAAACTGAGTCAGCCAGTCGGCGATTTGTAAATCTGTATCAAAGATCGCTGTGTTGTCCTTGGGAAAATAAGACTGACTGGTGGTAACGCCCCATTTGTAATTTCCTTGATCTGGTTCCAGTTCTCCGGCAAGAATCTGAAAGAGGGTGGTCTTTGCAAGCTCATTGCTTCCCACGAACGCTATCTTATCCTCATGACCAGCAATGAATGATACATTGTCTAATACCTTTACGCCGTCAATGGTCTTGCTTAAGTTTTCCACGGTCAGGACTTCGTTTCCGATCTCTCTGGCAGGGCGGAAATCAATGTAGGGATATTTGCGGCTGGAGGGCTTGATTTCATCTAATTGTATTTTCTCCAATGCACGTTTGCGGGATGTCGCCTGCTTGGACTTGGAAGCATTGGCGGAGAATCTTGAGATAAATTCCTGCAGTTCCTTGATTTTTTCTTCTTTCTTCTTGTTGGCTTCTTTCATCTGCTTGATCAAAAGCTGGCTGGACTCATACCAGAAATCATAGTTTCCGGCATAGAGCTGGATTTTTGCATAATCAATGTCTGCGGTATGCGTGCAGACCTTATTGAGGAAATAGCGGTCATGAGATACCACGATTACCGTGTTATCAAAGTTGATCAGAAACTCCTCCAGCCATGCAATGGCGTCTAGGTCCAGATGGTTGGTAGGCTCGTCCAAAAGCAAGATGTCAGGGTTGCCAAACAGAGCTTGGGCAAGGAGCACTTTCACTTTTAAATCTCCAGTCAGGTCTTTCATCATCGTGGCATGGATTTCTGGATTGATCCCCAGGCCGTTTAAAAGCTGCGCGGCGTCTGACTCTGCGTTCCAGCCGTCCATTTCCGCAAATTCAGCTTCCAGCTCGCTGGCACGAATGCCGTCCTCGTTACTGAAATCTTCTTTCATATAGATAGCGTCTTTTTCTTTCATAATATCATAGAGGCACTGATTCCCCATAATGACCGTGTCCAGTACGGAAAACTCATCGTACTTGAAATGGTCCTGCTGCAGGAAAGACAAGCGCTGTCCCGGAGTGAGGATCACTTCGCCGCTGGTAGGTTCCAACTGCCCGTTTAAAATTTTAAGGAATGTGGATTTTCCAGCGCCATTGGCGCCGATAAGCCCATAGCAGTTTCCTTCGGTGAACTTAATATTTACATCTTCAAATAAGGCTTTTTTGCCGATTCTGAGGGTTACGTTATTTGCACTGATCATTCCATTATACCTTTCTGAATCAAATTTTCATTCTAAGTATACCCTAAATCCGCCATTTTGCAAGAAGTTTTAGTGAAAAGGCGGCAAAAGTTTGCAATGACCATGGTTTTTCCCCTGTTGAGGTGTTTCAAGAAAAATACATGAAATAGAACGAAAACTATTGATTTTTTGCGCCATAATTATTATATTATAATAGAAAGAAAATCAGCGTGTCCGCTTTATTTAGACGGCCGCGCGCTTAATATGAAACAGGAGGAGAATGTAATGAAAAGATCTATGAAAACCATGGATGGCAATCATGCAGCAGCACATGCTTCCTATGCATTTACAGATGTTGCAGCCATCTACCCGATCACACCTTCATCTGTAATGGCAGAAGCTACAGACGAATGGGCAACGCAGGGAAGAAAGAACATTTTCGGACAGACCGTTCAGGTTACAGAAATGCAGTCCGAGGCAGGTGCTGCAGGAACAGTGCACGGTTCTTTGGCAGCGGGAGCTTTGACAACCACCTATACTGCATCCCAGGGATTGCTGCTGATGATTCCAAACCTCTATAAAATCGCAGGTGAAGGTCTTCCAGGCGTATTCAATGTTTCCGCACGTTGTGTGGCAACTCACGCATTGAACATTTTTGGAGACCATTCTGATGTCTATGCTTGCCGCCAGACAGGCGCTGCAATGCTCTGCGAGTCTTCCGTGCAGGAAGTTATGGATCTGACTCCGGTTGCGCATTGCGCAGCTTTAGAAGGACATCTTCCGTTTATCAATTTCTTTGACGGTTTCCGTACTTCTCATGAGATCCAGAAGATCGAGACATGGGATTACGAAGACCTCAAGGATATGGTAAGCATGGACGCCATTGATTCTTTCCGCAAGAATGCATTGAATCCGAATCATCCGCGTCATGACGGTTCCGCACAGAACCCAGATATTTTCTTCCAGACCAGAGAGTCTTGCAACTCTACTTATGACGCTATGCCTGCCATTGTTCAGAAATATATGGACAAGGTAAACGAGAAGCTTGGAACCGATTACAAGCTCTTCAATTACTATGGAGCGGCAGACGCTGAGAAAGTCATCATCGCTATGGGCTCCGTATGTGATACCATTGACGAGACCATCGACTATTTAATGGCTAAGGGTGAGAAAGTCGGCGTCGTAAAGGTTCGCCTTTACAGACCGTTCAGCAAGGAAGCGTTTGTGGCTGCTATTCCTGAGACTGCAAAACTGATTGCCGTATTAGACAGGACCAAAGAGCCAGGCTCTCTTGGCGAGCCATTATACTTGGACGTAGTCGCAGCATTGAAAGGAACCAAGTTTGAATCTGTTCAGATTACCAGCGGACGTTACGGCTTAGGTTCTAAGGATACGACTCCGGGACAGATCATCGCTGTTTACAACAATACGGAAAAGAGCGAGTTTACTATCGGTATCTATGATGATGTTACAAACCTCTCCCTGGAAGTTAAGGAAGACCCAGTAACTACGCCAGAGGGAACCATCAACTGTAAGTTCTGGGGACTTGGCGCTGACGGAACAGTTGGTGCAAACAAGAACTCCATCAAGATCATCGGAGACAATACAGACATGTATGCGCAGGCATACTTTGACTATGACTCTAAGAAATCTGGCGGCGTTACCATGTCTCACCTGCGTTTTGGCAAGAAAGCGATCAAGTCTACTTACCTGATCAAGCAGGCGAACTTTGTGGCATGCCATAACCCAGCGTATGTGCGCAAGTACAACATGGTTCAAGAATTAGTGCCAGGCGGAACGTTCCTTCTGAACTGTTCTTGGACGCCAGAAGAATTAGAGAATCATTTGCCAGGACAGGTGAAGAGATATATCGCAGAGAACGACATTCAGTTCTACACCATCGACGGTATCAAGATTGGTAAAGAAATCGGACTCGGAGGACGTATCAATACGGTGCTTCAGTCTGCATTCTTCAAATTGGCTGCTATCATTCCAGAAGAGAGTGCGATCGAGCTGATGAAAGCTGCTGCAAAGGCAACTTACGGCAAGAAGGGCGATAAGATCGTACAGATGAACTATGACGCTATTGACGCCGGAGCAACCGGAGTAGTTAAGATTGAAGTGCCTGCAAGCTGGAAAGACGCTCAGGATGAGAGCTTTGCAAAGGTTGCAACCGGAGACAGGCAGGATGTTGTTGATTTCGTAAACGATATTCAGATACCTGTAAACGGACAGGAAGGCAACAAGATCCCGGTATCTGTCGTTAAGAAATATGAAAATGGACAGACTCCTTCTGGTTCTGCTGCATTTGAGAAGCGCGGTATCGCAGTTGACGTTCCAGTATGGAATCCAGAAAATTGTATTCAGTGTAACATCTGCTCCTATGTATGTCCCCATGCAGTAATCCGTCCGGTAGCCTTGACAGAAGCAGAAGCTTCCAATGCTCCAGAAGGAATGCAGACGCTGCCAATGACGGGCATGGCAGATTACAAGTTCAGCATGACGATTTCTGCGCTTGACTGTACTGGATGCGGCTCCTGTGCGAATGTTTGTCCTGGCAAGAAAGGCGAGAAAGCTCTTACCATGCAGAACTGCGAAGCAAACGTGGGCGAGCAGGCATTCTTTGATTATGGTCTGACAGTTGAAAAGAAGATCGATGTCGTAGAGAAATTTAAAGAGACGACTGTTAAGGGCTCTCAGTTCAAACAGCCATTGCTTGAGTTCTCAGGAGCTTGCGGCGGATGCGGCGAGACACCATATGCAAAGCTGATCACGCAGTTGTTTGGCGACAGAATGTATATTGCAAACGCAACTGGATGTTCTTCCATCTGGGGCAATTCCTCACCTTCCACGCCGTACACGGTAAATGAGAGAGGACAGGGACCGGCATGGTCAAACTCCTTGTTTGAGGATGCGGCTGAGTTTGGCTATGGCATGTTGCTTGCTCAAAAAGCAATCAGAGGCAAACTCAAGAGCAAGGTAGAAGCTCTTGTTGCAGAAGGCAAGAACGCAGACGTTGCAGCGGCAGGAAAAGAGTGGTTAGATACTTACGGCGTTGGCGCATTGAACGGAAGCGCTACGGACAAGCTGGTTGCAGCTTTGGAAGCTTGCGGATGCGACGCTTCTAAAGAGATTTTGGCTGAGAAAGACTTCCTGGCTAAGAAGTCCCAGTGGATCTTCGGCGGCGACGGATGGGCATATGATATCGGATTTGGCGGCGTTGACCATGTGCTTGCAAGCGGACAAGATGTCAATGTCATGGTATTCGATACGGAAGTATACTCCAACACAGGCGGACAGTCCTCAAAATCTACGCCTACTGGAGCAATCGCACAGTTCGCAGCAGGCGGAAAAGAAGTGAAGAAGAAAGACTTGGCTTCCATCGCAATGAGTTATGGTTATGTATATGTTGCACAGATCGCTATGGGCGCTGATTACAATCAGTGTATCAAGGCAATCGCAGAGGCAGAGGCTTATCCAGGACCATCTCTGATTATCGCTTATGCTCCATGTATCAACCACGGTATCAAGGTTGGCATGAGCAAGGCTCAGACTGAGGAGAAGAACGCAGTGGAGGCAGGCTACTGGCATAACTTCCGTTTCAATCCACAGTTGAAGAAAGAAGGAAAGGCAGCATTCTCCTTAGACAGCAAGGAGCCGACTGGAGATTACAAGGCATTCTTAAACGGAGAAGTTCGTTACAATGCGCTTGCAAGATTCAATCCGGAAAGAGCAGAAGAGCTGTTTGCAGTTTCTGAACAACATGCAAAAGAGCGTTATGAATATCTGAATAAATTGATTACCTTATATGGTGAGAAATAAACAGTAATTCATGAAAAGTGCGGCATAGCCATTCGTTTGGCTATGCCGCTTTATTCTCATATTGGATTAGCAATGTCTAAAGGTCTGAAATTCTCTTACAGGCCGATTTTCTTATGCGAGAATAGGCTCTTTATCCTGAGATGACTTGTTAGTGTTATGCGGGCTTGTTCAATTTGCTCCAAATGTGACATTGCCATGGGTAAGGCGCAATATGGCATTATGTTACTGAATTCAAAAAATTGATATCAAAGAAAGGATTTTTAATTTGAGATATTTAGGAAATAAAGAGTCAATTGCATCAAAGATAAAAGAAGTTGTTTTTGATAAAGTAAATATTCAACAAGATACCGTGTTATTTGATGCCTTTTGTGGAACGGGCTCTGTTGCAAATTCATTTAAAGATGCATGCAAAGTCATTATCAATGATAATCTTCATTGTGCAGTTACATATTCTTATAGACGTATGGTTGCTAATTCTTGTAAATTTGAGAATTTGGGTTTTGATCCGTTTGAATATTTTAATACAATAGATTTAGAAGAACAAGGTTTTTTTTATAACACATATTCACCTGGCGGTTCTTCTAGAATGTATTTAACTGAACAGAATGCAGGACGTGTAGATTTTTTTAGACACACTATTGAAAAGTGGAAAAATGACAATTTTGTTACAGAAGAGGAATATCAGTATTTGCTTGCTTGTCTTATAGAGTCTGTGTCTTTTGTTTCAAACACTGCTGGAGTATATGGTGCATTTTAAAAAAAATGGGATAGTCGGGCATTGAAGCCAATACAATTTTTGGATTTATGTGATCATGTTACGGCAGTTCATCCTGTAGAAGTTCATACTGATAAAATTGAACATATTATTGAAGACATAAATTGTGATATTTTGTACTTAGATCCTCCTTATACACAAAACCAATATGGAACGCAATATCATCTTTTGGAAACATTAATTCTGGATGATGAACCAACAGTAAGTAAAGTTACCGGTTCGAGGAGCACAAAGGAGATGCGCTCCGACTGGTCAAAAATATATAAGGCGCACATTCTGTTTGACAGAGTAATAGCGAACACATCTGCAAAACATATTTTTTTAAGTTACAATAATGATGGGATTATGAGCCGGGAATATATTGAAGCTATTATGAAGCGTTATGGAGTGGGAGGTACGTTTGAATGCATCAAAATTCCTTATAAAAAATATGAAAATTGGAAATCAAATAATAAAAAAGAGCATTTTGAATATGTGTTTGCATATAAAAGAAAGATCTTCGGGATGTGTTTTACGAATCGCCATTAAATTATATTGGAAGTAAAGCTAAAATCATTTCTTTTATCCAGGAAAATACATTACCGAAAAGTAAATTTGTTGATGTGTTTGGCGGAGGATTTAACGTAGGAATTAACTCTGAGTCTAAAGTGATAGTATATAATGACATTAATTTTATTGTAAAAGACCTAATTCAATCTTTTCAGCTTTATGATACCTATGAATATATTACTTATGTAAAGAAATTTATAGAAAAGCAAGGACTTGAAAAAGGAAATAAAGAAGCTTATCTATCAGCAAGAAACTATTATAATCGTTTGCCAGAGGACAGGAAAGATAAACGAATGCTGTTTGCTCTGATACTGTATAGTTTTCAACAGCAAATACGTTTTAATAGTCATTTTGATTTTAATAATACAGTTGGCGTAAGGTGGTTTAATGATTGTATTTTGGCAAAGCTTGTTAGTTTTAGCAGGTTGCTAAAAGAGAAAAAAATTATATTTATCAGTACAGATTATATTGATTTAGAACGTCATCTAGTGATCGATGAAGACTCGTTTTTATATTTAGATCCTCCTTATAAACTTACCACAGGCAGTTATAATGATGGCAAAAGAGGTTTTAAGGGTTGGGATGATAATTTGGAACAGGAATTATTTCAGTTTATTGATAAAATGATCGAAAAAAATGTACCATGTATGTTGTCTTACGTAATGGAGCATAAAGGAATCCGGAATATTGCACTGGAAGACTGGATAGAAAGAAATCATTATCAATGTATTTTATTGGGTGATATCACTGGAATATCTGGACAGCCTAGAAAGGAGATTTTGGTTTTAAACTATGAAAAAGCCAAAGTTTATAATTAAAAGGAACTTGCAAAAATCACATCGTACAGGGATCTATATGGATCATATTGTTACTAATAATATATTGTCAGATATCTGCTTTAGAATTACAGGTCAGAAGAAGTTTTCAGTGGATTTTGTTGATAATGAATATGAAGATGATTGTTTGCCCAAATCATATAATAAAGGCAGGCTGGCTATATTTCTTTATGGAGGCAAGCAAGCCTTTATTAGTTTTTCAGAAAAAGAAATTGAGGGAAGAAACTCTGCTGTTCAAAGTGTTTCTACCGCATTTAATATATATTATCAAAGTACAGTGCCTAATAAAGAGCTATATTATTATTTTTTAGGAAATGGACCCAAATTTGAGACTGAATATTTAAAAGCCATTTATAGACAGATGAAAACGATAGGGTTTCGTTTTTTAAATCCAGAGAAGCTTGTTTCGCCAGTTGTATCGTTTGTGTCAATAGAAGGGGCTGTCGCACGAAGATATTCACTTGGTCAAAAGGTTTCCATTGCAAAGCAATGCAAACAAAATGCACAAAAGTCATCTTGGAAAGCTAGCTTTCCAGAGTGATTGTTGTGCATTCTGTCTTTGCCGCATGAGCGGCAAGACCTTTTGACCAAGTGAATATCTTCGTGCGACAGCCCTTGGAAAAAATAAGAGCAACAATTCCTCCTATATTACAAAAGCGAAAGAGATAGAAATTTTTGCAAAGACTTATGGAGCAAATAAATATGATGCAGCAATGCTTGGCTATACGGCTTCCTCCGTTACAAAGCGGCAAGGACAATATATTAAGCTTTACGAAATTTTGGAAGGTGATTTGAAGCATCTCCCAAATTCCAGTTTGAAAACGCTAAAACTCATGGGGAATGTTGAGGTAATTGCTACAAATTTAGAATTTGAAAAGCGACAATTTAAACAAAACAATAGCCTGAGATCAGCTAGGTATAAAGTTAATCTTTTAGAAAGAATTGGGATAAAGCGTTGTGCATTGTGCAATTGTCAAATTCCTGAAATTATACAAGGCGCTCATGTTTGGCCTGTAAGTATCATAAAGAAGCAAGTTCTTACTTTTGATCAACAGTTTTCCCATGCGATAAGTGGAGATAATGGTATATGGCTATGTGAGAATCATCATAAGCTTTTTGATGAATATATCATTTGCATTGATAAAAATGCAAAAGTGCGGTTTCGTACGACAGATAAAACATATTTAAAGTTTTTACATAGTATTACATTACAAGAAAAGTTGGATGAAATATATTACTCAGATCAATTTTTTAAGTATTTGCAGTTAAGAAATAGAGCGATTTAAAGTCAATGGAAGTATCTTTTACAAGAAGCTTATCGTTGCATTGTCTCCATTTTTCTTTTGCGAAAGAGGGAACATGATTTTGGAATCAAGTTCTTAGCTAAAGTGATACGTTTTTGAAGCGGGGCTGTCACACGAATGTATTTACCTGTTCAAAAGGTTTACATTCGTGCGACAGCCCCTTGTAATGGTATAAATATTAGTTTGCCGTTATATCCTAGCTGCCAGTGGCAATCTTCGCTAAAATGACTTTAATTGCCAAAGCTTTTCCGGCAAGCTTCTAATGCGGCGTCGTAAACTACCTGGAAAGGAACTTTGCACTGTCTGGCGGCGGCAGCGACACCCTCGTATTCTGGTTTGATTTTGTGAATGCCATATCCAGTGCTGGTTTTGACCGTGATTTCTCCATAGACAGTGGAAACCTTGCAAAACTGAGCGTCTAAAGCCCTGCGGTAACAAGGCTGAATGCGAATCCCTCGGGTAGTGGTATGAGTCAGGATCAGACGGCTGAAACGGCTTTCTTCCTGGAGGTTGCAAAGGACTGTCAGCAATATTCCTGGGCGGTTTTTCTTCATATATATAGAAGAAGTGTAGACGTCCAATGCCCCGGCTTCCAGCAGCAGGGTCACCGCATAGGAAACAGCTTCCGGCGTCATGTCGTCCAGATTGCAGGAAAGCTCTAAAATCTGGTCCAAACTGTGAAAATGTTCAGTGTAATAGTCTGGGTGAGTTTCTTCCTGGCGGGGAAGCTTTGGGGGTTGAGCAGCAAAAGAGCTGGGAAGCTGACGGGGAGAAGGAACCGGAAGAACGCTTAAAGCGCCCAGGAATACCCGCAGGCAGTTTGCCGTATCATAATCCTTTGTACCCATGCCATAACCGGTTTGCTCTACAGACATAGGAGGCATCGGGGTAAATTGGCTTACAAAATGTTTCAAAATGGCAGCGCCGGTGGGGGTGCAAAGCTCGCCCTCGATATTGCCGCTGTAAATGGGGACATCTCTTAGTATTTCTGCAGTGGCAGGGGTGGGAACGGGAAGAATTCCATGGGCGCAACGGACACTGCCAGAGCCTAC
This sequence comes from uncultured Lachnospiraceae bacterium, assembly GCA_910576975.1. Classification (GTDB taxonomy): domain Bacteria; phylum Bacillota; class Clostridia; order Lachnospirales; family Lachnospiraceae; genus Petralouisia. The sequence goes on from CAJTJY010000037.1 coordinate 13,655, forward strand.
ATGGATGGGAGAAGCAAGAATCTGCTCCGGATCCAGCAATTCCAGGAGCAAGCAGCAGCCAGTTACGTCCATCAAGGCGTCCAAAGTGCCTACTTCATGAAAATGAATCTGCGAAATGTCGGTGTTGTGCGCCAGGCTTTCCGCATTGCCAATCAATGTGTATATCGCTTTAGCATGTCTTTTTACAGAATCAGAGAGCTCCAGCTTGTCAATCTTGGAAAGCATTTTGGGATAGCTGGTGTGCAGATGGCCCATATGTTGATGTTCTTCTGTTGCGGATGGATGAGAATGTTCGTGTTCTCTGCCATGAGGGATATCCTGTCCTGGCGCTTCTTCTTCTCCTAAGATAACCACATTCATTTTTGTGCCCCAGATGCCGCATTTTTCTGCAGAAGAGGCGTTCAGCATGATTTGTCCCGGAAACAGCCTGTTCATCGTCTGAAAGAAAGTTTCTTTTTGCGAGTCAGACAAAAGTTCGTAGAGGGCGCCTAAAAGCATGTCGCCGGAAGCGCCCATGTTGCATTCGATAAAAAGTGTTTTCATGATTGATTACCTCCTATATGATTGATCATGCTGGCAAGATAGCCAGCGCCAAAGCCATTATCAATATTTACCACGCAAACGCCGCTGGCGCAAGAGTTTAGCATCGAGAGAAGGGCGGAGAGCCCGCCGAAATTAGCGCCATACCCAACGCTGGTAGGCACTGCGATCACAGGACAATCGGCAAGCCCGCCAATAACGCTGGCAAGGGCTCCTTCCATTCCAGCTACAGCCACGATCGCCCTGGCACCAGAGATCTTGTCCACATGAGAGAGTAGCCGGTGCAGTCCTGCGACTCCCACGTCGTAAAGACGTTCTACCTTGTTTCCCAATACTTCTGCCGTGAGGGCGGCTTCTTCAGCTACGGGAATGTCACTGGTGCCGCCTGTGGCAACTAGGATTGTGCCAGAGGCGGTAAGATCAGCTTTGCGGTTCACAATTCCTACCTGAGAAAGTTCGTCATAGGTCAGCGAAAAGCGCTTTTCCAAGTACAAGGCAGATTCCTGGGAAAGCCGGGTAATCAGGATGTTAAATGGGCTATGGGAGAGCAGGGAAGCAACGATTCCCTCGATTTGCTCCTTGGTCTTTCCTGCTCCGTAGACGATTTCCGGAGTGCCTTGGCGGATGGCGCGGTGATGGTCAATTTTAGCATAACCTAGATCCTCAAAGGGGCTGATTTTTAAATGTTCATAAGCGGCATGGATATCCATGGCGCCGTCTTGTACTTGCTGAAGTATGGATAAAATATGTTGTGATACCATTATAACCTCTTTTCTGCAAAATCATCTGCTGATCAGCATTAATTTGCCCATAAAGCATATTTTAAAACATACGCTCTTGGGATCCCATTATGTTCATTGGGGCTTCTCGCAAGGAGCTGTCGCACTGGCATAAATTACAAGACATGAATTTGTTCAAAAGGTTTCCATTGCAAAGCAATGCAAACAAAATGCACGAACATCATCTTGGGAAGCTTGCTTCCCAAAGTGATTTTTTGCATTCTGTCTTTGCCGCACGAGCGGCAAGACCTTTTGAACAGGTGAAGATATAAGTGTGACAGCTTCATTATGTCCATTGGACCATTTCACAAGGTATGAATAATTATAGAATTTTCCTGCAAAATAGTCAAGGAAGAGACATTTTTGGTTCTCTGAAATTTCGTAAAAATTGGCTGGTTTGCCAGTTTTTAGATCAATGTTGAAAGAAAAATGGATGTTTCTACAAAGGCAGAAAGGAAAATATGGAAGAAAGGAGGGAAAGCAGGTTTATTAAGTGGAAGAAATGACGAAAATTTCTAAAAATGGGAAATGGTTTTGTGCGTTTTTCTAGGAAGAGGGAAACAGGAGGGATTTGACAAAATCTCCAAAAGGTGGCATAATTGCCGAAAGCTCAGATAAAACAAATGCAAGGTAGAAAGGATGAGAACTATGAATGAAAAAATAATTAAGTTATCAGATGCAGAAGAAGTATGTGATTTTGTAAGTGCCGCTGGTAAGTGCGATTTCGATGTAGACATTTCCTACCAGCGCATGGTAATTGACGCTAAGTCTATCTTGGGCGTAATGGGCCTGGGAGTAGAAAAGGAACTGACCGTGAAGTATGGTGGCGAAGATCTGAGTTTTGAAAATGTTTTAAGCAAGTATACTGTGGCATAATAACGGACGTTCAAGAATAGACAAAAGGTAAGACAAGAAAGGCTGTTTCGCAAGATTTTAGCGAGGCAGCCTTTCTTGTCTTACCTTTTTGGCACTATAGTATCGGCTATTATAAAAAATGGAGAAACTCAGAGAACTGTATGTATTGAAAATAGATGTGGTGTTTGTTAAAATAGGATTCAGATACGTTGCCGGTCTTCAACGAATGATAAAGCAGCGTATGACGGTAAATGATGTATTCTCGGAATCTCCCTAATACCTGCTTTTACGGATGATTTTACGCTAAATGCACACAATTTTCATCAACCTGTCATCCAGGCATGTCTCATAAATTTGTGTGCACCTGACAGAAATTCTTCTCGAAAAATCAGGCGCAAAGAGAATCCAGGAATGCGTTATCAGAAAAGGGAGGAATAAAATAATGCAGAAGACATTAACTGGAATGGAATTTCTTAGGGCGAACGAGATAAAAAATATGAAATGCCATATGGAAGAACCTTATGTATTTATAAGTTATTCGCATGACAGTTATGATTCACAAATCGTTATGAATGTGTTTCAATCTCTGTACCAAAAAGGGTTTAACTTATGGATAGATACTGCTAATATGCCGCTGAATGAAAATGATTGGAAGCTATCAGCGGCGGATGCATTGAGAGGGGAGAATTGTAGATTTGCGTTTTTCTTCCGCAGTGAGAGCTCTATGGTGAAAGAGACAGTTGCCAAAGAATTACAATTGATAAAAGATCTGTATCATATAGAGGTGATTGTTACCATAGATATCTGGCATGAAGATGGGAATAACGCTGCAAAGCATTATAAAAAAATATTGAATGACAAAGACAATGATGCGTTCAGAGCATGTGAGAAAGTTTGCGATATCGTGAGCGTCGATAACAAAGCGATCCGTCTTGGCTCAGATGCTGGTAATGATATTACGAGGCTCAGCGAGGAGATGGAGGAGGTTTTAAGGGACCGTGGCTTAAAGCCAGCCGCCAGCCGATTGTCGGGGGAAGTCTTGCTGCCAGAAGTCAGACAAGTTCATGGGAAAGAAAAACAGAGTCAAAGCAGCCACAATATTACGAAAATGGAACTAGAATGCCAGAAAGGGCCTGGGGGCTGCGACAGTGGAAAAAAGAGACGCAGAGGAAGACGGCTGTATACATTTGCTTTTGATGGACAAAGGTATGAAAACTATAAGCTAAATGAAATGATGCGCATTGTTTTTCAGGGAATCCTCATGGCTCATAAAGACAAAATTGATGTTTTGCTGGAGAAATTGCCATGTTTACGGGAGGGAAATCTTATTGGCAAAAATGCCGAACCTACTGTTTTTCGCTCAGGCTTCGTGTTGGACATAGAAAACAGGCAGATTTCCATAGGCACGTCGCTGGATGCAAATACAGTACAAGATTATATCCGGAGGCTGATCGTCTGTTGCAGAGAGCCGGAAGAAATTTTTAAAATTTTACATGTTTTTGAGAAAACAGAAGATGGCATGACGTATTCTAAAATCAATCATCAAGAGCGCAAGAGGGATTTGTTAAGGATAAAGCCAGGTGCGCCTGCAAATGCAGCGTCCTCATCCTCAAACATTGCTTGGGAACGAAAAAGGACTGCTTCAAAGACGTATTCTTTTGAATTGTATGGCACACGACATGAAGATCAAAAATTAAAAGACCTCATGCTTATCGTTTTTCAGGAAGTGATGCCAAAACATGCGGACAAATTGGAAGCGATGCTAGATAAGCTCCCATGTCTGAAAGAGGGGGATTTTATTGGCAAAAATGCGAGTCCCACGGTTTTTCGCTCAGGCGGGGTGATAACGCTTGCCGGAAAGGAAATCTCGGTGGGGACCTCTTTGAATAAAGAATCGGTGTTTACTTACATAGACAGGCTGCTTTCGATTTGCAAAGAGCCGAAAGATGTCCTGATCATCGACGATTAAGCAAGTGAAGCGCTGACATAGACAGAGTCAGTGAAAAGAGGAAGATTCCTTTGGCTGTTTTAAAAAGGAGAGCAAATGGAACAGATTAAAATTTCCGTCAGAAACCTGGTAGAATTTATTTTGCGTTGTGGCGATATTGACAATCGACAGGGCAGGGCGGCGCAGAAAGAGGCGATGCGAGAGGGAAGCCGGATTCACCGTAAAATTCAAAGAAGCATGGGAGCGGAGTATCAGTCAGAGGTTCCTTTGAGAATAGAGATTGTGCGGGAACGCTATGTGATGATCCTTGAAGGCAGGGCGGACGGCGTGATTCTCGAAGAGGGCAGAGCGGTTATAGATGAAATCAAGGGAATTTACATGGATGTCAATTTACTGGAAGCGCCGCTAAAGACGCACCTGGCACAGGCAAAATGTTATGCTTATATCTTGGCGCTGCAGCAGAAATGTTCTGAGATTTCTGTTCAGATGACGTATTGTAATTTGGATACCGAAGAAATTCGCAGGTTTCGTGAGCAGTATTCTTTTGCAGAGATTGAGTGCTGGTTTCTGTCGTTGATTTCCGCTTATGAGAAGTGGGCGCAGTTCCAGTATCAAGCACGACAGGAACGAAATCAGTCGATTGCGGGGCTTAGGTTTCCATTTCCTTACCGGGAGGGACAAAGAGATCTTGTCGCAGGGGTGTACCGCACCATTTGCCGGGAGAAGAATCTGTTTATTCAGGCGCCGACCGGGACCGGGAAAACCATTACCACAGTGTTTCCGGCGGTAAAAGCGGTCGGGGAAGGGCTTGCAGATAAGATTTTTTATCTGACAGCGCGTACCATTACCAGAACGGTAGCCAAAGAAACATATGATTTGTTGCGGCGGCAAGGGTATCTGGGAAGGGTGCTTTTGATCACGGCGAAAGAGAAGCTTTGCCTTTGTGAAGAGATGGACTGTAATCCAGTACACTGCCCGTATGCAAAAGGACATTATGACCGAGTCAACGAGGCGGTTTTTGATCTTCTTGCAAAAGAACGGGATATCACCCGTGAAGTTTTGCTGGCACAGGCAAGACAGCATCGGGTGTGCCCGTTTGAAATGTGCCTGGACGCCTCTTTATGGGTCGACGACATTATCTGCGATTACAATTATGTGTTTGATCCCAATGTGTATCTGAGACGTTTTTTCGCAGAGGGGATCAGGGGAGCATATTTATTTCTAATCGATGAGGCGCATAATCTGGTGGACCGGGGCAGAGAGATGTATAGCGCCTGTATCTATAAGGAAGATTTCCTCAAGCAGAAAAAGGCGTTAAAAAGCTATAGCAAAAAATGTGTTGCGGCTTTGGAGCGCTGCAACAAGCATCTCTTGCATTTAAAACGTCAATGTGAGGATTACCGTGTGCTGGGAGATATCGGGGATTTGGTCTTTGCCCTGATGCAGCTTGGATCTGCATTGGAGGAATTTTTTCAAAAGGATGTAAATTTACCAGAGAAAAAGGAAGCGATGGAATTCTATCTCAATCTTCGGCACTTCTTAAATATGTATGACTTGGCAGACGAGAATTATGTGATTTATACAGAGCATCAAGCGGACGGCAGGTTCAAGCTGAAATTGTTCTGCGTCAACCCGGCGGTAAATCTGCAGTCTTGTTTGGACAAAGGCAGATCTGCGATTTTCTTTTCTGCCACGCTGCTGCCGATTCAGTATTATAAAAGCCTGCTGAGCACTTGCCAGGAAAATTATGCGGTGTATGCCCAGACGGTGTTTGATAATGAGCAAAGGCTGCTGGCAGTGGCGGAGGACGTCAGCAGCAAGTATGCCAGGCGCACCCAGAAGGAATTCGAAAAAATTGCCGCTTATATTCAGGAGATGGCAAGAGGAAAAAAGGGGAACTATATGGTATTTTTTCCTTCCTATAAAATGATGCATCAGGTTTGGGATTGTTTTACGGGGAGGGAAGGGGTGCGGCAAGAGACTGACTGTATTTGCCAGGAGAGCGGCATGGGAGAAGTGCAGAGGGAAGAATTTTTGGAAAGCTTTTCGGCACAAAGGGAGAAATCGCTGATTGGATTTTGCGTGATGGGGGGGATATTTGCAGAGGGAATAGATTTGAAGCAGGATGCGTTGATCGGGGTGATGATTGTGGGAACGGGATTGCCCCAGATCAGCAATGAGCGGGAAATATTGAAGAATTTTTATCAGCGTCAGGAGGGGGCGGGATTTGAGTACGCCTTTCTATATCCTGGGATGAACAAGGTGCTGCAGGCGGCAGGTCGGGTAATCCGCACAGCAGAGGACCGGGGAGTGATCTTGCTGCTGGACGAGCGGTTTTTACAAAGAGAGTATCAATGCTTGTTTCCTAGGGAATGGAATCAATTTCAGCGGGTAAATCTGTCCCAGATCCGGGAAGCGGTGGAGACATTTTGGAAAGTACATGATTAGGCGTTTGCGAAACTCAATCGTTTGATGAATGGGGCTGTCGCACTAAGATATTTACTTGCTTAAAAGGTTTTCATTGCAAAGCAATGCAAACAAAATGCACAAAGATTATCTTGG
>CAJTJY010000038.1 GCA_910576975.1 uncultured Lachnospiraceae bacterium
TAATCAGAGATAAAAAATTAAAGGAGAACAACTGATTTATGGCAGCAATTAATGATTTGATAGCTCAGATACAGGATGCTGAGCTTAGAAATAAGATAGAACAAGAAGTAAATCGAATGAACAAACAGAAGAAATTTGGTCTTGTTTTTGAAGAACACTTGCCAGAGTGTACACCATTATATGAAATGCCTGTGAATTGCGGAAGCAATGTTGCATTAAAATCCGGAAATATCAATGACATTTATAGAGTAATTGCCATAAATAATGAAAAAGCATTATGCATTAAAGAAGATGAGAAGGCAGAATGGAACATTGCTGACTTAGTGGTAGTTGCAAAATTTGGAGAGCCAATCTATCCATATTTGAAACAGATAGATAGCGTGTGCAATGCGCCTGACAGTGATTTATGGAGAAAGCGATGTGAAAAGAGAAAGACATTCCGCCTGTTCTTCCGTTAAGGAGCTGCTGCTTCTGTCCGGTTCAAAAAAGTCTGTAATGGAAATGCCGAACCCGTGGCAGAGTTTCTGCAGTGTAGGAAGGGACGGCGCATTCTGTTTGTTTATCATGGTGCTTAATGTAGAATATGCAATGCCGGAAACTTTCGCTAACTGGTAATAAGACCAGTTCCGCTCTTCGCAGAGCTGCCGGATTCTATCTAAAGAGTCAAATTCGTTCATATAAAAATCTTTCTCCATTGCAGAATAGTATTTATTTTTAATTATAGCGAATGGTTTTGAAAATGAAAAGTAGATAAAAAACGCTATATATAAGACGTTTATACATAATATACCCGAAAGGAAAAGATATGAATCAAAAGATGACCGTTCTTTCAGAACACAAATATGCGCCTTGTGCAACGATGTACCGTCTTTTAAGCGGAAAGCTGCCCATAAAAGCGACAGACAGGAAAGTGGCGCTGTATTCTGGAGAGCCAGATCCGATGATGCCGATTCGTTCGCTATGTCCTGAACTGCCTTCTCATGTAGCAACGGCTCTGCAAAAAGGAATGGCGATTTCGGCAGAGCAGCGATATCAGACAATATGCGAATTAGCGGCGCAGCTCTTTCCAAATACAGATGTTCTTGGAAAAGGCGAGCCCATGCGGAAGAGCAGATATGTAAAATGTGTAAGTGGCATATGTAAAGAAAAGAGCCAGAGTCTGAATCCCGGCGTCAACATTACATTTGGGCGGAGCGAGGAATGTACGATCCGGTATCCTGCTGGCAGCCAGGGAATCAGCAGACATCAATGCTCCCTGACATTGGATAACAAAGGGATTGCTTATGTCCGCGATGAAAATTCTTCCTTTGGAACATTTCTAAACGGGAACCGGTTGAAGCCGCAGATCTGGTATCCGTTAAAAAGCGGCGACAGGATACGGTTTGCAGCGGAGGAATATTGTTTTTATAAATAATGAATTTAAAGAGGAAGTAGAAATGGTAGCAGAGAAAGTAAAAGCGGCAAAAAAGCATCGGAAATCTCAAAACAGCGCCGGCATCAATACCAACAGGGATGTGTTATACGGGTATCGCCTTCCGGTTCCCAACCAGCTAAAACATAAAACCCTGTCGAATGGACTAATTGATGTAATTGTTGGCATCAGTTGAAAAAGTCAACTAACAATTCAGACACTTTCAAGGGAATTTCCTTTCTTTTTAAGCCCACGGCATTTGAGAGCGAAATATCCCCATTGCAGGGGGCATAAGTCATGCTGGCGTAAATTAGCAAATGCTATCTCATTTGAAATAACCGCCGATAAGCGAATATGTCTGTAAACGTGCTGCCTACTCACAGACTGTCATTCTGACAACGTTGCTTTCCCTGTTTCACTGTCGTTTGCAGGATGGGGGACGAAGCAAAATGCAAAGACATTCATTTATCCGCATGAGCAAGCTTCCGCATCCACCTACCATAGATTTTTTGAAAACATTTCAATCAGTTTGCCAATTTCCATATGTTTTGTTATACTGTTTTATATGACTTTCTTTTCCTCATTTTTTCCTTATCAGGGTTCATAATGTCTTGCGGGAAGAAATAACACAAGGGAAACTTTAAGGGAAAACTTACCTGCTACATATTTAGTGTTTTCAAGGGTTTAAAAATAATTTAATAACAAAATATAACAGCTAATAGTTCCCTTAAAAATCATCAAATCATAATCGGAGTTGACTGAACTGAAAGAAACTGGAGGTATTTTGTTATGGGATTATTTTCAAGCGAAAAAAAAGTAGAGCAAAAACTTGAAGAAATAACGCCGGAACTCAAAGCAAAGTTAGACGAATTTGCTGAAAGGGGCAATCAGCTTGAGGAAGAAGAACAATATCAAGAAGCTATACAGACATGGGAAGAAGGGCTTAATCTGATACCAGAGCCGCAACAGTATTATAGCGAAACAATATGGTTTTTAGCTGCTATTGGGGATGTTTATTTTAAAAAGAGAATGTACCCGCAAGCACATCAATGCTTTGATAAAGCGCGAGGAAATTTGAGCGGCGCTGGGTATGGAAATCCTTTTATTATGTTGCGATTAGGAGAATGCTGTTTAGAAATTGGAGATGAAAAGAACGCTATAGAATATTTGCTACGCGCTTATATGATGGAGGGAAAAGAGATATTTGAGCCTGATGAGAACGGGGAGGACGATGGACAAAAGTATTTTGACTTTTTAAGAACTCATGTTGAACATATTGAATAACATATGCGTGATACCAATTGCAGGCTAGGAGGAAAGTGGAAATGCAGGCGTTAAAGAGATGGGACGGGTTGCGGCTCGAAGTAACCTGCTATTGCAAGAAAAAAGACATCCCTGAAAGCGATTTTAGGTTTTTAGGAATTTATGAGTGGCAAAATGTTTACGGAAGATTATTGAAAAAATTCGTAGATGACGAATATGCAAGCAAACATGGAATATATTGGTCTAATATTGAAGAGGGCTTTCGGAAAGATATCGATAAAATTTATTCTTTTGTAGAGGGCAACGAAAACCATGCCTCGTATGAATGGATTGAAAGTCTTACGGAAATTGTGGGATGTGAAAAAATATACCTTTTTTTGGAAGAGGACAGGCAGACGGCAAAATACTGGGTAGCGGAATGTTCTCCCACCATTGTCCATCTTATTATTAATGACGCGATATATCCGACGGACTATTACATGACGAACAAAAAATTTGACTGGCTTATTACAGAGAACCACCATGATGTTGTCCAATTTATTGGCAAAGGGTTAGATGTGGACATCATAAAAAAGGCTTGCGAGAAGTAAATGATACATGACAGTAGATTTCCGTTTATAGTACTGGAAAAATCAATATTTTGGGTACGAGGAATCTGTTTTGCAACAATCTATCTTCGTACATAAATTAAATCTATCATTCCATTATATGATTGTGTTTTAAGTAACCTTAACTTAATCTGATGTTTGGCATTTTCAAAAAGACGGATACCAGAGCCTAAAAGTATTGGAATTACGGTAATGTAATAACAATCAATGAGATCCTCATTCATTAACTGTTGGATGAGATTGGCTCCACCGCAAATCCAAATATCTTTTCCCTTTTCCTCTTTCAGCTTTTTAATTAAATCACCAGGATTTATATTTACAAACTGAATTTTTTCAGAGGAAGCCTGTTCATTATGTGTAATAACATAAGTTATAAAATTATTATATATCCACTCTTTGGGAGAAAGTTCTGTAACGACCTGGTGATAAGTATTCCAGCCCATTAAAACAGTATCAATGCTTTTTGCAAACTGAGAATAGGCGTCAATATTCTCATTATCATTGCCTTGTCCTTGCAGCCAGTCAACGCCGCCCTTACTATCTGCTATATATCCGTCAAGGCTCATTGCAATAAACAAACATATTTTTCTCATGTCTTTTACCTCCTCGAGCTGGAATTTAGAGTATAAATTTTAGTTCCATAATGTCTTTTCTCATTAAGCATTGATTACAATGTTACTATTTTCTCAATATTTGTTCCATTTTTTTACCCTTTGCCAGTTCATCCACTAATTTATCAAGATATCTGATCTCCTGCATCAAAGGATCTTCAATGTTCTCAACACGCACGCCGCATATTGTCCCCCTGATGAGTTTGCGGCCAGGATTAAGCGCAGGCGCCTGCCTGAAAAAATCGCCATATGTCAGATCACTGCGCAGGAAACCATGAATAGCGTCATTGCTATATCCAGTAAGCCAGCAGGCAATTTGATCCACTTCATCTTTTGTGCGGCCCTTTCTTTCTGCTTTTGCTAACAGCATCGGGTAAATTTTCGCAAAATACATTCCAAATATCTTTTCATTTTCCATGACGCAATCCTCCTTGCAGATGTGGGGAATTGTCAGCTGCGGCATCGCCTGCGAGAAATGAATGCAGAACCAGACTTTCTGTTTCAATCACCACATAGCTTTACAAACTTAGAATTTAACACTCTTGGTCGGGCTGTTGCCCGTTATGAGCAGGCCATTTACATTCCGTTATTTCCAGGTTGGTAAACGTTGCCTTAAAAGATGATTCTTCGGGACTACAAGCATAAACACCAAACTGAATCGTTCCATTACCATTCCACATATGGCACACACGCATCTGCTTGAACGTAACGCCATCTTCAGAACACTCGATACAATAGTCATCTCCCCTGCGGCTAAATCTATACCACATTGATTTTACAGAAGCGCTTATTTCTGTTGTTGACCAATCCGAATAGCCATTGTTTGTAACAACGCTTCCAAGATGCTGAAATTTTTCGTTTTCGTATTCTATCGAACCTTTGAGCCAATTTTCACTGTCAAGATACATCACTATTCCACATTGGTCGAATCTATGCTTGCTTTCAAATTCTGTTTTCACTGTAAAAGAAAAATATTTTTCATCTGTTTCCATCTGCAAAACAGGTGCATTATCATTTCTGAAATGATAGTATGTTCTTTGCCATAAATCTGTATGAGGATTTGTTGTGATCTCAATTTTATCATTCGATATAGTGTAATCTGCAGGCTTTCTTGTCCATTTTAAGTTATTTATATCAAAATTCATATTACTGCCTCCATAAACTGCGATTTGAATGGTAACTATATTTTACCATAGTTCGGAAAGAAAATCTAACCTATTCGATATTATGTTTTTTCGTACTGCTTCAATCATCACAGGAGACGCTACTCTGCAACCGCACTGTATAATGCCAATGACCATATTATAATTTATTGAGCGAAAATACTTTGCATTACAAGCATTTCCATCTAATAGGCTTTATGAAATCCAGCTATACTTTTCAAGATAAATATCATATAATAAGGTTAATGACAAAACAAAATTTGCATGAGGCAAATACAATTCGTGCCCTAAAAGTGATCATGAGACAAGTAAGGGGTTTTACACGCAAGAAATATGATTACTAGGAGTGAGAAAAAATGATAGGAGTATATTTTAATGGTACAGGAAATACGAAATTTTGTGTCGATAAATTCCTAAAAGAATATGATCGTAGTAACAATTCGTTGGTGACGGAGCAGGAATATTAGCACGACTCTTACATAATTATGGAGCTGTTGCAATGGGCGGACTTCATTTGAAAATGCCAGATAGCTTTGCTGACGAGAGGGCATTAAAGCGTAGCTTTGGAAAAAATAGAGAGTTAATAATCAAAGCGGAAGAAAAAATATCCAGGGCAGTTCGTAAAATAAAAAATGGGAAGCCACCACAAGAAGGATTTGGAATAGCATCTCATTTTGCGGGACTGTTTGGACAAAGATTATACTTTTCCGGGAGAACCAAGCAGTATACAGATCAATTAAAAATTAATTCCTCAGAATGTATTGGCTGTGGCTTATGTGAGAAGACATGTCCTATGAGCAACATCAAAATAGCAAATGGCATTGCTGTTTCAGATGATAAATGTACCATGTGTTATCATTGTATTAATAAATGCCCCAGACAGGCCATCACATTATTGGGTAAAAAAATTATTAAGCAGCATGATATCAGCAACTATTTATGAATACAAATTTCGGAGAAAAAAATGATTAACCTAAGACCATATCATGCTAATAAAAAAAGAAAATGCTGTGATGAAAAGATTAGAAGCAATTTTTATTGACTGAAACGTATTCTTTTGTTAGAATGAAAGTGTTCACTTGCACGGAGGTGAGAACTTGGATCAAACAAGTCAAAAAATCATAGATGCTGCAATGATGCTAGTAAGAGATCAAGGTTACGTTGCAACTACGACGAAGGCAATTGCAAAAGAAGCAGGTGTGAACGAGTGTACCCTGTTTCGGAAATTTAAGAATAAGAAAGATATTGTGTTGCAAGGCGTAAGCCAAGCTGGATGGCGTGCAAATATCACTGCAGATATTTTTGAAAACTTTCAGTGGGACTTGCAAAAAGATATCGAGATGTTTATGAGGGCATACTTGGACCGAATGACGCCAGATTTTGTAAATTTGTCTATCGGCTTGCGGGCGCCTCAATTATATGAGGAAACATCTGCCCTGATTATGAAAGTTCCACAGGCTTTTCTATCATCATTGACACAATATCTTAATAAAATGTATGAATTAGGAAAAATACCAAAAGCAGATTTTGACGCTCTGGCCTTGACAGTGTTCTCATCAACATTTGGATATGCGTTTTTAAAAGCTTCCTTTGGTAATGAATTATCTCAAGTGGAAAAAGATCAATATATAAAAAATAGCGTAAATATGTTTGTAAAAGGATTGAAATCGTAAAAATCGGTACTGCCGCCTATGGTAGTGCCGAAAAAAATAGCTCATATGCAAGCAAGCACACGCATACAAAAGGAGAGATTATTTTATGGAACTAACTGGAGCTCAATTATTTGTCAAAGCATTAAAAGAGGAATCTGTTACAACGTTATTTGCTTATCCAGGAGGACAGGCAATAGACTTGTTCCATGCGTTATATGGAGAAAAGGATATCGATGTTATTTTGCCACGCCATGAACAGGGCTTAGTCCATGCAGCAGATGGATATGCCCGTTCTACAGGCAAGGTAGGAGTCTGCCTTGTAACCAGCGGGCCAGGAGCAACAAATCTTGTCACAGGCATAGCCACTGCCAATTATGACAGCGTTCCACTGGTCTGTTTTACAGGACAGGTGCCAACCAACCTGATTGGGCATCATGCTTTTCAAGAAGTAGACATCGTAAGCATCACAAGAAGCATCAGCAAATATGCAGTAACTGTACGAAAAAGAGAAGATTTGGCAGAAACGATCAGCAAGGCCTTTTCAATTGCAACGACGGGAAAGCCGGGCGTAGTCGTTGTTGATTTGCCGAAAGATGTTCAGAGGGCATACGGCAGTGACAGTTATCAAAAGGGGATAACGACAGAAGGTTATGAGCTGAATACTTGCAATATGGGGCAGTTACATAGGGCGTTGGATCTTTTGAATCATGCAAAAAAACCTGTTTTTTTGATCGGCGGCGGGGTTAACATTGCCGACGCAAATCAAGAAATGACAAAGCTTGCAGAGATGACAGGCGTTCCCGTTGTCACGACTATCATGGGAAAGGGCGCTATCCCGACAACAAACAGTTTGTATGTTGGGAATATAGGCATACATGGAAATTATGCAGCTAATTTTGCAATCAGTCATTGCGATGTCCTGTTCTCCATAGGAACACGGTTTAATGACCGTATTACTGCAAAAGTTGAAACATTTGCAGCAAATGCGAAGATTATCCATATTGACATTGACGCGGCCTCTATTTTCCGCAATATTGTTGTGGATGTTCCTATTATAGCTGACGCGAAAAAGGCGATATGCGCTTTGCTTGAAAAGGCCAAGCCACTGCGTATCTCAGAATGGACGGATCAAATAAACCATTGGAAAATGGAATATCCAATTGAAATCAAAAAAACTGGCTTGACGCCGCAGATGATTATTCAATCGATCAATGAACTATTTAGGGATGCCATTGTCACTACCGATGTAGGACAAAATCAATTATGGACAACACAGTTTCTTGAAATCGACGGACATAAGAAAATGCTTACATCAGGAGGCTTAGGAACGATGGGATATGGTTTTCCTGCTGCAATCGGAGCCAAGCTTGGCAATCCCCATAAAGATGTTATTGTCATCTCTGGTGACGGCGGCATGCAGATGAACATTCAAGAAATGGCGACAGCCATTGTGTACGAATTGCCGATTATCATCTGCATCTTGAATAATGGGTATTTGGGAAATGTGCGACAATGGCAGGAGATGTTTTATGACAAGCGTTATTCGAGTACCTGCATGCGTTACCGAAAAAACTGTGACACAGACTGTAATATTTCGAATCATTGCTGTCCAGACTATACGCCTAATTTTATAGCGCTCGCAAAAAGCTATGGAGCGAAAGGAATTTGCGTTAGAGACGCAGAGGATATAAAAACAGCTTTGTTAAGTGCGAAGCAGAATACGAAAACACCTACGGTTATCGAATTTATCATAGATAGCAAGATCAACGTCATGCCGATTGTCCCTCCAGGAAATTCCCTTAATGAGATGATTTTGTAACGTCAGAAAAGTACTAAAACCTAGAAAAGAACGGTTTAAAGTCAGGCATGAGGATGAACAGATAAAAGCAGAAATAGTTTGCATAGCAATTAGGGCAGTCGCACGAATCTATTCACTTGTTCAAAAGTTCTTGCCGCTCATGCGGCAAAGACAGAATGCAAAAAATTATTCTGGGAAGCTAGCTTCCCAAGATAATCTTTGTGCATTTTGTTTGCATTGCTTTGCAATAGAAACCTTTTGAACAAGTGAATAGATTCGTGCGACTGCCCCATGATCCAAGTTGGCACCTATTCTAAATTACTTCGTTTTTCACTAACCGCACGGTTTTCTCCAGACGGAAGATTCTCTGCAAATTCCCCACAACTTATGTCATGGCAATTGCCTTCGCTGCAACTGTTACATTGTCTTGCGCAAGGACAGCCAATGCAAACCTGCCCTTCTTTTCTTGCCCTATGCAAATAGCGTATGATGCTGCCAGTTACACACAATAAAATGATAATGATAATCAAATTTTCCATAGTTTATTTCCCCGTTGCATACTCTTTGGCAATCGTGCCATTGAAAGCGTATTCTTTATTCAAATTTTTCTTGGCGTTGTTTATCAAGACAGCAACAATGGAAACCAAAATAGCAACCACGGCGAGACCTGCAAGCGCAGCGCTAAGATCAAGAGAAGAAGGAGCTGTCAAAAGCGTGCCTATCGTGTAAACAAAATATGCTACAGCAAACCCTACGCCAAGTTGGAGCGCAATGCCTCCCCAGACCCATTTCGCACTTTTCATCTCGGCGTTCATTGCGCCGATCGCAGCAAAACAGGGCGGCGTATAGAGGTTGAACATCAAATATGCAAGAGCCGCTATCTTAGTGATTGCCATGATGCCTGCGACTTCGGTTCCTGTACCTTCCAATAAGGCAAGTTCCTCTGTATCAATCAGGTTTTCCAGACCAACAAAGCAAACGGCAAGCGTCCCAACTACATTTTCCTTTGCAATAAAGCCTGTTACCGCAGCCGCAGCAAGCTGCCAGCTGAGAACGCCTACAATTGGAAGCAGCAGATAAGCAAATGGCGAAGCGACAGATGCCAAAATCGAGGCGTCTGCTGTCTTAGCTACCTGAAATCTCCAGGTAAAGCTCTGCATAATCTGAACGGCTGTATTGCAGAGAAGAATAATGGTAGCCGCTTTCACAATGTATGCCCATCCACGGCTGCACATGGATGTAAAAGCGCCTGGAAGAGACGGCAGTTTATATTCTGGCAGCTCAATGATGAAGAAAGACTTTCTTGCCTTATAGCACGTAATCTTATTTACCAATAACGCGCCGAAAAAAATTAGCAAGATGCCAGAAAGGTACATCAATGTGCTTACCCAGCCAGCATCCTCGAAAAAAGCTCCAGCAAATAAAGAGATCACTGGAATTTTTGCACCACAGGGCATAAATGGACTCAACATGGCAGTAGCCCGGCGCTCACGCTCATTGCGGATCGTACGGCTCGCCATGATGCCAGGAACTGCACAACCAATGGTAATTACAAAAGGAATCACCGACTTTCCAGAAAGACCGACTTTTTTGAAAATCGGATCAAGCACGACAGCCACTCGGGACATATAGCCGCAATCCTCAAGCAAGGCAATTAAAAAATACATCACCATGACCAATGGCAAGAATCCGATTACCGCCACCACGCCGCCGATTACCCCATCCACAAGCAAGGCTTTCAGTAACGGATTGGCGTTTTCTAAAAATCCACCTACCCAGCCTTGAAAATTTTCCAACCAGCCCACCAGATAATCCGCAATCGGCGCGCCAACCCAAACTTGTGAGATTTGAAAGACAAAAAACATTACCATAGCGAAAATCGGTATGCCAAGCCACTTGTTCGTAAGGAAAGCATCCATCTTATCACTGAAATTTTTCTCTTTTGTAAAAACTTTTCGCTCCTCCACTTCCTTGACAACGCTATTCACAAATTCAAACCGTTTTCGATCGGCAGCTTCCACAGCCTGCCTGTCAGCCAGATCAATTTCTTCCTGTATGTAGGGCGCTTTCTGCCTAACGGAAGCTTGTGCAACGGCAGCCTCAATCACAGCTTTCAATCCTTCTGAAACAGTAGAAACAGTATGAATTACGGGACATCCAAGCTTTTCGGACAGAGCCGCTACATCAATTTTCGTTTCTTTTTTCTGATTCAAATCGCTTTTGTTGAGAGCTACGACAACGGGAACTCCCAGTTCCAGAATTTGCGTTGTAAAAAAAAGACTGCGGCTTAGGTTCGTGGCGTCTACAATATTGATGATGACATCTGGATTTTCTTTGCGTATATAAGAGCTGGTGACGCTTTCCTCGCTTGTGAATGGCGACATCGAATAAGCGCCAGGCAAGTCGACAGCGATCAGCGTCTGCCCGCCGCCATAAATCTTTTTGATAGGATGTTCTTTTTTGTCAACAGTGACACCCGCCCAGTTGCCAACCTTTTCATTTTTTCCGGTAAGCGCGTTATACATCGTAGTCTTACCAGAGTTCGGATTGCCAGTTAATGCAATTCTCATGATGCTTTCCTCCTTTTATCTTTCATGTACTCTCGGAATTTCTTTTATACCTTTTTTTGGCTGATTTTCTGCCAAATGCATACAAATTTCATCAATGTACCGTCCAGGTATGTCTTATAAATTTGTGCACATCTGACAAAAAATTTTCTTGCAAAATCAGGCACAAAGAGGAACCGAGAGTACATTTCCTTATGGAATTAGTCACTTAAGAGTTAGTGCTTACTAACCACTGGATAAAAAACAAGCCGAAGCATGCTTTCTCTCTTATACAACAATTGCCTCGGCTAATTGATGGTCAATATTATATCTGCTCTCCTTAATAGAAACTACGCACCCTGATTTCTTATGGGAGATAACTGTAATTGCTTCACCACTGTAACATCCAAGTGAAAACAAAAAGGCATTCAATTCCTCATCAGCCGTCTTTATTTGCCGAATTATATAATCCTTTCCTTCCACTGCATTTTTCAAAGTCATAATCATCACCCCTTTCTACTTTCAAGAATTAAAAAACATTTCTATTGATTAGTTATAACTAACCAATATCTCTTAAAAATAGTTAGTAATAACTAACCATTAACATTATATATCCATATCTCCCGTTTGTCAATGAATCACTCAAAAATTTTTTCAATTTTCTAGCTCTGTCTATTTAAGAGCAATACGCCAAATTTAGGACAAACATAGAGGATTTAAAGAAGAAAGCAAATGGCTATTCCAGAGTCAAAGACAGATATCAACAATCCAGAGTGTCACAAACACCTATATTAATGAAAGAAATATTTACGATTTTTCAAAATATGATAAAATAATAGTGAAAGTTTCGGAAGGAGAAGCAAATATGTACTCTCGGAATCTCCCTAATACCTGCTTTTACGGCTGATTTTCCACCAAATGCAGACAAATTTAGTCAACGTGCCATCCATGTACGTCTCATAAATTTGTGCACATCTGGCAAATAATCTTGTCGCAAAATCAGACATAAAGGCAAACCTAAGAATACATAAATGTAAAGAGGAGGGGAGCTTCTTCCTGGTTTACGAAAGAAAGGATGAGGAACAGTGTTTGCAAACTTAAAAGTACGCACAAAGCTAATTATTTTGACGGCTGTTGCTGCGGTGTCCATGTGCGTCATGGGCATAATGAATATGAACAGTATGGAAGAATCTTACCAGCAATCAATTTCCAGTATGAAACAGGTACTTTATGACGATTATGATGCACAGATCAGAGGCCAGGTAGAAAGTGTCATCACCCTGCTAGAGAAAATCTATGCAGAATGCCAAGACGGGGCTTATACAGAAGAAGAGGCAAAAAAACTGGCGGCAAACATCGTCAGAGAGCTGCGGTATGGGGAGAGCGGATATTTCTGGATTGACACTTATGAGGGAGACAACATAGTGCTTCTTGGCCAAGAGACAGAAGGAACAAACCGTCTTGACACCAAGGACAGTCATGGCTACCAGATGATAAAAGATATTATCAAAAACGGACGGCAGCAAGACGGGGGCTTTACAGAATATTACTATCCCAAAGAAGACAATACAGATGTTTTCCCCAAGCGTGCCTACAGCAAGTCTTTTGAGCCATGGGAGTGGGTTGTAGGGACAGGGAATTATGTAGACGAATTAGAGAATTTGGCGGTTGAAAACAATGCGCCCGTAAAAGATATATTTCAGAAGACTAAGATCATCTCGGTCACATCCATCCTAGTGGCTGTGTTGCTTTTGATTGTCATCGCACTGCTGATTGTAACAGACATAACAAGATCCCTTCATGCGGCGACACAACAGATGAACAGCATGGCAGAAGGAGACTATGCCCAAAACAATATGAAAAAACTTCTGGGAAGGCGTGATGATTTTGGTCATTTGGCAAACTGCATGGAAGATATGAAGTCTGCCATGGTGAAATTGATCCGCCAGGTACAGGAAGAATCTGAGACAATCAGCATAGCCGCAGGCTCTGTGGATCAATGCGTTGCAAAATTAAATGACGATATTGCCAGCGTGTCTGCGGCTACGCAGCAGCTTTCCGCGGGCATGCAGGAAACGGCGGCTACCACGACCATGGCAGACGAAGCGGCTGGCATCATACATACGGCGGTACAGCATATTGCGCAACGTTCTCAGGATGGCGCATTGGGAGCCGCCGAGATTAAAGGCAGAGCCAATCAGACGAATCAGAAAATCAAAAGCGCACAAGAAAAAGCGGCGCAGTTGAAAAAGGAAATTCAAAAGGATCTAGAGACAGCACTGGAAAATGCAAAAGTAATTGAGCAAATTTATGAATTGTCGGGCGTTATTATGAATGTGGTTTCCCAGACGAATCTGCTGTCCCTGAATGCGTCTATCGAAGCTGCCAGAGCCGGCGAAGCAGGGAAAGGTTTTGCGGTCGTTGCAGGAGAAATCGGAGATCTTGCAAATCAGTCCCGGCAAACGGTCATGAAGATACAAGATGTGACCCAGGAAGTAACAAAAGCCGTAGACAATCTTTCTGCCAACGCACGAAAATTATTGGATTTCGTTGTAAAGGATGTAACGGCAGATTACGAAGGATTTCTTGCAATTGGCGAGCAGTATGACAAAGACGGCGCTTCGGTGGATGAGCTGATGCGTGAGTTTAGCGGAATAGCTCAGGAATTGTTTGACAACATGGAGGGAATTAAGAATTCCATGAGCGATATTTCCAGGGCTGCAGAAGAAGGCGCAGAGGGAACCGCAGAGATTGCACAGCGGGCTTCTGTCATTGCTGGAGAGTCAGCAGAAGTGCTAGATCAGGTTGCCAGGACAAAGCACAGTTCGGAAACGCTGCGCACAGAAATAGGAAGATTTCGTATAGATGAAGATTGATCGTTTGATTGGGATTATCACAATTTTATTACAAAAAGATAAAGTGACTGCGCCTGAACTTGCAAAACGTTTTGAAGTGTCGAGACGGACGATTTGCCGGGACATCGAGGATATCTGCAAGGCCGGCATTCCTGTTGTCACTACGCAGGGAAGCGGCGGCGGTATTTCAATTCTTGACAGCTATAAAATAGATAAAACGCTTTTGAAAGAAGAGGAAATACAAGCCATACTTGCGGGATTAAAGGGCATTGACAGTGTTTCGGAAAATTCGCACTACAGTCCGATCGTTGAAAAATTATCTGGCAAGAATTGCTCGACAGAAGAAAAAGATATCATTTTAATCGATCTCGCCTCCCATTACCAGAAGCCTTTGACACAAAAAATAGAGATCATTAAAAAAGCAATCCGCCAAAAGCAGAAAATCACATTTACCTATTACTATCAAAAAGGTGAAAGCACCAGATGTGCGGAACCATACCTGCTTGTATTTCGATGGTCTTCCTGGTATCTGTTTGCATATTGCCTTGACCGCAAGGACTATCGGCTGTTTAAATTAAACCGTTTGTGGAAGCTAACGGTATTGCAGCAGCAATTTCTGCCCCGCAGGATACCAGAAGACAAACTACAGTTTGAGGAGTATTTTAAGCAGAATACGATTCACCTCAAAGCATTATTTGCCAATAGCGAAAAATTCCGCCTGATCGAAGAGTATGGCGCTGATTCTTTTCAGGAGACCGAGAAAGGAGAGCTACTTTTAGAATGTGATTTTGCAAGCTACCAGCATATGAGATCTTGGATCTTTAGCTTCGGAGACAAAGTGTCCATATTGGAGCCGCAGGAGCTTTTAGAGGAGCGAAAAAAGCAAGCCGAAAATATTTTAAAGTATCCTATGCCATTGTAAAATTCCAAGGAACACGACATACTGTTGTCGTGTTCCTTGTGTTATATCTATAAGTACGGCAGCGAATAATTGCCGCAGGGGCGTTACACATAACAGCTATTTTTCAACAGCCCCAAGATTACAAAGAATATCTAGAAATACATAATCAGGAGGTCAGAATAATATGATTGAGTCAAGATGCGGATTGATGTGCAGCCAATGCAGCTTTCGTGAAACTATGGGGTGCAAAGGATGCGTGGATATGGACAAGCCTTTTTGGGCCGAAAGCTGTCCCGTGAAATCCTGTTGCGAGAGAAAAGAACATATGCATTGCGGAACATGCAAAGACTTTGTCTGTGAGACGCTCCATGCCTTTGCATACGATATGGAGCAAAGTGACAACGGGGCAAGGCTTGAGCAGTGTAAGACATGGACAAAAGAAACAAAGCCTGATTCTGGAGTCTAATTTGATAACGTATGAGATTGCCGCAGGCGGCAGAGGATCTGCCTCCAAAAAATTAATGCGGCAAAGCCTGCGGTTACGAACTCAGTAATGCAAAACCCATACCATACGCCGTCTGCGCCAAGAAACTTGCTAAGTCCATATGATGCCGGAATCATGACGATCACATAACGCAGCAGTGAGATTATCAGAGACTGGGCGCCTTTTCCTAATCCTTCCAATGCCCCAGAACAGGTAATGGAAACGGCAGATATGATAAATCCAAGACTGATGATATGCAATGCCAAAACGCCAATCTTGATTGTCTCAGGCTGATCTGTAAATAAGCCGATTAACGTTTCTGGCATCATCCATGACAACGCCGTTCCAACCGCCATAATTCCAACATTCATGATGAGCGAGGTGTAAAAAATTTTCTTGACGCGCATAGATTCCCCGGCTCCAAAATTATATCCCAGCAAAGGCCGGATTCCCTGTATAATGCCGTTGGCAGTCAGATAGATGAAAGTCTGCAGTTTATAGTAAACGCCAAGTACCAGGACATATTTCTCGGAAAAGCCTGCCAAAAGGCCGTTCAATATGGAAATCAGCAGCGACGGAAGCGCCAAGTTCAAGGTCGCAGATATGCCGATCGCATAGATTTTCCTTATTAAGGCAGAATCTAACTGGATGTATTTGAAACTGAGCCGGATTGAGTTTGGACGGAAAAAATAAAACAACAGGTATGCGGCAAGGGTGACACATTGTCCGATTCCAGTAGCATAAGCGGCTCCAGCAATGCCCATGGCAGGAAAAAAGCCTATGCCAAATATCATCACCGGGTCTAAGATGATATTTGCCAGACAACCGCACATCATGCTGAACATGGAGACTTTCATTTTGCCAATAGACTGAAAAATTTTTTCAAAGGACAGTCCGAGATTGATGATCGGGGAAAATAGGAATGCCCTGCAAGAATAGATTAATGCTAAATTTATGATTTCCTGATCGGACGAAAAGTTTTTTAGAAACACGGGCATTCCAAAAATGCAAACAATCGTCAGCAAAATGCCATGTATCAAGCTTAACAAAGTCCCCATGGAAGCTGCTTGGTCTGCTTGTTTTTGCTGCCTGGCTCCTAAATAAAATGCAATAACTGCATTGAGTCCGACGCCAAACCCAATAGCGATGGCGTTAATCAGGTTCTGAATCGGGAACACAAGGGCCAACGCCGTCATGGCGTCTTCACTCACTTGTGCCACAAAGTAACTGTCAATGATATTATACAGGGAATTGACCGCCATGGAAATCACCATGGGCAAGGACATTGATAATACCAAGGGCAGTATTTTTTTCTCTTTCATAAATGTCTGTTCCATAAGGTTCTCCTCCAAAGATTCATTTTGTTGATGGAATGTTTCGGCACAGAGAGATGATCTCCTGCCGGCTGCGCGACCCATCGTTGATAGATACTGTTGTGCAAGATTGGGAAAATTAGCCTGCAAGGGAAATTCAGACCTTTTGGCGCCCTAATCTTAGAAGATAATAAAACGCCACATAATCGCAAAAAGCAATTATGTGGCGAAAAAAGATCTCTCTTGAAAAATCCACACCTCAATAGGTTTTATAAAAGCTTTATATCATAAAATTTGCCAAAGGTCAACCTCAATTTAATTTGAGTTTCCTCATTTCCAATTATTATGCAGAATAGACCAATATGTTTCCGTAATTGGAAAGAATATGGCAGCTTGTTTTTTTGTGTCCATTTCTGTTATATACTAATTCATAGGAAAAAGCACAAAAATATAACAAATCGACTTTATCGCTTTAAAGTATTGATTTTTTATCTCAGAAACAGTATACTGTAGAAATGCAGTATGCTGCTTTTATTTGTCTTATCGGATAAAGTCAGATTTCCATGTATCTTTTTTGAGTTTCCGCATTTTGCAATTCATAGCGCCAAAAGGTTTCCATCACAAAGT
>CAJTJY010000039.1 GCA_910576975.1 uncultured Lachnospiraceae bacterium
CTTTGTGATGGAAACCTTTTGGCGCTATGAATTGCAAAATGCGGAAACTCAAAAAGCGGCATGGTTGACAAATCAGATCGGATACGCTATGATGAGAGCAATACGTTGCTGATACAGTCGGCGGCGCATAAAATATAATAAACGCAGAGGGACTGCATAGCAGTTGAGAAGGTTAAAACCTGACTCTTTGAACCTGTCAGTTAATACTGTCGTAGGGAGCGGAACGGTTATGATATCAGAAGGAGACGCTGTTACACGGCATCTCCTTTTTTAGTCCCTGCAAAAAGGAGAAGATCATGAGAGAATACGCAACACAGATGGAAGCGGCCCGAAGAGGGATCGTGACCAAAGAACTAAAGAGAGTAGCGGCAAAAGAACAGATGACGGCAGAAGAGCTGATGCCTTTGGTAGCGGAGGGCAAAGTAGTAATCTGCGCCAATAAGAATCATGCCTGTATTGACCCAGAAGGGGTAGGCTCGATGCTAAAGACTAAGATCAACGTCAATTTGGGCGTGTCTAGAGATTGCAAGGATTATGATGTAGAAATGGAGAAAGTCATGGAGGCGGTAAACATGGGGGCGCATGCCATTATGGATTTGTCATCTCACGGAGATACGATCCCATTCCGCAGAAAGCTTACGTCCGAATGTCCCGCCATGATCGGGACGGTCCCGGTATACGATTCTGTGATACACTATCAAAGGGATCTCGCCGCCTTGACGGCAAAAGATTTTATTGACGTGGTGCGTCTTCATGCAAAGGACGGCGTGGACTTTGTCACGCTCCATTGCGGAATTACCACAAAAACAATAGAACAAATAAAAAAGCATAAGCGGAAAATGAATATCGTGTCCAGAGGGGGATCCCTGGTGTTTGCCTGGATGAGCATGACTGGGGAGGAAAATCCGTTTTATGAATATTATGATGAGATTCTTGACATATGCCGGGAATATGACGTAACCATTTCTCTTGGCGACGCCTGCCGTCCCGGATGCCTGGCAGATGGGTCAGATGTGTGTCAGATAGAAGAACTGGTGCGGCTGGGCGAGCTGACAAAGCGTGCCTGGGAGCGGGACGTTCAGGTGATGGTGGAAGGCCCAGGACATATGCCGATGGATCAGATTGCGGCAAACATCAAGATTCAGCAGACCATCTGCATGGGAGCGCCATTCTATGTACTTGGTCCCATTGTGACAGATATCGCGCCAGGCTACGACCATATAACATCGGCGATCGGTGGCGCCATTGCGGCGCAAAACGGCGCTGCGTTCTTGTGTTATGTGACTCCTGCCGAGCACTTGGCGCTGCCTAATCTGGAAGATGTAAGACAGGGAATTATCGCTTCAAAAATTGCAGCTCATGCAGCAGATATCGCCAAGGGCGTCCGAGGCGCCAGAGAGATTGACGACCGCATGGCGGACGCTAGGAGGGCCTTAGACTGGGAAGCGCAGTGGGAGTGCGCCATGGATCCAGAGACTGCCAGAAAAATCCGTGACGACAGAAAGCCAGAATACGACGATACCTGTTCGATGTGCGGAAAATTCTGCGCCGTGCGCAGCATGAACAAGGCGCTATCTGGCGAGTACATAGACATCTTGTAAGCACAGGGCGAGGTATTATGAGAGAAATAGAGCGATTGAAGAGGGGGAGTCGAAGATGAAATTAGAATCAGCGAAAGGATGGCTCTATGTCATCGCAGATTTTTCTGTCGGGGAAGCGGTGATCGAGGCAGTGCTGCGGGCAGGGATTGAATTTATCCAGCTGCGGGAAAAAGAGATCTCTTCTGCAGAATATCTAAGGCGTGCCATGAGGCTGCGGGAGATGACGGCGGGCGCTAGGACAAAATTTATCGTTAACGACCGATTGGATATTGCGCTGCTTAGCGGAGCGGACGGCATCCATCTCGGACAGTCTGATATTTCGGTCTCAGACGCCAGGAGATGCCTTGGCTCTGGAAAAATCATCGGGGCGACAGCAAAGACAGTGAAACAGGCGCTTCATGCCATGGAAGACGGCGCAGATTATTTGGGAAGCGGCGCATGGTTTGCCACAGAGACCAAAAAAGACGCAGTTCCTATTTCGGAGGAGACGTATTGCGCCATCTTAAAGGCAGCTCCGATTCCCAATGTGGCAGTGGGAGGGATCACCGCGGAGAATGGCAGAAAGCCCTTAGAATGCGGTGCAGATGGCCTTGCCATCTCCGCAGGTATCTTAAAAGCGCCGAATCCTGTCACGGAAGTGAAAAAAGTGCGCCGCCTGCTGGAAGAATTTAAAAAAAGCAAGAAGACAGTGAGATGCTAACATCAGGGGCTGTCGCACTTATATGTTCACTTGTTTAAAAGGTCTTGCCGCTCATGCGACAAAGACAGAATGCACAAAATTACTCTGGGAAGCTATCGTGCGACAATCCCATAGAAAAACAGCGGGAGGGAGAATGTGAGGACAGTACTTACCATCGCCGGCAGCGACTGTAGCGGCGGCGCCGGGATACAGGCGGATTTGAAGACAATGGCGGCTCTGGGACTGTATGGACAGAGCGTGATTACTGCGCTGACAGCGCAGAATACTATGGGGGTAGCGGACATTATGCCGGTATCCCCTGATTTTTTAGAAAAGCAATTGCAGTGTGTGTTTACAGATATTGTGCCCGACGCCGTCAAGCTTGGGATGATTACTGGGATAGCGCAGATGCGGGTGATTCAAAAATGCTTGATCAAATACCAGGCGAAGCATGTGGTAATGGATCCAGTGATGGTTTCTACCAGCGGCAGAAACTTGATGGAGCCAGACGCCCTTGCTTATTATCAGGAACATCTGCTTCCCCTGGCGGAAATTTATACCCCGAATCTCCCAGAAGCAGAGCAGTTGTTAAAAAGAACTGTCAAAACCAGGGAAGAAAGGGTTGCGGCGGCAAGGGAGTTTGCGTTACAATATAAAGGAGCAGTTTATTTAAAAGGCGGACATGATATGGCCCATGCAGATGACTTGCTTTTTGACGGAGCAAATTTCTCGTGGTTTTCACAGGAGAGGATTCCAAACCGCAATACCCATGGAACGGGCTGCACCATGTCGTCTGCCCTTGCCTGTGGCCTTGCCCTGGGGCTGGGCGTTCAGGCGAGCGCAGAGATGGCAAAAGCCTATATTACTGGAGCCATTGCGGCAGGGATGGATCTTGGAAAAGGAAATGGACCGCTAAATCATATATACAAGATGAAAGAGACGTAAAGGGGATTTTGTGGATGAAGAAAAAGTTAGTGTTGCTGAGTTTCAGTTTCTGCTTTCTGGCGGCGGCATGCGGCGGGAAAAAGGAAGCAGGAGATGAGAAGCCAAAAGCTCCGGCGCAGAGCGTGCAGCAGGAGGAATCTGCTTGCGAGCAGAAAAAGAAAGAAGAACAGAAAAAGGACGCCAAAAAGAAACAAGAAAAGGAAGGACAGGAAAGTGCGGCAGGACAGCCAGAACAGGAGATAGCCACAGAGGAACCAGGAACAGAGCTTTCTAAGGCGCCAGAAGTTTCATTTATAGATTATTCTCAAGACATCCAGAATGAAGCCGGGGACGTCTTGCTGCTGTCAGTGACAGAAAACTGCCCGGTGATTTCAATTCCAGAAAATCAGGCAGCCGCAGAAAAGATGAATATGGTGTTTGAGCAGCAACATACGGCGAACCAGACGTATATTCAGGAGGATGCCGAGGAAGCGAGGAAGGCTTACAAGGCATTGTCTGAGGAAGAGAGAAATTCCTGGAACGGTTATGGCACCGGAATTAGCTATAAGGTGGCATATGCATCGACGCGTATTTTAAGCATTGAGGCAGAGAATTATAAATGGCAGGGAGGCGCGCATCCCAATACCTGGACCTCCTCCTACTGCTTTGACGTGACAACCGGGACGCTGTTGTATTTATCTGATATTTTAACAGATAAAGCAGAAGCAGGGAAAATTGTAGAAAAGCATATTTTGGACACAATCACCAAAGAACCTTATAAGGACGCCTTGATGTCTGACTATGAGAGTTATGTTTCAGATATTCTCACGGAAAATGTATTTTATCTAAATGACAAGGGACTTGTGGTGCTCTGCAATCCAGACATGTTGACCGTGTATGCGGCGGGCACCATCGAAATCGTGGTTCCCTACGCGGAATTAAAGCCGGTCATGAATCCCAATTATGTATTGTAGGAAGAATAGGAGATTTTTATGGGAAAATCACCATTAACTACGCTGTGCTATATTGAGAAAGATGACAAATACTTGATGCTGCACAGGATAAAAAAGCAAAATGACGTCAACAAAGACAAGTGGATCGGGGTGGGCGGACATTTTGCAGAAGGGGAAAGCCCGGAGGAATGCCTGCTCCGGGAAGTGAAAGAGGAGACGGGCCTGACGTTGACCAGTTTTTCTTTTCGTGGAATAATTACCTTTTGCGCCGCCGGCTGGCCGATGGAATATATATGCCTTTATACAGCGGACGGCTTTGAAGGAACCTTGCTTCCCTGTGAAGAGGGAAGATTGGAGTGGGTGGAAAAAGAACGCCTGATGTCCTTAAATTTATGGGAAGGGGATAAGATTTTCTTTCGGCTACTGATGGAGGACGCTCCATTTTTCTCCTTGAAGCTCTGCTATGACGGAGATCAAATGACGAAAGCGACGTTAAACGGCAGGGCTTTATCATTGCCATAGGCCGCTCAGGAGGTGAAACGTCAAAATGAAGAGAAGAACCATTTTACATAGGCTGTTTGCCTTGGCGGTGGCATGTTGCCTTGTCACAGGGATGACGGAGCATGTAAGAGCGCAGCGCAAAGAGGCGTCACAAGTGGTTATTTTGCAAGAAGAATCTAAAACAAAAGCAAAAACGAAGCAAAAAACTTCTGGCGAATTGCAGTGGCAGGAGGAAGCAGAGACTAAGGCTCCTAAAATCGAGGCGGAACCAGTGGAGGAACATCGCCGGGAGACGCCGCAAGAACACGACGAAGTACGGGTATTTATCGTCATGAAAGGGGATTCTGCGTTGGAGGAAGGATTTTCGGCCCGGGGAATCAGCAAAAATGAGCAGGCGCAGAGCTTTTCGTCAGACACACAGGCGCGGCAGGAGGCCGTGGTCAGTGATATTCAGCGTGCGGTCGGCGGACATCCGGTGGACATCCGCTATCAGTTCAGCATGTTGGACAATGCAGTTTCGGCAACAGTGCGATATGGGGATATTGAGCAGATCCGTGCAGTGGAAGGCGTGGAGGAGGTATATCTGGTTCCGCAGCTCAGACTTCAGGATCAGACAAAGGCCATTACGGGGCAAGAGATCATGGGAGCTGGCAAGACTTGGGAGATCGGCTATACCGGGGCAGGTCAGCGCATTGCCATTATAGATACTGGAATTGACGAGGACCATCCCTCTTTTGATCCACATGCGTTTGCGTATGGGCGCAGCTTGTCAGAGGGAAGGAGCGGTTTTGCAACGGCAGAAGAAAGGCTTTTAAATACGCAGGAGATTTCCAATGTTTTTGATCAGCTTAAGATTGCCAAGAAAACAGGCGACATCAGCCCAAAAGCGCTGTATCGAAATGAGAAAATTGCATTCGCCTATAATTATGCAGGTGAAAATTTGAATGTCGACTCAAATGGCAGCGATCATGGGACGCATGTGGCGGGAATTGCAGCGGCAAACCAGTATGTGCCGGGGGAAAACAGCGCTTATCAGGAACAGCCGGACGGCGTGGCAGGAATTGCCAAGGACGCCCAGCTATTGATTATGAAAGTCTTTACGGATGATGAAATGGCTTTTACGGATGATTACATGGCGGCGATAGAGGATGCCTTGCTGTTGGACGCAGACGTGGTCAATCTGAGCCTTGGAGGTGACGAACCCGGAGAGAGCGGCGCATATTCTGGAGGGGAATATGTCGATCAGATATTCAACAAGCTTTTGGGAAGCGACATGGTGGTGAGTATTGCTGCCGGAAACGGCGGAGCTTGGGCGGACGTCAGCAGTATCTACCATAATAGAGCGGAAGATGTCAATATGAATATGGTGGGGGAGCCTGGCTCTTATACAAATGCCCTTACTGTGGCATCGGCAGTGGATCTTAGAGGGAGCATAGAGGAGGGGACGCAGTCTGTGACGGACACGGTAACGGCGGAGGGATACCAGATGAGTGAGTATTCTTCCTGGGGCGTTCCGGGGGATCTTGCATTGAAGCCAGAGATCACCGCTCCCGGAGAAAATATTTATTCTACCGTGAACGGCGGCGGTTATGGATGCATGAGCGGAACCTCGATGGCAGCGCCTGGCATTGCAGGGATCAGCGCTCTGGTGTTGGAATATATTGAGCGCAATCAGTTGGATGTTAAGACGGGGCTTAGCAGGAGGACGTTGGCGCAGTCTCTGCTGATGAGCACCGCAGTCCCGCTAAAAGAAAAGGACCAGGAGGAATATTCCCCCAGAAAGCAGGGCAGCGGCCTGGCAAATGCAGCAGCGGCGACCACTACGCCCGTGTATATTTTAATGGGAGAGAAAGAAGAAAACGACGGCAAGGTCAAGGCGGAGCTTGGAGATGATCCAGACAGGAGCGGTCAGTATGAGTTTGCCTTTGACGTTTATAATCTGACCGAAGAATATCAGTATTATGCCTTGGATAGCTCGATTCTGACAGAGGAGCTTTTGGAGGGGAAATGGATCCAGGGAAGCTCCCATAAGCTGCAGCCTCAAGTGGAATTTGATTCAGAGAGCCAGGTTTTGATGTATGATCTCAACGGCGATCAGAAAGTAGATCAGGGGGACGCATTGGAATTGCTGCGCCATGTGAATCAATCCGTTGATTCTCAGAGGGTAGAGAGTCATCAGGAGAAATTTGACTTTAATGGGGACGGCGTAGTTAATACGTTGGATGTGCACCGGTTTTTGAAAGAACTGCAAGCGCCCACAATCAATTTCCAGGAAAAGACGCTGGAGGTAAAAGAATCCGCCAGGGTATCTGTCAAGGTGACCTTGTCCCAGGCAGACAGGGATTATCTGGACGGTTGTTTTGAAAACGGCATGTATATTGACGGGTTTGTATACCTGAAAGGCACGGTAAATTTATCGATCCCAATGCTTGCATTTTATGGAAATTGGACGGAATCTTCCATGTATGAGCCATTTAACTATTTAGAGCATTATAATGGGGACGGCGATAAGGATGAAGAAAACGTTTCATATTCCGGGGCAGGCTCCACCAATTACCTGAATTATTATTCTGCAGCCGAGGATGGCGCTTTTTGCTATGGGTCGAATCTTTATTTAGAAGGAGGAGACGAGAAATACCTGCCTGACCGCAATGCGTTTTCCACAAATTCTGGAGACCGGATTGAATATGCAGTCTATACGTTGATTCGCAATGCGGCGGTTGTGGAAACTACGATTTCCAATGATAAGACAGGGAAAGTCTATGCGAGGCATCGGGAGAGGGATCAGCAAGGCGCATATTATGATATCGGCGAAGGCGAGTGGAAGAATTTGCATTCCAGCTCCGTCCTGGACTGGCAGGGTCTTGATAAGAAGGGAAAGCCGCTGCCGGAGGGAACTACGGTGCGCTTTACAGTTACGGCGCTGCCGGAATATTATAAAGATCAGCCCAAACAAGCGGCAGAGGGCGCGAAATTCAGCGTGCCTGTGACCATTGACAATACCAAGCCCGAATTGATCTCTATGAAAGACGGAAAGTCGGGAAATATTGAGATTGCCATTGAGGATAACCGTTATACCGCTGCTGTAAAGGTATACGAGAGAGACCAGGAGACGTTGCTTGCCACATACGGAGTGAACCAGGAAGAACCTGGAATTCCAATCAAGCTTGCGATCAAGGATCCCAAGAAAGTGTTTTATCTCAAACTGGTGGATTATGCCGGAAATACAGCGTCTTACCGGGTAAACCGTACTGGCAGCGCCGATACGTCGGTCACTGACGGCATCACTCTTGATCAGACAAAGGCAACCGTGATAAAGAATAATTCGATCCGCCTGAAAGCGTCGGTCAGCCCAGAGAGCATTCTGGATGATACGGTAACCTGGAGCAGCGAGAATCCGGCTATTGCCACAGTGGATGAGAATGGCGTCGTCACTGGGATTGCGCCAGGAACCACGAGGATTCTTGCTGTTACGAATGCCAGAAATGCGGCAGGAGAGCAGGAAACAGCGCTATGCCAGGTGACGGTAGAGGAAATCTCCGTTTCCCTCAATGGAATGTTCAGGAAAGATGACAAGACATATTTTTGCAGTTTTAACACAGCGGATCTTTCGCAATACAAAAAGCTGTCAGCAGGCAAGCGTGTCTATTATCAAGCGGGAACCCTGACAGGAGACAGCCAGATGCTGGCGTCGGCGTCAAATGTCGACGGAGCCGATTTGTATTTGATAGATCTGAAAAATCAATACCAGACGACGCCTTTGGGAAGCCTGGCATGGGACCCTGTAGACTTGGCATACAGTCCCAACACGGAGATGGTCTTCGGCGTTGAGGGAACCAAGCTGCATTGGTTTGAAAGTAAAGATCTCTCTGCATTGGATGGAGAGATAGACTTAGGAGGGGAAACAGCCGGAAGCAACCTGGTGGGCGTCGCCTATGCCGGCGCCAGTACAGCGTCAGGATACGGGCTGACAGACTGGTTTTATCTGATTTCCCAGACAGGAATGCTGTACCAAGTTGGCTACAGTGTGGCAAACAACGAATTTGTGTATGAGGATATTTGCAGGAAACTGGGGAGCGCCAGAGTCAGTACCGGGGAGGAGACGGCTTATAATGCTATTTGCTATGATGCGTCCAGCGGATATCTCTTCTGGGGCATGTACAGTAGTGATTATCCTCTAAACATAAGGCTCTATGCGATTGCATGTGATGGAACTAAGATGGATGGCTTGGTTACTGCAAATTATCTGGGAGATTTCCCGGCAGATGTTTGGCCAGTGGCTGGGCTCTACAGCGCAGCAGGCACGGAAAAGACGCCGGCGTTAGGAATGGAGGGACCAAGACATGCAGAACCATAAGTTATTCAGACGCTGTTTCATTATGCTTTTAGTCGTGGCAGCATGCACAAGCATTTATGACGTTCCGTCTCTAGCGTCGGCGCCTGTGCAGCCGCCAACCGGGGGAACAAAAATGCCAGTTCCCAGCACGCCAGCGCCGGGAACTGGAAGGCAGGAACCGGGGACGCCAGAGACTAACGTGGCAACGGCTCCGGAATTGGTTGTCACGAAGTTGGCTTCTCAGGAGAGAACGGTGACTTTGACTGTGGATATCAAGGAACATAGCCAGGCAACCAGCGGAAAAATTAAGATTCACTATCCGGCACAGATGCTGAGGGTTTTGAGCGCTCAGGGAGGAAGACTTTGGGATGTGGAAGATGTCAATCCCAATCTGACAGAATCTGGACAGAACGTAATCTCTTATGCCTGGGCAGATACGGAAATGCTTGCCAGTTCTGGCAATCTTTTGACAGTGGTCTGGGAGGCGCAGGATGCAGCAAACGGTCAGGAAGTGATCGTGGAGACGGAAATTGCAGAGCTGTATGCTCAGGAACAGCCACTGGCAGTTCGCACAGATGTCATGATTGACCGCTTGCGCCCCTATTTTAGAACTTCTTCTCAATACCAGTCTCAAAGCAGCGCTGTCCGCACTGGTGATGATGCAAATCCGGCGGGATACGTTCTGCTGTGCCTGGGTTCCATGCTTGTGATGGTAAACCTGGTACGGCAGCGCCACAGCTTATGACAAGTACGGCGATAACTCTTTGCGCCAGCATTCCGTCAGACGTTCAAGAGACCAGGAAGCGTTGGCGGGGCTTGTGGAGGGCAGCTTTTTGATTTGTGCCAATTCTGGGTAATCCGCAAGCATGGGTGCAGTGTAAGTGTTAAAAAGCTGGCATGCCTTGGCTCCATTGCCAAAGATTGCCTCAACGGAAGTAAGGGCAAGCAATCTGGGGAGATCGGCAGGGACCACGTTTCGGATGCTGCTGTCAGAAGAACCGATAATCTCACAACGATGAATCACGTCCCAGACAGCGATGTGGTGAGAAAGTAGAAGCTGTTGTTTTTCTTGAATGTTTGTGGGAATCGGTTCTTTTGTGATCTCAGCGAGGACTTTCCAAAAACGGTTTTGAGGATGCCCATAGTAAAAATTTTGCTCCCTGGATTTTACGGAAGGAAAAGTGCCAAGGATTAGGATTCTAGACTTTTTACTAAACACAGGTGAAAACCGATGTGAGAGTTGTTGATAATCTGCCATATGCGGTGATCCTTTCTTTAATAATTATATTACTCTGGCGTTAAATATCGCAGAATTTTATACAGTTGTGATATTTAACGCCGTTTTAATGATAACAGACAGCTCTCTTGAAAGAACGTCTTGACACAGGTATATTATAAGGAAAAAGTAAGAAAATTCCTAGTGGTTGATATTTGTCATGATTCTGTGGTAAGCAGCTATCACAAGAAAAGAATTGAACATGGATTTAAGAATCATTGTCTAACATTTGAAGTTCGCCACACAAGGGGTTAACCAGATAATTAGATAACACAGCCACCCTGACTGACCAAAGTGCCAGGGTGGCTTTTGCTATGTAAGGATGCTGGCAAAACGTAAACACGAATGTAAGCAATGCTGGAAGGAATATGCTAAAAGTTAGCAATTCCATAAGAGAAATATTGTGCTTGCGTTTTCTCTTCTTCATAAGCATTATCCCCATTCTGTAGGAATGAGGTCAACGCACCCTATAACACGGTTGCTATTCTGAGATTATAACACATCTTTTCCTATCATACAACAATGGTTCCTGTGAAATGAAAACAAGGATATTAAAATTCATTAAGTAGCTCCAAGATATGTCATAATCGAAAAAAATTGATGCTGTTATTAATGAATTTTATATTGTAATTATTAAAAAAATAAAAATATTCATAAAAAATCCTTTTAAGTTTAATTGTTTTGTGTTAAAATGGGAAAAAAATATAATATACATATGCGCAACTATGTGAATTTTGGTTATTATTTTAAGAAAAATTTAGTAAAACATTAGTAAACATTATAAAAGTGAAATTAAAGTGCCCGACAAAATGGAACAGGCATTTTTAATTTAAAATCAAAAAAGGAGGATCAATGTTTATGAAACAATCATTTTTAGTGCGCAATTGGAAGAAGATTGTAAGCGCTGGCTTGTCTTTTGCTATGGCTGCGAGTCTGTGTTCTACGGCTCCTGTCTTTGCCGCACCCTCTGAGAATGGAGAGTCGAAGAGCGGAACTGAGATAGTGCCTGTGAAAGACAAGACCCCTGTTACTAATAAGGCAGGGTCGATTTCCATGTCTCAATTGGAAAACAATGAGACGATAGGGGGCCCGTTCCCGAAAGGAACGGCTGGGAACAATGTTTTTCGCATTCCGGCTATGATTACGATGCAAAACGGGGAGCTGCTTGCGGTTGCGGATGCCCGCTATGACCAGCCCAATGACGGAAACGGGCTGGATACGATTGCGTCAGTATCCAAAGACGGGGGCAAGACCTGGGAGTATTCGTTCCCGATCTACCTGCCGGACAGTTACAGGGATTCCCTTAGGAACTCCACGGCATCTATCGACCCCGGCCTGCTGGAGGGTCCAGACGGGACGATTTACTGCATCGCGGACGTATTCCCCACCGAGTATTCTGTTCAGAATATTGGACCCAGGACCGGCACCGGCTATGTCGAAATTAATGGCAGGCAGCGCCTTGCCTTGACAGACGACTATGGCGACGTTGGCACGGTCCCCGTAAATGAGGGCGACGAGCGTTACTTGTATTATGTAGGCGAGTTCAAGGACGGTTACGCGCAGATATTGACGAGGGAGGACCATGCGCCGACGGGCTACGCCGTGGACGAGTGGTATAACCTTTACACGGTTGGCGAGAATGGAGAATACCTTGACGATCTGAAGCAGCCTCAGATTAATAATGAGGATCATCAAGTGCAGCAGAATGTATATTACAGGGATTCCAAGTTCCATGTATATCAAACGGGATACATTTGGATGGTCACGTCGAAAGACCATGGCAGGACGTGGGAGCATCCCCGGGACCTTGTGCCGCAGATCAAGAAAGAGGATGATCAGGCGCTGTTGATTTCCCCGGGCTGCGGCCTAACAACCAGCGATGGCACGCTTGTAATTGGATGTTACAACCATGAAGGTGCAGAAAATGCCAGCTTGCTTTATTCATCAGACAACGGCGTCACCTGGAATCGGACGGCGGACATTAACACGGGCTCTTCCGAAAATGAGGTCGTGGAGCTGGAGGACGGCACGATTCGCATGTTCTACCGCGGGGGGTCAGGCAAAATTTCCTATGCGGACTTTACAAAGAACGCAGCGGGCGGCTATGATGTGGGAGAGCCGGTCTCGATAGATGCCTGCCCGGTGACGTCCACTTGCAACATGGGCGCCATCCGCTATTCAAAGAAGATCAACGGCAAGCAGGCAATCCTGGTCTCCTGTCCGGAAGGAAGCGGCAGGAGCAATGGGAAGATTTTTACCTTGCTGGTAAATGAGGACAAGAGCATGAGCCTGTACCACAAGCTTCACGTGGAAGGGAGCGAGCAAGACTTCGTCTACTCCACGCTGACGGAGCTTTGGGATGGAACGGTTGGATTATTGTGGGAAGAAGGTGATCGGACGGCCAAGATCTGGTATGAACGGTATGACGTCTCGGAATTCGCGCCAGGCGCAGCGCTGGAGAACCTGGACGGCTCAAGTGACGCCGAGCAGTTCTCAGTGTCGCTTGAAAAAGGCGAGAGCTATACAAAGACTTATACCGTGGAACAAGCGCCATCAGGAGAACTTGTTCAGGTTGCGCCGAATAAGGACGTTGCCACCGCGAAAGCGGAGCTCAAAGTTAACCGTTCTGTGAAGGCGCCAGTGTATGCTCATAGCGCAAATAATCCCAATGTGGATACTGCATATGCTACTAGTACGGCGGATGCGACGCTCCTGGAATTAACGGATGTGGAATATGTATTTAAGAAGAATAGTGACAAATACCAGATTAAAAATGAAAGCACAGGTAAATTTTTGACGTTTAATGCGGCTACAGGCGGCGGAGATAATTTTCATAGTGAAACAGCAGCAGATGTAACGGTTACCGCCAACGATAACGGAACAATAGTGTTTAAATCTGAATATGCTGATGGTGGTGGCAATGCAGCAACAAGGTATCCGATTTTGTATACCGAAAGCCAGGCCTTTAATGCTCAGAGCAAAACTGGTCAGGGGAAAAGCATATATGATTTTACATTGTGGGAGAAAAGATCAGATGGCGCTGCTGGCGACAGCGGCATTCCAGGCTATCAAAAAGTGACAGCCACGGCGGATAATCTTGATGGAAAGAGCGTTTTGGTTACGGTGGAAAATGGTGGCCATATTTTCCTGCTTTATCCGGAAAACGGTACACATAAGCATACCAAGCTGATTGCCAGCGCGTCGCAAACAGGTGGTGAAACAGCAAGAGGATCTATTCCAGAACCGGTCATTTCTACCAAGAATGACATCGTGGTAACGATTACTGGCGTCAATCAGGGTGCTACCAAGGCGGTTATTGACGGCAAAGAATACCACATACAGGTTACCGATCAGAGAGTGTTTAAGCCGGTTGGAGAGAATATTGAGATACTTTGTGGAGCAGATTATCAAGTGTTGTCTGGCGCTGACAAAGCGGATGTAACAGAAATAAATCTAGAGCCTGCATTATATGATCATGCTGGTGCAAAGGATAGTAGTATAGAAAGTTTTTCTAAAGAGAAGAATGAAACGATTTCTTTTGCTGACGCAGAGTTTACCTTTACTAAAAAAGAGGGGGAGAATGAGTGGGAGGTCAAGAGCGGCGATCTTTATTTGATTCATGAGAAAATAGGACAAGAACCAGGACAGTTATTTAGCCAAACTGCCGGCACGATCTTGTTTACACCGACGACAGACGGTAGATTCAACATTTGCCGTAAATCAGGAGGTAGATATCTTATTTTCCATGCTCCGCTTATGAACTTTAATGCAATGGGTTCGCCACAAGACACGGATAGTTATAAATTCACACTTTGGAAGAAAGACGATGCAGTGACGGACGGCCTTATTCCAGGGTACAAAAAAGTCGAAGCAAGTGAGGAGATTGAAGACGGCGGCGTGTATCTAGTGGGCTACATTTTTGAGGAGAGTCATGCGATTATTCTTTATCCCCGACCTGGGATCAATGTTGGCGAGGCCAGTGAAGCAAATAGCGTCACCAAACTGGTGCGCACTCCCAAGAAGCTTCAAATTATTCCAAACGCTGTTGGAAGCTTCAAGATCGTGGTGGATGGGGAGGAATATAATTATCAATTCGTAGATTCAAATTGTTCGCATTCAGAAGAAAAGAAAATTGTCAAGGGCCATATAGATGCGGAGTGTCAAAAGGAAGGCTACACCGGAGACACCGTTTGCGGCGACTGTGGCGTGATGCTGGAAAAGGGGCAAGCGATCCCGGCGACTGGCCATGACTACGAGACGCCCACGCAGACGCAGGCGCTCATGGAGAGCGAGAATGGAATCTCTCTGTATGTCTGCAAGAACGATAGCTCCCATCAGAAGAAGACCATCGTGTATGCCTCGGCGTACAAGCAGTTGAAGGAATTATTCAGCACGTCTCCAGAAGAGATTTCTGATGCGAAAAAGGAGCTTTACAGCGAGGCGTGCGTCACTGCCTTGAAGAACGCTTACGATGCCGGGAACGCCCTGGCGGCACAAGCTGCGAACTCGCAGACCAACGAGGGGATGTACGGCGCCATCGAGGCGTTCACGACCGCCAAGGCAAGTCTTCACAGCGACAGGGACGCCCTGGAGCAGGGGCTGTCCAACTGCCTGGCCACTGTGAAGCCGACCCATGACGCAGGCAAGCAGGAAGCCCATGCGCAAGCCGACTGGGACGCGTTTGTAGCGGCTTACGAGGCGGCAAGCGGCGCGGACGTCGCAGCGAAGACCTACGCCGAGCTGCAAACGCTCACGGGCAGCCTGAAGGACAGCCACGACAAGCTGTTGTCCGAGGCGGGCAAGGGCAGCCTGCGCAAGCTGTACGACGCCCACAAGGACAAGCAGCAGGGCGAGTACTCCAACAAGACCTGGGGCGTCTTCACCGCGGCATTGGAAGCCGCGAACGGCGTATTGAACAAGGCGGACGCCACGCTTCAGGAGATCAAGGCGGCGGAGCAGGCGCTGAAAGAGGCGGTTGACGGGCTGAAGACCGTGGAGGAGGAAAGCATTCCCGTGCCCGGAGGCATCGCGTATAAGGCCCCGAAGGCGGGCGCTTATCCGAAAGCAGCGGCTGTCACGGCGGACGAGAACGATGTCAAACATGCGTTTGCCATCACGGACTGGACAGAGGAGACGCCGACTCTTGTACGAAATGACGCAAGCGCCGCAGCGGCGGTTGTGAATAAGCAAGGAATCTGGGGATTTAATGACCAGCTGAGATCAAGCAGCCAGAAATACAACGTCAATGGGGCGAAAGCCATGGCGATCACATTGAAGCTCTGGTTAAATACCATTCAAACCAGCTCGCAGGCAGAGATTTTGGCGAAAGGACAGCAGTACTCCCTTCAGCTTAAGAATGGAAAGCTGACATTGTGGATGCTTAATAATAATTATCCAACAGAACAAGTTACATTAGATGCAGAAGCGGACGTCAATAAATGGCTCGACGTCGTGATCGTCATTGATGGAAAGAGCGGAAAGCAGCGCCTTTATGTGGACGGGCGTCCTTCTGAATCGGACGATCACGTGGTGAACTTGACATCGTCGTCAGAGCCGTTCACGATCGGGTGGCGTTCCGGAGGCGACGGAATCCCCTTTACGGAGGACATCGGCTATCTGGCAGATATTAAGTTTTACAATTGTGGAGCGGACGATGTGACGGAAGGGCTTACCCGTGACTATGAAGCAGTCGTGAACTCCCTGCATGCAATGACGCCAAGCGCGATCATCTCGGCAGATCTGTTTGATGCCAAGACGGTGTGGAGCGCCGTGGCGGAGGAAGGTCCCGTTATCATGGAAGGAACTGCCAAGTTTGCAGGCAGCACCGCCTACAAGGCAACAACGACGCTGCAGGCGCACGGCTACTACCTGTTCCCCGTCACGGAGGAATTCCGCAATGCGGTCAAAGAAAACGTGTCCGCAGGCAAGGCGAACGCCGATGTGACGGTTGCCGTCTCCGAAGGCGGGGAGCGCATGACGGTCGAGGTCTCCTATCCGGCAGTGGCGGAAGAAGACAATCTGACGGTGAGCTTTGACGCCAACGCGGGAAGCGACAAGGTGGAGAACATGCCGACAGAAACGAACGTGGACAGAGGGGGGCAGCTCGCGAAGCCTGCCAAGGAGCCGAAGAGGACGGGATACGTCTTCAAAGGCTGGAGCAGCACCCCAAATGGGGCAGACATTGTGGAATGGCCACAGACTATCGAGGCAGACACGACATTCTACGCCGTATGGGAAGAGGAGGCGGTAACGCCAACTTGTACCTGCAGCATCGCCAAGGTGACGATCAGCGGCGGATCACAGATCACGATACCTGCCACGGCGGAAAGCGGAACGCTGAAGCTCAATGCGTCGGCAGACATAGATTCCTCCTGCCAGATGGAGGGACACCCGGGCAGCAATGCGGTGACATACGCCTACGCAGTCAAGGAAGGCGCTGAGAACAACACGGCAGGAGCAAGCGTCGACGCAAGCACGGGGCTTGTGACGGCGACACACG
>CAJTJY010000040.1:0-9890 GCA_910576975.1 uncultured Lachnospiraceae bacterium
GCACTGTCTTTTGACTATCCGGTTTACACAAAGCCGGGCGAGGGCGGCGGGGTTTTTATTACGGAAAATTACAAGCCTTATACCAACACCCTCACACTGACGGAACAGAAAACCCTGTGCAGTTTATATGATAAAGCAGAGGGGAAAGGGAGAGAAATCCTTTTCCGTATCATTCACAAATATGGTGCGGACAAGCTGAAAATTTAGGACAGATACATTCAAGGCTGACAACCAAAAACTGAATACATAAATCCCGTATATGATCCTGCAATTCTTCCCAACTGTTTGCAGGTGTTTTCAAGGGATTTTGAATTATTTTTCATTAACACAGCGCAAGGGCAGTCACAGACTTATGGGAAAAGTCTGGGCTGTCCTTTTTGTGCGTTTAAGGAGGCATTTATGGCAAAAAGATATTACTGGCTGAAGCTGAAAGCGGACTGGTTTTCAGACAAACGAATTAAGAAGCTGCGTTCCATAGCGGGCGGCGATACGCATACGATTATCTACCTGAAAATGATGCTGCTGTCACTAAAGGACGAGGGGAAACTTTATTTTGAGGGCGTGGAGGACAACTTTGCTTCGGAGATTGCCCTTGCGCTTGACGAGGACGCAGAGAATGTGAAGCTGACTCTTGCATTTTTACAGCGGCATGGATTGATAGAAATCGGCGATGATGACGAGTACCAGCTTACGGAAGTGCCGACAATCATCGGTTCGGAAACAGCGTCGGCTATGCGTGTGAGGGAACATAGAGAACGGAAAAAACAGTCTGACACAGAGGGCAGGCTGTTACAATGTAACACGAATGAAACAGCTTGTAACAATCTGAAACAGATTTGTAGCGTAGAGGGAGAGAAAGAGATAGAGAGAGATAAAGAGATTGAGAAAGAGGGAGAGGGAGAGAACGGAACGCCCGCCCACGCCGCTTATGGGAGATTTAATAATGTTTTACTTTCTGATGCGGAGATTGGCGGTCTGAAATTGGAACTGCCTGACAAGTGGGAATATTACATTGACCGCCTGTCTTTACATATCGCTTCAAGCGGGAAACAGTACAATAACCATGCCGCCACGATTTACAAATGGGCGCAGGAGGACACTGGCAAAACAGCGCCAAAGAAGGGGATACCCGATTATTCATACAGTGAGGAGGACAGCTTATGAACGGTTTAACGGATAAGGTTCTGAATATGATGGACACTGCACAGGAGCCGGAGGATTACATAGGGGAGGACGGTTTACTGCACTGTGGGAAATGCCATAAACCGAAAGAAGCCTATTTCCCACAAGGCAAGGCATTGTTCGGGCGTGACCGCCACCCGTCTGAATGTGACTGCCGCAGGGCAGAGCGTGAAAGGCTGGAAAAAAGGGAATCGGACGAAAAGCACAATGCCGAAGTGGAACGTCTGAAACGGGAAGGCTTTTCCAATCCCGCCATGCGTCACTGGACTTTTGAAAATGACAACGGGAAATGCCCGCAGATAGGGAAAGCACACTCCTATGTGGAGAAGTGGGAAACGGTGCGGTCTGAAAACCTCGGTTACTTACTGTGGGGGAATGTCGGATCGGGGAAAAGCTATTTTGCGGGCTGTATCGCCAATGCCCTCATGGAGAAAGAAATACCCGTCTGCATGACGAACTTTGCAACGATTCTGAACAACCTTTTCTACGGCTCGGAATACAGGAATGAATACATCGTAAGGCTCTGCTCCTATCCCCTGCTTATCCTTGATGATTTCGGCATGGAGAGGGGTACGGAATACGGGCTTGAGCAGGTCTACAACGTGATAGACAGTCGGTATATCAGCAAAAAACCGCTGATTGCAACAACGAACCTTACGCTGGAGCAGCTCAGGAATCCAAAGGACGTGTCACACGCACGCATTTATGGCAGGCTGCTTGAAATGTGTGTGCCTGTCCGCTTTACGGGCGGCGATTTCCGCAAAATAACGGCACAGCAGAAAATGGAACGCCTAAAAAAGCTGATAGATAGAGGGGAGTGTTGAAAATATGGGCAATTATAACATAGATAAAGTACCAATTTGGGAGAAAGCTAATTTGACAATTAAGGAAGCGGCAGAATATTCCAATATCGGAATTAATCGGATAGAAGAATTATTAAAGATGCCAAGTTGTAGTTTTGTACTGTATGTGGGGAAAAAGAAACTTGTAAAACGTAGAGAATTTGAACTTTTTTTAAGCCGTACATTGGAAATATAGAAATACAATGATTTACTTTTGAGCCTTGATATGCTATACTAACATAGGTGTAAAGGCTCTTTTTTGAAAGGAGCTTTTACTATGGGAAAGGACTTAAAAGGAAAGGAGCTTGGCGTTGGAATAAGCCAAAGATCTGACGGGTTCTATGTTGGTAGGTTTACTACTAAATATGGACAACGGAAACAGAAACTATTCCGCAAACTGCAAGAGTGCAGACAGTGGCTGGCAGATTCACAGTATCAGGACGAACATAGTAATCTGAATTTTCTGGAAGAAATGACGGTAAAGGCGTGGTTTGACTATTGGATTAGCATGAAGAAGCGGACAGTGCGCCCAAACACGGTAAGAAATTATACAGAGCGTTATGAACGTAACATTGATCCTGTGATTGGAAAGCAGATTTTATCAGAAGTAAAACCGATTCAATGTCAAATGATCATGAATCGGATGGCTGATGAAGGGTATCGTATATCTACTATTTATCAGGCAAGGATAACATTGTTTAATATGCTTGATTATGCGTATCAGAATGATGTGATTATGAAAAATCCTTGTAATGGAATGGTAAAATCTGATATCGGAAAGCCTACACAGAAGAAGGAAGCGTTGACGTTGGAGCAGCAGAAAAGGTTTGTAAGGGGCATTGTAGGAAATACATATGAGTACCAATACAAATTTTTGTTGCAGACAGGGCTTAGAACGGGAGAACTTGTAGGCTTGAAATGGACAAATATTGATTTTGATAACCGTACCCTGACGATTAGCCGATCTATGGAATATCGTTATTCTACTGGAGAGTGGAGAATCGGAGAACCTAAGAGTAAATCAGGGTATCGGTCAATTCCATTGACAGATGAAGCGATAGATATGCTACGAAGACAGAAACAGAAGAATCTTGAAGTCAAAGTAATTCCAATGGAATGGTCAGACTATGTTTTCCTATGTAGAAAGGGAACGCCAGTCAAAAACAGTACGTATGACACCATGTTGTTTAAACAGTGTGACAAGATAGGGATTCCGAGATTTTCCATGCACGTATTGCGGCATACATTTGCCACCAGATGTATCGAGGGCGGTATGAAGCCAAAGACATTGCAGACGATACTTGGACATTCTAATATAGGTATAACCATGAATCTGTATGTTCACACGACAGAAGATGAAAAGCACAAAGAAATCGAAAAAATTGCGGCGTCTCTCAAGGTAGTTTAGAAAAATTGGTACGTAAATTGGTACGTAACCAAAACCTTGAAAGGCGAAAACCTTATAAAATATAAGAAAATTCAAAGGAGATTGAGATAAAATGAAACTAGGAATCGTAGGATTGCCCAACGTAGGCAAGAGCACCTTGTTCAATTCACTGACAAAGGCGGGGGCAGAATCTGCAAATTACCCCTTTTGCACGATAGACCCCAATGTAGGGGTCGTGACTGTCCCAGATGAACGTCTGAAAAAATTGGGGGATTTGTACCAATCTAAGAAAGTCACTCCGGCGGTAATTGAATTTGTAGATATTGCCGGACTGGTGAA
This sequence comes from uncultured Lachnospiraceae bacterium, assembly GCA_910576975.1. GTDB lineage: Bacteria > Bacillota > Clostridia > Lachnospirales > Lachnospiraceae > Petralouisia. The sequence continues at coordinate 3,751 of CAJTJY010000040.1, forward strand.
AGGCGCCAGCAAGGGAGAGGGATTGGGCAATCAGTTTTTATCGAATATCCGTGAAGTGGACGCCATTGTCCATGTGGTACGCTGCTTTGAGGACAGCAACATTGTTCATGTGGATGGAAGCATCAATCCGGTGCGTGATATCGAGACGATCAACTTGGAATTAATTTTTTCAGACATCGAGATCTTAGAACGGAGAATCGCAAAGACCAGCAAAGGCGCCAGAATGGACAAGACCCAGGCGAAAGAATTAAAAATGTTGCAGCGGGTAAAGGAACATCTGGAGGAGGGCGGTCTTGCCAAGACGTTTGCACTTGAAGACGAGGACGAAGAGAACTGGTTTAAGGAATATAACCTTTTGACCGCAAAGCCGGTGATCTATGCTGCAAATGTGACGGAAGAGGATCTTGCAGATGACGGCGCAGCGAATGCATTCGTGCAAGAGGTGCGCAAAAATGCCGCAGAGGAAGCTTGCGAGGTATTTGTGATTTGCGCTCAGATCGAACAGGAGATTGCGGAGCTGGATGACGAGGAAAAATCCATGTTTTTAGAAGAGCTTGGCCTGAAAGAATCTGGATTAGAGAAGCTTGTCAAAGCAAGCTACAGTCTTTTAGGCTTAATCAGTTATCTCACTTCCGGAGAGGACGAGACTCGTGCCTGGACCATCCGCCAAGGAACCAAAGCGCCCCAGGCGGCGGGCAAGATCCACTCGGATTTTGAGCGCGGATTTATCCGGGCGGAAGTGGTCAATTACCAGGATTTGCTAGACTGCGGCTCTCTGTCTGCGGCAAAGGAAAAAGGCTTGGTTGGCTTAGAAGGGAAAGAATATGTCGTAAAAGACGGAGACGTGATATTATTCCGGTTTAATGTATAAATGTCTGCGGTTCTGAGACTGCAAAGGTTCCGCAGGCGGGCTCTTTGCAGATTTGCAGAAAGGATCTCATAAGATGAAAGCAGAAAACAGGAGTTTCTACCGTTCACTGGCTTCCTTGGTAATTCCCATTACGATACAGAATTTTATTACCAATGCCGTGAATTCCGCAGACGTATTGATGCTCGGATATGTGGGTCAGACAGAATTATCGGCGGTTTCTTTGGCAAACCAGTTTCAATTTTTGCTGTCTGGCTTCTTTTTTGGGATTTCATCTGGCGTGGTGATGCTGGCATCTCAATATTGGGGCAAGAAAGATACTGACTCCATTCAGGCAGTGATGGGAATCGCAACGAAGATTGCATTTGTGACTACCTTGATTTTGGCGTTGGGGGCGGTTTTTATGCCTCATTCGCTGATGCGGATTTATACCGACGACGGCACGCTAGTGGGCATAGGTGCATCTTATCTTAGAATCGTCGGCGTTTCTTATGTATGTATGAGCTTTTCCCAGGTGTACCATTGTACTCTGCGGAGCATGGAACGTGCGCAGTTAAGCACCGTGATCAGCTCTGTAGCGCTTGTTCTGAATGTGGTGCTGAATGCAGTATTTATTTTTGGACTGGGAGGGGCGCCGAGGCTGGGGGTTGTCGGCGTCGCCATCGGTACCACGGCGGCTAGGGTGACGGAGCTTGCGCTTTGTCTTTTAGATGCAGTGCGAGGAAAATTGTTTGCAATTGACTTAAAGATAATGTTTGGCAGGCATAAGCTGCTGTTTGCAGATTTTTGCAAATATTCTCTTCCAGCTATGATCAACGATTTTTCGTGGACGTTTGCGTTTTCGATGTATTCTGTAATTATGGGACATATGAATGCTGACGTGGTGGCGGCAAGCTCTGTCGCCACCACGGTCCGCAATCTGTGTACGATTTTGTGCTTTGCTCTGGGTTCCGGGGCCTCGGTGCTGCTTGGCATTAAGATTGGAGAGGGGAAAATTCAAGAAGCAAAAGAGGATGCGAGAAAATCCTGTCAGGTGACGCTTGTCATTGGAATCATTACAGGACTTGTGATCCTGCTGCTGCGCCCGTTGGTATTTTTATGCTTTACTTTGACGGAACGTGCTGCAGGCTATTTGGATTTCATGTTGTGGATCAGCGCTTATTATGTCGTGGGACAGGCGATGAATACGCTGCTGATTACCGGGATTTTTAGGGCAGGGGGGGATTCGAGGTTTGGAATGATTTGTGATAGCATTGTTATGTGGGCGATCAGCGTTCCTTTGGGATTTTTAAGCGCTTTTGTCTGGAAGCTTCCCCCTATGGCAGTGTATTTTATACTATGCCTCGATGAATTTTGGAAAATTCCCGTCGTCTATGCTCATTATAAGAAGTTTGGCTGGCTGAAAGATATTACCCGGGAATTGCATTGAGAAATAGGAACCAAATTTTGTCCGGGATATGGCGCTTTTTCTTAAAACGCCATATCCCGGACTTTACGATCTGCGGCAATGCCTATTTGATGATGTTATGTTTGAGGTTCCTCAAAGGTAATCTCTGTATGATGTACGGAACGCTCGTCAAGGAGCTGTTTAAACGTCTTTTCTTTCGATTTTTGTTCATAGTCAGAAGACCACCAGTAACCTTTGAGCTCATCCATATATTCTACATATTCGCAGAAATAAACATAGATTTTTGAAGTGTCAAATCCGTTGATCGAAGCCGTATTTTGACAGCCGGCAACGTTTTGCCCCATCAAGTTCCCCTGTGCATCGAGTATAGCCACAAAATAATCTAAGTTTTGTTCCATCTCCAATGAAATTGCTATCGGGGTCTTCGTAGCGGAGATCACGCCAAGGCCGTTTTCATTGAGATCGTTCACTTCCTTGTGGATGACGTTTTCATTGTTCTTTGACACCTCGAAATCGAAATCCCAAGGTCCGTCCAAAAACCAGTTGTCATATTGGTTCGGGTAGCGTAATCTGTCAGGATATATTTCATAATATGCATTCCACATATCATTGAAGAGCTGATGTTCGATGTCTTTTTGTTCTTCTGTGAACTGCATGTAGTCCTCATCCGTTAAGCCAAGGCCGTTTTCTTTCATGGCAGCCTCGTATTTCTGCCTGATCTCCCATGGCATTTCAGGACGGGTATCCACCAGCTTTGTTCCAAAAAATTGAGCAAGCGACAGTTTTACCTGGAAATTTTCTGGCACTTCTATGTCAGTACCTTGAAAGGAAAAATATTGCCCCATTTCAAAGCGAATCACTCCGGCAAAGGTATGATCATCCAGCATCGCGCCGTCAATGTATTCGTCTCCGCCGTCTCTCCAGTGAATGCCTTCCTCGGAGTCAAAGCCAAAGTCCACCAGTGCGTCTAGCTGGATCACTGGTTTGCCGCTGTCAAGGTCACGGAATGTCTCGGGGATCTTTTCTTCTGAGTGAACCACAATGCCTAGGTAAAGGGTAGTCTCATTACAGTAAGCTTCGGAAAGAGTGACAGTGGTTCCATTGACGGACACGCTTTCAATCCCTGTTTGAGCGTGATTGACTGGTTTTGCCAGATTCGCATAATCTCCGGCAAATTCCAGAGTTGCGCCCAACTTTTCAAATACATGTTCCACGATAGGGACTTGTTCAGCTACGGCAGGATTTGTCATGAAAAAACAGAAGAAAGCTGCTACCGCCGCTGCTGCCCCAGCAAGCCCCTGGAAGAACAGCTTTCGGGCTTTCTTTGGATTACGCTTGCTTTTTTGTTGCTTGCGCGGTGCGTCTGCTTGATCTAGATTTTCTGTTTTTGGTGCGTCTGCCGCCATGGTGCGGATTTTTTCAAATGCTTCGTTTTTGGCGTCTTCCACTTGTTTCGGAAGGGGAAACGTAGCATCCAATGTTGTTTTAATCGTATGATCCAATTGTGTTTGATCTGATGGCGTGATTTTTATTTGTTTCTTCATCTGAAGCCCTCCTTGCTTAATTTATACTGCGTTTAGAATCTAAATGTTATTTTTCCAGATACGCGGTGCGAATCTGCTCTCTTGCCCTGGCAAGACGCGTCTTTACAGTATTTTCATTCATTTCTAAAAACTCTGCAATTTCTGGAATCTTGAATCCCTCCAAATAATAAAAAACTAAGACCAGACGGTATTTTTCGTCAATTAGATTGAGCATCTCTTTGAATTCAAATTCTGCAATTGCTGGATCCTGTTTCATTGCTTCTGGAAGTTCTCCAGGAAGATGTTCTTTCTGATGATGCCGTAAAATGCGATTGCATTCATTAATCAGGATCCTGGTCAGCCAGGTTTTAAAAAATTCTAGTTTTTTCAAAGTATGCAATTTTTGAAAACAATTTAGAATGGTGTTTTGGATTGCGTCTGCAGCATCATCATCGTTACTTAAAATGGCGCGCGCCACTTTATACATTGCCAGAGAATTAATGTTCATCAATTCAAGAAAAGATTCTACATCTCCCTGGACAGCTTTTTCAATCAACATTTGCATATGGTTAGGCCCCCTTTTCATAGCTTCGCAGCTATGTTATCATTCGAATGATTTTTGCTTCTTATACCCATTAGATACGAATTTTGGAAAAAAGGTTTCAAAAATATTTTAGATACTAATTGACGGCTTGGTCAATACAGAGATTCTTGTCAAAGGAGAAACATTGTTCTCGCAGATTTGTCAGTTGAAAGTGGTAGCGTTTGATGGTATAATATCGAAAGAAATGATACTGCCAAGGCGGCTTATGTGACTGTGCTAACGGTCGTGCAAATAAGGAGAATCAGAATACATGCAAAGTTATAAAAAAGAATTTATTGAATTCATGGTAGAATGCCAGGTACTGAAGTTTGGTGAATTTGTGTTAAAAAGCGGGAGGAATTCTCCGTTTTTTATGAATGCTGGGGCTTATGTGACAGGAGAGCAGCTTACGAAGCTGGGAGAGTATTACGCAAGGGCGATTCATCATCATTATGGGGATGATTTCGACGTCATGTTTGGACCAGCGTACAAGGGAATTCCCTTATGTGTCGCCGCTACCATGGCATACAGCAAGCTGTATGGAAAGGAAATCCGCTATTGTTCCAACCGCAAGGAAGCGAAGGATCACGGAGATACCGGAATTCTTCTGGGAAGCAAGCTAAGAGACGGCGACAAAGTGGTGATTATCGAGGATGTGACTACCTCCGGCAAATCCATGGAGGAGACGGTACCCATCATCCGCGCCCAGGCGAAGATCGAAGTCAAGGGACTGATCGTATCCTTAAACCGCATGGAGCGCGGGAAAGGCGAAAAGAGCGCTTTGGAGGAAATCAAAGAATTGTATGGTTTTGATGCAAACGCCATCGTGACGATGGAAGATGTAGTGGAATATTTGTATAATAAGCCTTATAAAGGAAAAATATATATTAATGATGAAATGAAAGCGGCAATTGACCGTTACTATGCCCAATATGGAGTGAGATAAGGAGTACATTATGAATGAAAAAACGTACAAAGCCATGACTGCGGCAGGGGCTGGAAACATTGCGATAGGCATTGTCATGTTAGTGACTGGCATTACCTGTGGAGTTCTCGCCATTATCAACGGCGCAAGAATGTTGAAAAGGAAATCAGATATCATTTTTTAAGGGTAAAAAAATTGAAAAAAGATTACAAGAAAATACTCCGGATATGCAGCAAAGTCATGTTCGGAGTGTATATTATTTGCCTGACATATTTTTTGTTTTTTGCAGAGAGTACTGGGCGTACGTTTGAAGGCAGGACGTATCATTATAATCTGGAATTATTTAAAGAAATCGGGCGGTTTATCAAATACCGTCATGTGCTTGGAACCAAAGCGGTGCTGCTGAACCTGGTAGGCAATATTGTGGCATTCTTTCCCTTTGGCTTTTTTCTGCCTGTTCTGCACCCGAAGTGCAGATCTATTTTTTACACCACATTTTTCAGCTTCGAATTCAGCCTTATGGTGGAAACGATCCAGTTAGTATCTAAAGTAGGAAGCTTTGACGTGGATGACCTGCTTTTAAATACAATTGGAGGAGCATTAGGATGTTTGATTTTTTTCTGGATGAACGAGGTCAGGAAAAAAAGTGAAAGAATTAATAAGTTCTTTTATTAACAGCCTTTTTGTGCTAAAAAACGCACAGCATGGAGGAAAGAGTGAAAGAATTTGATAATTCTTTCACGAACTACCTGTTTGTGCTGAAAAGCGCACAGAGAAGAGGAAAGAGTGAAAGAATTTGATAATTCTTTCACGAACTACCTGTTTGTGCTGAA
>CAJTJY010000040.1:9988-16593 GCA_910576975.1 uncultured Lachnospiraceae bacterium
AAAAGCGCACAGAATGGAGGAAACTATGAGACGAAAGAAAAAGAATAATTATAAATTTGCGGATAAAAAGCATTCAAAGTTAGGAAAGGCGTCTGTAGGGCTTGCCGTTTTGTCGTTTCTGTCAGCAATCGCAATGATCGTGCTTTCTATACAGGATAAGGGGAATAGCAGCGTATATATGGGAAGCGCAGGGGTGCTTGCCTTGATTCTGACAGCGGCTTCGTTTCTTCTGGGGCTTTCGAGCCTGCGGGGAGAAGATTATAAGCTGTTTTCTGTCTTGGGAAGCGTTTGTTCTGGAATCATGCTTGCAGGCTGGGTTGCAGTTTATGTATTAGGCTTTTATTCCTAATGGGATGCAACAGAGTGCATGTCATTTAAGATATCAATTTTATGTCTTGGGATTTGCAGATTCATGTTTTGCTATTTTAAATATAAATGAGGTTTTGTTATGAGTTATCAGGAATTTTGGCAGCCGTACCGGGAAATCGTTGAAGAGAGATTTCCTTTGCTTGTAGAACGGTTGGAGCAGATACAGTCCGAAGAGACGGTAAGCCGTCCCTATTTGGCATATTTTCAGCACACGGCGTCTTTTTTAGAAAAATTATGCAGGCTGGAAGAAGAGATTTACCTGGGGGCATGGCAACAGAAGAGCCAGCAGCAATGGAAGCGCAAAAATCAGGAGCTTTACCAGGAAATTTTGCCAGAGAATTATGAGAACAGTTATGGGAATCCTGCCTATGCGGCAAATCAGCTTGGGGAAGCTTATGGCAAGCTTCTTGGCTTGCTGTATGCGGATATCCGTTCCCTGATTCCTTTTGCTTTTGAGGGCAGGAATTACGAGCTGACGGTCTTTGGGGAGCTGTTGGTGGAGATTTACAACTGCTTTGAGCAGCAAGAGCAGCCGCAAGAGGAGGAAATCCGCAACATTATCTATTGGTTTTTCCATGATTATAGTGAAATATTTACGGAGATCAGCGTAATGTCTCAAAGCGGGCCAGAACTAGATTTTCATGTAAGGATTATCATGGACAGTGATCTTTCTGAACTGAGTTATCTGTATCGTTATGGGCTTTATATTACGGAAAATGAGCGCAAGACGGCGGAGTTTTTAAACCATATGCCAGAGGAAGAGATTCAAGCCATGGCAGATACTTATACAGAGGGATATCGAATTGGATTTGAAGTTACTGGAAAAGACTTGTCTAGAAAAAAATATGTGGATCTTCGCTATCCAGTAGGGTTTGAGCGCATGATGCGCGCGGCAGTGAAAAATTTTCAGAAAATGGGGCTTTCTCCCGTGGTGTCTCGGGGAAATGAGCTTTCGTTATCTGGGCGGGGGCCTGGCAGCCGTTTTGTGGAAAGCACTTCGCCGAATCGTCAATATGAATACGACCACAAGTCTGACCGAGCGGCGTATCTGGACAAGGCATTAGTGGAACGGCGTCTGGAAGCGCTGCAGACGGCTTATGAAAATCGCAAGCAACGAGCTGCATGGTATGCAGGACCGGCGGTCGTGGAGACGTTTGGAGAGGACGATTTTGAGCCGAAGAATCAGCCGCTTGCCTGGCAGTTCCAGGAAAAGCAACAGAAACTGAACGTCTATTATGCAAATCAGTCGATGAAGATTACCAACGCATATATGAAAGGGGAGGAGCGCAGCTTTACGATCATCGCTTATCCGATCCCGGCAATCGGGGACAAGTTTGAAGAAATTTTTGCAAAAACGGTGCAGCTGAATACCCTGGATTATAAACAGTATCAAATGATGCAGCAGAAAATCATTGACGTGCTGGATCAGGGAAAATATGTCCATATTACGGGGAAAGATGGCAATTCCACAGACTTGACGGTGGCGCTGTGGCGCTTGAAAGATCCTCAAAAAGAAACCATTTTTGAGAACTGCGTGGCGGACGTAAATATTCCGGTCGGCGAAGTATTTACCTCTCCAGTGCTTGCAGGGACCAATGGGCGTCTTCACGTGACCAAAGCTTACCTCAACGGATATCAGTATGTAGATTTGGAGCTTCAATTTGCCGACGGCATGATTACCGACTACGCTTGCAGCAATTTTGAGACAGAAAAAGAAAACCAGGCATTTTTGAAAGAGCATATACTAAAACATCATGACACGCTCCCCTTAGGAGAATTCGCCATTGGTACCAATACCACTGCTTATCAGATGGGGAGAGAATATGGGATCCAGGGAAAGCTTCCGATTTTGATTGCGGAGAAGACAGGGCCACATTTTGCCGTGGGAGACACCTGTTATAGCTGGGCGGAAGATGTTGCGGTATTTAATCCAGATGGCAAAGAGATTGTGGCAAGGGAGAACGAGATTTCCAGGCTTCGCAAGTCAGAACCCCAGAAAGCTTATTTTAACTGTCATACGGATATTACGATTCCCTATGACGAACTGGACAAGATCACGGTGATCAGGCATGACGGGACAAGGGTGGATGTGATTTGTGACGGAAAATTTGTAGTTCCTGGCACAGAAGCGCTAAATCAGCCCTTGCTTGAACTTGCACATGGCAGGAAGAGCAAGTCCTGATGGCTTTTGCGGCGGCGTCAAAAGAGAAAATCTTTGAGTTTTTGCACTTTGCAATTGATAGCGCCAAAAGGTCTTGCTGCCTTTGGCACCATAGACATCTTGCACAAAAAGTGCTTGAAAAGCTAGCTTTTCAGAGCGCTTTCATGTGCAAAGTGTTTTCATCACTTTGTGATGGAAACCTTTTGGCGCTATGAATTGCAAAATGCGGAAACTCAAAGAAAATCTCTTTGACATTTGGTGGTAATATGCTAAAATGTGTGCTGGAACTAAATACAAACTTGAGAAAAGAAACAATCTGTCTGTGCGGGATAGATACGGCGGAGAGAAAAAGGAGAGTACATGATGGCAAAAGTAGGAATTGTCATGGGCAGCGATTCGGACATGCCTGTGATGGCAAAGGCGGCAGATATTTTAGAAGAGCTGGGAATTGAATACGAAATGAAAATTATCTCAGCGCACCGGGAACCAGACGTGTTTTTTGAGTATGCAAAATCGGCGGAGGAGAAAGGCTTTAAGGTGATCATTGCTGGCGCCGGAATGGCAGCCCATCTTCCTGGCATGTGTGCGGCGATCTTTCCGATGCCAGTGATTGGCATTCCCATGCATACTACGTCTTTGGGAGGAAGGGATTCCTTGTATTCTATCGTGCAGATGCCTTCTGGGATCCCAGTCGCCACTGTGGCAATCAACGGCGGAGCCAATGCGGGTCTTTTGGCAGCCAAGATCCTTGCCACTTCCGACGACGTGGTGCTTGGAAAGCTTAAGGCATATTCTGTTAAGCTAAAGGAGCAGGTAGAAGCCAAGGATGCCAGGCTGCAGGAGACCGGATATAAAGATTACTAAAATTACAAATGGATCAATGGGACTGATGTGGATGAAACTATATGCGGCTGCCACAACACCGGCTGCGAAAGCAGTAAGAAAGGGGATTGCGGGTGCGCGTCATATAGAACAGGAGGAAGAATCATGGATTACAAGAATGCAGGCGTTGACATTGAAGCAGGTTATCAATCAGTGGAACTCATGAAAAAGCATGTTTTGCGCACCATGAGGCCAGAGGTTTTGACCAATCTTGGAGGTTTTTCTGGCGCATTTTCTATGGAGAAATTTAAAAATATGGAAAAGCCGACCTTGGTCTCTGGCACAGACGGGGTGGGAACCAAGTTAAAACTTGCTTTTTTACTGGATAAGCATGATACCATTGGAATTGACTGCGTGGCGATGTGCGTCAATGATATTGCCTGCGCAGGCGGCGAGCCGTTATTTTTCTTGGATTACATTGCCTGCGGAAAGAATTTTCCAGAAAAGATTGCGCAGATCGTAAGCGGCGTCGCAGAAGGATGTATGCAGAGCAATGCTGCATTGATCGGCGGAGAGACGGCGGAAATGCCGGGATTTTATCCAGAGGATGAATATGACCTGGCAGGCTTTGCCGTGGGCGTGGTGGATGAGAAGGACATTATTACGGGGGCAGATCTCAAAGAAGGAGATGTGCTGATCGGCATGGCGAGCTCCGGCGTGCACTCCAACGGATTTTCCTTGGTGCGCAAAATCTTTAGAATGGATTCAGAAACGCTGCATACATATCATGAAGAACTGGGCAAGACTCTGGGCGAGGCTTTGCTTGCGCCGACGAAGATTTATGTAAAGGCTCTGCGTTCTGTCCGGGAGGCAGGCGTGCGGGTAAAAGCCTGCAGTCATATTACTGGAGGCGGTTTCTATGAAAACATACCGCGGATGCTGCCAGATGGAAAACATGCGGTGATCAAAAAGGACAGTTATGAAGTGCCTGCCATTTTCCGTATGATGGCAAGAGAGGGGCAAGTCGAGGAAAAGATCATGTATAATACCTACAATATGGGAATCGGCATGGTGCTGGGCGTAGATGCGGCGGATGCAGAGAAAGCGGTCGCAGCAATCGAGGCAGCAGGGGAGACAGCTTATGTGATCGGCAGAGTGGAGGATCGAGAAAAAGGAGTGACTTTATGTTAGACATGATCGTCTGTGTATCTGGCGGGGGAACAAATTTGCAGGCGGTTTTGGACGCTCTTGAAGATGGAACAATTAAAAACGCCAGGATCCGGGCAGTTATCAGCAATAATGCAGGAGCTTATGCCCTGCAGCGTGCAAATGACCATGGCATTCCCGGCGTCTGCATTTCTCCGAAACAATTCAAAGACCGTGACAGCTTTAATAAGGCTTTTTTGGAAAAGGTAAATAGTTATCAGCCGGATTTGATCGTGCTTGCCGGATTTCTCGTGGTGCTGCCCAAACAGATGATTGAGGAGTACCGCAATCGGATTATCAATGTCCATCCGTCCCTGATTCCTTCTTTCTGCGGAACGGGATATTATGGGCTCAAGGTTCATCAGGGCGCATTGGAACGGGGCGTCAAAGTAACAGGGGCAACCGTGCATTTTGTGGACGAAGGAACGGATACTGGTCCGATTCTCCTGCAGCAGCCAGTGATGGTCAAAGATGGAGACACGCCAGAAAAACTGCAACAGCGCGTGATGGAAGAAGCGGAATGGAAGATACTGCCCCTTGCAATTAATCTGATAGCCAGCGGCAGGGTGAAAGTCGTGGATGGCAAAGCAGTTATTTCGAGACAGTGAGAAACGGCGACGGAGAAAAGGAGGACGAGATGAAAATACTGATTGTAGGAAGCGGCGGACGTGAACATGCGATTGCAGCTAGCGCGGCAAAAAGCCCGAAAGTGGAAAAGATCTATTGCGCGCCGGGGAATGCGGGGATTGCAATGATCGCAGAGTGCGTTGCGATTGGAGCGATGGAGTTTGACAAGCTTTTGTCCTTTGCAAAGGAAAAGCAAGTCGACTTTACCATTATCGGCATGGATGATCCGTTAGTTGGCGGCGTGGTGGATGCGTTTGAAGCGCAAGGGTTAAAAGTATTCGGTCCCCGCAAAAATGCGGCTATCCTAGAAGGCAGCAAGGCATTTTCCAAGGACCTTATGAAGAAATATGGCATTCCGACAGCAGCGTATGAGACCTTTGACGATCCCCAAAAAGCGCTTGCTTATCTGGAAATGGCAAAAATGCCCATTGTGCTGAAAGCCGACGGGCTTGCCCTTGGGAAAGGCGTGCTCATCTGCCAGAATCTTGAGGAGGCAAAGGCGGGCGTCAAGGAGATCATGGAGGACAAGAAATTTGGTTCTGCCGGAAACCATATGGTAGTGGAAGAATTTATGACAGGGCGAGAGGTTTCCGTGTTATCCTTTGTAGATGGAAAAACGATTCGCGTCATGTCTTCTGCCCAGGATCATAAGCGGGCAAAGGATAAAGATCAGGGACTGAATACCGGAGGAATGGGAACGTTTTCCCCCAGTCCTTTCTATACGAAAGAAGTGGACCAGTTCTGCAAAAAATATATTTATCAGGCTACTGTGGACGCCATGGCGGCAGAAGGGCGTCCCTTTGTGGGAATAATTTTCTTTGGCCTGATGCTGACAGAGGATGGCCCGAAAGTGCTAGAATATAATGCGCGTTTCGGCGATCCAGAAGCGCAGGTGGTGCTGCCACGCATGAAAAATGACATGGTGGAAGTAATGGAAGCTTGCGTCGAGGGCAGGCTGGACGAGATTGACCTGCAGTTTGAAGACAATGCGGCAGTCTGCGTAGTGCTTGCCTCCGAGGGATATCCGGTGTCCTATGAGAAAGGATTTGAAATCAAGGGCATGGAGAGATTTGAGACAGAAGAGGGCTATTACTGTTTTCATGCAGGCACGGCTTTCAAAGATGGCAGAATCGTTACCAACGGCGGACGTGTGCTTGGCATTACGGCGAAAGGGGCGGACTTGAAAGAAGCCCGTGCCAATGCCTATCAGGCGGCAGAGTGGGTGGAATTTGACAATAAGTATATGCGTCATGATATTGGAAAGGCGATTGACGAGGCATAGGGAGACAGAAACGAAGATCAGGGTCCTTATGCGAAAGAGGCTGCCGCACTAAGATATTCACTTGTTGAAAAGGTCTTGCCGCTCATGCGGCAAAGACAGAATGCACAAAATCACTCTGGGAAGCTAGCTTCCCAAGAT
>CAJTJY010000041.1 GCA_910576975.1 uncultured Lachnospiraceae bacterium
TATAAATCGAGGGGAGAGAGGGAGTAAAAATCACCTCTGAAATACCCCAAAAACAGAGCTGTGGTTATCCTATTTTGTAACCACTTGACCCTCATTTTGCCCTCTTTTTTCCCGGTTATCCTATTGGGAACCACTATAAATTTGGTGAAAAATGGCTTTTTAGCGTCAAACTGCATCAAACCCTATCAAAAGCAAAAGCCCGGAAAACCTTGATTTTCCGGGCTTTTTGAGCCATTTTGATAAAATTTAACGCTTGCTGAACTGCGGAGCGCGACGAGCCGCCTTGAGGCCGTACTTCTTTCTCTCTTTCATTCTCGGATCACGAGTCAAAAAGCCTGCAGCTTTCAGTACTGGCCTATAGTCTGCATCTGCCTGCAGCAATGCTCTTGCAACGCCGTGACGAATTGCACCGGCCTGTCCTGTATATCCGCCGCCGCGCACATTAACCAGAACATCAAACTTGTCAACAGTATCTGTAGCTACCAAAGGCTGACGAACGATTACTTTCAATGTCTCCATTCCTAAATACTCATCGATGTCTCTCTTGTTGATTGTAACCTTGCCCGTTCCAGGTACTAAATATACTCTGGCAACAGATTTTTTCCTTCTTCCGGTTCCATAATATTTTACATTAGCCATCTCTTTTTACCTCCTGATTAAAATGTCAAAACTTCTGGTTTCTGAGCTTCGTGTTTGTGTTCCGGACCTGCATAAACAAACAGCTTTTTATACATCTGTCTTCCCAATGGTCCTTTTGGAAGCATTCCTTTCACTGCAAGCTCTACCACTCTTACCGGTTTGTTTGCTAACATCTCTTTTAAGGTAGTCTCTTTCATCCCACCTACATAATCGGAGTGATGGTAATAAATTTTCTGATTCAACTTCTTACCAGTTACTTTTACCTTGTCTGCATTGACAACGATCACATAATCACCAGTATCAATATGCGGCGTAAAAATCGGTTTGTTCTTACCTCTTAATACCTTTGCAATCTCAGAAGCCAAACGGCCTAATGTCTTTCCTTCTGCATCAACCACATACCATTTTCTTTCAATTGTCGCCGGGCTGGCCATAAAAGTTTTCATTAAATGTTACCTCCTTGAATTTTACAATGTTACTCTGATATCCGAATGCCGTCCCAAAATAAATAATTTCAGTTGCAAACCGCCTGCAAAAGCAATTGCTTGCAACGCTCTAAGATTTCATCCGTTCTATCCGTTTCACACCATTTACATTTTTCCTTGTACTTCAAAGCAAAAACGCTTCGCCGGAGTAAGGCTTGCATTTCTAACTCGCCATACTTTTACATTCTATTACAAGACTTAGCGTCTGTCAACACTTATTTTTTGAGCTTCTCCATTTCTATAATAGCCGACATTATAGTGCCCAAAGGGGGGCGCACGAAGATACTTACTTAGTCAAAAGGTCTTGCCGCTCATGCGGCAAAGACAGAATGCACAAAAATCACTCTGGAAAGCTAGCCTTCCAGAGCGCTTTTATGTGCAAAGTGTTTCCATTACTTTGTAATGGAATCCTTTTGATACTATGAATTGCAAAATGGGGAAACTCAAATTAATTTTCTTCAGGCTCCTCATTGCGCAGAAACCTGGAACCTTCCAATCATCTCATTCAAGGTCTCTGCCTGAGCCGTCATTTCCTCGCTTGCCGCCGCACATTCTTCAGACATGGCAGAATTGTTCTGAACCACTTGGTTGATCTGGTCCACGCCGCTATTAATCTCGCTCACCTCAGACGCCTGATCTTTCGAAGCCTCTGCAATATGATTGATTTTTGAAATAATGCTCCTTGCGCCCTTCATCACGTTTTCAAGCTGGTCCGCTGTATCGTTCGCCGTCACCATTCCATTTTTTACTGCAGAGACAGACTCTTGAATTAACGCTGCAGATTCTTTCGCCGCCTCTGCGCTCTGGGCCGCAAGGAGCGATACCTGATCCGCCACTACCGCAAATCCTCTACCTGCTTCTCCTGCACGGGCCGCCTCAATGGAAGCGTTGAGCGCAAGTAGGTTAGTCTGATCCGCAATTTCATTGATCGTGGCGATAATCTTGCTGATCTCATTGGAGGAATCACTGATTCGCTTCATGGATTCCACCATCTCATACATTTTCTTGTTGCCAAATTCAAGTTCTTTCCCAACCTGCTGCACTTCATGGCTGATGTCCACCGCTTCATCGGCATTCTTGCCGATCTGCATCGATACGCTTTCTATGGAGGCTGACAGTTCTTTTGTGACGCCCGCCTGCTCAGTGGCGCCCTCCGCCAGCTCAGTGGAACTTGATGAAATCTGACTGGCCGCCCTAGTCACTTGCTCCGCCACAGCCTGGACGTTTTCCACCATATCTGCCATATTTTTCTTAAAATCCACAAAAGAAGTTTCAATATCACAGAAATCTCCCTGATACTCCACATCGGTTCTTACACTGAAATTTCCTTTGGAAAACTCTTTCATCGCATAATCAATATCAGTCACATATGTCCCCAAATGATGTACGGAACTGCGCAGCGCATCTGACAAGGTCCCAATCTCATCTTGACTCTCGTTGGTAATTTCTATATGTAAGTTTCCCTTTGAAAGCTCTACCGCGGCATCTTCAATCTGTTTCAAGGGTACCACGATGCTGCGAACAATCCGGGTTCCAACCCTTGCCGCTAGAAAAATGGCAATCGCCAAAATCAGAATCACCACCGCAGATACCAAGACAACCGCTTTCTTTGCAATATTTACTGCCTGATTTTTTAGTAGATTGGTTTGTTCATCAATTTGTTCCGCAATCTCAACAGCCCCCTCCAACGCCGGGGAGCACTCATTGATAATGGCTTTTGCCGCATCCGTCTGCTTTCCGTCTTCGATCTTATCCATGATAGAATAACCCATGCCAAGCCAGTTCTGAATTGCCGTCTCATAACTCAGTTCCAGTTCACCGCTTATGACGTCTGCCTTTTTCAAATCTTCGAGGGACTCTCCCAGTGAGTCTGCACACCGTTCTACGTTTGCGCGATACTTTTCATACGTAGCCTGATCCGGATTGAGCGCCATTTCCCGAATATTCCTAGCAGCGATATTCATATTGATGCGGCACTCCTTTACCGCCGTATCCGCCGCCTGCGCACCATTGATATAGTCATTCATCTTCCCTTGCACCAAAACCAAGCCGATAACCGCAAATACCGTAATTACAACCATCATTGCGATGACAAGAGTATAACCATATTTTAGCTTTTCCCGGATCTTCATCTTGTCAATTCTGCCAAATAGCATTTTTACTCTCCTTTCACCTTCCATAAATGTAGGTAATTGCGAAATTGCCCTATTTATCAAAATTTTATACAATTACTACACTTTTATTGAAATATTTTCTGATACAAAAGCCAGAAATTCTAGGCGCACCAAGCATTCCAGCAAGCTTCTGACTACAAAGAGCCATGTTCAGCAAAGGCTTCCATGGTTCTTTGAGTCTTGCTTCCATGGCGCTAAAATGCTTTCTTACCTTTTGCATCAGAAAATATTTATTCTCAAAGTTTTAGAATTATATATGAAATTCATAAATTGTTGCGTTCGCAAATCCCTATCACATACTTAAATTTAAATTCTGCTTTGAATATTAATGATTATAAACGATATCATGCGAAATTTTCAACTGTTTTTGTGAAAATTTATTTTCATCATAATTAGCCCTTCCGGAGGAGCAGTCGGACCTGCAGCCCTTCGGTTTTTCTGTTCCAAGATCTGCGCCACCGCTTGCGGCTGTATCTCTCCAATTCCCACTGAAATCAAGGTTCCTGCAATGATGCGCACCATGTTATATAAAAATCCTGTTCCAGTAATGCGGATTGTCACCACGTCCTCAGCCGATTTTTCAACAGAGCAAGACAAAATTTTACGCACAGTGTCCTCAGCCTGGGTTTTCACAGAACAAAAGCTCTTAAAGTCATGCCGCCCAACCAGATAGGAAGCCCCCTGCTGCATCCTGCTCACATCCAGGCTTCTGTAATAGAAATAAGTATGTCTCCTCAAAGTAGGCACTGGGATTTTTCTATTTAAAATACGGTATTCATAAGTCTTTTCACTGTAACATTTTCTAGGGTGAAACTGTAAAGGCACCTCGCTAGAATCTTGTACCACGATGTCTTCAGGCAGACGCTGATTCAGTGCATAGCAGATTTTCTCCGGCGGAATCCTAGTACCTGTGTCAAACACTGCCACATTGCCCAAAGAATGCACGCCGGAATCTGTGCGACTCGCTCCGATTACGCAAATCTCTTCCCCCAAAAGCTGGCTTAACGCCTCGTTCAAAACCCCTTCTATGGTAACTGCGTTGGGCTGCGCCTGCCAGCCACAATAATTTGTACCATCGTAAGCTACCACCAGTTTGATTCTCTTCATCACTTTGACTCCCTTTTATTATATTTCCAGCAATTTCAGACTTATGACGCCCTGATCCTTATAAATACGCCCGCAGTAAAATCACTACTGCAAAGTAGCCTCCAATCAACAAATACGAAAAAACATCCGCTCTTTTATACTTTAAAGGCTTCATCTTGGTTCTTCCATCTCCTCCCCGATAGCAGCGTGCCTCCATGGCCATGGCAAGGTCATTCGCACGACGAAATGCCGAAATAAACAGCGGAACCAGCAAAGGCACCATGGATTTTGCCTTTTTGATAAGATTGCCGCTTTCGAAATCCGCCCCTCTGGCGAGCTGAGCTCTCATGATTTTATCTGTCTCCTCAATCAAAATAGGGATAAAGCGCAGGGCGATGGACATCATCATAGAAATCTCATGCACTGGCACATGAATCTTATTTAACGGCTTTAATGCCCGTTCCATGCCGTCGGTAAGCTGATTCGGGGTCGTCGTCAAGGTGAGCAGCGAGCTGCCCAGAATCAGATACGTCAAACGGACTGTCATAAACGCCGCATGTTCCAACCCTTCCCAGGTAATCTTTAATCCAAAGAATTCCACAAGAGGCTCTCCTGGCGTTAAGAACAGGTTAAAGAGCACCGTAATCACCAATATGATCACGATTGCCTTTAATCCTCTTACCATATAGCCAAAGGGAACCTTTGAAAGCCAGATCACGAAAGCCAGCGCCGCCGTCACTGCTGCTAATCCCGCCAAGCCCCGAAACACAAAGAGGGATACCACATAGATCAGCACCCCCATCAGCTTTGTCCTGGGATCAAGCCTGTGAATCACAGAATCCGCAGGATAATATTGTCCAATTGTAATATCTCTTAACATACCGTCTCCTAATTTTGCTTTTTCTGAAATGCTTGCAAAATAGCCGTTTTCGCTTCCTCCAAGGTAGTAGCAGAGCCTTCCACCAAAATGTCTCGCTTTCGCAGATCATTCATCAGATACGTCACCTGGGGAGCTGCAAGCCCTACTGCCTCTAATTCCTGGTAATGGGCAAATACCTCCTTAGGGGTTCCGTCAAACAGAATGCTGCCCTGATTCATCACGATCAGCCGCGCCACATATTTTGCCACATCTTCCATGCTGTGAGATACAAGGATGATCGTGATCTTTCGCTCTTTGTGAAGCTTTGCAACCTGATCGAAGATCTCATCCCTCCCCTTAGGGTCAAGTCCCGCCGTAGGCTCGTCCAGCACCAAGACTTCCGGCTCCATGGCGAGGACCCCTGCTATAGCTGCGCGCCGCTTCTGACCTCCGCTTAGCTCAAACGGGGAACGGTACCAGTAATCTTCCTTAAGCCCAACGCTACGCAGCGCAGTAAAAGCTTTCAGCTCCGCCTCTTTCTTGGACAATCCCTGATTTTTCGGACCGAACGCCACATCTGCAAAAATCGTGGTTTCAAACAACTGATGCTCTGGATACTGGAACACCAGCCCCACCTTCGACCGAAGCTCTTTGCAGTTGTAATCCGCATCATAAATATCCTGCCCATTGTAGTATATTCCGCCATAAGTAGCGCGCATCAAACCATTGAGATGCTGGATCAACGTAGATTTCCCGGAGCCCGTGTGTCCAATAATCCCGATAAACTCTCCATCTTCTATTTTAAGATTAATATTTTTTAACGCTTGTATCTCATATGCGGTTTTTTCACTGTAAATATAATTGACTTTATCTAATATAATCGACATAATGCCTCCGCCAGCTCCTGCCTGGTTAAAATTCCCTCTGGGATCGCCAATCCCTCTTTGCGAAGCTCATGGGCAAGCAGCGTAATCTGCGGCACGTCAAGACGATAAGATTTGAGCGCCTCTACCTGCGAAAAAATGCTTCTTGGAGTTCCCTGCATCACTACTTTGCCATGATCCATTACATATACCTGATCGGCACGAATCACCTCTTCCATATAATGGGTAATCAGTATCACCGTGACCCCTTTTTCCTTGTTAAGCTGTTCCACCGCATCCAAGACTTCCCGCCGCCCATTGGGATCAAGCATCGCCGTAGGTTCGTCTAAGACGATGCATTTGGGCTCCATCGCCATCACCCCGGCAATGGCTACCCGCTGTTTCTGCCCGCCGCTGAGCTTGTTGGGCGAATGCTCCCGGTACTGTATCATGCCAACGGATTTGAGACTTTTTTCCACCCGCTTCCAGATCTCAGGAGTTGGAACGCCGATATTTTCCGGTCCAAACGCCACATCCTCCTCCACCACGCTGGCAATAATCTGATTGTCAGGATTTTGGAATACCATTCCAGCATTCTGGCGGATATCCCACAAGTTGTCCTCATCCAACGTATCTTTGCCATCTACCCATAAGCTGCCTCCTCCTGCCGTCAGCAGCACGTTTAAATGTTTTGCCAATGTGGATTTTCCGGAACCGTTATGCCCAAGAATTGCTACAAACTGCCCCTGTTTCACATCAAGATCCACTTGATCCAAAGCCGTCAGGATATTCTCGACATTTCCTTCTTCATCCCGCCGGATATACTCATGTACGAGTTTTCTTGCTTCAATAAAATTCACATTTTCACCTCATCCCAGCTTAAGTGGTGAAGCTGCCCTTCCAATTTCATATGATCAAAGTGATTCTGCCTCAATGCCTCATACAATACGATTGCGACAGAATTAGCAAGATTCAGGGAACGGGTAGCCCCGATCATCGGAATCCTAAGGCACACTTTAGGATATTCCTTTAAGATTTCCTCTGGGATTCCGCCGCTCTCTTTGCCGAACATCAAGTAACAGTCCGGCTCATAACGGACCTCGGTATAGACCCTGCGTCCCTTGGTAGTCGCCATATAAATTTTGGCACCAGGATTCTTTTCAAGAAAATCCTGCCAATTGAGATATCTGGTTACATCAAGATCTTGCCAGTAATCCATCCCTGCGCGCTTTATCGCTTTCTCACTGAGCTGGAACCCCAGCGGCTCAATAAGATGAAGCCTTGTCCCAGTAGCTACGCAAGTCCGCCCAATATTTCCGGTGTTTGCCGGTATCTCCGGCTCATATAATACAATGTTTAATTTTGCCATAATTGATCCTCTGCCGTTACATCCTGATTCTTGGCGCAATTTATCACCCCTGCCTCAGGCGGTTAATAAAATGCTCCATCCGGTCTAATGCTTCTTTCAATTTTTCCAGAGAATAAGCGTAAGATATTCGCAAAAATCCCTCTCCGCAATCTCCAAAGGCCGTTCCAGGAACTACCACCACTTTTTCCTCCTGGAGCATCCTGGTTGCAAACTCATCAGAACTCATGCCAAACTCCTTGATACAAGGAAAAGCATAAAATGCGCCAAAAGGTTCAAAGCAGGCAAGCCCCATTTCCCGGAAGCGATGGATCAGGTAACGACGTCTGCCGTTATATTCTTCCCGCATCTTTTGCACGTCATTATCTCCATTGCGCACTGCCTCCACAGCCGCATACTGGCTGGTAGTGGGAGCGCACATAATCGCATATTGATGGATCTTCAACATCTGTTCCAGAATGTTCTTGGGCGCACAGGCATAACCCAGACGCCATCCCGTCATAGAATATGACTTGGAAAAACCATTTATCAGCACTGTCCGCTCCCGCATCCCTGGCAGGGATGCAATCGTCACATGATCCTGCTGATAAGTGAGTTCTGCGTAAATCTCATCGCTGAGCACATAAAGGTCATGGTCGATGACCACCTTTGCAATCGCCTCCAGATCCTTCTTCTCTAGGATCGCCCCAGTAGGATTATTGGGAAATGGAAGTACCAAAAGCTTGGTCTTAGGAGTGATCGACTCTGTCAGCTCCTGCGCCGTGAGACGGAATTCATTCTCTTCTTTTAAATTAATAACCACAGGCGTGCCATTGGCAAGTATGGCGCAGGGCACATAAGACACATAGCTGGGCTGCGGGATCAACACCTCGTCTTGCGGATCCAGCATTGCGCGCATGGCGACGTCGATGGCCTCGCTTCCCCCCACAGTAATCATCATTTCCGTATCGTAATCATAAGATACCTGAAATCTCCGCTCCAGATATTTTGCAATCTCCATTTTGAGTTCTTTTAAACCTGCATTGGAGGTATACGCCGTACGGCCCTTTTCCAGGGAGTAAATGCCCTCGTCCCGAATATGCCAGGGCGTGTCAAAATCTGGTTCGCCCACCCCTAGGGAGATCACGTCCTGCATTTCTGATGCAATGTCAAAGAATTTGCGGATCCCAGAAAAAGGAATCTCCGTAATGCGTTCTGACAATGGATTTCTCATAAGCTCACCAGCATCCTTTCATCTGACTGGGGTTTTGCAATCACCGTTCCATGGTCCTTATATTTCTTAAGGATAAAATTGGTCTTCGTGCTCAGCACGGAATCCAGGGCAGACAGCTTATCTGACACGAACTGCGCAACTTCCCGCAACGTTTTGCCTTCCAGCGTTACCAGCAAGTCATAGCCACCGGAAATCAAATAAACTGCGTTGACCTCTGGATAATTGTATATCCGCTCTGCCACGCTGTCAAACCCTCTGCCACGCTGAGGCGTCACACGGACTTCTATCAATGCGTTTACCTTTTCAATGCTGGTCTTATCCCAATCGATTAATGTGTGATAACCGCATATAATATGCTCTTCTTCCATCGCAGTCAGTTCCTGCGCTACGGCAGCCTCGTCAATTCCTAACATAATTGCCAAGTCCTTGAGCTTCACTCTGCTGTTTTTCTCAATAAACGTCAATATTTTTTCTCGCATCCTACTCATTTCCTCCATCGATTTTACAAAGCCCTATCACACAACCTTATACAATTCATCCGTCTTGGGAGGCTCCAAAAAGCGACGCTCTCCCTCATTCAACAGAACCCTGTCATTGCCTGTCACAGCCTTTCCTATGACGGCGGCATGGATTCCAGACTTGCTTAGTTCTCGTACCAAGGCATTTCCATCCGGCGACGCCATCAACATACAACCGCTGGAAATCAGTTCATAGGGGTTAATATTAAAATATTCACAGATTTCAATCGTTTCCTGTTTCACAGGAATGCTCTTTAAATCAATTTCCAGTCCGACGCCAGAGCTTTCTGCCAACTCCCAGAGAGCTCCAAAAATCCCTCCCTCCGTCACATCGTGCATGGCGCTGACGCCGGACTTCACGGCTGCGGCAGCCTCCGGCAACACGGACAAATACTGGTCAAACTCCTGGGCTGACTGCACCAGCCTCTTGGGATAACGCTCCAAAAGCTGTTGTTCTTTCTCTTTGGCAATGATAGAAGTACCCTCTAACCCAATCCATTTGCTGGCAAGAATGTCATCTCCTGGCTTTGCCCCAGCAGTAGACAAAAGCCTTCCTTCTTTTACCTTTCCTACCCCGCAGACATTGACCACCGGCTGTACCACGGCTCTTGTGACTTCCGTATGACCTCCCATAATCTGTACCTTTGCCTGTGCGCAAGCTTTTTCAATCTGGCACATCATCTTCTTTAGTTCTGACTCCTCAGTATCTTCCGGAAGAAGAACGGTTAACATCACGCCTACCGGTTCTGCCCCGGCAGAGGCCAGATCGTTCAAGGTAATATGAATCGCAAGATGTCCAATATCTTTCGCTGTTCCAGTAACCGGGTCTGTAGATATTACAAATACCTCATCCTCCAAAAGCTTTACAGCGGCGCAATCTTCGCCGATCCCCGCTCCCTGAGAAACTTCTTCCCGTTTTGTATGTATCTGTTTAAATACGGAACGTTTCAAGATACTTTCTGGTATTTTTCCTACTTTCATGTATGCTCTCTCCCAAATGTCCTTATAATGTAAGTTAAGGCTGTTCCAATACTGGAACAGCCTTGCGGACGCAAGATGGGCAGGCAGCCCGCCGGCTGCTGCGCCGATTCTCTGCTATTCGCTGTCTTCCTCATCTTTTTTATTATTCTTGTCATCGTCGTTTTTCTTATTATCGCCCTCGTCTTTTGGGTCTTCGTCTTTTGGTTTCTCCGGTTCTGGATCAGGCTGCTCCTGCGGAGGAGTCTCTGGCTGGGGAACCTCTGCCGGAGGCTGCTGGGCTGCTAACGCCGCCTGTTCTGCCAAGGCTGCGTCATTCCATACAGCTGCCGCCGCACGTATAGCTCCTTCATCCTGGCTTCCCACTGCCGCGCTCATGGCATTGGACGCTTCTGGATTCGCAGAAGCAGTTCCTACAAGGACAATCCTTGGAGAAGCTTTGTAGGTGCTCTTATTGAAAACTTCCCGGCTCTGCTCCACGCCGCCAACTGTCACCACTTTCCATAGCTGCGCGGTATAGCCAGTATGAGAAGACTGCTTCTGACTGATATAGCCAATAGGCTGGTCCGGCGCCGCCTGATACTGTGTTCCCGGGTCTGTTGTGGAAAGCGTCTCGCTGACAAAGCTTACCTCACGGTCAGAAGGCCTTGTCTCCTGTCCAAAAATGTTAAAATAGAGAACCTTTCCTGATGTATAGCCCTCAATATAAATCGGCGCGTCTGTATTATTGACAAATTTCAGATCTTTATAGGTGCCTGCAATTGCCGCGTCTGCGGAAGGATCTACATAACTTACAATCATGGAATGATTAAAACGCTCGGCAACTTCTAACTCCGCACGGATGACCGCATTATACAAAGTGGTAGATACCTGGCAGATTCCGCCACCATAAGTCTCCACGGTAGTTCCGTTTTCATACGAGCCTGCAAGCTCATAACCATGCTCTGCGTCAAAGGGGCTCACCGCCTCATAGACAGAGAAAGTATCGCCCGGATAAACCACGGAACCATTGATTAAGGAAGCTCCGTTTTCAACATTCTTAGAGCGTCCGGCGCCGGAAGTCCCATAGGATGTGTTAAAGCCCCCCAGGAGATCCTTTACCTTGCCAAGCTCCTCTTCGCTTCCTCTGGGCTCCACGACATCTGCTGCAAGCTCTATAATGTCGGAACTCTCCCCTTTCCACTCCTTGGAAAAATATTTTTCCAGAATTTCCACAGAATCTTCTATGTTGATGCTGACGCCCTGGCTCCCAGGGACAATCGTAAATCCCCCGTTTTCCCTGGTCAATCCTCCATCTGCCGCTTCGGTATTCAGAGTAGGCGCATTGCTTTCTAGCACCTGGCTAATCTTCTGGGCGTCTACATTATAGGAAAGCTCGTACACTTTATCCTGATTTTCCAAGTCCTTCATTGCCTTATAACGAACGATCAGGTTACCGCTTTTGCCAAGCCCTGCCGCCTCCTCTGCAATCTCTGGATTCCCCCAGGAAATCCCAAACTGTGAGACAGGAACTTGCACTGTATTTTTTCCAGCCTGAAGCGTGATATTCTGGTTTAACTGCTGATTGATATATTCCTGTACTTCTGCTTTTGCTTCCTCCTGCGTCATTCCGCCTACGGAAATATTTCCAAAATACACCCGCTGCGGAATGGTGGAAGTTTCATTTGTTTCTGCCTCTACTGGAACGGTAATGATCGCCGTCAGAGCTAATGTCAATAGAATTCCAGCAATTGACAGATATTTTTTCCAACTCTTCATCGTCTATTCTCCTACTATTCTGCTTCGTTTATACTTTACCTTACTAATTCTATCACAAACCTATAAATTTTCAAGATACACAAACCACGAATTTCGTTGACATTACAAAGACCTTTCTGTATATTATGAACAGGTACAGGTGAAAACTGCATGCCAGAAATCCTTATATTTCCAACGATACACTCTGTCGAGTTCCATGTTTTACACAAAAGCTGACAAAAATACAGATATTACCATGGACGCCACTAAAAGGATGGCAATCACTGCGGCAAAGGTCTTTTTGTTTTTGGGATTATTAAAATTAAACATCATTCTCACCTCCACTCCTTATCATAGCACTCTTTTAGGTAATTGCGAAACTACCTAATGATCACAATTTCATATTTTTAGAAAGGACTTCAATCATATGGCTTTTTTTCTCCTTATTGGATGGACTCTTATTTTTATGGCGGTGGTTTCTTACAAACGCCTCAAGGCAAACCGCCTCAACCAAGCTGCGGAGGACGCTTTCTGGAATCGGGAAAATGCCGCCAACAGCACTCGCAAGAAAGATATTTCCAATCTAGATTATGTCGATTTTTCCGGTGTCTCCCTCCCTTTCGCCCTGTTCGAAGACGATTTGTTAAGACAATGCGAAACGCAAGTCCTTGCGTTGAAAGAGAAAAAAATATTAAACCTTACTGGCATCAGCAACACGGATCTGAAATTGGCATATGGTCCCGCCAACCTTGCTGAACTGACACAGTGCGATCAGAATTTCACCCTTTTGGCACGTACCTTAAACACCTGGGGACAGCGCCTTCATGAGCTTTCCCATACCCAGGAAGCAATCTGCGTGCTCGCTTTCGCCGTCTCCATTAGAAGCGATATCCGCGCAACCTGGCAGCTTCTGGCAGAGCTCTATCATACCTCCGGGGACATTGACAAAATCCGAGAGATGAAAGAATCTGCTGGCGAATTGAACTCCCTGAATAAGACGCTGATCCTCGCCATGCTAGAAGAGTACATCATCGGATAATGTCATTCTCTAAATGGCGTCCGGCGGCTTGGGAATTCTTCCATAGCGCAGATATATCTGATCTATCGTCCGGGAAGCCTCATTTCTTGTGAGGCTTTCAATTTGCCGTTCCAGCTCTATCTTATGATATTCTGTCAATTCCTGCAAGCGTCTTTTTTGCTGGGCTGTGGCTGGCTGCTGCTTTTTTACTTTATATGCCAGAGGTTTTGGCTCAAATGCACCTGGTTCTTTGCTTGCAAACTTTTCTTTGAGTAATTCCAGCAATTTTGCTGCAGCTTTGGCATCCTCCAACGCCCGGTGATTCCTGTCACGCTTAATCTGAAGTAATTCACACAGATGATCCAAGGTCTTGTTCTGTGCCTCTGGAAGGAATTTACGCGCCAATTTCAAGGTGTCCGTCCCTTCACGCTCCAGCATCATGCCGTGATTCACCGCATATTGCTTCAAAAAACTATAATCGAAGATAAGATTATGACCAGCCAGGGGAAAGCTTTCTGAGAATTTTAGAAACCCTTTCACGGCATCGTCCGTGCTGCAGCCTGCGCCTGCCATCTCGTCTGTAATCCCGGTCAGCTCTATAATTTCCTTAGGCAGTTTCATCTGCGGGTTCACCAATCGCTGAAACGTATCGATGATTTCCCCGTCGATGACTTTTACTGCGCCAATCTCTAAAATCCGGTCCGTCTTGGCGCGCAGCCCAGTCATTTCAAGATCTACCGCCACATATCTGTCTAACAATATCATTCCCTCCTGCACCTCTCATTGCCATCATCGGCCCCCTGCACCAGCTCTGCCTTTGCCTGGCCGTTTAACGGACTGCGTTGCTGATAGGAAAACAGATAAAAAGAGGGCTTTTCACTTTTCTTTGGATAATCAGCAAGCGCCTTGCTGTTTCGTATAACTTCCATGTCGTACCAAAAAGGTTCCAAATGCGCAGATTTCCCTTTGGGGCAATAATGCCTCGATAATTCCTTATATGCTGTTAGATCTGTTGCCCATCGAGGACGGCTCTTCATGTTTTCCCGGTAGTACAGGTCAAAGGTCATCGTCTCTTGGTACAGCTCGCAATGGGAGGGATCCTTTTGCTGCAGATATTCGAGCAAGATCTCACAGCGCCGGATGCGAGAATGGCTCATTGCCAAAAGCCCTTGCTCCTCATAAAATTCTCCCAGATTTAAGAATATCTCAAAGGGATTTTTCTCTGTCAGTTCCAGCACTTTGATCGTCATCTGGAACTGCATGCTATTATAATAAACCTCCAGCATCTCCTCCGCGAGCTTCATTTTTAAAATCTCTTCATAAGAAAGCCACCGGGTGGCCATCACCTCATAGGGCGGGTATACCTGATAAAGAAGCTGGTATTCTTTTTGACGCTGATATAAATAAGAGCCTTTGAGCACCTTTAAAAACCCAAGCTGCAGTTGTTGCGGCTTCATTTGATATACCTGCTGAAAAGACTTGGCAAAAGTATCAAAATCTTCTCCCGGAAGCCCCGCAATCAGATCCAGATGCTGGTGCACGTTTCCTGCTTGCTGCAAAACCGCCACTGCATGCGTCAGACGCGGAAGATCCATGGTTCGGCGGATTTCCTTGATAGTCGCCTCATGGGTAGACTGTACTCCGATTTCAAGCTGAATCAATCCAGGGCGCATCGAGGCGATCAACGCAATCTCTTCCTCTGTCAGCAAATCCGCTGAAATTTCAAAATGAAAATTGGTCACCCCATTGTCCTGCTCTTTCAAATACTCCCAAATTGCCATGGCATGCCTGTGATTACAGTTAAACGTGCGGTCTACAAATTTCACCTGATGAACTTCATGGTCCAAAAAAAACTGCAGCTCCCTCTTGACCAGTTCCAGCGAACGGAACCTAAGCCCCTTTTCGATCGAAGAAAGACAATAGCTGCAGGAAAAAGGACAACCGCGGCTGGTCTCATAGTAAATAATGCGATTCTGGAAATCCTTAAGCTCCTGATAACAAAATGGAAGCTCGTCCATCTCAAGAGCCTCCCTCTTTGCCGTACGCACCAGTTCCCCAGATTCATCTCTGTAAACTAGCCCGGCAATCTCTTTCCAGGCATCTTTGCCTTTTCCATTGATATAGCTTGCGCAAAGTTCCCGGAAAACGGCTTCGCCTTCTCCTATCATCACGCCTGCCGCCATCGGGCATTGCTGCAAAAACAGCTCTGGCTCATAAGATACTTCCGGCCCTCCTGCCCAGATCGCAGCCTTGGGCAGCACCTTGTGAATCTCCGCTGCAAGCTCGAGGACGTAGCGGACATTCCAGATATAACAAGAAAAACAAAGCACGTCCGGTTTCTGTTTATAAATCTCCCTGATCAAGAAATCCGTGCGATGATTAATGGTATACTCTGCAATATCAATATATTCCTGGTATTCTTTTGCATATGCCTTGAGGCTGTAAACGGCAAGATTAGAATGAATGTATTTTGCATTGATGGCGATAAGTAAAATTTTCATGTTTACGATTCACTGTAATTATTTTTGAGTTTCCGCATTTTGCAATTCATAGCGCCAAAAGGTCTTGCACAAAAAGTG
>CAJTJY010000042.1:0-13048 GCA_910576975.1 uncultured Lachnospiraceae bacterium
AGCAAAAGGCCGCCATATGGCGGCCTTTCTTCGTTCCTGGTTACAAACCGGCGCGGCGGATGATAGAAGCGGCGTAAACGTCGGCTATATCATTTATAGTTTCGCATTTTGAATAATCAGCCCCGGCCAGAAGTTCTTCAATCGTGGTTTCCAGAAACGCGATCCGGCGCTCTATGTCGTCGGATTCATTTTCTATAATCTGGATCAGCTTTTCCGCGTCTGGCGTTATCTTCCTGATTGATGTTTTCAATTCGTCGTATCTGGCGGCATTTTCTGAAGCCATGATGTATAATTGATTCAGTAATTCAGACAACATTATAATTCCCCCGTTTCCGGGAAATGCCGGTTTTACAATGTTTTTCGTTCCTGTTTACTCAAACAGACGGTTTCCCGTCTGTTACCAAAAATATATATAGCCTTTCGCATTCTTCCCGCCATGCTTTCCTTTCGTCTAATATCTCTCGAAGCCCCCGATACAGGCAGGCATAGGAAGTCACTGGCCAAAAGCCATCCTCTCCTTTCTCTACGGCGGCGCAAGCTAAGTCTTGCAAAGCGCGCCCCGCCTCTTGAATCACTTTGATCTCCTCATGAAAAACAGCTGCGCCAATATATATCTTAAATCCGCCGCAGGCATCCGTGTCCCGCATCTCATCAAAGCACTCCGCCAAGACGGCATTTACTGCTGAAATCTTCTGACCATGCATGCTTCCAGAAGTGTCAATTAAAAACAAGAAAGAAACGGCTCCTTTTTGATCACTCCGCATAAAGACCACCTCCGCCAGACGAACCGTCATTCGCTTCCAGAACAGAGATATCGTTAGAATCCGTACTGGATCCGCCATCAATAATTTCCGCTTCGCCATGGATTGATAACTGAATCTTCATGCCTTTTTTGAGCTCTACTTTGTCTCCCTTGCACAAATACATGATGTCGTCATCGCCTTCAACATGCCATGACTGGTCTGTATAATTCTCCAAAAATCCCTCTTTATTTATGCCGCCGATCAGCCCCTCTTGTCCATCCTCGTATTGAAATGTTGTATGATACCAATAGATCGCCTTATTCGGCCATACTGGGATCTTGAATTCATTGATCTTGATAAACAGCACCTTATTCTGTTCCTGCGGATCGCACAATTTAAATTTACGTTTTACATACACCAGGCAGTCTCTCAATTTCCTCATTTGCGTCAGCCAGTCTTCAAAGCTCATCTGACGCTCAATGCCTTTTGTCTTCTCCTCAAAGACCTGCGTAAACATCGTCCGTATAAATGCAGGAAGCTCCCGCCACTTTGCTTTTGCGAATTGTCCTGCATATTGCGAACATTTATTTTCATTGTCTGAGAAAATAAATCCATAGCTGCCATTATGGATCTGCTCCATGGCCAAAGTTGACAAATATGGATATTGCATCAAGGTCTCTCTCCCGTCAAAAGGATCCGCCGCACATAAGATGCGAAATTCCGCATAGGCAAGAAAATCCAATAAGCCCGTCTCTGCCGACGCTTCTTTGCTGGCGCCGTCGCTGCATTCAAAATAAAAATCTTTGCCCCGCTTTCCCTGAAACGCCGGGCTTAAGCAGCGCTCCAGTAGGATCTTGATTTCACCATTTTCGATATTGACATAAATGTCTTCCATGCAAAGAGAATATAAAATGCCGAAAAAATACTCCTTTATCGAGGCAAATGCGTCCGACAAATTCAGGGCGGCCAATATCCTTGCCCGCAGAGGAAATTGCTGCAGATTTACAGCCTCATGAAGTTGTAAATATTTTTCCTTAAAATCCTCTGGCAGCTTGCTGAACGTATACAGATTCACGCGCCCAAAATCTGCCGGCTCCTTCTCATATCGATACGGGACAATCAAGCTTCTAAACGCTCTCGCCCCGGAGAAAGCATTCACCATGTCACGCTCCAGTTTTTCGCAATTTTTCTCTATCTCTTTCTCCTCAATCTCTTCAAAAAAATGCTTGATGATCCTGTATTTTTCCTCGATTATCTCCTGTTTCACTAATCCTGTATATTGCTTTTGAAGCACTCGCTTTCCAGTTTTATGACTTACCATCACTTTACTTACCTCTTAAAAAACATCCGCATCGCCGCCCAGATCCGGAAATATTCCAAATGGATCTCCGATATCGGCGTCCCCGAGCAAATCACCTGCGTCACCTCCCTTGTCATCTCCAAGCCAATCGTCTGTACCATCTGCATCATCTGTGTCATGGTCAGCAGTCTGCCCGCTTTCGATCGGATCTCCCGCCATGGTATGCATCGTTGCCAACTCTATCTTTTGGATGATAACCGTGCTGTCATCCGCCGTTATGATATCCTCTTTTGGATCATTCACAAATTTCTCAACTGCGCGCCTGGCAGAATCGTTGTGAATCGCATCCCCCAAAAGAACTGCGCTTCTGCTGGCATTCGCAAACCAGACGTTCTCAAGAAGCTGGTCCAAATCGCCCTGATAGTCGTCCGTGGGCACCCCGTCTGTCAGAAACATAATCGCTGGCGGAGCTATCTTCCCCGTATGCTTCATAAACTTCTCTTTCTGCAGCACCCTATTCAATTCATGAAAAGCTGCTCCATACCGGGTAAGTCCGGGACGTGTGTTTATGGTTTCCAAGCTTACCTCTTCCACCGGAGTAAGTTGCAAATCCCACTTTACATTTGACGTAAAACTCATAACGGCGATTTTCAATTCCAGACCGTTGTCTTCCCTGATCTCATTAAGCTTGAACTTCACTTCCTGAAGCGCCGCATTGACTGCCGCAATCCGTTCTCCCGTCATGGTGCCGCTGCAGTCCACAATAAAAATCACCGTCAGCAGCTTTGCCGTTCCTGTTGTTTTGAGCGAATCACACTGCGTAGTGACCGTATCCTGCGACCCAAAAGGATCATCGTAAAAGATATCGTCCATAAGTCTCCTCCCTGTTTTTTTATGTATAGGTAATTGCGAAACTACCAAATGATCAAAATTTCTTACCTTTTATCCTTCATGGTCTGAATGAGGTTCAAACACTTTGCCCACGATCGATGGCTTTCCATTTTGAAACTCAATCCGAACGCCTGGATAAAGAGGAAATTCCTGATTTTTTCCAATATCCGTCACTTGATTTGTGTCTGGCGAATAGCCTCTCCAGACAGTCTTGGTAAGATTTCGCATCATCAGCTTATCCAACTCTTTATTATAAGTAATCCCGCCTGCCATCTCCAAATACTGATGGTCATTGCCGTCAATGCTGATCTGATAAACCGCCTTTTTTGGATATAGGGCAATCTTCTTTTTCCCTATTTCCAATCCCAGGCAACGTCTGAGGACAGATTTCTGATTCTCAAAATTGACAAACTGCTCCCGTTCTGGGTTAATCCTAATCCGCTTATCCCTTGTCTTTGATATCATTCTGATCCAAGCATTTTCCGGGGGACGCTTTTTCGGCTGCTTAATGCCCTCCGTAAATGTCTTTAAGAACAATTCCCGAAGTTCTGTTGGAAACATACGCCATCTTGACAATGCATTGGGCGCATAAACTTCCGTGGGGCGGTTGCTGTCATCTTGCGGATCAAAATGAAAAACCGGATTAATCGCATAAAGATGGTCTTCCACCTTGTCCGTGCAGAGAGGGTATTTTTCCCATGCCTTCCCTTCCATGGGGTGATCTACAAAAAACAACCGGTAAAGAATCATCGCAAGAGAATAATAGTCCGTCTCCCTGGTGGGATTCTTTTGATA
Organism: uncultured Lachnospiraceae bacterium; assembly: GCA_910576975.1. Classification (GTDB taxonomy): domain Bacteria; phylum Bacillota; class Clostridia; order Lachnospirales; family Lachnospiraceae; genus Petralouisia. Next base: position 3,730 of record CAJTJY010000042.1, read on the forward strand.
ATTGCTTTCCGGGATCTCCGGCGCCATATAGCCTTTGGTTCCCTTTACCGAGCACAAATCCCCGTCCACCGAGACATTATCATTGTCCACGACAAGAATGTCGCCGGTTTCAGGATGGATCGCAAAATTCTTGGGATTGAGGTCTTTGTAAGACCATCCTTTCAAATGAATCTTCTGCATGGCGGCGGCTATGTTCATCCCTGCCACCAGCATGGCGTTGTAATTTTTAAAACGAACCGCCCTAGCGTCATTGTCCATCCGCAAAAAAGCCTCCATTTCAAAATAACCTTCGGGCAGCAATTCCATAAGATAGCCAAACTTCTTTCCATCTGAAGGCTCTGTTTCCGTCACTAATATCAGCGGCCAAATAAATTTGCTGCTGGTTTTTTTATCTTCGCCGCAAATCTTTGATATCGTCTGATACTGAACGCCGCCAATGACATCCTCAGGATGTTTGCAGTACCATTTCAACGCATAATCATGTCCCCGGAATGTTACATGATACACGTCGCCCTGTCCGCCGGAATCACTGATCAAATGATTGATCGTGACTCTGGCATTATTGGATGTTACAACTGCTGTTCCATGCGCAATCAGTTCGCCTTTCTTTTTTCCAACTGTACTCATCTTAATCCTCCAATGAACGTATTTTGATTTTTCCGCAGAATACTGTTACAACACTTCTAAATTTCTCTATATCTCCTTCCTTCTATGCCCTCTGGGGCAAGATTTTTATACACAAAAAGCGGTCATACGCATCTTTTATCTGCGTATAACCGCTTCATTTCTGAAACTATCACTTTGTGGCGCCAGCTAATGACAAACGTCAGTTCTGTCTGTCTAAAACATTATCCTTTCTATGCATAAAAGTTTCAACCCCTTTTTTACATTTTCTTTGTAGAAGTTATTCGAAATAAGCAATACCATTTGCTATTTTCACTTAGCGATCCGTTTATACTGAGAAATGTACGGATTTGGAAGAATTTATGATCATTAATGTTTCATTACTAGCTCTTCTCATTAAATACATAATATTATAAACTAAAATACAAATTTTTACAAGAATATGGTATGAAATTTATTTTTTCGACATTATTTGCCTCTATTCTCAATATTGATACTTCTTCTGATTCACTTTCAAAAAAAGCAATGTCACCACCACGGCCATCAGTTCTGCCACAGCAGTGGAAATCCAAATGCCGTCCACTTTCCAAATCAACGGTAGAAGCAAAATCGCAGCCACCTGGAACACCAACGTCCGCAAAAAAGAAATTGCCGCTGAGACCAGCCCGTTATTCAGCGCCGTGAAAAAGGACGACCCATAAATTGCAAATCCAGAAAACAAAAACGAAAATGAAAAAAAAGAAAATGCGCGGATCGTCAATTGAAGCAATCCTTGATCATAACTTACAAATACTGCGGAAAGAGGTTCTGCCAAAAGGTAGGAAACAGCAAACATCACAACGGAACAAACGCTCATGACCACGAATGCTTTGCGCAGCAATCCCTTTAGCTCTCCTGTATTGTGCGCCCCATAATGATACCCGGTAATTGGAGCCGATCCCACAGAATAGCCGATAAATAACGCCTGAAATACCAGGCTTACATACATCAGCACGCCATAGGCAGCAATGCCGTCCTCCCCTGCGTATTTTAAAAGCTGCACATTATAAAGCATATTTACCACAGACATGGAGATATTGCTCATCAGTTCCGAAGAGCCATTCATACATGCCTTTTTTAATGCGCCGCCGTCAAATTCCGTCTTGCCCAGGCGGAGGCTGCTTTTGTTTGGAAAGGCAAAATAAAACAGGGGAATCACGCCGCCTACACACTGGCTGACCGTTGCCAGCGCTGCGCCTTCCAGCCCCCAATGAAACACCGCCACGAACAAGGCATCAAGAATCATGTTGGCGGCTCCTGCGGCAACCGTCACATAAAGCCCCACTGCCGGCTTTTCTGCCGTGGCAAACAAACACTGGAACTCATATTGGAGAATATATGCCGGAACCGCCAGCAAGAGAATCCGTCCATAGACAATGCTGTCCTCCAAAAGCTGCCCCTGCGCCCCCAATGCCGCCGCTATAGGGCGAAGAAGCACAAGTCCCAACACTGCCACAACTGCCCCGCAAACAATAGACGTATACACGATCAGAGAAAACAGCCTGTTCGCCCGTTCCATTTTGCCCTGTCCCATAGTTACGGCAATCAGGGCGCCTCCTCCCGTTCCAAACATAAATCCTAAAGAGCCAAGAATCATTAGAAAAGGCATAATAAAATTCACGGCCGTAAAAGGCGTCTTTCCGACAAAATTTGACACGAAAAATCCATCCACTACCACATAGACAGAGGTAAATATCAGCATAATAACAGATGGAAACGTAAAGCGCAAAAGCTTCCTATAAGTAAAGTGATCTGATAATTGAATTGCCATTCTTCTCCTCCTATGTTTATATCTCTTTTGACTTTTCTTTTATTTCCTTAAGAAACCGCTCTGTAAGAGCAAGATATTGCTCCACTTCTTCTTGTTCCCAGGAGGCAAAAATCTCATTCTCCGCTTTCATGATCCGTATTGCCGTGCGCTCTGCCAACCGCTTGCCCTCCTCTGTCAGACAAAGATTCTTGTTCTTCGCCCCAGCAGCCTCCAAATACACAATCCCCTCCGACTCCAGCTTGCGGACTGCAGAATTGATCGTCTGCTTGCGGATCCCCGACTGCCTGCAAACCGTTTGCAAGGGACAGGAATCCCCATGATCACAGATCGTATAGAGAATGATCATCGCACTGTCAGACATCCCAAGTTTCACAGACATTTCATGATATGCCGCATCAATCTCAGTGGACAAATAATTGTAACGCTTCATTTCTTTTGAACTATATCGCATCATTCCGCACCTCTTTTCGTATGAAATCATACCATTTATATTAGTACGATTTCATACGAAAGTCAAGTGTTTTTTTATTTTTTGAGTTTCCGCATTTTTTTATTTTATCGTACTTAAAAGGGGGCTGTCGCACGAATATATTCACTTGGTCAAAAGGTCTTGCCGCTCATGCGGCAAAGACAGAATGCAAAAAATCATTCTGGGAAGCTAGCTTCCCAAGATAATTTTTGTGCATTTTGTTTGCATTGCTTTGCAATGTAAACCTTTTGACCAAGTGAATATATTCGTGCGACAGCCCCATATTGCGCAAAAAGTGTTTTCACCACTTTGTGATGGAAATCTTTTGATACGATAAAATTATAAAATGCTGAAACTCAAGTTTTATTTCATTTGCTGTTTCTACAAAACCATGGTAAAATACCTATACATTTTATAAAAAAGGAGAAATATATGACTGCATTATCCATTCTGAATGTAAAAGAATTTATGAATATATTATTGCGCACGGACACTTTTGATGGATTTCTTCTCTCTGAGGGTTCCATTACCACATATATGACATTTGTCTTGGATGGACATCCGATGCCGGATTTTTTCAGCCCAGAGGATCAACCCTATAAGCAGATCTCCCAAGAACCATACGTTCCTTTCTCATTGGTACGTCCTGCCTGTTTTGACCTCATTAAAGGAAGACGCACCCCTTCTTCCTTTAAGTTTGTATTTCAGCTTTCCCGTGAAAATCTGATGCGCACCCTTTCTTCCATTGACGCTTCTCTCTCCCCGGACGACGTTTCCGGCATGTATCTGAACTTGATTTATCAAAATCAGCAGCTAACATGCACGACAGGCGTCTCCCGCCATCTTTTTTCCATGGACAAGTCTCTGGAACATGCCTGGGACGAACTAGTGAAACGTTTTCTAAAAACCCATAAAATCCCTTTTGAACCTCTGGTGTAACGCAAGACGGAACCATATCTTTTTTCTTTCATACAATATAGGAAAAAGGACTCTGCTTATGAAAATTTACGTAGTCCGCCCTGGAGATACGGTCGATACCATCGCCACAAGCCAGAATATTTCTCCTCAGTCTATTATCTATGACAATCAGCTTGTCTATCCCTATGGCTTGGCAATTGGACAGGCGCTTTTACTTTCTGTCTCTGATCGTCCTGATTCTGCTGACAGTTCTGAAACTGCCTCCCTGCTCCCCGCATATGCCGGAGGGTACGCCTATCCTTTCATCAGCCGCTGGGTGTTAGAACAGACGCTCCCTTATCTCTCCTATCTCTTTATCTTCTCTTACGGCTTTACGACAGAAGGGGAACTGATCCCGCCCTTGCTGGACGATACGTTTATGATTACTGCCGCAAAATCGTATGGCGTCGCCCCCGTCCTGACTCTGACTCCCTTTGGTCCCGACGGGCAGTTTAACAACAATTTGATTACCCAGGTGGTAAATAATCCATCGGCAAAACAACAGCTGATTGAAAATATCACCAACCAAGTTCTCTCACGTGGCTTTGAAGGAGTTGACATAGATTTTGAATATATTCTTGCAGAAGATAAGATCCCGTTCGCCGAATTCGTGGGGGAAATGCGCGCCGCCGTAAACGCCCTTGGATACCCCGTGTCTGTGGCGCTTGCCCCCAAAACTTCTGATTCACAGACAGGGCTTCTCTATGAGGGAAAAGATTATCAGCTTCTTGGAGAAGCTGCAGACTTTGTCTTGCTTATGACATATGAATGGGGTTACACTTATGGACCAGCAATGGCTGTTGCCCCTATAAACAAAGTGCGGCAAGTCGTAGAATACGCTCTGACAAAAATACCCGCAGAGAAAATCCATCTTGGCATCCCAAACTATGGATATGACTGGACGCTGCCCTTTGTGAAAGGAGCCTCCAAAGCAGTCACTATCGGAAATGTAGAAGCTGTCCAGATTGCCATCGCCCAGGGGGCATCGATCTTATTTGATGAAACTTCCCAGGCTCCTTATTTTACTTATCAAAAAGATGGTTTGACTCATGAGGCATGGTTCGAAGACGTGCGCAGCCTGTCCGCAAAATTTGCACTGGTAAAAGAATATCAACTTCGAGGAATGAGTTACTGGCAAATCATGCAGCTCTTTCGTGCCAATTGGCTACTTTTGGCAGACACGTTTACTGTTCTCCCTCCCTGAATTTTTCTGACATTTACATGGATCGTACTTTAGAATTTTTTCATGTCTTAAAGATCCTTTAAAATAACACAAAAACCCCGGCGCTATGAGCGCCGGGGCAAAACCACATATCAACACTAAGGGGGGAGCTGATATGCTTGAACTGCAAATGTATTGTAACATTCACATTTGGAAGCGTCAATGATTTATGGGAAAGTTTTCCTGTTCTCTGCCCGCTATTGACACGTAACGATGTTTTATGACAAGATTCGACATTTACTCCTTATGATATTCTTGCTTTCAGCACTTTTTGCTAATCCTGGCAGCGTTGCATTAGCCCCATACATTTTTAAAATCAAACTAAAAGCTCCTAAAAATACCCGTCTACACAATGTAAAATGTAAGCGGGTCAGCCTGTCATAGTTCTACTCTATTATTTCTGCTAATGGAGCACGAAAACGCCTGGTAAACATAGGCGCAGAAAAAGGCGCAAGCCCTTGACTTCGCTAAGCGAGTCCCGAGTTTGCGCCCTTTGTGATCCAATGCGGTTAGTGGGAGTCGAACCCATATTTTTAACATATAAAAACCTTTTAAATATAACGTTTTTTTATTTTCATGACAAATATCATGACAAAATATTACATTGCAAGATATATTATCACTACCAATCCTTGTTACAGGAGATTTTTTTGTGAACTAACCATTGTCTAAAGCCAGTGGGATTGCGGCAGCCATTTTTTCAAAACTGTTAAACTGACAACCAGCTAAATCCTAAACAATGGCTGGCTCAGTCACACTGGCTTAAGTATGGAATATAGTCCGCTAATATTTTGAAACATCCACGTTATCCGATACAAAAAAAGAGCGGTGGCAAGTTCCGCTCTCCTTGTATTATTCGTCTTTTTTCTGTTCCTCAGCTTCTTCTTTGAATCCGGTTGAATGTTTACGGATTTCTTTGTTCATTTCCCTTACCTCGTCCATTGTCTGGCACTTGTCAGTTGCTGTTGTAATCAGCCACGCTATGAATTGCATTTGTTTATCTGTCATAACCTTTACCATATCCTTTCCTCCGTTCTTTCTCAGATTTACTTGCCTCATCTGATAATACTATTATACACTATTTTTTATATTTTGTAAATAGTTTTATATATTTTATATTATCGGCTCTCCTGTTTCTTTATCTACGAAAGAAATCCTCAAATCAGCACCAAGAGCCTCCGCTACCTTTTCGAGTTCAGAAATTTTAAAAGTGTTACGCTTGTATTTGTTGTTCATGTTTTGTGGTGTCTGTCCAGTCCGTCTGGCAAGTTCTGCCTCTGATATATTTCCTCTTTTCACACAGCACAGTTTGATATATTCTCTCACGTCCATACCATACCTCCTTTATGATAGTATAAACTATATTTTATATTTAGTCAATCATTAAATTTATTTTATATAAAATTATTTACAAAAAAGTATTGATAAAATATAAAAAATAGTTTATACTAATGTCATCAAGAGAGGAAAGGAGGAGCGCAGATGGACAAGAAGATAGGCAAGCTGGTGAAGATTGTCAGATCACTCACACAACTTGCCCTTGAAGTTGGAACTCTCATAGCCGTAGTCAAGATGGTAATTGAGAGTGTCAACTAAAAGCCGGGGAGGGAAACCTCCCCCACCTAAAAAATAACATAGTCCGTCTGTAAAATCAATATGATAAAGAATATTTTTAAGTTGGTGGCGGCGGTTGCCTGGCTGGTCATTGTAGTGTTTGGTTTAATGTTGCTATTTGCATGAAGTTTCCAAAGAAGAGGAGGACTGTGAAAGATGACGTATGACATTTTGGTTACAAGCAATGACTCGCCCTCAAAAGTCCGCAAATGGGGATATTTGATAAAGTCGGTTTCCAGGGAGGATGCAAAAGAAAAAGCTTTACGCTTCGCAAAAGACAAGGCGGATAAGCCTTATAGCCGATACAAGAAATGCACTTTTGGCGTCAAGGAAGAGGACATTGTTGCAAGGCTGGATTGGTAGCCTTCCGCATGTCCCTGCCTCGCAAGGCAGGAACAGCAATGGTACAGGCAGCAGGCGTACTTGATAAAGTCCTGCTGCCTGTACCATCCATTCTGCATCCTTACGCCCTGGTCACATAATCGGAGTACATGTAACCCTCTATCCCCTCGACGTCAACGTGCGCCCAGGTGCCGGAGACGCCCAGCACCCGGAAAAGGTTCCCCTTGTCCAGGTGCCGGATCACGTTGTCGCCGAAATCCGGCGTTGACCTCACGCGCACCCCGTTCCCGGTGCATCTCCCCACGTATGCGGACTCTGGCTGAGGCTTTCCATCCATGGATATGTATTTTGCCGCGCTGTAGCCCGTATAGCCGCCATATCTCACGCGGTGCCATTCCTCGCCCCGTTCCAGGACTTCCACTGTCTCCCCCTTGGGGATGGAGCTCATTTTACGACCGCCCGGGGTCTCGCGGATCAGCAGGGGATCCCGGCTGGTAATGACCGTGCCTTTTAAAGTTTTGGCATGCTCCCTTTCCTCTGCCTCAACCTGGGATGAATCAGAACACTCTTCCCCTCTGATCTGAGTCTTGAAGTCCTCCCACAAGCCTGCGTTGTCCATCATCTTCCGGGGGCAGTGCTTGCCCTTGGCGTCATAATGGCGAATGACCCTCTCTGCGGGAATCCCGGTCTCCTTCATCAGGCACCTTACAAGCCCGATGGCGTTCTGGCGGGCTTTCGCATAGTCCCCGTCGCTGTTGACGCAGATTTCTATGTTGACCGTGTTGCGGTTTGTGGCGTCCTTTACGGAATGGCTCCCGCCGTATTCCCTGCCCACGGAATATGTTCCGTCCGAGTGCCTTGCCGCCTGGCACACGCCGTCCGATCCGCAATAGTAATGCACCGACGTGCTCAGATGGCCCGCCGCCTGTGCCGACGCATGCCTTTCGGCGTTTGCCCCTGCTGCAAAGTTATCCGTTTCATGAACCACAATGTATTTCGGAGCGTTCTGCCCCTGGTAAGTGTTCTCTGTCGATATGTAATCCTTGTTAATATGGATCATGTTGTTTTTCCTCGCTTTCCCATGATGCTTCCATCGTCAATCACATTTTACCCGCTTCTAATAACGTCTCACTCATGTCTGACAACGTTTTCTCCATTTTTGATACGTTTTCTCCATTTTTGATACGTTTTCTCCATTTTTGATAACGTTTTCCATGCTTTCAGAACGTTTCCCGTCCCTCTTCCACCTCCGGCAAGCCTGCCAGGGAGGTCAGCACGGACGCCACCCCCGCTAATGCCGCAGTCCCAAGGACCACCCCCCAGTCCACGGCGTTGATCGTGGCTGCCGCGGGCAGCAACGCCACCGCTGCCTGCGCCATGGTCTTCATAGCTCTGGTTCCGGCTGCCTTGAGCCATGGCTTCATTTTATCACTCATGTATGCTTCCTCCTTTTCAAATATAGTTCGCCAATAACGCCAGCGCCCCTGCCGCAAACGCCCCTGCGATGGCGCTCACGACGGAAGCCGCCGCCGTCCTGCGGTACGCCCTCATGTCTTCTGCCGGGGCTCTCTCCATGACGTCCACGCGGCTGTCCATCCGCTCCACCTTCTCGTCCAGGGAACTCACCGTCTCATTCGTATGCTTCACCTCCTCTACAAGCTGCACCATGGTATTGGACATGGTATGGATTTCATTGATGATCGGCTCCAGCTTGTCCAGGCGGTGGGTGTTGCTCTTGGAGCGCTCCTCCACCTTGGTCAGACGTTCTAAGATTTCCATTTCCTGCATCGTCCTCACCTCCTTCCCTTGCCAGGTTGCAATAGAAAGGCCAGGCGTGCTCGTCGCCCGGCTCTTATCATGATATGTGAGATGGTATAATAAAGTTGTAACACCAAACAGGAAATAAATGATATATTCAATATAAAGAAAAGGAAGGTGTTACACATGCCAAAAACAAAGGTTTATGAGCCAGAATTCAAAAAGAAAATAGTACAGCTGTATTTAGAAGAAGGACGTACGATAAAAAGTCTAAACGAAGAATACCAGTTAGGAGACGGAACTGTCCGTAAATGGGTGCGGGCATTCCGCGAAGAATGCGAAACAGACCCAGACTTAAATGACACAAAAAAACTTTATGAGGAGAACCGCAGACTGCGCAGAGAGCTGGAGGAAAAGAAAAAGGAAATTGCATTCTTAAAAAAAGCCGCCGCATTCTTCGCAAAGGAAATCGATTAGAACAGTACCAGTTTATTGACGAGCATAAGCAGGAGTTTGGCATCCG
>CAJTJY010000042.1:13095-13309 GCA_910576975.1 uncultured Lachnospiraceae bacterium
TTACAGAAAGGATAGGAAAGCAGGATATAGAGAACAAAAAGAACAGTTTAAAAATAAGATTCTACAAATATACCATGAATACTCTGGAAATCCAGGATACCGGATGATGAGGGTTTATTTGCAGCGGGCGAAAATCAGTTTGAGCAATACAACGGTATTAAAATATATGCAGGAATTGGGGCTCCGCTCCACACTAACACCCAAAAAGCCTGCA
>CAJTJY010000043.1 GCA_910576975.1 uncultured Lachnospiraceae bacterium
ATTTCACTGTTCAGTTATCAAGGTCCCTGGCTGTTGCCTCGTCTCATGCGACAACCTCTATAGCTTATCACATCTTTCGACTCTTGTCAACAACTTTTTTTCATTTCTTCTTGCCTTGTTTCTTGACCAACGGCAATCAACTTGTATACTATATCACAGCCACCGTCTTCTGTCAAGTACTTTTTTAATTTTTGTATATCATTTTCTGTCAGGTAAATTCTCCTGCTCCAACAATCTACAATTTTCGACCGCTGTTCTCAGCGACGAATGTTATCTTAACATGTTTATATTTCAATGTCAACAAATTTTTCCAAAAAAAAATAAAGTAAGTTTTTTATAATATATTTTTTAAATTGTTAGAATTTTCTATCATATTTAATAGTTCGCCCCCAAGATCGACAATCACTGAATTGTTACATGGATTTGTGCATTCTGTCCTTGCCACATGAGCGGCAAGATCTTTTGAACAAGTGAATATATTCGTGTGACAGCCCTCTTTTGTCACTATAAAGATTACAAGATTGGAAAACGCAAACATATTTTCATATTGACAGATGACTGGAAATATGATTCAATACTTATATGAACAATTATTCATATGTGCATTTGAAGCAATCGAAGCATCAACCTGTATTACAGAAACTTCTCTATAAATACAGTCAAAGGAAACATGCACACTACTGATAAAATCATTACGTTTTAAAAGGAGGCATTTTCATGCATAAACATAAGTATCAAACCCTGCCTAATCATTCACAGAAAGAAGATCACTCGAAAGATTCCTGTTGCGGACACAAACATTCTGACCATAGTCACTGCCATCATGATCATTCAGAACATCGCCAAGCGCAACCTTCTCATTGCAATCATAATCATTCCAAAGATCAGGAAGAATGTTCCGACACCGTTGTGTCAAACGGGATTACCTTTACATGTCTGCTAGAGAATCTTGGCTGTGCCAATTGTGCCGCAAAAATGGAGAGCCAGATCGCTCAGCTTCCCGGCGTACATGACGCCACCCTCACATTTGCCACCAGGCAATTGCGCGTTTTTGTGAAATCTGACGCTGCAGAAAACGAGCAAGCGCTGATTTCAGAAATTCAAAAAATATGCGCTTCTATTGAATCAGAAGTAATCGTTAGGAAGCAACAGGCAAATCAAAGAGGAAGGAGAGCCCTTTCTCAGACAACAGAAAGCAAACCCAACAAAAGGAAAGAACAGAACATGGAGCTAACCTGTATCCTTTCAGGCACGCTGCTCTTTATTGTTGGAGAAATCTTCGACCATTTTGGAGCTACGCCATTGATTCCCTCTCTACTTTATGTTTTGGCCTATCTTATACTAGGAGGGCAAATCCTGTTGACCGCTGCCAAAAATCTTACCCGGGGGCAAATCTTTGATGAAAACTTTTTAATGAGTCTTGCTACACTGGGCGCTTTTGCCATTGGAGAATTTGCAGAAGCCGTAGGAGTAATGCTATTCTACCGCATTGGAGAGTTTTTTGAAGAAACAGCGGTTTCTCGAAGCCGTTCTCAGATCATGGATGCTGTAGACCTGCGTCCTGAGACTGTTAACTTAGTGACTGGAGATTCCACGAAAGAACTTCCGGCAGAAGAGGCGCAATGCGGCGATATTCTGATTGTCCGCCCAGGCGACCGTATTCCTTTGGACGGCATCATTATAGAAGGAGAAAGCCGTTTGGACACCTCTCCGATTACAGGGGAGCCTGTTCCTGTAAAGGCAAGTCCAGGCGATGCTGTCACTTCCGGCTGCATTAACACAGCTGGACAGTTGAAAATCCAGGTTGAAAAGACATTAGAACATTCGATGGTCACGAGGATCTTGGATTCTGTAGAAAATGCCGCTGCCAGCAAGCCAAAAATCGACCGCTTTATCACCCGCTTTTCCAAAATATACACGCCCTTTGTAGTACTTGCAGCGGCAGCCACGGCTGTACTCCCCTCACTGGTTACTGGAGACTGGAGCCACTGGATTTACACTGCATTGACTTTCCTGGTTATTAGCTGCCCTTGCGCTCTGGTATTAAGCGTACCTCTTGCTTTCTTTTCTGGCATTGGCGCAGGATCCAAAAAAGGAATCCTTTTTAAAGGCGGCATATCTATGGAAGCTTTAAACAAAATTTCCGCCGTCGTCATGGACAAAACTGGAACGATTACAAAAGGTAATTTCGCCGTACAGCAGATAATTCCATTCGGAGATTTCAGCCAAGAAGAAATCGTTGCGCTCTGCGCAAGCTGCGAACAGCATTCCACGCACCCCATTGGCGTCAGCATTACCGCTTTCGCTAAGGAAAAGCATCTGCTCCTGGAAAATCCCTCTGGACTTCAGGAACTTGCAGGACATGGCATTCAGGCACAGCTTTCGGGCAAAGAAGTGCTTGCAGGAAATAAAAAGCTAATGGACCAGTATCACATAGATGTTTCCGCTTATTCACAGACTTCTTGCGGCACTGAGGTCTTTCTCGCAGTCAACGGTTCTCTTGCCGGAATCTTGTTGATTTCTGACACCATTAAGCCAGAAGCGAAAGGCGCCATAAGTTCTCTGAAAGAAATGCACATCACTACTGCAATGCTGACAGGAGACGCAGCGGACAACGCCCATGCCGTAGCATCTGAAATAGGAATTGACGAGATCCATGCCCGTCTTCTGCCGCAGGAAAAGCTTTCAAAGCTTCAGGAAATCCGCAGCAGGCACGGCGCAGTTATGTTTGTGGGAGACGGCATCAATGACGCCCCCGTACTAGCTGGCGCAGATGTAGGCGCAGCTATGGGCAGCGGCGCAGACGCAGCGATTGAAGCCGCAGACGTAGTATTTATGACTTCTAATATGCAAGCCGTGCCGCAGTCTGTCACGATCGCCAAAGCGGCCACCCGGATCGCATGGCAGAATGTAATATTTGCGCTGGTAATCAAAGCCTTTGTGATGATCCTTGGACTCGCAGGCTGCGCATCCATGTGGATGGCGGTATTTGCAGACAGCGGCGTCGCCATGTTGTGCGTTCTAAATTCGATTCGCATCCTTTATAAAAAATAATAAAGGACGTAAAATTATATTATCTTTCTTTGAAAAACCAGGAAAGGGGTGTAGCACGAATGTATTTGCCTGGTTAAAAAGTTTATATTGCAACGCAATGAAAACAAAATGCACAAATATTATCTCGAGGTTGTCGCACTTAGATATTCACTTGTTTAAAAGGTTTACATTACAAAGCAATGAAAACAAAATGCACAAATATTATCTTGGGAAGCTAGCTTCCCAGGGTGATTTTGTGCATTCTGTCTTTGCCGCATGAGCGGCAAGACCTTTTAAACAAGTGAATATTTCAGTGCGGCAGCCTCAGAATAATTTTGTGCATTCTGTCTTTGCCGCATAAGCGGCAAGACCTTTTGAACAGGCAAATACATTCGTGCTACAGCCCATTTTTGATACTATAGAATTACAAGATGCGGAAACTCAAGTAACATTCTTATTTACAAAATACAACTGATCGCTTCTCTGATATTCTCCACCCCAATAATTTTTATCCCTTTTACATCTTTCAGTCCCACAATGCTGACTTTGGGTAAAATACATTCTGAAAATCCCAGCTTTTTTGCCTCAAAGACACGCTGCTGCGCCATATTTACTGCCCGGACTTCGCCGCTTAGACCTATCTCGCCAAAGCAAATCAGTTTTTCGTCAATCGCCTGATCCCGAAAGCTGGAGGCAAGGGCAAGAACAATTCCCAAATCAATGGCTGGCTCGTTCATGCGAATTCCGCCTGCAATGTTGACATAAGCGTCACAATTGGACAGAGAAAGCCCTCCTCGTTTCTCTAGCACTGCCATCAACAAATTGACACGGTTCAAATCTGTTCCTGCGGCGGTTCTTCTTGGAATTCCGAAATTGCTGTGACAGACAAGCGCCTGAATCTCTACCAGAATCGGGCGCGTCCCTTCCATGGAACATGCGACAATCGACCCTGAAGCACCCTGTGGCTTTCCATTTAGCATGAATTCGGACGGATTTTCCACTTCCAGCAACCCTTCTTGCCGCATTTCAAAGACTCCGATCTCATTTGTAGAGCCAAAGCGGTTTTTTACTCCTCTTAAAATTCGGTAAGACGCATGACGGTCTCCTTCAAAGTAAAGCACCGTGTCCACCATATGCTCCAATACTCTCGGACCTGCCACTACCCCTTCCTTAGTCACATGTCCCACAATAAACACCGTGATATCCATTCCCTTTGCAATCTGTAAGAGCCGTGCGGTGGTTTCCCGAACTTGAGACACGCTTCCCGGGGCAGAACTAACCGCCTCGCTGTACATGGTCTGAATAGAATCTATAATTACGATCTGGGGCTTGATACGCTCCACCACTTGTTCAATGCGTTCCAGGCTGGTATCACAAAACAACTGAAGCTGATCCGAAAACTCACCGATTCTCTGTGCACGCATTTTTATCTGTTGAAGAGATTCTTCCCCCGATATATACAATACCTCTCTGGTATCTGCCAAATTTCTGCAGATTTGCAACAGAAGCGTAGATTTTCCAATTCCAGGATCGCCACCCACCAGTACCAGCGAGCCTGGAACAATGCCGCCTCCCAGCACTCGGTCCAGTTCCTGATATCCCGTTTCGATCCGCTCTTTTCTTTGCATGTCAATCTCTGATATTTTCGTAGGTTTTAAGTCGTCATTTCCTCCTGCAGCGCTCCCTTTCTTCCCTACCGTTCCTTTTTCCACCATTTCTTCTACAAAGGTATTCCATTCCCGGCACCCTGGACACTGCCCCATCCATTTGGAGGTTTCATATCCACAAGACTGGCAGAAATAAACAGAAACCTTTTTGTTTTTTGCCATCTTCTGCTCCTTTCTCAGAATCAAGCAAGCGTGCATCAAAACATAGTTCTTTCCTGGAACTGCCCGCCGATTCTCGTTCTCTTTTTCTATTGCCGCAGCCATTGCCATCACGGAAAGATGATTGCTACAACATAAAAACTGCTGCAGGCAAAACTAAGTCCTGCAGCAGTTCCATCTACCTTATCCTAACCGATTTTTTTAATTTCCACAGTAATCGGCGTTCCTTCACTTAATTCCACGCTAATGCTCAATTTTCCTCCCAGATTCGTCTTCATCTGTCCGGCATCCACATAATTTACCATCACCTTATACTCTGTTTGTTCCTCAAGCTCCAGCGTAATCTGTGCATCATTTGGCCCTTCTACCTGAAATGCCGCCCCCTTGTCTGTCGCCTTAAACTGGCTCACTGCGGTTCCCGGTACAGATTCATACACAAACATGCCATTGCGCTCCAGCTTGGTAATCTCTTTGAAGGTCTTAACCTTATACAGATCTCCGCCAAACTCGAAATTGTCAAGCTTTGACTTGGCATCCAGCTTGTAATTTCCAAAGCTGAGAGTCTCATTTCCCTCGGTACGAATCAGTTCTTCTACTACAGCCATTTTCCTATCCTCCTGTTGATATCTATGGTATGGTCGCCAATCCTGCTGTGCAGGATTCTTGTACTGTTATTATAATATATTTTACTTCTCTTTGCCAGTCTATTTTTCTTCCTTCACCACAAATGTCACTTCTTTTTTGCGCATGGTAACTTCCACCTGATCGCCTGTTTTTACCTTTCCTGCAAGAATTTCTTCTGCAAGTCCGTCTTCCAGCTCATTCTGTATCTTCCTGCGCAACGGGCGAGCCCCGTATTTCGGCTCATATGCAGTTTCCACAATATGGCTCTTGACGCTTCCCGCAATATGAAGGCTGATGCCCATCTGTTTTTCACACCTCTGCACAAAAGTCCTGGTCATCATAGTCACTATTTTTTTCATATCTTCTTTGGTCAGCGCATGGAATACGATCGTCTCGTCAATACGATTTAAGAATTCTGGTTTAAAAATTCTGCGCACTTCTTCCATCACGCTGCCCTTCATTCTGTCATAATCCAGCTTTGCGTCTTCCACAGAAGCAAACCCTAATGCCTTTGGCTCCACAATAGACTGCGCCCCCGCGTTGGAAGTCATGATAATAATCGTATTCTTAAAATCCACTTTCCTGCCCTGGGAGTCCGTAATATGCCCGTCGTCTAACACCTGCAGCAAAATATTAAAAACGTCTGGATGAGCTTTTTCAATCTCATCAAACAAAATAACAGAATAGGGATTGCGCCTTACCTTTTCACTGAGCTGTCCGCCAGCGTCGTAACCTACATAGCCCGGCGGAGATCCGATCATTTTAGAAACACTGTGCTTTTCCATATACTCGGACATGTCCACACGAATCATGGAATCCTCGCTGCCAAACACCGCCTCTGCCAACGCCTTGGAAATCTCTGTCTTTCCGACCCCTGTAGGTCCCAGAAACAAGAAAGAGCCGATGGGCCTGCCTGGATCTTTCAACCCCACGCGTCCCCTGCGCACTGCTTTAGCCACGGCGCTGACCGCTTCCTCCTGTCCGATGACCCGCTTATGCAAGACACTCTCCAATTTACGCAGCCTGTAGGTTTCTTCCTCTGCAAGTTTTTTGACCGGAATCTTCGTCCACTGAGCGACAACCTCGGCAATCTCGTTTTCACCCACTTCCGCTTTCTTCTGTTTGAATGATTTCTTGACCTGCTTTTGTAATTTCTGGTATTCTTGCTGCAGCGTTTCTTTCTCTATACGAAGCTTAGAAGCAAGTTCTAAGTCCATGGCTTGAATCGCTTCCTCTAGCTTTTCAGAGACTTGATTGACTTCAATCAGCAAATCTTGAAGCTGCGCAGAGGATTTCACTCCCTCTAAACGAACCCTGGCTGCCGCCTCGTCCATCAGGTCAATTGCCTTGTCCGGCAAAAAACGGTCTGAGACATAACGTTCTGACAGCCTTGCCGCTGCCTCAATCCCCTGGTCTAAAATCGTTACCTGATGATGCTTCTCATAGAACTTACGCAGTCCGCGCAAGATCTCCATGGTATCATCCACAGAAGGCTCTTCTACCATCACTGGCTGAAAACGCCGTTCTAAGGCAGCATCTTTCTCAATATATTTCCGATATTCTTCTACCGTGGTAGCGCCAATCATCTGCAGTTCTCCCCTGGCAAGATACGGCTTCAAAATATTAGATGCGTCCATGGCGCCCTCTGCGCCGCCTGCGCCGATAATCGTATGCAGTTCATCCATAAACAACAGAATATTACCTGCCCCGATGACCTCGCGGATCACTTTCTTGATACGTTCTTCAAACTCTCCCCGGTATTTTGACCCGGCAATCATGCTAGAGAGATCCAAGGTTATCACCCGTTTTCCTGCTACTGATTCCGGCACTAGCCCTAGGGAAATCTGCTGCGCCAGCCCTTCTGCAATGGCAGTTTTACCTACGCCTGGCTCTCCAATCAGACAAGGATTATTCTTGCCGCGGCGGCTTAAAATCTGAATCACGCGGCGGATTTCCTCTTCTCTTCCTATGACTGGGTCCAGCTTTCCTTCCAGGGCAAGCTTTGTCAAATCCCTAGAAAATTGATCCAACACTGGAGTGTCTTCTAGATTACGTTTTCTTCCCCGTGCTGATTTTAATTCTTCCCGGGAAATACTCCCCTCTTGTCCCATTGCCACCAGAAGGTCGATATAAAGTTTTTGCAAGTTAACGCCCATGGTATTCAATAACCGCACGGCTGCAGATTCATTTTCTTTCAATACTGAAAGCAGTATATGCTCTGTTCCTATTTTTTCGCTTCCAAAATGGGCCGCTTCTTTTTCCGCTGTATGCAGCGCTTTTTGAGTCCTTGGAGAATACCCGTCCCGATCTATGACTATCGTTCCCTCTCCAGGCGCAATTAATTCTTTAATTAATTCCAAAAGCTTACGCTCATCTACCTGATGATCAAGCAATACCTGGGCAGCGACTCCGTTTTTCTCCTGAATCATGCCTGCCAGTAAATGCTCTGTTCCCACATAGCTATGCTGCAGCTTCTTAGATAATTTTGCCGCAAGTTCCAGTGCTTTTTTTGCCTGGCTTGT
Source organism: uncultured Lachnospiraceae bacterium (assembly GCA_910576975.1). GTDB lineage: Bacteria > Bacillota > Clostridia > Lachnospirales > Lachnospiraceae > Petralouisia. The sequence goes on from CAJTJY010000043.1 coordinate 8,006, forward strand.
ATATTGTCTATGCATTGCTTCCTCCATCCTGTTACATTTCAGCACATAAAGGCAGTAGTGAAGCATGAAACCCCTTCACACATCCTTCTTTCCTAATTACTATACATCATTTACCAACTGTCGTGTTTTTATAAATCTTCCAAGTCAATGACTTCGAAATCATCTTTCATAGCCTCCTGCTTTGCCGCAGGCCTGCTGTCTGGGATGAACGCTCCCCCTGACGGCAGTTTTTCTTTTCCAGTATCTCTCTTTCGATCATCGATTGGCGGCTGCTTTGGCATCTTTGGAACTTCATAAGCTGCTTTTCTGAGGCCTCTTGCCGCACCAATCCCTTCTCCGAGGTCGCCAGTATGATAAACGGCGGCGCCTCTTTTCGCTCCATTCATATCCTCCACAGGATTTCGCTTCCCAGATCGTGCCCCCTCTTCATCATTGATGCCTTTTGAAACGGCCGCATGGCCATATTGGGATGCCCCAGAGGATATCAATTTTGAGGAAGCCTTTCTAGAACCCTCGGTTGTCTGATCTGTTTTAGCGGCTCCTTTCCTAAATCCTTCCACTGGCTCAGTAAGCTTTCTGTCTCCAATTCGTTCCACAGTCCTATCTGCCCTCTGGCTTGTCTTTCTAATTCCTGGCGTTTCCTCTGTTTCTTCTTTCTTCCTGGCTCTTTTTCCTTCTCCATGCTCTTTGCGCTGCATCTCTTGCGCTTTGTGGAGGTGTTTTTGATTTCTGCCCTGCGGCTCATCATCGTATGCTTCTTCCTCACTTGCTTTTCTGTTGCGGATAATGAGATTGATGATGACAATCACTAACACTGCAATCACAAAAATCATCACTGCCGTGATTTTCCTGGATGAATCTTTTTTCTGGTTATATTTCTCTTCCAAATCTTTATAAGCATTCTGAAGCCCCAGCATTTCCACGCTGGGTTCTTCCTTTGACTGGTCTGTTCCTTCGGGATTCTTAACAGAATCCCCTGTTGGAAGATAGCGCTGAAACGTAGCTTCCGCCTTATCATACGAATACCATCCAATATTTCCAAAACTGCTTGCCGCATAAATCAATGCAAATCCGCCTTCTGCAAGCGTACTTTCTGATTCTACCCCTTCTGCCCCCTGAATGCCTCCGATTCCCTCTCCTGCCTTGGGTGCAGAACCTGCACGGACAAACGCAGGTACATTTTCAAATCCTCCGATCGACTGGTCTGACAAAGCATATTCCTGAGGCAGCCCCGTCTCTGCCGGGGGATTCAATATGATTAAATAACTTGCCTCACCTTGAGAAACCCTGCGGAACGGATAAAAAGTTCCGCTGGCTTCCTCATATACGGCAAGCGTATTTTTGACCTCTGTGCTGGGCGTGGTAAGATATACCAGCGTCAATGTACCCTTTTCAAACCTCAGACATTCCACTTGCTGTCCTTGGCAAGTCACAGTATCTTTCGTGAAATCCTGGGGAATCACGTCGTCTGGGACAGTGGCGGCCAAATCAAAAGAATGACCATTTATGGCGATCCCTCCCTGGCCTTGCTGGCTGTCTTGCCCTTCCTGAGGCGCTTCGGGCTCTTCCACAGAAGGTTCCACGTTCTGCGGCTGGTCTTGCTGCGCCCCTTGTGCCTTGGTCACCACGATCTTATAGGTGGCAGTGGCTCCATTCTGAGCTTTGACAACAACGCTGACTGTATTCTGTCCTGGCTGAAGATCTGTATTCCCAGATATTGACTCTACGGTTGCAAATTCATTGGAGGTCTTTGCCGTCACTTCCACACTGGCAACATCTGCCCCCACAGACGCTGTATAATCTGTCACATTATATTGAAATGATGGAGAAAGCGTACCCGCCGAAAGGCTCAGCGTGGACAAGCTGTTATCTGCGGACAGGGAGCTTTCTACATTATCAGCCGCTGTCGCAAAAACTTGCACAGGAACCATTCCCATTAGTAACAATAAAGACAGCAAAAGCACTGCCAATTCTTTTGTTCTTCTCATATCATTCACCCTTTCTCCTGGATTATTTCCATTATAATTTTCTCTCAGGCAGATTGTCAAGCCTTGAAAGTTTAAGTTTCCCCATTTTGCAATTCATAGCGCCAAAAGGTCTTGCTGCCTTTGGCAG
>CAJTJY010000044.1 GCA_910576975.1 uncultured Lachnospiraceae bacterium
CGTTTGCGAATCTCAGTTCCCTTGCGCCAACCATCCGTTTGAATGGGATTGATGACATGGAGGAGGAACCCTTTTTCAAAAAGAAATGAGTAGACAGAGAGCCAGTAGTGTGCGGTGACTTCCGTGCCGATTTCTAAGTCGGCAGAGTTGGAAGAATAAGGAGTAAGTTTAGAAAACAGGGCATTCCCGCCAACTGAAGTATTGGGAAAGGAAAAAGCCTTAAATACCGCTATGCCAGTTTCGTCCATCATGGAAGCGACATGGTTGCTTTTACCGATATCAATACCAACAAGAAGCATACAGCCACCTCAGAAGAAAGATTTTAGATTGGGAGACCACTCAACTAATAAGCGCCGCTACCTTGTGCTAAATACAGAGAGAAGCCATAAGGCAACCAGCAACCAACTCATACTTGGAAAGCTTATTAGAGAGAGGGATTCGTCTTTCAAGTACGAGCAGATCCGCTTAAGGAGGTGACGATCATTCCCTCAATCTAATAAAATTATTATCTCCTATCAGACAGGAGATGTAAAGAAAAAGGTCTAAGGGTTTATAGGTATCTCTTGAATAACTTAAATACATTATAAATGTGTCAGCACACTAGGGGGATGGGTCAAAGGAAAATATTTGAATATGGACCTTGCAAAAGAGTAGGAGAAGATCATAAAACAATATCTTTCTGATATAAGGGCACAGACTGTAGGTATGCAGATTTATCCTATCTGGCTGGGGTGAAAGACACTGTGAGGATATTTTGCAGCAGGGATCAGAGCAGATGAAAACCATATTATTTTTGTAATTGAAAAAGCCCTGATAGGTATTGCCCACCAGAGCCTTTTTAATATTAGTGGTTTTAGTTTGTATGATGCTCAGCGCCATTTGATAGCTGTTTTGATGGCATCCTCTTTGGAATTAATAGTTTCAATGTCTGCCAACAGAGCAACCATATCCACACATCCAAAGGTTGGGAGGGCTGGTTTGCCCTCTGAGCTGTCAATGGTATAAAGGACATTCCCAATGGTTTTCTTGATGGTAAAATATCCACATTCCTCACAGGTTTCCCTATGATAGAGATAAGCTTGGACAATGGCATTGTGTTGGGGCTCTCCATTCCCCCATGTTGTCCTTGTGACTGCAAAATAGCATCCTTCACTGTATGTCGGGGTATTTTCCTGGCAGTCCATTACAGCATAATAGAAATCAGCATCCCCAATATTTTCATCTACTTTTTTAAAAGATTCAGAGTTGAGGAGATGGTTTGCCCACTCCATGACACTGTCCTTTTCTAATGAGAATTCAATGTTGTGATAGTTTGAAAATTCAAGATGGTGTTGCTTTAAATATAACAGGATGATTTCTGGCACTCTTTCAAATAGACAGTTCTGCAAAGAAGATACCAGTTCTTTTAATTCTCCCTGTGGGATTTTCCCATTGAAAATGACAACATACAGTTTGCCATCTATCCCAAAATCAAACCTGTATTTCTGTGTTTTCATAAATTGAGTTACCTTGCCTGACATAAAAAATCAGCCTCCTTTTTTATTTGATATGCCAAGCATATATCATTCATGTGTTTGGCTTTTCTGGCAAAAATGCATTGGACAGTAGGAATGGCTGTATCCATAAATGATAGCATATAGTTGAAATTTGTCAACATTTCAATATTACATTTTATTTACCTTGTTGATAGAATTTCACAATAAGAAGAAAGGTGGAAGGAAAGATGAATGTGGAACTGTATCTAAAAGAAATGGGACAAAGAATTATGGAGAGGAGAAAGAAACTTGAGTTGACTCAGGAAGCACTGGCTGAGATGAGTGAGCTGACAACTCAGTTTGTATCCTATGCAGAAAGTGGGAAAAGGGGGATGAGACCAGAGAACTTAATGAAAGTGGCTGCTGCATTGGGGGTAAGTACTGATTATCTTTTGACTGGTGACATTATTGATAAGGACAAGTTGTTGCTTTCAGACAAGTTGGACAAGCTAACCCCACAGCAGGTGAGAATTGTGGAGAATGTGATTGATGAATGCATTGCGCTTTACAGTAAGGATAAATAGGTTCTGATAAAGACCACTGGGAGAATGCCGGGGAGGATATTGGGGTTGTTTTCTCCTCTCCGCTTTCCTAATTTCATAATCCAACAGACCATGTTACATTGTCTATATTGCCTTATGAGGACGGCAATACATTACTCCATCCATGCAGCAGTCTGATTTTGAAATTGAAAATAAATATGATTCATGTTAATATTACATATTATGAAGGTTCGGATTCGCACGGATTATATTTTGAGGAGGATCAATTAATTCGTTGGAGGTACTGCCCCGATGCGGAAGATAACAGTAAAGCAACAAACTATGAACTTGAGAATACTTCTAAATATTATCAGTTGGAAAATGATGTACTTGCTGAGTCGCAAAAGCTGTTGCCTGCATGGGAAGATGCGCTTGCGAATGGAATCGCTGCTCAAGAATATATACTTGCAGGCAGTGATTCAAGGTATATTTTAAAGTCGGAGATTCAGGAATTTACTGCTGAACAATGCCGATTAGCTCGGAATGAAATCTATGCACGTCATGGGCGTAGGTTTGATGATGAGTATCTTCAGGATTATTTTAATTCGAAAGGCTGGTATACACCTACAATTGATCCGGATGAATTTGAGGAATCATTACTTAATTCTTATGAAATTGCTAATCGAGATTTGATTGTTGAATATGAAGAGGAATGCGGATATATATGACAACAATAAAAAATATGTTTTTTTGTTTTGGCGACTAGTGTACTGACACATTTATATCTGGCGAAACTCTGCAGAACGATTGTTCATCAGCAAGACGGAAGAAGGAGGCGATGCGGTGGCATCGTTGACTGATGACAACGCAGTCTGATGGGCAATCGGGCAAGGAGGTTTGCCTGAATATAAATGTGTCAGTACACTAGCTTTATTTTTTCCATCGTGGCTTGTGGGAAGAAAGAGACAAAAAAGAAGAACGGGATACGTAGGCTGGAGGAAAAACGATCAACAGCTTACCACGAAGTTCTGAAAGACAACCTGTGCTTGCACAAGAACTGGCTGAAAAGGAGATCTTTTTCTTAAAAAAAGCAGCGGCATTCTTTGCAAAGGAAATCGATTAGAATCTTATCGGCTTATAGAACAACACAGCAGAGAATTCGGCGTTCGCTGGATGCTGAGGCGGCCTGGCGTCTGCCCGAATGCTTATTACAACTATCAGAAACACCGAAAGGGGGATTATAACGACTAAAAAGACGCGGCAAAAGTGCTGATCAGGGAGATATACGGAAATGAGAATGTGTTACCTCGTGCGCCCGAAGAAACCAGGTTGCCAGCGCGGAAAACAGCATAAAGTCTTTGAAAACAAGCTGCAATGGGAGATTCATGCAGCCCAGGCGAACCACAAGTGATGCGCAGGTCTCTCACATCTGTTTTTGAAAGACGGGGAAGCCAGCTACGATTGCAACATTGTTGACCTGTATGATCAGCAAAAAGGGATGAGATCATATGTGGAAGTTGGGGAACTGGCAGGATTGCTATTACTTGTTTAAGCGTATAAAATAGAAATCAAAGATGCAGGAAAAATCATGGATTACATATCAAAAAAGGAAGCATCAGAAATATGGGGAATCTCTGATCGCAGAATACAAAAGCTGCGCCCATGGAAAGGAAATCACTATGTATAAGATTGGAATTTGTGATGACGATAAGATTTTATGTTCTGTTTTGGAAGAACAGATCTATGAACTTTCAAAAGAAATAGAGATAAAAGTTGAAGTTGAGGTATGGTATTCCGGGGAAAGCATACAAAATGATTTGAAAAAAGGAATAGAATTAGACCTGCTTTTCCTTGACATAGAATTAGTTCAAAAGAATGGCATTGCAGTAGGAAATTTTATTCGCAACGAAATGGAGAATATGCAGACGCATATCGTATATATTTCTTCAAAGGAAAGTTATGCCATGCAGTTATTTAAGGTCCAACCATTCGATTTTTTGATTAAGCCTGTCTCTAACGAAAATATAAGAGAAGTGTTGATAAGAAGCGTAAAGCAAAAAAGCCGTGCAGATGCCTATTTTGAATATCAAAAAGGAAATTCTATTTTCAGAGTTCCAGTAAGAAACATTGCTTATTTTATGAGCATGGATAAGAAAATAATAATTGTAAAAAAAGATGGAAAGGAAGAATTTTATGGTAAGTTAAAAAACATAGCCAAGACTCTTCCAGCAGATTTTTTGATGATTCATCAGTCATATATTATCAACCAGGCATATGTAAGTGAATATTCTTATGAAATGGTAAAAATGGCGGATGGAGAAAATTTAAATATCAGTAAGCCATATAGAAAAGAAACCAGAAGTAAAATAATACAGCGTCAGAAAGCGAATATGAGAGATGGTATCCTATAGTCCAATCATTGTGTTAATTGTAAATGTTCTTAGAATTTTACTATTAAAGAAAGTCATGGATGTATTTTTGTCAGTCGATGATATAGAGGAAAAGTCATTAAAAATTGGCTTGGGGATATATTGCCTGTTAACTACGACAGTGTATTGCTTATTTGGGGTATCTGCCTCGTATGAGATTTGTAATTGCATAGGGATAATGGGACTTACCTGTTTTTATCAGGAACTGTGGAAAAAAAGATTATGGGTATCGTTGGTATTATTTAGTTTGGATTTGGCAAATTCCCTGATCGTCTTTTTTATTTTTGGGGATATTGCAAAATTTCAGCAGCCCGCGATTCAAGCTTTGTTAATGTTGATTTGCACAACGATTATAAGCCGTATTTCTTATTCATCCGAAGCAAAAGAGATCGCTTTTGATAGAAAGCAAACATTATTGTTGTTGGTGATCCCTGCGATGAGCGTTATTGTCTTAAGTGTGCTAATGCTGGGAGAACACTCGAAAATGTTTGCGATATTGATTAGCGGCTATATGCTAATGATCAATATCAGTGTATCTTATCTATATAATATCCTGATAGAAAATTATATACATTTAAGAGATAATGATAGATATAAACAACAGACATATGCATATCAAAACCAATTAGAAGTCATTATGGAATCCAGGAATCGAGTTCGTGCTTTAAGACATGATATGAAAAACCATATTTTAGCGTTGCAAGTCTTAGTACAAAGGAAAGAGTTAGAGGAAACGAGTAAGTATTTAGATTCTATGAAGAACTTTATGACTAATCCCGAGGAGTATGTCAAGACGGGGAATGATGCTGTTGATAGCTTGCTAAACTATAAGATACAAAAGGCGAATGAGTTTTTAAATGTGGTAGAAACAAAAATCAGCATACCAGAACAGTTGCGCCTGCGTTCGTTTGACTTAAATGTGCTTTTGGGAAACCTATTGGATAATGCAATAGATGCTTCGATGCAGACAGAAGATAAGAAACTGAAAATAACGATAAAACTTGACAAGGGAATTTTGTTTATAAATATTTGTAACAGCTGCCAGAGGATTGCAGACGGAAAGAGTGATTTTTTTGAAACGACAAAAGAAGATAAAGTAAATCATGGGATAGGGCTAAAAAATGTTCGTAGAATTGTGAAAAAATATCATGGAGATATAGCGTTTTTATATGAAAATGCTTCTATGGAAACGGATGTTATGATGTATGTAAATGAGATGTAGCAAAGGGCTGTTGCGAATTCATGCTGAAAAATGCGTTATGATTTTGCAACAGCTCTTTTGGGCTGATTTCGGCAATAATGTGGTCGAATTTCGCAAAACAGAAGAAAATGAAAAAATTATTTTATAATATAGCTTATAAGAAATTCACTTGCTTGCAAAGGTGAATTTCATAAGCTAACGAGCAGCTATGCTGCGAGTAATAAACCGCATAGAATGGAGGAAATTATGAGATATAAAGTTTTGGGATTAGCAGTGGTAACGATGTTGATGTCAGTTGGTATTTGCGGCTGCCAGAAAGCTTCAGAAAGTTCGGCTAATGGGGATATTCTTCACGCAAAAGATTCCGTAGAGGATGAAGTGGCTGCAATCGTGAATCAGTCTCAAAGCACAACGCAAAATGATGTGCAGGAAATTAACAGTGTCATTGGTACCAAAGATAATGTGATCAGAATTCAGGCACAGATGCCGGACGTTCCACAGGAAGTGAAAACAATAGTGCTTGGCGAAAATGAGACGCTTACAAAAGACGTTTTAAAAGAGTTTTTAGGAAGTGAAACAGGGAATATTAAGGATTTATCAGAGGAAGCACAAAAGGAAATAGAACAATCTAAGGCAGAAAACGAGCAAGGAGAAGAACGGGCAGTATTTTCGATTTTTGGCAATGCACCTATTTATAAATTGTCGGATCAACAAAAGACAGCAAGTTTTTCATATGGAACAGGTGCATATTATCAGGATGAACTCTTATACGAAAAGTGCGCAACAATTTACAAATCTGCAGATGAAACGGTGTTAGAGGAAGCAGACAGTAAAAATATTTATATGGAAGCAGAAAAAATATTATTAGCAAAGCTTTCTAAAATTGGCATGACAGAAATTGATATTTATAAAATTACCAAGTATCAATACGAAAGCGTCACGTTTTATGAAATTGAGTTTACTCCGTCTTACGATGGGTTAGGGGTTGCACATGAATTTGGCTCTATAGCGTCAGGAGAAATTTTCCTGTTAGGCACAGCATGGATATGTGAAGAAAGTATTGCAACCTTAAGCTTGGATGATTGTCTTGGCAAAGTGGAAACACAGGAAAAATGCGAGACAGTATTGTCATGGGGGCAGATTGAAAAAATTTTGGAGATATATTTGAACAGTGGAAAAATAAATGGAAGCAATCAAGCGGTTCTGACAAAAGCGACATTTTTATATTATCCAATCTATAAAGAAGACGAAAACAAATTAGAATTGGTTCCCGTATGGCATATTTATACGCCGATGTCTGCATGGATGGAGAATGAAGAATTAACGCAAGCATTTGCGGCAAATGGATCTATTTGGAGTATTTGTGTGAATGCGGTATCTGGAGAAATCGTTAGGAGTGAGTAATATGAAAGGGTTCTTTTTACAGGATTTGAAAAGAAGCTTCTTAAACAGAGGGTTTTTTGCAGGTCTCTTGATAGTGACGTCAATTTTAGTGTCAGCAGCATTCCATGTGCCGCTTAACAGGAGCAGAAGCAGTTATTTTATTATGATAGAAGTATTTGCAGCATCAGGATTTACACCGTTTGCGGCTATATTTCCGGGACTTGCTTATTCTTCTGTATTTTGTGAAGAGTATGGCAGTGGATATTTAAAAATGATGTATTCCAGAATGCTGCCGGGAAAATTTGCTCTTACCCGTATTGTTACAGTCGCGCTTTCTGGTGGAACAATGTTGGCGATTCCATTTATCATTGCTTTGAGTATTGCTTACTACTGTGGAATTCCCGGAATACCAGCGGGAAGTGATCAGGGACTTATGGCGGGAACGGCAGTGGTTTTTTATATAGAGAATTATGGGGAGTGGTATATTTTTCTATGGAAAGTAATATTAGGCTTTCTGTTTGGAGCCATATGGGCATTGGCAGGCCTTGCATTTGCAGTATGGATTCCCAATAAGTATGTGGCGTTAATTGCACCATTTGTATTGTATGAGGCTATGTGGCTGGCGTTAGGGAAAATTCCGGTGCTGAATCCGATTTATCTTATGCGAGGGGATGATTTGAATAACTATCCATTGTCTGGGGTTATGGAATGTGTCTATATTTTGCTGGTATCATTTGTGGTCATGCGGGGATTGAAAAGGAGGGGACGAAATGGGTAGGATAAAGCAAATCTTTTACCTGACAAAAACTGCTTTTCTGGAAGAATGGCATAATAAGCGGGTAATCATGGGCTTTCTTTTGGGAATGGCATTGTTTGGATACTGGTTGAATTTGTTTTTGCAGTATGCATTAGATGTCGGGGAGCCAGTTAATATCTTGGAAGCCTTTATTGTAGTGGAGCATCATCACAAAAATATGTTGTTTCTTATTGTTGGCTGGTTATTGATTATATCAGATGCTCCTTTTGTAAAAAGGAATATGTATCTGTCATTATATAGGAGTAGCCGGAAGAAATGGGATGCAGCTATGCTTCAGTATATTATGATTCAGGCGTTTTTATATGTTTTCATCATAGCTGTTGCATCGGTAGCTGTCAGTTCTTTGTGTGGCTTTTTTGGAAACATGTGGAGCAGTCCAGTTTATAATTTGGCGATGGATGACGGGAATCATTTAGGAGTCAAATATAATGTTTCATTTCCGTGGGTGAATGTCATGCGAGCAATGACAGTGCCGCAGGCGTTTGTGATTACTTTTGTATTTCTATTCTTGTATTTGGTCTTGATTGGATTTTTGCTCTATGTGTGCAATCTCTTGTTAAAAGAAATTTATGGAATATTGATCGTATTCGGCATGCAAATTTCAGGATATTTATTACAACAGGAGGGGGTTACGCATTTCTCCTTTATGGCAAAATCAATTCCCGGATATGCCATAGATGGAAAAGGCGGACAATGGAAAGTCGTAGCTTTGTTTTGCGCAACCATATTGATGTTGGCATTAATTTCTTTGTGGCTGATTGGACGGGTAGATTTTAGGGACCAGGTGGAGGAGGAATGAAAATGTCTTTGTTTTTTCGGTTATTTGCAGGCGTTTCTATGAATGAAATGGATGCGTTTCCGCTAGTTCCTTTGGGATGCTGGTTCTTTCCGATAGGGATTTATTTATTGGTAATTGGTTTTAGGCTTGGCATCGATAAGCAGAATAGACGATTTGTCATTGTCCGATGTGGGTGGATGCAGAAGTGGTGGAAACGCTTTTTCTTGAGACATTTGTTAAATGGGGCATTTGCAGCAGTTGGCTTATTGACGCTATTCCAGATGATTGATTTGTTTTTATTCCAGATGTTTGCAGGAAATCTAAAAGAAGTATCAGCGATTTTTGTTTTATGGACGGTTCATGCCATGACTTTATCGGCATTATTTCTTTTTTTAGAAACTTTAAGCATTAAAAAAATGATACCAGCAGGTCTATTGTTGCTAGAGGGCCTAACCTTTGTGAGTGGTTTCTACTTTAGAAAGAGTGCAAGGCTTATGTTTGGAGTATGGGGAATGTATGCACAAAGTAATTTATATGAAGATATGCATGGATTTTCTATTATAAGTGTGATTATTGTGCAAGTTACAATCATTGTCGCTTGTTATTGGCTTGGCAGCTATTTGCTAAGAGGCAAAGAATTGGAAGGAGTTTAAGCTTATGGAAAGCATTATAAAAGTTGATAAGGTAATGAAAAAATTTGGTTCAGATATTGCCCTTGACAATGTCTCCATAGAATTTGAGAGAGGAAGAATTTATGGGATCGTTGGAAGAAACGGCTCTGGAAAAACTGTTTTGTTTAAGACAATCATAGGATTTTTAAAACCTAGCAGCGGCAGAGTCATTGTAGGCGGTAAAGAAATTGGCAAGGATGCTGATTTTGCCGATAATATAGGAATTATCATTGAAACTCCTGGTTTTCTTAGCGCTTATAGTGGATATAAAAATCTTGAGTATCTTGCAAGTATTAAAAATATTATTGCGAAAAAAGAAATAAAGGAGAGCATGGAACGTGTTGGGCTTGATCCAGACAGCAAAAAGAAAGTTGGAAAATATTCTTTGGGGATGCGTCAAAGGCTTGCGATTGCACAGGCTATTATGGAAAATCCAGATATTCTGATTTTGGATGAGCCAATGAACGGTTTGGACAATCAGGGCGTGGTAGATGTCAGAGGAATCCTTCTAAATTTAAAGGATGAAGGGAAATCTATTATTTTGGCAAGTCATAACAAAGAGGATATAGAAGCGCTGTGCGATCAAGCGTACGAGAT
>CAJTJY010000045.1 GCA_910576975.1 uncultured Lachnospiraceae bacterium
TTGTGCAAGATGTCTATGCTGCCAAAGGCAGCAAGACCTTTTGGCGCTATGAATTACAAAATGCGGAAACTCAAAAAAGATAATTCTTGTAAATAGATCTCATATGTGCTAAATTAAGAACGAACGGTATTCTGGAAAGAAACTGTATCATTTGATAATAAGACAATTGCCTTTCCATGTCAGAATGGAGGCGGATATGAGAATTGGAATTATAGGCGCTGGCAAGGTGGGCACTACAATGGGAAAATACATTGCAGACCACGGCGGGACTGTAGTCGGATTCTATACAAGGACCGAGAGCAGCGGGCGGGAATCAGCGCAATTTGCAGGCACAAAATATGTTGCATCATTAGATTCACTGATCGAAGGAAGCGATACCCTTTTTATTACTACCACAGATGGAGCGATTAAAGAGACATGGGATTGCATTGCCAAAAGAAATGTGAAAGGTAAAGTTATTTGTCATTTTAGCGGTTCTTTATCAAGTGATATTTTTTCAGACTGGAAAGAAACAGGCGCAGAGGTCTGTTCCATTCATCCAATTTACCCGTTCAGTAATAAATTCACAGCTTACAAAAATTTAGACGAAGCCAAGTTTTCCGTGGAGGGGAGCAGCCAGGCGATTGAAAAAATGCAGCAATTGTTTGCATTGCTTCCCAATGAGGTGGTCATGATTTCCACGGCGGACAAGGCAAAATATCATGCAGCCACAAGCATTGCCAGCAATCATGTGACAGGGCTTATTTATCTTGCGGTAGAACTTTTGAAAGAGTCTGGAATTTCAGAACAGGCAGCTTACAGTTTGCTAGAACCTTTAGTGGAGAGAAATGTGCAAGCAATATTTTCCCAAGATTCAGGGAAAAAAGCGAAATTGCATGATCCAGACGGGCAGTATGCCGGGTGTGTAAAAACGCTCACCGGACCCATTGAGCGTAATGATATTGCTACAGTCAACATGCATTTACAGAAGCTGGCACGGTCAGAATCACAGGCGGCGTACTGTGCGGTCGGAGTCCTGGTGGCAGAGACTGCAGAGAAAAAGCATCCAGAACGCAATTATCAGCAAATGAAACAGATATTGGCGAACATAAATGCGCCCAGGGAGGTAATTTGATGAAGAACACAGTGGTAACGATACGGCAGGCGAAAGAGCAGGGAGACAAAATTACGATGCTCACTGCCTATGATTATTCTATGGCAAAATTGATTGACGAGGCGGGAATCAATATGATTCTGGTGGGAGACTCTTTAGGCATGGTCATGCTGGGGTATGAAGATACTTTGTCAGTGACCATGGAAGACATGATTCATCATACACGGGCGGTGGCCAGAGGTGCAAAAAACGCTCTGGTGGTAGCAGACATGCCCTTTATGTCTTATCAGACTTCCGTTTACGACGCAGTGTGCAATGCAGGACGTCTCATGAAAGAGGGCAGGGCGCAGGCGGTAAAGCTGGAAGGCGGCGGGGAATTTGCAGAACATATTAAGGCGATCACCAAGGCGTCCATTCCCGTGGTGGCGCATTTGGGACTGACGCCTCAATCTCTCAATGCTTTCGGCGGCTTTAAAGTGCAGGGAAAGACAGAGCAGGCAGCAAGGAAGCTTTTGGAGGATGCTAGGGCTGTAGAGCAGGCAGGAGCGTCCGCCGTAGTGCTAGAGTGTGTTCCAGCAAAGCTTGCCCAGCTGGTGACAGAAAACCTTGGCATTCCTACGATTGGTATTGGCGCTGGGGCAGGATGTGACGGACAAGTGCTGGTTTATCAGGATATGCTTGCCATGTTTGGAGATTTTCAGCCCAAGTTCGTAAAGCGTTTCGGGGAAATTGGAACCTTGATGAAGGATGCATTTCGCAAATACAGCGAAGAGGTCAAAGCGGGCTCTTTTCCAGCGGCGGAACATACCTTTAAGATTGAGGACGAGATCATAGAAAAATTATATTGATTTGGGAGGAAGCTATGCAGATTGTAAAGAGTATCGAAGAAGTTCGCTCCATTGTCAGAGGATGGAGGAAGGAAGGCTTGCGCGTGGGGCTGGTGCCTACCATGGGATATCTTCATGAAGGACATAAAAGCCTGATTGTTAAGGCTGTCAGTGAGAATGACCGGGTAGTGGTCAGCGATTTTGTGAACCCGACACAGTTTGGAGCAAACGAAGACTTGGAAAGTTATCCCAGAGATATCGAGCGGGACGCCGCGATTTGTGAAGCGGCAGGGGCCTCTCTGGTGTTCCATCCGGAGCCGGAGGAAATGTATTTTCCAGATAACTGCACCTTTGTGGATATGGACGGGCTCACCAAAGGTCTTTGCGGAAAGAGCCGTCCGACACATTTTCGCGGCGTGTGCACCGTGGTATCTAAGTTGTTCCATATTGTGATGCCGGACCGGGCGTATTTTGGACAGAAAGACGCACAGCAGCTTGCAGTGATCCGCCGCATGGTGCGGGATTTAAATTTTGAGATTACAATTGTGGGCTGCCCTATCGTCAGGGAGAAAGATGGACTTGCCATGAGTTCCAGGAATACTTATCTGAACGCAGAAGAACGTAAGGCGGCGCTGATTTTGCACAAATCCCTGCAGGCGGCAGAAGCGCTGATGCAGACCGGAGAGAGGGATGTTGCCGTAATTAAGGCTGCCATTGTAGAGCGAATGAAGACAGAGCCTTTAGCCCGCATTGACTATGTAGAGATTGTCGATGCAGAGACATTGGAAGATGCCGCAGCTATAGAGCGTCCCGTGCTTGCCGCTACGGCAGTTTATATTGGAAAGACCAGGCTAATTGATAATTTTATTTTTGAAGTTTAAAATGTGCCTGGAAATTCTGAAAGGATTTGAGTTTCCGCATTTTGCAATTCATAGAGCAAAAAGGTCTTGCTGCCTTTGGCAGCATAGACATCTTGCACAAAAAGTGCTTGAAAAGCTAGCTTTTCAGAGCGCTTTTATGTGTAAAGTGTTTTCATCACTTTGTGATGGAAACCTTTTGGCGCTATGAATTGCAAAATGTGGAAACTCAAGGAAAGGAGTACCAAAATGTATTTAAAAATGTTAAAAGGGAAAATACACCGCGCCGTAGTCCGGCAGGCAGAGTTAAACTATGTGGGAAGCATTACAGTGGATCCAGAACTGATGAAAGCGGCAGGGATTTTAGAGTATGAAAATGTCCAGATCGTGGATATTGAAAACGGCAATCGTTTTGAGACGTATACCATTGCCGGGGAGCCAGGCAGCGGCATGATCTGCCTCAATGGGGCAGCGGCAAGGCAGGTATTGGCGGGAGATCATATTATCATTATGGCATATGCCCAGATGACTCCAGAGGAGGCGGAAAATTTCAGTCCCCAGGTAGTGTTTGTGGATCAAAATAATCACATTTCCAGGGTGGCCTCTTACGAAAAACATGGGGAAATATAGAAAGGAACGAAAACGATGTTACAGGGAAAAACAGTGCTGCTTGGGGTTAGCGGCGGAATAGCCGCCTATAAAATGGCGAATGTTGCCAGAATGCTGAAAAAGATGCATTGCAACGTCCATGTGCTGATGACGGAAAATGCAACTAACTTTATTACAGCCACTACATTTGAAACCCTTACCGGAAATAAATGCCTGATCGATACGTTTGACCGCAATTTTGAATTTTCGGTGGAGCATGTAGCACTGGCAAAGCAGGCGGATTTGGTTTTGATCGCCCCGGCTACCGCCAATGTAATTGGAAAAATAGCAGGAGGAATTGCGGACGACATGCTGACTACTACAGTTATGGCATGCACTTGCAAAATCCTGATTGCCCCTGCGATGAATCATCATATGTACCATAACCCTATCGTTCAGGATAATCTTCAGAAATTGAAAAGATTTGCATATGAGATGATTTTGCCAGATACAGGGATGCTTGCAAACGGAGACATCGGAGATGGAAAACTTCCGGCAGAAGAAGTGCTGGTGGAGCATGTAGTGCATGAGCTTGCCCATAAAAAAGATCTCAAAGGTAAAAAAGTGCTGGTCACGGCGGGCGCCACCCAGGAAGCCATTGATCCAGTGCGGTACATTACCAATCATTCTACAGGGAAAATGGGTTATGCACTGGCAAGGAGGGCAATGCTGCGGGGAGCAGAAGTAACCCTGGTAACAGGTGCGGCGTCCATTCAGCCGCCGATGTTTGTGACGGTAGTTCCTGTGGTTACTGCAAAGCAGATGTATCAGGCTGTGTTAACACATGCTAAAGAGGCAGATATCATAATCAAAGCAGCAGCGGTAGCAGATTACCGTCCAGTAGTGGCTGCAGAACAAAAAATCAAGAAATCAGAAGGCCAGGCAACCATTGCCCTGGAACGCACGCAGGATATTTTAGGAACGCTTGGAAAAATGAAATCAGAAGGGGAGATTGATGGATTTCTGTGCGGCTTTTCTATGGAGACCCAGGATTTGGAGGAAAATTCCAGAGCGAAGCTAAAAAAGAAACAGTTAGACATGATCGCTGCCAATAACCTCAAAGTGGAAGGAGCAGGATTTGCAACCGATACGAATGTTCTGACTCTTATCACCGAGCATGAGACGGAATATTTAGAAAAGATGGAAAAAGAACAGGCGGCGGATTGCATTTTAGATGCGATTTTGAAAAATGGCAAGAAAGCTTGTGGTGATTAAATTCAGTTTATTGATCAATACAATTAAAAATATTTACAATTTATACATTTATTGTTAATGCTGTCTATAAAATTATTGGTTATACTAAATGTTAAAGAATCATTCGTGTAAAAATATTACTAAGGCGGCAGAATATGAAAAGGACATGTATCATAGGCATAATATTAAAATATAGCATCATATTATATATGACAACGGCTGTGTGGAGTCTTCTGATTGCGGAAGGACGGTTAAACACAGCCGTTTTCCTTTTCCAAAAAATAGAAATTGAAAAGCAGACAGCTCCATATACTAGCACAAAGTACCGGCATGAGAAAGCGTTTCAGGGAACTTTGCGGCGCTACCGGCAGTTTGCATCGCTTTATTGCTCCGAAGTTTCTACCGCAGTGCCGGGGCTTGAGTCTACCAATGTACTGGGGGAAGCCTGTGACAGGATGGTGCCTCAGGGAATTTGCGTGGCGGGGGATTACATGTTGATCACCGCATATGATAATCTAAAGGCTTTTTCCAAAACGAAAGGAAAGAAACAGGCGAATCCATATCATTCTGTGCTATATGTATTGTCCAACGATGATCCAGAAAAGCGCAGGCTTCTGACTACGATAGTCCTGCCAGACGTTAACCATGTAGGAGGAGTGACCTTTGACGGTAAAAATGTTTGGATTGCCAAGAGCACGACCCAAAAGTGCAGCGTGATTCCTTATGGGGTCATAAAAGATGCTGCCAATTCTGGAAAGGAAAGTTATAAGCTTGCCGCATATGGGCAGAATGTCGATTGCGGCGCTGTTGCGTCTTTTTTGACATTTCGACAAGGAAAACTTTGGATAGGGACTTATTCTAATCGCGCCAGTGGTACAGGCAGGCTGCGCAATTATGACATACAAAAAGAAGATACCCTAAAAGGAGAGAGATATCGCTTAAAATTGTGTCAGGAAATTGTGATTCCAGGATTTGCCAATGGCGTAGAATTCTTAGAACAGGGAAATCATTCCTATATGGCGGTCACGACATCAAAAGGAAGATGCTTTGATTCCAAAATTTATTTATATAGGATTTTTGAGGATCCTTTTACGCAAACAAGCATCTATGATCTATACAAATGCTATGAATTTCCTCCGATGGCGGAAGAATTGGCGTATGATGGAGGAAAGATGTATTTTTTGTTTGAATCCTCAGCCACATGTTACAGCGCCGAAGCATATTTGAAATGCAGCTATCCAGTAGATCGCATCTGTGCGCTTTCGGCTGCAGAGTTGTTCTGGCAAAACGGAGAGTCCAGATATGGTAACAGAACAGCCGCAGTTCGCAAAAACCGGATGATTGCCATCTATGGCGATGTGTATCAAGAACGGAAATATTGGAAGCGGCGCCTTGATGATGCTTTTTTCAAAAAACGGACCAAAAAGGTTTGCACTGATATGGCAAATCAAGGTATAATGATACTAACACAGCAGATCAAAGATGACAGACTGCGGTTTTCACATTTAAGTTTATATAGGCGCGCACATCAGAGAGAATGACGATCCTTAGCATTCTCTCTGTCTGAGATTTCACGCAAAGGAGGGGTTGATATGGGAAAAGATACACGTTTGGTTAATATTTACATCAAAATTCATAATAAGCGCACGCTGACAGTGGAAGATTTAAAATATTTGTCGAAATACGATCCAGAGTGTTTTGAAAAAACTTGCAAAAATATTGTGTATAAAATGCCAGAGACAAAAGAAATTATGCAGCCTGCTTTGCAGCAGGAGGGAGGGGAACGTCTGGCTGTGCCCATAGTTCCCCTGATGGAGAAACCAGCGCCAGATAAACGCCAGATTGAAGAGGTATTGTCTAATTTGGGAAAAATGGAGGCAGACGACTTGCCGATACAGGATGTGGATACTGATACCGTAAAAGAATTGCTTGGCAGCCTTTATATGGAGCTTTTATTCCCGCACAATGACCGAGAAAAATTTTTTAGCATCGAAGAAAGCGAAAATTTATCTGTATTTAACCGGAAAGTGTAAGGCGCTGTCTGGCTAAAACCGAAAATCACGTCCCTATCCTTGAAAAATACCCAACTGGGGAGGAAAAAATGTGAATATAAAAAAGCAGGCGGCGAGCAAGAGTGCAAAAAGCCAGGGAAGAAAAGGGCTTTTGTGTTGCTTGCATTGAGAAGCCGTCCGGTATACGACAAAGAAAGCCAGGATAACGCTGAGATAAAAAATTAAAATGTCTATGATCATGCAGTTTCTGCCAAGAATGCCCGAATAAGTGTAGAAGAGAACTGGAATTGCCAAGGTTCCTGCAAGCAGCCCCGTAAGATAGGCAAAACAATAACAGGGGGATTCCTGCTTTAGATACTTTTTGCTCAAAAACCCGTACAGAGACATAGGAAAGAATATAAGCTTCATATGTTCCCAGATAGATTCGCTGACAGGGGTGAATAGTCCTGCCAGAACGTTCTCGCCCGTCCACTCATAGAAAAAATGGGCAAGGGTACCGAAAAAGGAAGTGAATAAGATTCCGATAATTAGGACATGTTTTAATTGGCTACTCTGCATAAAAAGCTCCTCTTCTGACATATAGAATCTAATGATTATTATATGCAGCAGAGGAGAAAATATTTACAGATAATGATACATTATTCAGAAAGAGCCATCTGCTTTACTTGTGCCAATGCTTTTGAGACTGGAGGCAGTGCAATCAGAATTAGCGTGATCACAGCTTCAGCGCCAAGATAAGAACCATTATATAGAAAAGAGTAAAGCGGCGCCGCCATATTTTCAGGAGCATATGAGGCGAAGAATATGATGCCGGATAAGAAAGAGAAGAACAAGCGTCCGAGAACCCCGGCAAGGTAGCCTTTTATCAGTCCGTGTTTTTGATTGCCAAAGAAACCAGACAGGCCAAGAGCGCCAAACGCAAGAGGATAATCTGTAAGCATCTGTGGCAGAGTATAAAAAATGGGTTCTAATATGAATTGCAACAGCCCATAAGCAATTGCTGTCATCAGTCCGGCATAAGGACCGAACCAATAGCCAATAAGGACAATAAAAAGCATGCTAAGAAGCGTGACCGATCCTCCCATGGGCATTTCGAACAATTTTACCATGGAAGCAACCATGGCAAGCGCTATGGCAGAGGATGAGAACACAAGCTGCTTCGTGGTAGCTTTTCCAGAATGAGAATTTTTATAGCGCATTCCAAGGGCTACAATAATTAGAAAGGCGACCATTGCTGTCACAGTGAGAATCCCTGTAGTGGTAAGGCGGACGGCATTGTCGTTCCATTCATTGGTTGGGGATGCAAAAAAGTTATTCATAAAAAGTATTCCTCCATAAGTAAAAAAGTTTTTTCATTGTTCTATTCTAAGGGGTTTTTCATAGGCATGTCAATCATTATTAAACGGAAACAGTTTAGTCTTGCCACCATTAGGAGCGAATTGTGCTTCGTGCCCTGTAGCTATTTGTGGATCAGCCCTGACGAAGGCAATGAACAAAAATCCTCTTTAAGCCTCAGACGGGAATGGCAAGGCAGCAAATAGCCTGCTTGGCAGGCGGACTTGTGGCTTGTTTCAGGCGTATGGGCCAAACTGTTTTTAGAAACGGAAAAAATTTCAAAAAAGCTATTGACATATTAAAAAAAGTTTGCTAGAATCATACATGCGCTGTTGAGAAAAGGACAAGCATCTGATACAGCCGATAAAGTGAATGATTTACTTTGGAGAGGTGTCCGAGTGGTTTAAGGAGCTGGTCTTGAAAACCAGTGATTCCGAAAGGGACCGTGGGTTCGAATCCCACCTTCTCCGTTTAAAGAAATTATTTTGCTAAAACAGAGATAGTGATAAACTATTCTGCCATGTGGAGAAGTACCCAAGCTGGCCGAAGGGACACCCCTGGAAAGGGTGCAGGTCGTTAATAGCGGCGCGAGGGTTCAAATCCCTCCTTCTCCGCTCCTTGAAGATTTATATCACGCAGAGTAAAAAAGTTGTTGACAGACAACAAAGAATGTGATAAAATATTCAAGCTAGTTGCTGTCGTCGAGAAAAAATAGAGAGTAACAAAAATAAAAAAAGTTGTTGACAAGAGTCGAAAGATGTGATAAGCTATAGAGGTTGTCGCA
>CAJTJY010000046.1 GCA_910576975.1 uncultured Lachnospiraceae bacterium
CACTTTGTGATGGAAACCTTTTGGCGCTATGAATTGCAAAATGCGGAAACTCAAGGATAAAATCTGGTTGACAAAGACGCAGTTCTCCGTTATAATGTGGGTAATTTTCTTTGATAATACATTAACGTACTAAAGCGAACATTGGAAAGGATTTACATATATGAGACGAAGATTATTACATACGCCGGAGGGAGTCCGGGATATTTATAATATGGAGTGTGCCAGGAAGAGAATTTTGCAGGAAAATCTGCACAATTTGCTAAAAATGTACGGTTATCATGCAATAGAGACTCCTACTTTTGAATTTTTCGACATTTTTAGTCAGGAAATCGGCACAACTCCTTCGAAAGACTTATACAAATTTTTTGACCGTGAAGGGAATACCCTGGCGTTGCGCCCGGATATGACGCCTTCGATTGCAAGATGTGTCGCAAAATATTATGGGGACGAGGAATTTCCAGTGCGCCTTTGCTATATGGGCAACACTTTTATCAATAACAGCAGCTACCAGGGGCGTTTAAAAGAGAATACCCAGTTAGGAGCAGAGTTGGTGGGCGATAATTCGGTGGCAGCAGATGCGGAGATCTTAGCGCTTGCAGTCCATGCGCTGAAAACTGCCGGTTTGCAGGAGTTTCAGCTTGGGGTAGGGCATGTAGACTTTTTCCGGGGCTTGGTGCAGGCGGCAGAACTCCCAGAGGAGACAAAAGACAGCCTCGTGGAACTGATTTCCAACAAGAACTTTTTCGGGGTGGAGGAATTGATCGATTCACTGCATCTTCCTGAGAACTTGAAGGAGCTGTTTTCCATGCTTGGAAGCCTTTGTATGACGGAGGACATGCTGCAGCGGGCAAAAGAACTGGCACAGGGGTTTCCTGTGATTTTGCAGGCGCTGAATCGTTTGCAAGCGCTTATGGACGTGCTTGCCTGCTATGGCGTGGAAAAGTATATTACCATCGAGCCAGGGATGCTTAGCAGTTATCATTATTATACAGGGATGATCTTTGCAGGGTACACGTTTGGCAGTGGGGAACCGATTGTAAAAGGGGGACGTTATGACCAACTTATGGACTATTTTGGCAAACATGCCCCTGCGATAGGGTTTGCAGTGGTCATTGACCAGCTTCTTGCCGCTCTATCGAGACAGAAGATTGAGATTTTGACAGACAATGATCAAGTATTGATTGTTTATGCGAAAGCAAAGCAAAAGGAAGCGATTGAACATGCTATCGCTTTGCGCCAACAGGGTACAGGCGCTGTCCTTGCTGCTTGGGAGGACGGCAAAGAGGAACACGATTATCGTTCTTACGCAGAACGCATGCAGATGCAGGAAGTGATATTTATCTCATAGGATGAGATCGGGGTCAGTTTGACATGTTCTTTTGGAGACATTTGCGGATTGCACAAGAACGGATGGAGGAATAGGATGAGATATTTGACATTTGCCCTGGGAAAGGGACGTCTGGCAAAGCAGACCTTGGCAATTTTCGAAAAAATTGGGATTACCTGCCAGGAAATGAAAGATAAAGATACCAGGAAGCTGATTTTTGTCAATGAGGAATTAAAGTTAAAGTTCTTCCTTGCAAAGGGACCAGATGTGCCTACCTATGTGGAATATGGCGCAGCCGATATCGGGGTAGTGGGCAAGGACACTATTTTAGAGGAAGCCCGGAATATCTATGAGGTTTTGGATTTGGGATTTGGCAGGTGCAGGATGTGCGTCTGTGGGCCCAAAGAGGCGCAAAAGCTGCTACAGCATCGTGAATTGATCCGGGTCGCCACCAAGTACCCGAGGATTGCCAAAGACTACTTTTATAATAAGAAGCATCAGACGGTTGAGATTATCAAGCTGAATGGCTCGATTGAGCTTGCCCCGATCGTGGGCTTGTCCGAGGTAATTGTAGACATTGTGGAGACAGGCTCCACGCTTAGAGAGAATGGGCTGGGCGTTTTGGAAGAGGTTTGCCCACTTTCTGCCAGAATGGTGGTAAACCAAGTGAGCATGAAGATGGAGTATGACCGCATAAGCAGGTTGATCCGGGATTTAAAAGAAGTGCTTGAGAGGAATTGCAAGGAGGAAGTTTCATGAGAATATTAAATTTGACGGCAGATACCAGAAAAAACCTACTAGAGGATCTTTTGAAACGAAGCCCCAACAGCTATAAAGAGTACGAAGACAGCGTAAATGAGATTATTGAAAAGGTGCGCGCCGAAAAAGATGCGGCGGTTTTTTCTTATACCAGGCAATTTGACGGGGCGCAGGTCAACGGTCAAAATGTCCAGGTGACAAGAGAAGAAATTACAGAAGCATATCAGAAAGTGGATCAAAAGCTGATCACCGTAATGAAGAAATCTCTGGAGAATATCAGGAGTTACCATGAAAAGCAGAAGCAATACAGTTGGTTTGACAGTCGTCCCGACGGCGTTCTTTTGGGACAGAAAGTGACGCCGCTTGCCCGGGCTGGCGTGTACGTGCCAGGAGGAAAGGCGGCTTATCCGTCTTCGGTGTTGATGAACGTGCTGCCTGCGAAAGTGGCGGGCGTGGAAAAAATCGTAATGACGACGCCCTGCAATAAGGAGGGCAAAGTAAATCCAGCCACGCTTGCGGCGGCAGATTTGGCGGGCGTGGATGAGATTTACAAGGTGGGAGGCGCCCAGGCGATCGCTGCGCTTGCCTTTGGCACAGAGAGCATTCCCAAAGTAGATAAAATCGTAGGACCTGGAAATATTTATGTCGCATTGGCGAAGAAGGCGGTATTTGGCCATGTGAGCATCGACTCCATTGCCGGTCCCAGTGAAATTCTCGTTCTTGCGGATGAAACTGCAAATCCTAGATATGTGGCGGCTGACTTGTTGTCTCAGGCAGAGCATGACGAATTGGCAAGCGCTATTTTGATCACCACCAGCCAGGCGCTGGCAACAGAGGTCTCTCAGGAGATTGACCGCTTTAGCGCAGAACTTTCCAGAAGAGAAATCATTGAACAGTCTTTGGAAAATTATGGCTATATCTTAGTGGCGGACACCCTGATGGAGGCGATTGACGCAGCAAACGAGATTGCTTCGGAGCATTTGGAGATTTTGACTGCAAATCCTTTTGAAGTGATGATGAAGATCAAAAATGCAGGGGCGATATTTCTAGGAGAGTATGCCAGCGAGCCTCTCGGGGACTATTTTGCAGGACCGAACCATGTGTTGCCTACCAACGGGACAGCAAAATTCTTCTCCCCGTTGAGCGTCGACGATTTTATTAAGAAATCAAGCATTATTTCCTATTCCAGAGAAGCGCTTAAGCCAATCTATCAGGATATCGTGCAGTTTGCGCAGTCCGAACATCTGACGGCGCATGCGAACTCAATCAAAGTGAGATTTGAAGAATAGGAGGGACATTTATGCCAGGAGACAGAATTGGACGGCAGCGCCGCAAGACAAAAGAGACAGACATCAATCTCACGTTAAATCTCGACGGCAGCGGCGAGACCCAGCTTGACACGGGAATTGGATTTTTTGACCATATGCTGGACGGATTTGCGCGTCATGGATTTTTTGACCTCAAAGTGCAGGTCGAGGGGGACTTGATCGTAGATACGCATCATTCGGTTGAAGATACTGGGATTGTCCTGGGAAATGCAATCCGCTATGCGTTGAAGGATAAAAGGGGAATCAAGCGATATGGGAGCTGCATCCTCCCGATGGACGAGACATTGGTGCTTTGCGCCATTGACTTAAGCGGCAGGCCTTATTTTTGTTTTGAAGGGCAGTTTACCGCAGAGCGGGTAGGATATCTGGAGACGGAGATGGTACGGGAGTTTTTCTATGCCGTTTCTTACGCTGCAGGGATGAATCTACATATGAAGATTTTATCAGGAACGAACAACCATCATATGATCGAAGGGCTTTTTAAAGCTTTTGGGCGTGCGTTGGATGAGGCGACCATAAAGGATCCAAGGATAAAAGATATTATGTCAACGAAAGGTAGTTTATAGGTGAGGCTATGGAATACAAGAACCTGATTGCTACCATGTATCTGAAAAACGGCATGGCAGTAATAAGTCGGGATAATCTAGAAATTGCAGGGGACTGGAAAGAACTGGCTAAGTTTTATAATGAAAGCGGCGTCGACAAATTGTATGTGTTTGATTTGTCTGATTCAGAAATGGAGCATGAGATTAATCTGCATACGATCAAGCAATTATGCCGCATTATAGAAATTCCGATTTATGGAGGAGGAGCGATTACCCAGATAGAGGATATCAAGAAGATCCTCTATGCAGGCTGTAAGGGAGCTATCTTAAGCAGTTCTGCCCGTGACCTGATTCCCCTTGCCCAGGAAGCGGACAAGCGTTTTGGGAGGGAAAAGCTGCTGGTATCTATGGAAACGGTGGATTTGATATTCAAGCATGGCAAAGAAGTAAAGGAACACATACATAAGCTGGTGGTGCTCAATGAGGACATCGTGGAATCTTTGGAGAATATCACAGACATGCCATTTAGCGTGATCATTTCTGGATATGAGAAAAAACGCTGGATTGAGATACTAAAAAAGGACTGCGTTACGGGTATCGGGGGAGATTATGTCAGCAATCGGGATACGGATTTAATGAAAGTGAAAAGATTTTTGTCTACAGAAGGGATCCAGACCCAGAAATTTCAGCCTTCCATGGAATGGGCAGAATTTAAGCTCAATGCGGAGGGATTGATTCCGGTGATTGTCCAGGATTATCAGACTTGCGAAGTTTTGATGCTCGCTTACATGAACGAGGAAGCGTATCATACGACCCTTGCTCTTGGCAAGATGACCTATTATAGCCGCAGCCGCAAAGAGCTTTGGATCAAGGGAGAGACTTCTGGGCATTATCAGTATGTGAAGTCTTTGACGATAGACTGTGATAAGGATACGATCCTTGCCAATGTCTCTCAGGTGGGCGCTGCATGCCACACGGGCAATCCCACTTGCTTTTTCCAGGAGCTTGTGAAGAAAGAATACATTTCCAGAAATCCTTTGAAAATTTTTGAAAATATTTACAATACGATTGCCGCGCGCAAGCATCAGCCAAGAGAAGGATCTTATACCAATGCTTTGTTTGAGGAGGGGCTGGACGAAATCTTGAAGGAAATCGGCAGAGAGGCGACGGAGATTGTCATAGCCGCCAAGAATCCGGAACTGGAGGACGTCAAGTATGAGATTTCTGATTTCCTTTATCATATGATGGTGCTGATGGTGGAGAAAGGCGTCACCTGGGAAGATATTGTGGAGGAATTGTGCCAGAGATAAAAAAGAAATTAGTCATTTTTTTGTGCCGAACCTACTAAAATAGTACAAAGCTGTTTAAGGAGTTTGGTGCATGGTAAAATCTTTGGAAGAAAGCGCAAGGGAACGCAGGAGTTATGTAGAGCAGGCCCGGGCAGCTTTTCATAATTCTGGACAGGAACAGGTTATGGAAGAAAATGGCGACGTTCCTTTCAAAGGAACGTCCACGCTGGGGATCCGCTTTGTGATTGCAGTCCTTTTGTTTGCCTGTTTTGTGTATTGTGATCAGGAAAAGATTGTATTTCATGGGATCGGCACGAAGGAGGTCGTACAGCAGATTTCATGGAAGCCTTTTGCGACGCAAAAACTGGAAGATCTTTTGGGCAATATCAATATTTCCCAGTCGCAAAATAAGTGAGCGCATTTGCGGCTTAGAAGATGGTTAGGAATGGTAAGTAAAGATTTTGCATTGTAGCGTCATGGCTATGGTGTAAAATCTTTATTTTTGCAAGCAATGAGGAAAATAGTCATGCTAAGCGCCCTGCCAGTATGCATGGATATTTGACTTTTGCCGTGATGATGATTTATGTTGAAATTGCCAATGACAGACAGGCTGCGGCACAATAACTTCTATATATAAAAAATGGCATTGACAGTATATCAATCTCATCGATATGATTTCATTTGTTTAGTAAAAATAATAAAAGTTCAGTCCACGTCCCTTAAGCCTGAGACAGAAGTTTCCATGCAGTCTATCCGCTGCTTTGCAGCTTCTCTTCATCCCTAATATTGATGCTGGCGGAACGATTACTAAAAATATGCTAAAAGTTTAGCGTTCCTTGTAAAAAATAAGACATAGGGATAGGATTAATGATGATTACCATGCGTGAACTGCACAAAAAGGGGGAAACATCACAGTTTCATTAGAAGGAGGTAAAGGGTTATGAAGAAATCAGGCAGGAAGTTTCTAGTCATTTTTTTAGCGGTTGCGTTGATATCGGCAACATTGTACCCGGTACAAGGCGTGGCGGCAGAAAATGCAGACGCCAGACAGGAACATGTGGCAACAACAGAGGCGGTGGATCGGGAAATGTGCGCAGCCCTTGGGAATGAGGTCAGCCAGGATGACGGAGAGGAACCGCCGAAAGAGGATCAGGTAACAGGGGATGACGGCAATGTCACGCCGGATGATGGGGAAGAAGATTCTGATCCGTGGGATATTATTTGGCACGATACTACTAATCCAGTAATTGAGAGCTTTGAATTTGCGGAAAACGGACAGATGTTAACGGTAGACGACACCCTGCATTTTACAATTTCAACCTACGATGCAGATAGTGGGATTGACTATACTTATATTTATATACGTGGTAATGGTAATAGTTTAGGACAGACAGTTGATCTTGTAAAAGAAGAGGAGGGGAATTTGTATACAGGCACGTTTCCCTGTAGTAATCTCAAGGGCAATTACGGCAATCAATTCTATGTTTACGAAATTGTGGTAAAGGATAGAGCGAATAATTATGACAATTGGAAGACGCAGGATGAGGAGACTGGAAAATACCTCTATACTTTCACGTTAGATTATGAGCCGAATGTCTCTGTTTCCAATTTTCGTATGGAGACACACTCTTCAAGAGAAGACGGAAAGCTAGCGATCGGAGATACGGTAACTTATAGCGCAGATGTGAAGTGTGACAATGATAAGCTCTCTTATGTTTATTCATCCTTGCATGGGTGGTATCCGGGTCATTTCAATCAAAGTGAAAATCTGAATGTATCTTTTGATGAGGATACTGGGATATTAACTGGGACTTTTACAGTTACAGAAGAAACTTATCCCACAGAATGGTACTGGTCTGACATTTCTATAGGAACAGAGTCTGGAGAACATTATTTCTTGTACCCTGTGTCTCTGGAACCAGAAGCGAAGCTGAGCTTTGAGGTTTATCAGGAGGATTTTGATACAGAGCCGCCAGTCATTGAAGATATTACGATTGACAAAAATGGACAATTTGTGGAACCAGGAGACATCGTCAAGCTCACAGTCAAAGTAAAAGAGGATCATCCAGGATATGCATATGCATATATTTATCCACAGGCGAAATGTGTCTCGGATGGTCACTATGTCAACCTGGAATATGATGCGAAGAGCAGTGCATATGTTGGGGAGGTTCTAATCACAGAGGATACCTACCCCTGTGAATGGGCACTTACACATTTACATGTATATGATGAGAGTAGCAACTATACGTTTTTGTATGATTTCCAGGAAAATTTTGGTGCGGCTCTTCCTTGGTATTATAAAGTGTCAAAAAATAATTATAGGGAAGATGTAAGGGACATAACGTTTGAATTTTACGGATACGCAAGACAGGAAGACGGAAGTTACCAGCCAAATTCCTTGATTATGTCTCAAACAGTTGAAAATGTCGGAAGACGTACGACAGTGGCTGAATTGAAAGAAAAATTCGGACTTACTTTCCCACAGCCCATTGAGGACGTTCCTGCGGAGTGGAAACTTGGATATTCAAGTTGGGGAGTGGAATTGGACGGTCCATCTATAGATGAAAATACCGAGATGTGTTTTTTTGATTCTTCTAACATGACATGTGCCATGACCGCCGTCTATGACAAGGGATGCGCCAACGTTTCCCTTACCTATATCTCGAAAGACGGGGAGATAAAAACGGCGATGATTCCGAGGTTTGTAGAACTGGGGACGACATACCAGGAGGTGCTGGACGCTTTGACACTGCCAGAGGATGCGGACACCGAAGAGTTTGCAGGGCTCATTAAATTGTCTTATGCTGGTGATGAAGATGCGCAGGTCGGGAAATGCAGCTACATTTATGCAGAGGCGCAGTACAAGGATTGCCAGGTGTCATGGAATGCAAGATACATCGGAGAGGACGGCAGGGAAGTTTCCAAGACCATGCGGAAATCGTATCTGATAGGAACCAAGATGAGCGATGCGCTGGCAGAGCTGGATGCGCCGGAAGAGGTTAGCGGGCTGGAATTTGAAGCCTGGACCTTAACGACGTCCGCTGCGGAGGAGATCACTGATACGATGACAAGCTTGGAGGTGGTGGCGGTTTACCGTGGCAAAACCACGATAGACGCCTCGTATTCGTTGCGTGGGGAAAACGGCGAGGTTTCTTCTGACGACGGCATGGTTCTCATGGACGGGGAAGAACTCACGGACGCAGAGTGAGCTGGTATAATAAAGTTGTAACACCAAACAGGAAATAAATGATATATTCAATATAAA
>CAJTJY010000047.1 GCA_910576975.1 uncultured Lachnospiraceae bacterium
TGATCTTGTCAAAACTTTTCCTTGTAAGTGTTACAAAAAAGCTTGACCAGCTCAAAGTCACTACTGCATCTGCCATATTTACAATTCCTCCTCCGATATTTTCGCATTTAATTTCCTGCCCCCGTTCAAGGGCACGGCGCCATTAAGACGCCACAAGCTTTTCTTTTTGACTAACGACGCTTCAACCGTCTCCTTATTTTCTGCCCGACATCCCCGATACAAGTTTCCTGTCCGCATTTCCTGCAAGGGATTCCCGTCCGGGCTGTGATCCATAAAAAACGGAAAAATAGCACGCTGAATGCTTCTTTCTAACTTCCATTCTTCCCTGTTTCGCTGATCTGCAAGCACATTAAGCCGATTGCTTAGCCCGATGAATTCCCTGTTCCATGCCGTAATGCCCTGATACAAATTCCTTGCCACAATTCCTTGCAAAGGGCCTCCATCCGGCCCATGTTCTCGAAAAAATGGATAGCGCATGCAAAGGATCACATTTTTCACAATGAATGCTTCCATGCCGCAGTGATCTGCATGCATGACAATCCTGTCACACATAAGGTACATGGTATGAGATTGTTTCAGACTGTCAACAAGCCCCCTCATGATCCCTGTATCCACAGTTTTCTCCCCGATAAAGGTCACTTTGAACATGTTTGGGTGTTCCGGCGAAAATCCATGCTCTCCCGGATCATGGGCATCCGATATGATGATTTCAAAGCCCGTGGCGTTTGCCAGGTATTGCTCCATGCGGCAAGGCGTCATGGGCGATCTCAGGTCACGCCTTTTAAAAATCCTCCTGCGCCGTTCCTCATAAGGCAAATCCTCCCTCACTGGAAGAAGCCACTTGACCTCATGATATTTCAGCCCCCAGGTAGCCGTGTCCGGAAACATTTGCCAAGGAAGCTCCTCCACAATGCTCCTTGCATCGTCATATTCCAGCCCCATCACCTGGAACAGCCATTTTCCTACATAAGACATCTCGTAGAAGTCCCCTGACACATACCCCAGCTGCCTTTTTGCGCTTTCACTGGTCGGGAAGCTCAATAATTCAAGTTCGTTCATCTGGCTCCTCCCCGCTAAAGTCCACCGCCCCAGTCTCCGGGTATTCCTCGCTTCCCAGCCGGATGTTGACAATCCCTCCATTCATGGTGAACGATGTAAAATCCTCCACGCCCGGAATTCCGCTGATCAAAGGGCGCACGTCGTTGTAGCGGAGAATCCCCTCTTTCTTTGCCGCACGGTAAACTTTTGAGACTTCCTCTCGAAATCTCGCCTTGATTTTCTCCATATCCGTCGTACCGTCATATTGCAGACCCCGGCATTCATAAGACACCTCCACAGTGACGGCAGCGGCGCAACTCAGCTCTGCGCATGCCGTTGGCAACAGTCTCCGGCTCCTGTCATTTGGAGATACAATGTAATCATATACCTGCTGCACCAGCCTTTCATTTGCAGGCTGGCCGTTCCCGTCCACCAGGACAAGGCGGACCGTCCCAGGACCGTCTGCCGCCGGAATGACGACGCAGTCGCCAGCGCCCGCCTCCCTCGCCCACCGGACATAATCGCTGTCATTCCCCAGGAACGTCATGCTGTTTTGATACTCGGCAGCAATCCGGTCATAATAGTCATCGTTGCTTTCCCTGCCTGTCCCTCCCCGGATCGGTTCGGGATTCCTTACACCTGCAACCTCCTTGTTCGGCTTTGCCATCAAGAAAGCCGCATTGGGCGCAACATTGGATCCCGTCCCGCTTTCCACTGCAAAGACAGGGATCAAAACCGTCCCGCTCTCTCCTATCACGGCATCTTCCTGAGACTGAAATTCAATGGAAGGACCGCCGTCGGTTGCCGGGGTGCAGAAAATCGTCCCAGACGTTATCAACGTGCCTGCCGTGCCGGATATTTCCACATTCCCGAAAGCCTTTTGGGGCTGGTGCCTTTCCAGGTGAACTTGCTGGCCATGCAAATCCAGCCATTCATCCCAGGCATATTGCGGAAACGCTATCATCAACGCCCTGGTCAAATGGTAATTAATGAACTCATCCTTTTCCAATGCCGCCGGCTTGGTGAAATCGTAAGGAAAGCCCCCTGGCATGTCGTCAATGTCATCTGGCAGATTTTCCATCATCCGTTGATGTATTTCCTCCGCCGTATTATTTTCTATAAAATCGGGGATCATAAATTCTGGCTGTGCCACTTGCGCCACCTCCTCTAAATGATAACCTGGAAAAGTTCGTCAAAACCTACGCCTTTCACATAAAATGTGCAATGCATCACGTCCGCATCCCAGATAAACTCAAAGTCACCCACCCATTCCGTCCGGGGGTTTACACCTATGGCCTCCGTGATGGTTCGTTCCACCTGGGATTCCACGATGTCCGCCTCGTCGTCGTCCATGGCCTCTTCCATCTCCGCACCGATTTCAACCGGATATGCCAGGCAGGCGTAACGTTCCGTCATGGCGGTTTTATAACACCAGCTTTGAAAGCCCTCCTCGCCAGCGCACCCCTGCACCTTGTTCGCCCCGTCCCTTACGAAGTCCCCTGCTTCCATGTCCCATCGCACGGTCCGTTTATACTGGGTGTCGTATTCGCCATCCTCCTCTAGGAATTCAGGCACTTCAACCACCGCTATTTTATCCATACGCCGCCTCCTGTCTATGCGTCTGCAACAATGTCGATGACAACCGCATCATTCTGAACCCAAGCCACAAGGACCCGGTCCCCTGGGCGCAGCCTGCCCGATTCCTCCTCTTTGGCAGCAAGCTGCCTGCAGATGGAATAATCGCCTTTTTTCACGGGCACGGGGAACGTATTCGTCACCAAGCTCCCATTTTTCTGTATCTCGCCGAAATCCAACGCAAGGGGGCTGCTGCTCTCCTTCCTCATCCTCTGGCACAGTACGTTTGCAAGCTTGTTTACGCCTGTGTTTTTATCAAATGCCAAGTCCCGACCTCCTTCCTGCTAAAAATTTATATAAAAAGAGAGCCTGTTTCCAAGCTCTCTAATTATCGTTATGCTGCTTTCCGTTGTTCCAGCCGTTACGCCACCTCGATATTCTCTTGCGCATTGCAGACCTTAATGGTGCCTTTTGTTGTCGTTGAACCGCTTCCTCGCTGTCCCGTCTGCCCTCTCATGCGCCATGTCAATATCTTTGAACGTTACCACTCTCTGACCATTGTATTCTTTTGCCACCACATCATGATTATTGATTCTGATAATATCATTCATACGCTTTACCGCCTTTCAACATACCATTCATAAACATAATGCCATAGCGTAAACCATTTTCAAATCCTGCAAACTCTGCTTCATACACAAAATTAATCACATTATCTTCAATCTCTTCAAACATATGTTCTCCAATAACCTTTTTAATTCCATTAGCACAATTGTCATATGTTGCATTCTCTAATGCACTCTGTGCATGGTACTCTTTACTGTTTGACCATACTTCATAAAATGCTTGAATCATATTTTTTTCCATAATAAAAATCTCCTTTCCCTATCTTCCATCCACACTAGCAAGCGTCAATTGCTCATATTCCGGCATGTTCACAAAATCATCTGAAAGCTGAACGCCGAACTGTGCCGACACTTTCTTGAAGTTCTCGGCTATCTTGTGCGGAGCAAGGCTCTGGCGGTTGGCTACTCTGTCCATAACCTTCAAGTAGCTTGCCAGTTCTCCCAGTGGAATTTCGGAGGGGTTTGAGACTGACAACTCGTGTTCCATTTCGTGAAAACGATTGATATATCTTGCTGTAAATTCTGTTCCTTTCTGCCCTGTCAGCTTGTGGGCGATAAACTCGCAGCCTTTCTTTGTGACAAGATAGCATGGGCGGCTTTGTCCTTTTGAGTCTAAATAATTGCTTTCTGTGAAGAAATCGCCCAATCCAATTTTGGATTCGGCTAGCTGTTCGCTATACTTGCGAATATCTCTTAATAATTTTGAATGTTCTTTTCCTACCATTTCAGCCACTTCACGACTACTCAATGCGTAATTATCCATATTAAAATACCTCCATTCAACAATTTTTAGGTTGCCAAACAGAGGTACACAGTATATAATATTTACAGTCCTCGTGTGGGGCTTGGAGTGATCGTCTGTCTTGGTAGGGTAGCGATTACTCTTTTTCTGTTTCTGTTTCTACATAGACCTTTTTTATCCCATTCATTACAACATCATATTGCGTTTGATTCAATCTATCACAACATTCTTCTAGCAATGCTTTATCAGCTTTTGTTGCCCGAATTTTAATCTGCTCAGATTTAGGATTATCAATTTTAGGTCTGCCTGTTCGTGGACTCAAATTCATCACCTCTCTTATTGAGTACACATTAATTATATTATAGTGTACCCAATTAGTCAATAGGCAATTTCAACTTTTTCTAAATTCGCAAACTAAAAAGACAATAGATTCTCTCTACTGCCTTTTTATGATTCAACATTTCGCCAATAATTTCACACATGATAAAATCTGTTTTCAAATTTGTCTTTGAAAGAAAAATCCATCTATGCTAATATATTTCATAGAGGATTTCCCTCAGTTATTTGAAACACTCGCAATCTTGGTAGGGGGCGGGTGTTTCTTATTTTTTAAGTTCAAGATAAACCTTATCAATTCCTTGTCTGATTATATCCACTCTTGTCATACCTGTCTGATTTTGGCAATATTTTAATTTTTCCATATATTTATCAGACATGCGAATTTTCAATTCGTGTGTCTTAGGATCATTTGTCGGCCTACCTATTTTCTTTTTTTCTACTTAGACCACCTCTTGACCTTGCCTTTTTTCAAATTATCTGGTATTTTAAATTCAGGCACTGGCGGCGGCAAGTACCGCCAGCCCTATGTTCTAGCTCTGTTTATTTATTAAGCAGAGCTTTTACCTTTTTCTTTGCTTCCTCAAGGTCTTTACATTCATTAAGAATCTCAAGGATTTTTCTTGTCTGGTTCTCTTCAGCAGTTTCTTTCAGCAATTCTCCTACATTCATTTCTTCATTCATTTTAACTCCTTTCCAGCTCCTTGCCTGCCATACTCGTTAAGCTGTCCTTAACTGTAACTATATTATATATTTTGTGCACCCAAAAGTCAAGGAGTTTTTACAAAAAATTCCACCCTACCTATTGAATCAAAAAAGATGCAACATTTCGCCACACCTTCTTCTATCTTTGGGGAGGCCAGGAGCATATCCTGACAGGGCTCTTCCCTGATATTTAACTAGTGTGTTGACACATTTATATCTGGCGAAACTCTGCAGAACGATTGTTCATCAGCAAGACGGAAGAAGGAGGCGATGCGGTGGCATCGTTGACTGATGACAACGCAGTCTGATGGGCAATCGGGCAAGGAGGTTTGCCTGAATATAAATGTGTCAGTACACTAGCCCCTCATATTTTTAAATAGATTGTGCCACAAGATGAAAGATAATCAAATATAAATTTCCAAAAATCAGCCCTTTTCTCTATTCAAACGTCCCGTCATCCACCCATCCATACACGTTGCTTTTGCTGTCTGTATGAATCAAATGCCATGGATGTGCTTTTCCTGAGCCGTTCTTCTTCGTGATTTTCGCCTTGCCAGCCCTCGCCTCGTAGCCTTTCGCTCCGGGATAGGAGGACACATAGTGGGTGCCGCCTTTAAAGCTCACCATGTCGCCCACTTGGTAATCTTTCTCTGCTTCATTTGACTCCGTCTTTTTCTCCCTTGCCGCCGTCCCCGCACGCTCCACTTCCATGGACATGCTGCAGGTGCAGCAGTCATGCCGGACGCTCTTCACGAAATAACACGCATCCTTGACTCCCGCCATGACGTAGACCAAATCCCCTTTCCTGACAAAAGGGACGTCTGGCGCCTGAATGGTGACCTTGCGCTTAATCGCCCCGTCCTCATCCAATATTTCCTGCGCCGCCGACCTTGCATCCTCCAGGGACTCGTCGGAACCCCTGGTGTAAACCCTTTGGCGGATGCCGTACGCCGTCAGGCCGTCCAGGGTGGCCTCCACGCTGGAACGCCCCTCGTCGTCTGCCTGGCCGATCACCCTTACCCTGGTGACAAGGTCCGCTGTGCTTATGCTGGTGCTTACGGACTTGGTCACATCTTCCTTGAACACGTACACGGTCCCGTTGCTGCCTTTTTCCACCACTTGCCCAACCCCCTTGTCAGCACGCACGATATAGCGCCCCGCCCCTTTCTTATGGGCGTCGTCTAGCACGTCCAGAATGATGTCCGACACGTAGGAATTATTATATTTTAGCTTTCCATGAGACACGTCAGGACCGCCATATGATTCCATGGGAATTTCCCACTCGCCAAACAATCCGGTGATGATGGACTTGGTCCCCGTGCCAGAGCCATAGTATTTGTTGTCCTGGCTTTTTTGCAAGCAATACAGGACGTCGTAACAGGTGCATTTCAGGCTGTTGCCCCGGTTCTGCGCCTGGGGGTTCCAATCCACCACGCAGCCCCTTGCCACTTCCTTCTCCTTTTTCCCCGTCTTCGCAAACACCGCCACGAGGCAGCCTGGCTTTATCAGGGAGGACAGCCTGCCTTTCGACGTCCTTTCATTTTGAGCTGGTATAATAAAGTTGTAACACCAAACAGGAAATAAATGATATATTCAAT
>CAJTJY010000048.1:0-209 GCA_910576975.1 uncultured Lachnospiraceae bacterium
CCGGCCTGGTGATACTCGACGAGCTGGGCTACCTGCCCATAGACCGCCGGGGCGCAAGGCCGCTGTTCCGGGTCGTGTCGAAGTGCTACGAGCGGCGCAGCCTGATCGTCACCACCAACCTGGAGTTCTCGCGCTGGGGCTCGGTCCTCACCGATGACCAGATGGCGGCGGCGATGATAGGTAGGATAATCCACTGCGGCCCCCTCGTC
>CAJTJY010000048.1:219-6590 GCA_910576975.1 uncultured Lachnospiraceae bacterium
GTTCGAGGGGCCGGCGAAGAGGATGGAGGCGTCCCCGATGGCGAGAAGGGCCCAGTCAGGGAGGACAGCGCGCCGTTGCCGAACCTGAAAAGCTTCAGTGCCCAGCATGAAAGTTTTCGTTGCCACTAGTGAAAGTTCCTAGTTGACAAAAACACTTGAAGCCGCGCTTGGTCTTCTTTTTTGGCTCGCCTGTCCAGTCTTTGTAGCGGCATTGGACGTAGAAGGTTCCGCGCTCGGGGTCTTTGCTAACGGACATCGCTTGCACCTTCTCCCGGCATCGGCATTGGCTCACCCGCAAAGTAGCGCTCCTCGAAGTACATCCGGCTCACCTTCCCCTGAACGATCAGGCAGCCTTTCTTCGCCAGTTCCGCATTGAGCTTGCGGATCACCTTGTAGGCGTAAGCCTTAGAGGTTCCCAGCTGCTCCGCGACCTTCGTTGCACTCATTAGCCTTGTTCCCATAGGATCTCCTTTCGTCGATTGGCGTAACATCACGTTTTCGTGATGCCTTGGGTCGACTATAACCTCACATATTTGTGATTTCAACAGAAATGGAGAAATTTGCTCACATTTACGTGAGGTGGTACCCTGTACTCCTGACAATTTGTCAGGCAGTACGTTATGAGAAGGGTCTCTGTCTATGAAGAAAAAGGAAGTTCCCAGCCTTGCAAAGAAGCTAAAGTCTTTGCGCGATGAGCTTCACCTCACCCAGAAAGAGGTAGCCGACAAGGCGAAGATAACTGAGTCGGCTTACCGCGCATATGAGCTTGGCGACCGTAATCCCAAACCGGAGATTCTGGACAGGATCGCAAAGGCGCTAGGAGTGAGGCATGAGTACCTGAGTGCGCCCACGTTCAGGAATAGGCGCGAATTCGCTTACGCGATCTTGGAGAACGAGGATGCGTTCGGCTATACCGTGCGTGAAATTGACGGCGTGCCCGCCATTGTTAAGGGTTACGGCTCTGCAATGGACTTCTTCGCAGAGTTCGTTCGTGATTGGGAAGAGATGCGTCAGAAGCTCGACAATCACGAGATCACTAAAGAAGAGTACGAAGAGTGGAAGCACACCTGGGATAACGGCACGTGGGTCAAGACCGACGACGGCAAGAGCCCATATACGGGGAAGTAGGGCATCATGCAATTTGGCGGCGTGCGCATTCCGGATGCATTATTGGAAGCTACGCTTTCAGGCGATCTTGTTATCTTTGCAGGTGCTGGTGTATCAGCGCCTGAGCCTGTTGAGCTTCCTTTATTTAATGACTTGGTAGACAGAATTAAAACTGCTGTTGATCCTGGAGGTTTCCTTCGAGAGCGAGAATGCAAATTTGATAAAGAAGGAGACGTAATTTATACAGAAACACCTGAGCAATATTTAAGCTTTTTGGAGCATGAGGGACAAGATGTTAGAAAAGCATGCTCTTCTCTGGTTAACCCGTGCGGAAATTTTAACAATATACATGCCAACATCATTAAAACCTTTAATATCGATAGCTGCGTTCGTCTCGTAACGACAAACTTTGATAATTGCTTCGAAAACGCACTCGACGAAATAGGACGTAAATGCAAATACTACTCATCGCCTGCCCTTCCATTGGGTAAAAACGTTGACGGTCTTGTACATTTGCATGGGACATACAACGATAAAGACTCAATGATTGTGACGGCAGAAGATTATGGCAATGCGTACGTTTCTAATGGATGGACCTCAAGATTCCTTGTTGACCTTTTCAAGTCTTACACGGTTTTGTTTGTTGGATATAGTTGCAACGACTCGCTAGTTGACTATCTGACCCGTTCTATTTCTTCAGAGATTTCTGGGCGCTCATTCGTTTTGTGCAAAGAATCCGACGTAGACAATTGGCGAATGAGAGGTGTAGAGCCAATTGTATTTGCCGACTTCAATGAACTTCCGAAGGTTTTTGAAGATTTGTCGGCTTTT
This sequence comes from uncultured Lachnospiraceae bacterium, assembly GCA_910576975.1. Lineage (GTDB taxonomy): Bacteria > Bacillota > Clostridia > Lachnospirales > Lachnospiraceae > Petralouisia. Next base: position 2,158 of record CAJTJY010000048.1, read on the forward strand.
TCGGAATCAAGTCTGACTGATAAAGTGATGCGCCTTCAAAATGTCTGTCGACTTAAAGAGAAGAGCCAAGATGACGAGGAGTTCATAGCCTCTTTATTAAAATATCCAGATGAGGAGGATAGATACATTTTTACCTTTGAGTTTTGTAGAAACTCAAAGTGCGTCGCCGATCTTCAGCTTCTTAAGAACACTGGTCTTGCAAGTTTTTTGACCTCTGCAAAGCTTTCCAGGGAGGAATCCGCTCTACTTGGTTGGTCAATAAAAGAATTCGCGGTTGGCGAGATATATGCTTTTCAGGAATTCTGTGCGGAGTTCATCAATCAGCTATCTCCTTCCTTTTACACAAACCTCTTTTGGCGACTCGCAACGAGTGATGTTCCAGAAAGTATTATTGGATCTTGGTTGCCTTGGCTAGAATCTGCTGATTATCTCACTCAAAGGCAGTGTGAATATCATTTGGTTGAAATTGCAAAGCGTGCAAAGTCTCCTTCAATCTTTTTGGCAATTATCCGTATTTTGCTGCGGGTTAATATCTGCGCTTCTCATTCCACATTTCTTGGACCGGCGACAGAAGCCACAACGGTCGCTACTTCTGATTACCACGTAAAGGACCTCCTCTCCATCGTTTCTGAAACTTCCGCAAGCATAAGACAATCAATTTTTGAGTTCTGTTTTTATCAGATAGAACGAGCCTATTCGATTGAATCGAATTGCGGAACAAAAACGGATTATTTCGATGGGCTGTGCTATGGAAGATCATCAATTGCCCCTCATGAGCAAGACGAATTTTGTTCAGGAATCGAGGGTATCCTAATTGATGTTGCCAGGGAAAGCGTCGATGAAAGTTTCTGCATTTCCGCGATTCAGAAATGCATGTCCTCTAAATATGCTCTCTTAATACGCTTAGGGCTTTGGATTAAAGCCGAATATGATTGTTCTGGCGATGATCTTACCTTTATTGAGCAGAACGATCTTCTATCTGATCATCATCTTCGGCACGAAGTTTTTGTTCTGCTTAAAAAGGCGTTTCGGCTTGCTTCGCCTGAGCAAAGAGACAGCTTCGCTCAATACATAAGTTCCCGATTAATAGAAGGTGATCAACATTCCGAATATGACTGCTACAACATTTGTGTCTGGCTGCTTGATGGTGACCAGGCCTATTCTGCTTTAGTGGAACTGCAGAAAAGCATCACTACGCGAAATCCCAACTTCGAGCCGAGAGAGCATCCTGATTTAACGCACTATATGAGTAGTGGTTTCGTGGATGATAGCGATCAGTGTCGTATTCCTATTGAAGATTTCACAAGTGAAAACTTACTAGCATCAATTAATTCACCTACACAATCATGCTCCTTGATTTCGAAGTACGATTTAGTTTCGGTGCCGTCGCGGGACTATCCTATGAAGGCAATTGACAATCTAAATGGATTGCTTAACAAAGCATGCTCATCCGGCGAGCTGGAATTAATGAATAGTTACGTAATCTCAATCGAGTGGGGAAATATAGCTGTTCCTAAAAATATCCAGTTTGAGACGTTATGTCGTGTACTCTCCGATGAGCGAACCTGCGTTGCTGGAATTAAGGCTGTTAATAACTTCGCCTCTGGGACGAACTGCCCATTTTCATATTCGGAGCTTGCGGAATTTGCAGAAAAAGCATTGCCTCATTTCAATATGCTCCTTTCCTCTGAATCCGCAATTAGCCAAGACGAGAATCCTGATTGGGTTTTTATGGCAATCAATCAGCCAGCTGGCAAGTATATCGAGCTTTTAGCGGAGGCGGATCGATTGTGTCTTGGCAAAGAAGATGTCCACAGCCAGCTAATTAGGGCGTGTTTCGAGAGTGTCTGCGAGTTGCTTACCGAAGAAACAGATGGCGCACGATATGCTATAGCATGCATATTTGCTAGATTAAACCTTTTTCAAGAACTATCTCCCCGTTGCTTTGCAGAGAAGCTTATCTATGCTTTGCAGCCAGGTAATTGGGCGTTTGCACCGGCATGGGAGGGCTTTTCTTATGTGCCACGGCTGACCAAAAACGCCTGGATTTTAACAAAAGACATTTGGCCACAGCTATTTAGAAATTCAAATCTTATTGGAAATAGCCAGTTTGGCCAGTTAATCAGGCTTTATGTTTACTCGATTATAGTTTTGGCAGAAGCCGACGAAAGAATATCCCTTCTTAATTCTTGTGCGTCTTCGTCAAGAGAAGCACTAAGAGCCGCGTGCCAACAATTAGACAACTGGCTTGAAACTCTCGAAGATGAAAGAAGGCTTGAAGTATGGAATGAATGGCTGTCTGGGTCATTCGAGACGCTCGCTAACATAGTTGTTGGGGGCGAAGGCGTTCTAGCAGAATTCTATTGTCGATGGTTGAGAGAGTTTCCGCGAATGCGAACTGATATTGCAGGGGCAATATTGAGGGATTGTCAGGATGTGGATTCGCGCGACCTGTTTGTTTTCGACGAGACTCTTTCGAGCATTGCTACGGATCGCCACTTGATCGATAACGACAAAGCTATACTGCTAACTTTTCTACTGGAGCACCAAAAGAATTTCTTTTATGAAGAAGATGCACGCAGTGCGGCTAGGCATATTGATCCTAAGAAAGTGGACGGAGTAATTCTCCGAAAGATTAAAGATGCCTTTACGCGAAAAGGCCTGATAGATGTTGTCGGCGAGTGGGAAGCAGGCGCGGAGAACGATTAGATTGAACCGAAAACCAATATTTGTGTCTAAGTCGAAGAGAGCTTAAGACAGAGATGCCAAGGTGATGACCGGCACGAAGGTCTATATTCCGGAAAGTGGATTACGCATGAGTGAAATTGAACCGTTGGAATTGCCCAATTCGACAGTAAAGTCATCAGGAAACATAACTGGACTTAAGGCGCTCTCTGAGCGCATGTTAGACATTCAAAGCGATTCGCTCAAATCAACTCAACTTAGGCTCGCGAAGATATTTGAGTCATATCATATTCCGGATGCCGTCAAAACCATGACCAACTTTACTGAGAGCGTAAAGCTGGCAATACCGAAGATCGATGTGCCTATTGGCACAATAGCGGCCATGCAAGATCTACAAAGAACGGCGGCTGTCGCCTTGCAAGCGTCTATGCCTGATATATCGAAGGTTGCAAGCACAATCAGCGCAAGTATGATGCGCTTTCAGGGTGTCTCTTCGTTCTTGAAATGCTGCGAAGCAACTACTTGGCCGCTCTTCTTTATTGCCTCTGACGAGGTGGAGAGAGATTTGGCTCACTATATGGATACTTCTTCTAGTGACCTGGATCTTGCAAAAACTATAGACGAATACGCAATTGATTACCTTGACCAAGACAGGGTTATCAACATTCTGAACGAGTGGCTGACAGATGCCCTTGTTTCTTCTGACAAAAAACCTTTGTTTGAGTGCGCAATTAAGCATCATCTTAACGAAGATTATTATGCTTCCACTTCTATTCTTATGTGTCTCGTTGAAGGTTTGATAGAAGATTGCGATTCTGAGTTTAATGCTTTAGCTTCTTGTGACGAAGAGGGCCTTGAGCACATCGCTAAGCATCTTGGGCTCAATGATGGAATTGTTGGTAGGAGAAAGAAAGGCTATGCGAAAGATCAGCTCGCAGCGATAACTTACGGGGTAGATAGCGCGATATATTACTGGGAAGCATCTGCAAAATATATTACGAACGTAACTCTTGCCAACAAGCCAAATGAAGCTCTTTACGCATCCAATCCTTTGCGCAATAAAATATGCCACGGCTCACAAGTTAACTACGGAACCGTTATTCATTCACTAAAAGCTATATTGGTGGTTGATTTGCTAATTAGACTCAGCCGATCCTTCAAGAACAATTCTGGTGGTGAATAATCAAGTTCGAGAAACGATACGGCGATAAGATCGGGTAGTGTCCCGAAAGTTGGTGTAATCACCTAGAATCCGGTTCGTATTCTAACCCATCGTCTAAGCAGCCTTCCTGCCGATCGGGTTGTCGGCAATCACGACATCGGTGATGCGCCTTGCGTGCTCCTCGGCAGTCCCTTCGTACGCAGGCGCAGGAGCGGTTGGCTTCGCCGGGGCAAGGGCCTGGGCAATCGACTCTTCCGTGAACCACCTTCTGGTCGCCCAGTCCTCGTCCATCTCGGAGAAGACTGCGCCCAACATGCGGATGAGCGATTTCCTGGACGGGAGCACCTGCACCACGCGGCTGCGTCGCTTGAGCTCGCGGTTGGCGCGCTCCTGCATGATTATTTGCAACGACCGGCCACGTCCGTTTCGGGTGCGACCGCGATGCCGGTTTCACATGCAGCCGCACCCGTTTTCAGCTAAAGACGCAGCCTAGCTTCTCGGCGACATCAGCTCCCTCATATTCACCTCTCCGGTCTGCAGGGTCACGGCGTTGTGGACTATCCTGTCCATGATGGCGTCTGCGTGG
>CAJTJY010000049.1 GCA_910576975.1 uncultured Lachnospiraceae bacterium
GTAACGCGCGACCTTGCCAAGGTCGAGACCGCGGGTTCGAGCCCCGTCTATCGCTCTAATCTAGAAAGGTCATAAGCTCATAAAATAAAAGCTTATGGCTTTTTATATTGCTTATAAGAAATTTTATCTATCAACGATGCGTTGCATTGCCAAATATTGTTTGTAAAGAATTCTTGACACAACGGGAAAAAGAGAGTATGTTATATACAAAAGATTTGAAAATTTTATATTGTGCTAATTTCTCTTATTCAGAGTGGTGGAGATACATAGGATCAGTGAAGCCACGGCAACCCCTCTACGGAAGGTGCCAGCCTGAGCGAGTAATCGAACAATAAGAGGATTTGATTATCTTTTGACTATCAGGTCCGCTTATTTTGTAAGCGGATTTTTTATCTTTATTAGGAAATTTTATTTAAATTTCTGGTAAGATAAAAATAATTATACGCAATTTGTTCTACGATTTGAAGGAGGAACGAAATATGGAAAAAAGGTTATTTACATCTGAATCTGTAACAGAGGGGCACCCAGATAAAGTCTGCGACGCAGTGTCTGATGCCATTTTAGATGCGTTGATGGCGCAGGATCCTATGAGCCGCGTGGCGTGTGAGACGGCGGCGTGTACGGGATTTGTACTGGTGACAGGAGAGATTACAAGCAAAGCGCAGATTGACATTCCGCAGATTGTCAGAGATACTGTCAATGAGATTGGTTACAGTGATGCGGCGACAGGATTTGACGGAAATACTTGTGCGGTCATGGTGGCGTTAGACCAACAGTCTGCAGACATTGCCATGGGCGTTGATAAGGCTCTGGAGGCAAAGGAAAACAAAATGTCTGAAGAAGAATTGGAGGCTATCGGGGCTGGGGATCAAGGGATGATGTTTGGATATGCTACGGACGAGACGCCAGAGCTGATGCCTTACCCGATTTCTTTGGCGCATCGGCTGGCGCTTCAGTTGACCAAGGTCCGTAAAGATGGAATCTTGCGCTATTTAAGACCGGATGGAAAGACTCAGGTATCTGTAGAGTATGATGAGCAAGGACGTCCTGCAAGGTTGGAAGCGGTGGTGCTTTCCACGCAGCATGATGCGGACGTGTCTCAGGAGCAGATTCATGCCGATATTAAAAAGCATGTGTTTGATCCGGTTTTGCCACAGGAGATGATTGACAGCCAGACAAAGTTTTTCATTAATCCTACGGGAAGGTTTGTAATAGGAGGTCCGCATGGAGACGCAGGGCTTACAGGGCGTAAGATTATCGTAGATACATACGGTGGATATGCCCGTCACGGCGGCGGGGCATTTTCCGGAAAGGATTGTACCAAGGTCGACCGCTCTGCGGCATATGCTGCCAGGTATGTGGCAAAGAATATCGTTGCCGCAGGACTTGCCAAGAAATGTGAAATTCAGTTGTCTTACGCAATCGGCGTGGCGCAGCCTACTTCTGTGATGGTGGATACTTTTGGCACGGGAAAGATCTCGGACGAGAAATTGGTAGAACTGATCCGTGAGAACTTTGACCTCCGTCCCGCAGGCATTATCAAGATGCTGGATTTGAGACGCCCCATTTACAAGCAAACGGCGGCTTACGGGCATTTTGGACGCAATGATCTTAATTTGCCTTGGGAAGCAACCGACAAGGTGGAGATCTTGAAGAAATATTTATAAATCAAACGAAGCGACTTATTTCATTTGAAGGATAATCAGTTTGTTTTTGAAGATAATAATAGCAAAAACAGAAATGAGGTTTTGTTCAAATGAAAACGTTTCATCAGCTATATTTAGACATTTTAAAACAGGAAACCGGACAGGAGCGTATCCTGGAGAATGAATATGATCCCTATCATATGGATTGTCTTCTTCATCCAGAGAAATATGCTCCTGTTATTTTTCAGGAGCAATGTGAGCAGTGCGCTTACGAGCGTGCTTGCGAGAACAGCTGTATTTTCGATGCGTTTGAGCGGGATGAGAGTGGCAAGGTTTCCATTAATCCAGAAAAGTGCGTTGGTTGCGGCGCTTGTGTGGATGCCTGCAAGCTAGAGCGGCTGGCAGAGAATAAGGACGTCGTTCCAGTGCTGCAGGCAATACGGGCAAAAAAGCGGGAAGTGTATGCTCTCGTTGCGCCAGCGTTTTTGGGGCAGTTTGGGGAAAGGGTCACGGTAGGCAGGCTTCGTACGGCCTTTAAGGCGATGGGGTTTCAGGGCATGGTGGAGGTGGCGGTTTTTGCGGATATCCTCACGTTGAAAGAGGCGCTTGAATTTGACGCTAATATTCAAAAAGAGCACGATTACCAGCTTACTAGCTGCTGCTGCCCAGTGTGGATTGGAATGATACGCAAAATATATCATGAGCTAATACCCCATGTGCCAGGGGCGGTATCGCCGATGGTTGCGGCAGGGCGCGTGGTTAAACAGCTTCATCCAGATGCAGTGACCGTATTTATAGGTCCTTGCATGGCAAAAAAGGCAGAAGCAAGAGAAAAAGATGTTTCGGATGCGGTTGATTATGTGCTCACTTTTCAGGAAGTACAGGACATGTTTGAGGCGGCGGATATCCGGCCAGAAGAGCTTGGAGAGGATGAAAAGGAGCATTCTTCCAGGGCGGGGCGGATATATGCCAGGACTGGGGGAGTCAGCGAGGCGGTCACAGAAACGGTAAAGCAGCTTCATCCCCGCCGTGAGATCGAGGTTAAAGCAGAACAGGCGGACGGTGTTCCAGCTTGCAGGGAAATGATTGAAAGGATAAAACAGGGAATGACGACGGCAAACTTTTTTGAAGGGATGGGATGCAGGGGCGGCTGCGTGGGAGGACCCAAACGCATGATCACTGTGGAAGAGGGAGAGAGGAATGTGGATAATTATAGTGACCGGGCGGAATATAAGACGCCGCTGGAAAATCCATTTGTACTAGAACTTTTGACAAGGCTCGGGTTTCACACAGTGGAAGAATTTCTTGAGAAAAGCGACTTGCTGGTAAGGGATTTTTCATAGGAATTTTCATGATCCATATCGAAACATGGTTGATATTGATATAAATTTATTCAAATTAGATATTGATTTATGAAAAAAAGATAAATAAAAAAGGACATTATATGCAAAATAAACAAAAAGAATCAAAAAAAACGATTTTTCATTAAGAAAATTATCGTATTTGTATATTTTTCTCCATTTTACAAAAATTACTTGTCTTTGTATCTGCCCAGGTTGTAAAATAGAACAATATAGCAGCAGCGTCAATGTGGGAAAATTTATTCATACCCGCTCCTGTTAGAAATGAATGGATCACATCTTACTGGACCGGAAGGCTGCAGCGCATTCCATTTTAAATGAACAGAAAGAGAGGAAATAAGCAATGAAATTCTTTATTGACACAGCGAATGTAGAGGATATCCGTAAGGCAAATGACATGGGGGTGATTTGCGGCGTGACCACCAATCCATCCCTGATAGCAAAAGAGGGCAGAGATTTTAACGAGGTGATCAAAGAGATTACGTCAATTGTTGATGGACCAATCAGCGGAGAGGTAAAAGCAACTACCGTGGACGCCGAGAGCATGATCAAGGAGGGACGCGAGATTGCGGCAATCCATCCCAACATGATTGTTAAGATTCCTATGACGGTAGAGGGCTTAAAAGCAGTCAAAGTGCTTGCCGCAGAGGGCATTAAGACCAATGTTACGTTGATCTTTACTGCAAATCAGGCTTTGCTTGCAGCAAGGGCTGGCGCAACTTATGTATCTCCGTTCCTGGGACGCTTGGATGATATCAGTCAGACTGGCGTGAGCCTGATTGAAGATATTGTCGCTATTTTTGACAATTTTCCAGAAATTACCACGGAAATTATTGCGGCAAGCGTTCGCAATCCGATTCATGTTACGGACTGTGCGCTTGCAGGAGCTGACATTGCGACCGTGCCTTACAGCGTGATCGAGCAGATGACCAAGCATCCTCTGACAGACCAGGGCATTGAGAAATTCCAGAAAGACTATATAGCGGTTTTTGGTGAATAAGCAAAAGCAAGGCAAAGGAGAATTTAAATGGAAAACATAGAGCTTCAGAAAACTGCCAATGAGATTCGTAAAGGCATAGTAACGGCTGTCCATGCCGCCAAGGCAGGACATCCCGGCGGCTCCCTTTCAGCGGCAGAAACTTTTACTTATTTATATTTCGAAGAAATGAATATTGATCCCAAGGATCCCAAGAAGGCAGACCGTGACCGTTTTGTTCTTTCAAAAGGACATACCGCTCCAGGGTTGTATTCTACGCTTGCAAACCGCGGATTTTTCCCAGTAGAGGATTTAAAGACGCTCCGTCAGGTTGGCTCTCATTTACAGGGGCATCCATGTATCCAGCATACGCCTGGCATTGATATGTCAAGCGGCTCTTTAGGACAGGGGATTTCTGCTGCAGTGGGAATGGCGGTATCTGCCAAGCTTAGCAATGACAGCTATCGTGTATATACGCTGCTGGGCGACGGCGAGATTCAGGAAGGACAGGTGTGGGAGGCAGCGATGTTTGCCGGACACCGCAAACTGGATAACTTGGTGGTGATTGTAGACAATAACGGTTTGCAGATCGATGGCAAAGTGGAAGACGTCTGCTCTCCTTATCCGATCGGTGATAAGTTTGCAGCGTTTAACTTCCACGTAATCAACGTTGCTGACGGCAATGACTTTGACCAGCTGCGGGCGGCATTCAAAGAGGCGAAAGAGACCAAGGGCATGCCTACCGCCATCGTGATGAAGACCGTAAAGGGCAAAGGGGTTTCTTATATGGAGAATCAGGCTGGATGGCACGGAAAAGCGCCCAACGATCAAGAATACGCTACCGCAATGGAAGAATTAAAGAAAGCAGGTGAAGCATTATGCCAGAAGTAAAGAAAATTGCAACCAGGGACAGTTATGGAAACGCACTGGTAGAGCTGGGCAAAGAGCATGATGATCTGGTAGTATTGGATGCTGATCTTGCAGCAGCTACCAAGACAGGCGTATTTCAAAAAGAGTTTCCCGAAAGACATATCGATTGCGGAATCGCAGAGTGTAATATGATGGGAATTGCCGCAGGAATTGCAGCGACTGGAAAAGTTCCTTTCGTAAGTTCTTTCGCGATGTTTGTAGCAGGCAGGGCTTTTGAGCAAGTGAGAAATTCTGTTGGATATCCTAAGCTCAATGTGAAGATCGGGGCAACCCATGCCGGAATCTCCGTAGGCGAGGACGGGGCGACCCACCAGTGTAACGAAGATATTGCGCTGATGCGCACAATTCCTGGCATGACTGTGATCAATCCTTCCGATGATCTGGAAGCTAAGGCAGCTGTAAAAGCGGCTTATGAGATGGAGGGTCCTGTGTATCTGAGGTTTGGACGTCTTGCGGTTCCTGTGATCAATGACAGGCCAGACTATAAGTTTGAAGTTGGCAAAGGCGTTTTGTTGAAAGAAGGCACTGACGTGACAATTGTCGCTACCGGGCTTTGCGTGGGCGCAGCCTTAGAAGCTGCAGAAAAGCTTGCCTCAGAGGGAATTAGCGCAGAGGTGATCAATATCCATACCATTAAGCCTCTTGATGAGGAGATCATACTTAATTCCGTAAAGAAGACGGGCAAGGTGGTAACTGCAGAGGAACATTCCGTGATCGGCGGACTTGGAAGCGCCGTATGCGACTGCTTATGTGAGAAGATGCCAGCTCCGGTATGCAAGATCGGCGTTAACGACGTATACGGAGAATCTGGTTCTGCAGTAAAACTGTTAGAAAAATATGGTCTGGATGGCCAGGGAATTTATAAAAAAGTAAAGGAGTTTGCTGGGAAATAGGTTAAGAGCTTGAGTGGCAGACTGTAGATAAAATAGGGGCTGTCGCACGAAGGTATTTGCCTGCTTAAAAGGTTTACATTGCTTTGCAATGTAA
>CAJTJY010000050.1 GCA_910576975.1 uncultured Lachnospiraceae bacterium
ACATATATTTTCTTATATGCAAATCTTTTTGGCAAGAGGTTTGTCAACAGCTCGAATATATGTCACAAGGGGCAGATCCACCAGTTCAAACGAAGCAATTTTGTAAGCTGACACGCCCAAGCCTTCCAAGAAATCTGTAGATGTCTGATCAAACGGCGTTGACAGGAAATCGATCGCAGCTCTTTCTGCCTCCTCTTTCAATTCCTGTTGCCACTCCCAAGGCGTATAAGCTTTCTGATATAGATGATACAAATTCTCTCCGTCCCATGTACCTTCTGAAATCTGAAAATATCGGTGATCACAGTCAATGGTCATTGTATCTGGCGTATACGTCTGAAGCTTGATACAGTCTGCGCCTGACTCCTTGGCTGCATGGATGATTTCTTTGGCACGTTCCAGGCTGCCTGCATGATTTGCCGACATTTCCGCAATGATATACGCCGGAAACCCAGTTCCAATCTCTCGGTCTTTGATTTTCATTGCCTTTCACCTTCCTTTTGATGCATCAGCTTGTATTTCACCTCCGCCAGCCTCCAGTCCTCCAAGGTATCAATATCCTGAACTTCGATCTCATCCATGATGACCGGGACGGTTTTCTGCAAAACCATGCTTTTCTGCTGCAAAAACGGCTCGACACGCATCAAGTAGAACTGTCCGCAGTCGTGATACCAAGGTTCTAAGTCCTGAGATCGTTTCAAACGGTTTTCGGGCCATTTGTATTCCACCAGCCCAGCCTCCATCACAAAGCAGCGCTGCGGCGGAAAAGAATACCGCACCACCGGAACCACGCCATCAGCCTGCGCTTGCTCTAATTTTTCCATGCTCTCTTGCAATTTTTCTGCAGTCAAAAATGGAGCCGTTGGATATATGCAGCATACCTTGTCAAACTGAATTCCCTGTTCTTGATACTGACGTAGCACTTCTATGAGCACCTCATGAGTCATCGCCATGTCTCCAGAGTTCTCTTTGGAACGCAAAAACGGCACCATTGCGCCTGCGTTTTTAGCGATTCTGGCAATCTCCTCGTCATCCGTGGAGACCATCACCTCTTGGAATACGCCGCTATCTAATGCTGCCTCAATGGAATACTCAATAATCGGCTTTCCACAAAATAATTTAATATTCTTTCTCGGGATCCGCTTGCTTCCGCCTCTTGCGGTGATCACTGCCAGACATGTACCTTCCATACTCTCTCTCCTCCTTTAGCGTAGCTCATCCAAATGATCTGCAACCTTATGAAACGCCTTAAGCACATCATCCAAATCATCTTTTGTCATAAACGGACGCATCAATTCATGGAAAATGGTTTCTGAACTGCATACTTTTTCACAGACTGGACAGATTCCCAGATCATAATGCACATCTTTTGAGAATGGATAGCTAGTATTTCCATATGCCGTTTTCTTCTGAAATAGCGGCTGTGCATATAACGGTTTCAGATAGCCGAGGCCAATCTTGACTCCCTCTGTCTCTCGCAATTCAATGGGCATTAACTCTGCCTGCATCGCTTCCACAAAACGTTCCCTTGTCACTCCCGTTGCGTCCTCGTCGTACTTCATTGCATGAATATAGTAAGAATGCTCGCAGCCCTCTCGTATGCCTGGCAGTGACAAAAATGGAATATCCCTTAAATTATCCTCCAGATAACGGACATTCTTTCTTCTCTCCTCCACCAGCCATTTCAGTTTTTTTAACTGTTCTCTGGTTATCGCAGCTTCCAGTTCTGTCATGCGAAAATTAAAGCCAATCATATTATTGAAGTTTGTAACGCCTTTGTTTTCCACCACGGCTTCTGCATGATTTCGAATCAGGCGCATACGCTCTGCAAACTGATCATTGTCTGTCACCAAAATGCCGCCCTCTCCGCAATGGATATGCTTATGATAATTCAGAGAGAAAATTCCGATATCCCCCAGCGTGCCAGCATATCTTCCATGATATGTCGCCAAAGGCGCCTGGGCATTATCTTCAATAATATACAATCCATGCTTTTTTGCAATCTGGTTGATTCTTTCTGCGTCATAAGGCTGTCCTAAAATATCAACCACGATAATTGCCTTCGTCTTATCGGTAATTTTTTTCTCAATGTCCTGCGGATCAAGACAATAATAGTCATATTCAATATCAGCAAATACTGGAACCGCATTGTATATCAGCGGAGCAGTAGCAGATGCGCACATCGTATATGGCGAGACAATTACCTCGTCCCCTGGCGCCAAACCGACCGCTCCTGCTGCACAATATAAAGCGGAAGTGGCTGAATTAACTGATATGGCATGTTTCACGCCATAATATGCCGCCCACTCCTGTTCCATTGCCTGTACTTGTGGACCTCCATAAAAATCCTTTGACCAGCAACCTAAGTATTTAGACAAAATCCCGCTTTGCAATACCTTTGCCACAGCCTGCTGTTCTTCCTCTCCAATGACACGGTATGCCGGAAATAATGTCGTCCTGACTTTTGTTCCGCCATTGATCGCCAATACGCTCATAGTCCAATTTCCTCCTCAATTACCCGAAGTATCTGGTCTCCCGCATGTTCTACATTGGGGGGATATCCTATGACCCTATCCTGCGGCAGCCTGCAAGAATCACTCCTCTTATTGTTTTTATATTGTAAAAATAATAGTTCCAGCCTGCTAAGCAGCTCTTCTTTCGTCAATATGCTCTTGCATTGCCCTGTCTTGTCCAGCACAAAGGGATTTTCCCGTTTTAAGCCAATCTCAATGCTCAAGACAGGCTTTCTGCAAATCACAGATTCCAGCAAGAACATCGAAGACATGCCGCAGACTAGATCCGCACTTTTCATAACAGAAAAATTGCCTGCTTGCGGATTACAATCCAATGTTATGTTTTCATTTTTCAGCTTCTTTAATACTTTTATCCAAGATGCGGGATTTTCTCTCGGATGTGGACGGATAATCACTCGTATCTTCTCCCCATGCTGCTTTGACAATTTTTCCAGGCAGCGATATAAAAGGTCGAAAATGGTCTTCTCATTATAGCCCCAGTACATATCTGCGCTATCATGATCATAATCCTGTGAAATAGGCTCTGACACAAATACAATATTCCATCTTTCTTTTCCATAAACGGCTTTGGCATGTTTGAATTTCTCACGCACCGTATCAAAATGAGGCTGCCCTGTAAGAATAATCTTATCTTTTGGAATTCCGTCTCTTTGCAGCAATTCCTTTGCCAGAGCATCCATAGCGCAAATCCCATAGGGCAGGTAAGGATGTTGCCGATTCCTGTGATACATTTCCTGCCGCTTATAATCACAATCCGAAAAGCGAATCCCCAAGTTGATCCACTGATCTAAGATGGCAAAAGCTTTCAACTGCAATCGCTCTGCAGCTTTCCACAGATAGCGTTCCGTAAAATCATCGAGGCTGGTTCCTGTAATCAATACCTCTGGCTTTATTGCCTGCAGAAAAATCATCGCTTCTTTCGGGCTTTTCAAGTCCCATTCTTGCTGCAGATCCTTTACCGGCAATCCTGCTGCCTGCAGCGAGTGAACCGCAAATTCCTTGGCATAGAGCAAGAGCTCATACGTTCCTTCCAACTTCTCGTAAATAGGGGCAATTACATTCGCCCCGCCCGGATCCCGGGCAAAAAGCAGCACTTTCTTCAAAAACATTCACCTCGAATCCTGCTACAAAGTTGCAACGCCCTGATGCCGTCCTCAAGCGTGCATGCCAATTCCTTGCCATGTTCCAAGAAATCTGCGGCATGTTCCATAAGCCCCCTGACGGCATTGCTATAATTCACGGATTCCTTTTTTGACAAAACATAATTATAATATCCACTGTAAGTTTGGGACTCTCTTATTTGATACCGCTCTATCCAAGTACCGCCGTCCAGAATGCGGATCCTCATCTTTTCAAACAGCAATTCCAGTTCAAAAATCGTTACAATGCGGCTGTCAATGGCAATCATATGAAACTGTCCATCCTCAATCTTTAAAATGGCGTCTTTGCTTTTATCTCCGTCAAAATCGTGTATTTCTGTTGGTAAAACTTCGAGGCACTCTGCGCTTCCAAAGAGAAACCTAAGAAAGTCAATCATATGGGAGCCATTGTGGAGAATGCCTTTTCCATAATAGCCCACGCCCTTTAAAAAACTGCCATAATGAGGTATTTCCTGCCGCAGCTTCTGAAACTCTTTTAAAAACCTGCGGCTATAATTCAGCAAAAGAGGAATTCTGCCACCGTAGATCCTTTGAACCGCTCTTGCCTCTTCCATAGATACAGCTAGAGGCTTTTCGGTTATCACAAGCCTTGGATGATATTTTGCTGCCTGTTGCAATACTTCCTTATGATATGAATCCGGCACGCAGCAAGAAATAACCTCTGCGCCTTTGAGTGCATCATCCAAAGCCTCGTAGGCGCGGCATCCCCAGATCTGCGCCGCCTGTTTTGCTTTTGTTTGATCCTTGTCATAAAATCCACGCAGGCAAAACAAAGGATTTTGCTGATACCCATGGGCATGAGTTAAAATATGCGAACTATGTGGCGAATCAAAACCGGCTGCGATATTCCCAGCTCCAATAATCACTGCGTGGTACATTTTTCCCCCTTCATTACAAGTAGCTGTCCACCAGCTTGCGGAAACGCTCCTCTGCATCCGCTGGCCAGAAGCTGTTAATTTCAGCACGGTACCTGACATTCCTGTGATAACTGACTACTTCCTGATATAGTTGTTCTTCATCATCTACCATAATTATATCGCCATTATCGGCAACCTCTTGGATAATCTCATTCGGCCTTGCCTCGCTAAAATTATCCGCCTTGTCTTTGAACGCAATTACTTTCACCATAGAAAACGGAAGCGCATCAAATATTCCAGAACTCCTAATTCCCACCACAATGTCTGACATGCCCACAAGTTCTCGGATGTCGAGGCTTCCATCGATAAACTGTATATTCTCCGTTTCTTCTATTCTCCGCTTTTCTTTCTCACTCCACAGTTCGGCACTGTGCATCTTATACACAACTAAGTATTTGCTTCTGTCCAATCTCGCAGCCAAATTTTTTGCATAGGTAAATATTTCATTCTCCAAACTGGAAATAAACGATATAACGATAGTAGGATATTTGTATTGCGGCTCTGGGATGCCAGCATACGCTCCGGGTTTCCCAATCCCTATCACCTTGTCATTTCCCAATTCCCTGCATTTCTTTGCCACAATATTACTATACACAATCAAATAGTCGGCATACACCAAATGCTTATGAAAAGTGTCAACTGTTCCCACTCCATGATCAATTTCCAATGTTGGAATTCCCAATTCCTTTGCCGTATCACGAAGATACGTAAGCGCCATATCCTGTCCATGTGAATAAATGATCACCTTGGGTTTCACCTTTTCGATCACTTTTCTATAAAAATTTAGAAACCCTTCCCGTTCTTTCATGATATAGGACGCTTTAAATAAGCAATGTGCCAAAATATCGTCTGCAAATTTAATATCCAATGTTTCCTCCAAAGGATGAATAAATTGAGACCACAAAAATTCCAATAATTCCTGCTTATCCACCGACTGAACTCCATAAATTTTAGGAATCGCCATCTTTGTAACAGGCTGCCAATTTTTAGTAGGAACAGCCTCTACCATATCATTTGAAAAAACATATTCCATATCCAAATACTTCTCTTCGTCCAGACTGGATATGAAAGTTTCTATTGCCGTATGGACAAGCGAGCCATGATATTCTCTCCTCATAGGCAATGTCACAAACAGGACTTCTTTCTGTGGAAGCCCTTCTATCAGTTCTCTGACTCTGTCTGCTTCCCGTCTATGTGAGTAACTAGGAAAAAAGAAAAGCCGCATTTTCAGCATTCCCTAATTTTATTAGTCAAATTTCTTCC
>CAJTJY010000051.1 GCA_910576975.1 uncultured Lachnospiraceae bacterium
CAGGTAAGTACATTCGTGCGACACCCTCCTTTTCATGCTATAAAATTACAAAATGCGGAAACTTAAGTTGAAAAAGCCCTTGACAGACGAATTTTATCCTTATATAATGATCTAGCGTGCATATAAAGATGCACATCAATATTACAGGAGGTGAAAAGAATGCCAACATTTAACCAGTTAGTAAGAAAAGGAAGACAGACATCTGAAAAGAAATCTACAGCGCCGGCTTTGCAGAAAGGATATAATTCCCTGAAGAAACGTCCGACGAATGTTTCTGCTCCTCAGAAAAGAGGTGTTTGTACTGCAGTTAAGACTGCTACTCCTAAGAAACCTAACTCTGCTCTTCGTAAGATCGCCAGAGTACGTCTTTCGAATGGAATTGAAGTAACAAGCTATATTCCAGGAGAGGGTCACAATCTGCAGGAACATAGCGTTGTTCTGATCCGTGGCGGAAGAGTAAAGGACTTACCCGGTACCAGATACCATATCATCCGTGGAACTTTAGATACCGCAGGCGTTGCAAACAGACGTCAGGCACGTTCCAAATATGGTGCTAAGAGGCCAAAAGACGCTAAGAAATAATTTTTAGCGCACCAATAGTATCACAACAGGTGTGGTGCCTTGTGGAGTGCTGATTCCAGAGGCATTGGCTACTATAGGTTTAGTGTTGGAAAGCGCTCAGGCGTACATTCTTTTTAGATAGATTTCCGCACGAATACACAGATAGTTAGTTGGAGAAACAGCAGCAAGGCTGGGCTCCCGGTTACAGTGCGAAGTAACTGACACATGTGAGTACCGTTGAATTAATCGAAAAATCAAAAAGGAATGATTAAGGAGGGAAGCGACGTGCCGCGTAAAGGACATACTCAAAAAAGAGACGTATTAGCAGATCCATTATACAATAACAAAGTGGTTACCAAGCTCATCAACAATATTATGTTAGACGGCAAGAAAGGAATTGCCCAGAAGATTGTATATGGAGCATTTAACAGAGTTGCAGAAAAGACCGATAAGCCGGCAATCGAAGTATTTGAAGAGGCTATGAACAACGTAATGCCTGTATTAGAGGTAAAGGCAAGACGTATCGGTGGCGCAACATATCAGGTGCCAATTGAAGTAAGACCGGACAGGCGTCAGGCTCTTGCGCTTCGGTGGCTGACTCTTTACTCCCGCAAGAGAGGCGAGAAAACCATGGAAGAAAGACTGGCAAACGAGATTATGGATGCAGCCAACAATACAGGCGCATCTGTAAAGAAGAAAGAAGACATGCACAAAATGGCAGAGGCAAACAAGGCGTTTGCACATTATCGTTTCTAGGATAGCCTTTGTGCAAGAATTTTAGGAGGAAAAAATCTTGGCTGGAAGAGAATATCCATTAGATAGAACCAGGAACATCGGTATCATGGCTCATATAGATGCTGGTAAGACTACCACGACAGAGCGTATTCTTTATTATACTGGTGTTAACTATAAGATTGGTGATACTCATGAAGGCACTGCGACCATGGACTGGATGGAACAGGAGCAGGAAAGAGGAATTACCATTACTTCAGCCGCTACAACATGTCACTGGACATTGCAGGAAAATTGTAAACCCAAAGAAGGTGCGTTAGAGCATCGTATCAATATTATTGATACTCCGGGACACGTTGACTTTACAGTTGAAGTGGAACGTTCACTCCGTGTATTAGATGGCGCCGTAGGCGTTTTCTGTGCAAAAGGCGGGGTAGAGCCTCAGTCTGAAAACGTATGGCGTCAGGCCGATACCTATAACGTGCCGAGAATGGCATTTATTAATAAAATGGACATTCTGGGAGCGAATTTTTACGGCGCAGTGGAGCAGATTAAGACTCGTTTGGGCAAGAATGCAATTTGTATTCAGCTGCCTATTGGCAAAGAAGATGATTTTAAGGGAATCATTGACTTATTTGAAATGAAAGCTTACATCTATAATGATGACAAAGGCGATGATATTTCAATTGTTGAGATTCCAGATGATATGAAGGATGATGCAGAACTGTATCACACCGAACTGGTAGAAAAAGTATGCGAGTTGGATGACGATTTAATGATGCAGTACCTGGAAGGGGAAGAGCCGTCTGTGGAATCCATGAAAGCTGCTTTGAGAAAAGGGACTTGCGAGTGTGCTGCGATTCCTGTATGCTGCGGTACTGCTTACCGCAATAAAGGCGTTCAGAAATTGTTGGATGCGGTGATCGAATATATGCCCTCTCCCATAGATATCCCTGCAATTAAAGGAACCGATATGGAAGGCAATGAAATGGAACGGCATTCTTCTGACGAAGAACCGTTCTCAGCTCTGGCATTTAAGATCATGACAGACCCATTCGTAGGAAAGCTGGCGTTTTTCCGTGTTTATTCTGGTACGATGAACTCAGGTTCTTACGTATTGAACGCTACCAAGGGTAAAAAGGAACGTGTGGGACGTATCCTTCAGATGCATGCCAATAAGAGAGCGGAGTTAGACAAAGTTTACTCTGGCGATATTGCGGCGGCAGTAGGATTCAAGTTTACTGCGACAGGAGATACGATTTGCGACGAGCAGCATCCGGTAATTCTGGAGTCCATGGAATTTCCAGAGCCGGTTATTGAGCTTGCCATTGAGCCGAAAACCAAGGCAGGGCAGGGCAAGATGGGTGAGGCTCTTGCAAAACTTGCAGAGGAAGATCCGACATTCCGGGCTCATACCAATAAAGAGACGGGTCAGACCATTATCGCAGGCATGGGAGAGTTGCACTTGGAGATTATCGTTGACCGCTTGCTTCGTGAATTCAAGGTAGAGGCAAATGTAGGTGCTCCCCAGGTTGCATATAAAGAGACATTTACTAAGCCGATTGAACAGGAATATAAATACGCAAAACAGTCTGGTGGACGTGGACAATATGGACATTGTAAAGTTCGCTTCGAGCCTATGGACGCCAACGGGGAAGAGTTGTTTAAATTTGACTCCGAGGTTGTGGGTGGCGCAATTCCGAAAGAATATATTCCAGCTGTAGGAGAAGGTATCGAGGAAGCTACCAAGGCAGGTATTCTTGCAGGATTCCCGGTAGTCGGCGTACACGCTACTGTATATGACGGTTCTTACCATGAAGTTGACTCTTCAGAAATGGCATTCCATATTGCAGGTTCTATGGCATTTAAGGAAGCTATGAAGAAAGCAACTCCAGTATTGCTAGAGCCGATCATGAAAGTGGAAGTTACTATGCCGGAAGAGTATATGGGAGATGTTATCGGTGACATCAATTCCCGCCGTGGACGGATTGAAGGCATGGATGACCTTGGCGGTGGCAAGATCGTGCGTGCGTTCGTACCGCTTGCTGAAATGTTTGGTTATTCTACAGACCTTCGTTCTAAAACGCAGGGCCGAGGCAACTATTCCATGTTTTTTGAAAAATATGAGCAGGTGCCCAAGTCTGTCCAGGAAAAAGTTATTTCTGCAAAAGCATAGGAAAGTGAAGAAAACACTTGAAAATCCAATGATTATCGAATATAATCATAGATAGCTGAGTTATAATATGAGACAGCCCAAAAGGGCAGAAATTTAAGGAGGACGTTATAAAATGGCTAAAGCTAAATTTGAAAGAACAAAACCGCATTGTAATATCGGAACCATTGGTCACGTTGACCATGGCAAGACTACTTTAACGGCTGCTATCACAAAAGTTTTATCTGAGAGAGTTGCTGGAAATGAAGCTACTGATTTTGAGAACATTGACAAGGCTCCAGAAGAGAGAGAAAGAGGTATCACCATTTCTACAGCTCACGTTGAGTATGAGACAGATAATAGACATTATGCGCACGTTGACTGCCCAGGCCATGCTGACTATGTAAAGAACATGATTACTGGTGCAGCACAGATGGATGGAGCGATCCTTGTTGTAGCTGCTACTGACGGTGTTATGGCTCAGACCAAAGAGCACATCTTGTTATCACGTCAGGTAGGCGTGCCTTATATCGTTGTATTCATGAACAAATGTGATATGGTTGATGACGAAGAGCTGCTTGAATTGGTAGAGATGGAAATTACTGAGATTTTGGAAGAGTATGAATTTACAGACTGCCCGATCATCAAAGGTTCCGCTCTGAAAGCTCTGGAAGATCCTAAGGGAGAATGGGGCGACAAGGTTATGGAACTTATGGCGGCAGTGGATGAGCATATTCCGGATCCTCAGCGTGCAACAGATCAGCCGTTCCTGATGCCAATCGAGGATATCTTCACTATTACTGGTCGTGGAACTGTTGCTACTGGTAGAGTAGAGCGTGGCGTTCTGCATGTAAATGAAGAAGTTGAAATCGTTGGTATCAAAGAGGAGACCAAGAAAACGGTTGTAACTGGTATCGAGATGTTCCGTAAGCTGTTAGACGAGGCTCAGGCTGGTGACAACATTGGCGCATTGCTTCGTGGTGTTCAGAGAACAGAGATTGAAAGAGGACAGGTTTTGGCTAAACCAGGTAGCGTTACCTGCCATACCAAATTTACTGCTCAGGTGTACGTTCTGACCAAAGATGAAGGTGGACGTCATACGCCGTTCTTCAACAACTACAGACCACAGTTCTATTTCAGAACAACAGACGTAACAGGTGTCTGCAACTTGCCAGACGGAACAGAGATGTGCATGCCTGGCGATAACGTAGAGATGACCATCGAGCTGATCCATCCGATCGCTATGGAGCAGGGTCTTACTTTCGCTATCCGTGAGGGCGGTCGTACAGTAGGTTCTGGTCGTGTGGCTACAATCATTGAGTAATTAGTAAAAAGCTAGATTTTATGGGGCTTTCCGAGAAATCGGGAAGCCCTTTTTGAAACTTTGCAACAGTGAAAAAGTGGAAAGTGGTGCCAAAACGGTGCCAAGAGATAAAGTTTTGAAGTATAGACTATTTTGGAAAGTAAAAAACACCCATACACATATGCGCATGAGTGTTTTTCAGCCATAATCAATATGGCTATCTCTGTCTTAGTATATTACCACATTTACAAATTTATGACAAGGGTTTGCAGAAAATTTGTAAAAATAATTTATTATAGAGTATCGAATTTATGGTACTCAATTTTTGATTTTGGTAAAATGATTAAGG
>CAJTJY010000052.1 GCA_910576975.1 uncultured Lachnospiraceae bacterium
CACTTTGTGATGGAAACACTTTGGCACTATGAATTACAAAATGGGGAAACTCAAATTATGTTATTTATATTGACAGGAATTAAAAATCTGCTTCATGATTGTGGAAAACTGATCTTTTCATCACGGGCAACATCATAGATATCTTCAAAAGGTATGACTGCGTCCGCAACTTTCAATATCTTGGACGTTTTATTAACTTCATCCGCGATGCCTGTTATTTTCAAATACTCATGCTCACAATAATAAACCACGGTTATCACATCCCCCTTTTTGATCTGAAGAAACCTGCGGTTTAATTCATCTTGATACTCTTCTGATAAATCTGCTTTTGGTCTTACAACGTTTTCTTTTTGGCGCAGCGCTTCTGGATAACCTTTTAATGCTGCAAAAGGCATAAACTGTTTTGCCCTCTCCTGGGCGCTCATTTTAGTCCGTACCACTTCGATGCCCTCCGATCTGCCTGTTGCGCTCCCTGGCTGTTGATTTCTGCTGCAGATTCATTCCCTTTAATATCGCATTTTTACCATACTTTGCCTTAATGGCAAGAACAGCTTCCTGCAGTCTCCGCTCCTTGTCCAGCTTTATAGGATCTGTAAATAAATCATACTGCCGGTAACCTTGGTCAGTCACATGGTTAAAACTGATATTGATCCTGCGGATGGGCGTGCTTTTGTCCACAACTCTCCGATATAACTCCACAGCATGGGAGATAATGATTGGCGCTGAATTTTCCATCCCCATAGAGACCGTGCCATGCGCAGGCTTTTTTTCAACCCAATAAGAATATCCCACATGCAGGGTGATGGAATCAGTCATCAGACACCTGCCTGCCAATTCCAGGCAAAGCGACTCTGCCATTTCCTTTAAGATAAGCTCTCCATCTTCAAAATTGTAATCGCACCACAAAACCTGACTGCTGGAAATAGAATTTGATTTCGGCTTATATTTCTTAATATCCGCCATCTTTGTACTTTCTCTGCCCCACGCATGATCAATCAGCAATTCTGCGTCTACCCCGAACGCTCGGTAAAGAAGCTGCTCGTCTGCATGTGCCAGTTCTTCCATGGTGAAAATTCCCATATGCCCTAGTTTTCTTGCGGTTTGGACTCCGATCCGCCAGAAATCTGTCAGCGGTTTATGATCCCATAACTTTTTCTGGTAAGATCTCTCATCCAGTATGCCGATTGGAAACTCTATGCCCTGCTGCAGCCCTTTGGAAACCTCCATATGTTTTGCCAAAATGTCCATGGCGATTTTTGCCAAATACAAATTGGTGCCAATCCCTGCAGTGGCAGTGATTCCAGTCATGAGGTAAACATCTTTTACTATTGTCCTTGTCAATGCCTCTGCACTCATCTGGTACATTGGCAAATATTCTGTGACATCCATAAATACCTCGTCAATCGAATAGGGATGGATATCTTCTTTGGCAATATATTTTAGATAAATGCCATAAATCTCTGCTGAATAATCCAGATACAACTGCATTCTAGGAGGCGCCATTATATAATCAATGCCTGGCGGGATTTCATATACCCTGCACCGCCCTGGAACGCCTAGAGCTTTCATGGATGGCGAAACTGCAAGACAGACCGTCCGGTCGCTACGCTGCGGATCTGCAACAACCAGATTCGCTTTTAAGGGATCGAGACCTCGCTCTTTGCATTCTACTGATGCGTAAAAAGACTTTAAATCAATACAAATATAGGTTCTTTGGCTCATTTTGGAACCTCCTTGCTTTTAATTAGGCTGATATTTGTATCTATTTTGTCCATATTGCAAAAAAATAATAATCCACGCTTGACATGGCGGATTTTTGACAGTGTAGCAATGCGTCTGCGTTCTACTTTAATTCGTGCTTAACACCTGCCGCCAATACATGGCATCAGTTAGAAAATCTATCACAGTAGATGGAAATTCAGGCTAGTAATTCAACCGATTGTCAAGTGGTCAATACACTAGTATGATGATATGAGATTAGATTAGATAAAGAATTTTTGATTTTAATTTTTATTTCCAGGGGGAGCTTGAAATGATCAAACTTGCAAAAAACGGAGGACGCTATGTATTCATTAGAAATGTTAAAAGAAAATTATCTGGTATATTGCAGCACGCAGAAAGAATTGAACGCTAAAACGATCAAGGCTTACCGCATTGATTTAACACAATTTATAGGATTTGTCTCCGCTTTCCAGGAACCGTTTTCCAAGGAAAGCCTGACGTCGTATCTCGCTCTGCTGCATACGCAATATCAGCCGAAAACTACAAAGCGAAAAATCGCCAGCCTAAAAGCTTTTTTCCACTATCTTGAATATGAAGATCTACTGGAACACAATCCCTTTAACAAAATTCGTCTTTCTTACAGAGAGCCCAAACGCCTCCCCAAAACGATTCCTGCAAATATCATCGAGCTTCTTCTAAACACTGTTTACCAGGAATATCAGCAGGTTTCTTCCTCTTACCAGAAGAAAGCCATTCTTCGTGACATTGCTGTCATTGAATTGCTGTTCGCCACTGGCATGCGTATTTCTGAACTCTGCTGCCTCAAATATCAGGATATTGACATGGAGAATTGTTCCGTTTTGATTTTGGGCAAGGGGGCTAAAGAACGCATGATTCAAATTGGCAATCCCAGCGTTATTTCGGCATTGTCTTGCTACATAGATGCGTTTCAAACAGATATCGCACAATGCAAATGGCTGTTTGTAAACCGGCTTGGCGGCAGGCTGTCAGAACAATCGGTACGTTTCATGATTAATAAATATGTAGAACACGCCGGAATCACGATGCATATTACTCCTCATATGTTCCGTCATTCTTTTGCCACGCTCCTTCTGGAGGCAGATGTCGACATTCGCTATATCCAGAAAATGCTTGGGCATAGCTCCATTACTACGACACAAATCTACACCAGCGTGTCTATGCATAAGCAGAAAGCCATATTGACAGAGAAGCATCCTAGGAATGTGATGGATGTGAATGGAGGATAATTGAAAGTTATCTGGTGTTTAAGGCTTAGAATA
>CAJTJY010000053.1 GCA_910576975.1 uncultured Lachnospiraceae bacterium
TGAAAAAAGGTATGGCAACGAGTAGAATAAAATCATGAGCTATTCAAGAAAGTATAGGGAACGCACAATAGAATATCGACAGGCAGGACATAGCTTGGAAGCAACCCATCAAGTCTTTAAGGTTTCCAAATCGACGATACAAAAGTGGGAAAAGCAACTGAAAGAAACGGGAAATTTGGAAAAGAAAGATCTCCATTCCAAAAAGCGGCTGCTTTTTGCTGCCCAAAATGCCGGGTGCAGACTCCTCTTTCTTCCACCCTACTCCCCGGAACTCAATCCTATTGAACATTTCTGGGCTTGGCTGAAGCGCTTTTTGAGAAAAATCCTTCCCGCTGTCACTTCCTTTGACGACGCTCTTTCTACCGCTTTTCAACTGTGGTGACTATAACGAGAATGAATGTCCAGTTTTACCCAAATTTGTTGATACTGGCGAGAGTGCAAAAAAACTATATGCGACATCCTAATTAGTGCCAACCTCTCCGCAGGATTAAGCCATAAACGGAAATCTGCCGCAATCTCAGGGTAAGCACTCACGCCCCCGCCTTTGCCCTGTTTTACATATATCCCAACAGCGTGCGTCCGCCGAATCCACAAAGATGGCGTAACGGTCAGCGATGTTGTATGTGCTTCATGAATCAGCTCCTCGCAGGCCCTGTCATCAAATCCTCCGTTCATGTCATTTTCCCATTGGCGGAGGAACTCCAAAGTATTGCGGCTCCGCATCCAGCTTTGAATGACATATCCAGGAGAATCATCTGTGTATTGTTTCGCTATTTTTGTCAATGAAACCATAACTCCACAAACCATGGCTCTCACATAGCGCTGCATAATTTCAATCTGACTTCCAATCGTTTGGGATGTCCGTAGCTTTTCTTCATCCAGCGAATCGTAAAAGGTCTTTCTGTGATAGTCTGCAAAGTCTTTATCTAATAGTCCCTTCCCAAGAAGCCGATCAACCGTAGACTCATAATGGAATGCAATGCGTATGTATAAATCACTCATTTCCTCTGGCGTCATGATCCAGTTCTCCCCTTTTTCTGACAGTATAGCAGAAAAAACGGGATTTGAATAGCCTAAATTTATTAACGGGCTGGAGATTGATATCTGGTTGCTTTTCTGGGATGTCCAGTTCTGTCATAATCTACGTTACACCGGCGCTCCCGTTCGAATTGGGCATCCATATATGTCCTCATGCCAACAATGGGAATATATTTTGCATTGGATAGAAGTTTGTCCACCGCCGCTCTGCCCCATTTCGGATTACCAGAAGGGGATGGGATGCCTTTTGCATGAAGCATATCCACAATCTTGCCCAAACTGGCACCAGCAAGATAGTATTCAAATATACTGCGGACGACATCCGCCTTTTCTTCATGTGCAACGATTTCCTCATTAACTAAAACATAGCCATACGGAAGTTTCATGGTGACCTCACTTTCTTAAACATAAATAAAAGCAGGTTTAGGCGAGAATGACCTCACCCAAGCCTGCACTATAACATATCAAAGATATGTGATTATAGCCAATTTATAAGATAAATTTACAGCAAATTAGCTAAATTTCGATTAAACCTGCGTATAAGTGGCATTATAAGCAGGCTTTGTCTACTATTCCTTCTGTAGAGAAAAAAGATGCAGGCCGGTAACCGCAATGTCAATAACCTAACAAGCAAGAGCTAAGAATTATCGTAAAATAGAGGGAAAGCACTGATGA
>CAJTJY010000054.1:0-232 GCA_910576975.1 uncultured Lachnospiraceae bacterium
GTTGCAGACCAGAGAGCCGCCTTCGCCACTGGTGTTCTTCCATATATCTACGCATTCCACCGCTACACATGGAGTTCCACTCTCCTCTTCTGCACTCAAGTTCAACAGTTTCTGATGCAATTCTCCGGTTGAGCCGAAGGCTTTCACATCAGACTTATTGAACCGCCTGCACTCGCTTTACGCCCAATAAATCCGGACAACGCTTGCCACCTACGTATTACCGCGGCTGCTG
>CAJTJY010000054.1:342-819 GCA_910576975.1 uncultured Lachnospiraceae bacterium
CGGCGTTGCTCCATCAGACTTTCGTCCATTGTGGAAGATTCCCTACTGCTGCCTCCCGTAGGAGTTTGGGCCGTGTCTCAGTCCCAATGTGGCCGATCAGTCTCTCAACTCGGCTATGCATCATTGCCTTGGTAAGCCGTTACCTTACCAACTAGCTAATGCACCGCAGGTCCATCCAAGAGTGATAGCAGAACCATCTTTCAAACTCTAGACATGCGTCTAGTGTTGTTATCCGGTATTAGCATCTGTTTCCAGGTGTTATCCCAGTCTCTTGGGCAGGTTACCCACGTGTTACTCACCCGTCCGCCGCTCGCTTGTATCTAGTTTCATTTAGTGCAAGCACTAAAATCATCTAGGCAAGCTCGCTCGACTTGCATGTATTAGGCACGCCGCCAGCGTTCGTCCTGAGCCAGGATCAAACTCTCATTTTCCTTTTGAAAATGAGCTTTTTATCGTTTAGCTCTAAAACTTTCTTTG
>CAJTJY010000055.1 GCA_910576975.1 uncultured Lachnospiraceae bacterium
GTTGCTGCGGGCGATGCTAAGATTGATAATGCAAAGTATAAAGCTCAGTTTGGAATGAAAGCAAAAATGCTGTCTTTTGATGAAGCAGAGCCTTTGGTCGGACACGCCGTTGGAGGTATCTGCCCCTTTGCCGTAAATGAGGGTGTGGAAATATATTTAGATATATCCCTCAAACGCTTCAGCACTGTATTTCCAGCGTGTGGTAGCTCCAATAGTGCGATTGAGCTTTCGCTACAAGAATTAGAAGAATATTCTGGTTTTATAAAGTGGATTAATGTTTGCAAAATAGTGTGATGAAAAGAAAGAAGCTGTCGCACGAATGGGTGCACTTGTTTAAAAGGTTTACATTGCAAAGCAATGCAAATAAAATGCACAATAATTATCTTGGGAAGCTAGCTTCCCAGAGTGGTTTTTTGCATTCTGTCTTTGCCGCATGAGCGGCAAGATCTTTTAAACAAGTGCACCCATTCGTGCAACAGCTCTTTTTCTTTTGCCTTTCATATTTGAGATTTTTTAAAATGAAGATATCATACAAGAAATCGGTAAACATTTTGAGTATAATGTAGCGTGCAAGGAGGTGTTATAATGCAAAAAGAAATACGGACAGTCTGCTATGATGAAGATTTACACCTTGAAGCATATCGTTTTGAGGGAATCGTACAGCCATTCCCAAATCATTTTCATGATTACTATGTGATTGGCTTTATGGAAGCAGGGACACGCTGTTTATCCTGCAAAAATAAAGAATATACGATAGGTCAAGGGAAC
>CAJTJY010000056.1:0-467 GCA_910576975.1 uncultured Lachnospiraceae bacterium
AATTATATAGAACCGAAGAAGGTACGATGCAGGGTGGAATCATCTCACCAACACTCGCAAACATGACATTGGACGGTATCCAGCCAATTCTTGCACAGAAGTACAGGAGGTATTCCAAAGGCGGGAAACTGTATTCGCCTATGGTGAACCTTGTACGCTATGCTGATGATTTTATCATCACAAGTGCAGAAAAGGAGGTCTTGGAAAGAGAAATTAAACCGATGCTGGTTGAATTTCTTGCTGAAAGAGGATTGGAGTTGTCAGAGGAAAAAACGGTTATCACACACATTGACGACGGTTTTGATTTTCTTGGCTTCAACATCAGAAAGTTTAAAGGCGTTCTGCTGACACAGCCGTCAAAGAAATGTGTAAAGAAATTTTTAGACGGAATCCGTTATACGATTGACAGCAATAAATCCTGTCGGCAGGAAACATTGATAAGGCTCTTAAATCCAAAGATTACAGGT
>CAJTJY010000056.1:483-698 GCA_910576975.1 uncultured Lachnospiraceae bacterium
CATCATCAAAGACGTTCCAGAGAGTGGACGACCAGATATTCCGCAAATTATGGCAGTGGGCGAAAAGGCGGCATCCGAAAAAGGGAAAACGCTGGATTGCAGACAAATACTTCCATTTCTACAAAACAAGACGGTGGAGATTCCTTGTGGAATCAGAAAAGAATGGGAGAAAAGATATTTTTCCATTGAAACTTGCTTTTGAGACTAAAATCCTG
>CAJTJY010000058.1 GCA_910576975.1 uncultured Lachnospiraceae bacterium
ATGGCTGTGGTTTGTAACCGTTCCTCTTTAAATCCAAAACGGCTTCATACTTTGCTTTGTCGGTAGACCATAAAACCCCGTCTACTCCTGGTGTTTTCTTACCTTCGTTAGTTGTCACTCTTTTTACAGCGATAGCTTTTGCCGCAAAAGAATGTGTCAGCGTCCACTGCAAAGCCTGCACTTTGCCGTGTCTGCCTTCTTTCCTAGCCTTTACAATACGTTCTTGTAGCTTTTTAACCTGTGCTTCACATTTCTTCCAGTCAATGGATTTCCATGCAAAATCATGGTCAGCAGCCGCACACGTTGTTTGATTAACGTTCATTTGCTTTGCTCCTTCCAAAAGTTCTATAAGCTTCTTGTAAAGAATCACCTAATGTAGAAGTCTGCACCCTTTCGGGTCGGGGCAAATCTTGAACCCCTATCCATTCCATTACAGAATGGCGTTCGCTTTTTCTACAATCCCATACCTGCACCCCTATCGGTTTTCCTTACGGAAAACTTTCCTGCGTAAACAGGAGAGATACAGGCTTACCTTGTTCCACATAGATAACAACGGGTAGGTTAGGCTCTGTCTCATCCACCGGCGGCGCTTTTATCCGTGTAATCCTACCATGGAAAGGATTATCCGACCGCTTCCCTTTTTGGGCTGGAGCCTGTCA
>CAJTJY010000059.1 GCA_910576975.1 uncultured Lachnospiraceae bacterium
CTACTGATCGTCGCCTTGGTGGGCCGTTACCCCGCCAACAAGCTAATCAGACGCGAGCTCATCTCAGAGCGATAAATCTTTGATGTCCAGAGCCATGCGATTCAGACATATTATGCGGTATTAGCAGCTGTTTCCAGCTGTTATTCCCCACTCCAAGGCAGGTTGCTCACGCGTTACTCACCCGTCCGCCACTAAGCATTCCCATCAGTTGTCCGAAAACTCCTTCAGGGGTGCTCCGTTCGACTTGCATGTGTTAAGCACGCCGCCAGCGTTCATCCTGAGCCAGGATCAAACTCTCATCATAAGTTCGTTCCGGCCAGTCCTGCTTCTTCCTCTTTCCCGAGGCCTCTGCTCTTATCTGGCTTTCTTTACTGTTTTAGGTCGCATCTTTTTATCGAATGCTGTTCTTCTTGAATATCCGCCATCTTTTGATGGCTTCCTGTCTGTTCCCAGACAGAAACTCTCTGAATCTTTCAAGGTTATTTCACTGTTCAGTTATCAAGGTCCTGTCCGCTTTCTTGCGCGACAACTTCTACATCTTATCACAGTTGTTTCTCGCTGTCAAGCACTT
>CAJTJY010000060.1 GCA_910576975.1 uncultured Lachnospiraceae bacterium
CGGAACCCGTAACCCCTAGTAAAGTCTGGAATTGATTGCCCTCCTTGAAGCCTTTGACCAGCTCGGCGATAGCCTGCGGCTGGTCGCCTGTGGGCTTGTAGGGGGCTTGTAAATTAAAAGCATGCCTGTCTTTTGGGCTGCTTTTATGAGCAAGTAGCTGACTGCTGTCAGCGGATTGCGAATTTCCTCTCTTATCTGGCATATGAAAACCTCCAATTTGTGACCGGACACTCGAAAACAAGTTTTCTCGTTATCGCGACATTCGTCAAATGCTCCTGCATACCCACAGGGCACCTAGCAGGGCATTTTCCTCATTGTTACCGCGCAAAAAGTTTGCCTATTCGCCCGAAATTCGTGTAATTTGATTTTCGATTCGTGTAAAATGGGCTTGCAATGCTGGCGAATAAGCGTTAAAATAGCAATTACACGAATGCAGGTCACATTACGCAGCATCCCTTTGGGAAAACCGTATTTTTGAAACGAAACAACACTGAATAATACCAATCAGTACAGATAGTATTATCCAGTCATTTGGTTTTTCATTATAACATATAAGTCAA
>CAJTJY010000061.1:0-216 GCA_910576975.1 uncultured Lachnospiraceae bacterium
AGGAGATTTCTTATGATCTACGTTGGAATTGATGTCGCAAAAGATAAGCACGACTGCTTTATCACTCACTCGGATGGCGAAGCATTATTTAACTCCTTTACCATCTCTAACAATCGCGAAGGGTTTGAAACTTTATTTCAGAGAATTGAATCCGTATCAGATGATTTAACCAAAGTAAAAGCAGGACTGGAAGCCACCGGACACTACAGTTACAAT
>CAJTJY010000061.1:301-525 GCA_910576975.1 uncultured Lachnospiraceae bacterium
AAGACCAAAACGGATAAAGTTGATTCCCGTACCATTGCCACTATGATGATGTCTGACATGAACTTAAAGTCCTACTCAGACACATCTTACCACAATGAGGAATTAAAGTCACTCACTCGTTATCGTTTTGATAAAGTAAAAGAACGGGCAAAACTGAAAAGTTCTGTTTCAAGGCTTGTGTGCATTCTTTTTCCAGAGTTGGAAAAACTTGTTCCTACACTTCA
>CAJTJY010000062.1 GCA_910576975.1 uncultured Lachnospiraceae bacterium
GCAGGCTTTGAGTGGCAGACAGATCCAGAGACGAAGCTTTATCAGGAAGGAACGTATGAATATGTGGTGACGTACACGCCGGAGGACACGGAGAAGTATCAGATCGTCACGGACATCAAAGTGGAAGTGACGGTGGAATGTCCGGGGCATCAATATACATCAGAAGTGACCAAAGAGCCGACGCAGACGGAGGCGGGAGAGAGGACCAAGACCTGCAGCGTGTGCGGCGACGTGCAGACGGAGGAGATCCCCAAGCTGGATCCGGATAAGCAGAAGCCAGCTTACACGGTGCCCACGGGACTAAGGGGAGAGAGCGGAAAGACGCTAGGGAGCGTGGAACTGCCGGCAGGCTTTGAGTGGCAGACAGATCCAGAGACGAAGCTTTATCAGGAAGGAACGTATGAATATGTGGTGACGTACACGCCGGAGGACACGGAGAAGTATCAGATCGTCACGGACATCAAAGTGGAAGTGACGGTGGAATGTCCGGGGCATCAATATAC